>DESK01000034.1 GCA_002361955.1 Lachnospiraceae bacterium UBA3316
TCTACTTATTTGTTTCAAACTTTCTCTTCATCTTTTTCCCCCACTTTCCAAACTTGAAATTTATCTCTGCCTGCCAGTTCCATTTTCACATTTCTCGTTGGTTCACATCGCTCACAATAACAATTTTTTTCCTATACAAGACTTCCAAAATCACCTCCTATTACACTTACAACATGATTAACATCCGTCTCTATATCTTTTTCAAATACAACTATTCGACTATTTTTATAGTCGTATTTGGGAAAAATCGATTTATACAAAGAATCGCTTAAAGTCTCTCATTCTCTACTATACAAGCATTATGCAAATTCTAACTTTTGACGCATAAACCAAATATGTATCTTTTATCAGAAATCCTCCTGCAAGTAAACTTGCAGGGGATTTCAACCTTTTTCTCTGCCATCTTACCATTAATGCACACTATAGTTTCCGTTTACATAAACTGTACTGGAATTAGTATTCTCTACGAACACCCGATATGTATCTGTTGACTTAATCTCAAAATCATGGCTAATGCTTCCGTGGCCTATGATATATCTCCTGTTTCCAGCAGAATCCACAATTCCAACCATTACCTCTTTCGTACTTGGATCCACCAAAGCGGTGACGCTGACTGTCTGTCCCTTTTGAGCTGAAAATCCGGAAGTTTTTTTTGAAGTATTACTGGGAATTGTCCAAGTAAAACTTATCAAACTTCTGGCAACTTGTGTCGTTTCCCCTTCTTCCACTGTAATGCCCTCTGCAGGCCCATGGTCTGTAAATTCCTCATATTCGATTGGCTCATAGGACTCTTCCACCTTAATGACTGTCGCCTGATACCAGTCCTGGTACTGCCTGCCCATCTCATCCGCTGCCGCCATCACTGTGACGGAGCAGCATATGGCCATTCCTATACTCAGGGCTGCCGCCCACGCCATCGGTTTTTTCTTTCTCTTTTCTGTATCTCTCATCTGTTTTTTCCTCCTTACAAGCTCATGCTTTCTCTCCATCATGTGCATAGAAAATATCCCATCCCTGATTTCTTCCACACACATCACATCCAGAATCGTATCAAAATATTTCTTGATCCCGCCCGCTCTGCCGCACACCTTTTCATCGCAGGCATATTCACCGTATTTGCTCACCTCCTTCCCAAACAGCCATACACAGGGCTGAAACCACTGAAACACCTGGATCAGCATTGCAAAAGCCAACAGATAGATATCCCTCTGCCGGTAATGGGTAAGTTCATGGAAAAAGATAACCCGCAGCTGTTCTTCTGTGAAATGTTGAGGCGGGAGCACCACTCTCGGATGAAAGATTCCTGTAAAAACCGGGGCGTCTGCCAGATAATCACAGACCAGCCCCACCTTTCCCGGAACCAGTCCCAGCTCCTGCTGTACCGACAGGAAAAGACGCTCCACACCTTCCTCACAGGGTATTTCCCTTCTGCGCCGTCTGCTCTGGCGTATAGAGATAGAAACCAGCCGACAGCTCATGAGCCCTGCGCCAATTCCCCACACGGCCAGGATCCCCCCTGTCACCTCTGTGATGGTTAAAGTCGGCCAAAATAAGACGCCTCCCCATCGGCCGCTTTCCCCCAGCCACCGCATGGCTCCGTAAGCAACCGGTATCATATAAAGAAACCCTACGCCCCATAGCGCGGCATGGCACCATCTCACATATCCCCATTTTTTCAGGAACCTGCTCAGTGCATACCAGAGAAGAAAGGCCGCGCTTCCCGTCAGTGTCACGGACAGCAGCGCGCTTGCCAGCTTAATCATCATCCAGTTCATCCAACTGCCTCCTTATATTCGCGATCTCCTCTTTGCTGACTTTGCGCTTTTTAAACAACGCGCAAACCAGCTCTTCGGTCTTTCCCGCAAACCAGAACCGCCGGGTGTCCTCCAGCAGTTCCTGCTTATACTCTTCCTCGCTTTTTGTGGCGTGGACATACGCGTTTCTCCCGACCCGATAGTTTTTCACAAAGCCTTTATCCGACATTTTTATCAGGAAGGTGGCCAGGGTCGTCCGGCTGTAATCTTTCCCGTACCGCTCTTTTAGCTTTCGCCGCAGGTCGATCGCCGAGATATCCTCCTTCTCATCCCAGATCGTTTTCATGATCAATGTTTCACAGGAAGTTAAATCCCGTCCTTCTTCCAACTCGATATCCTTCATGTCTGCCTCCCAATTTTCGATCAATGTATTTGGTTTATGTTTGATTTTTTGACTATTATACTATAATTATAGTCGTTATTCAATTTATATTTTCTACTATTATCTATCATTTTCTATATACTTCTTTAACTCGTCCAGCATCTTTTTTGCTTTTTCTACATCTAAAATATTTTCATCCACATCCTCAAAAACATCTTTCAAACACATCTCTATCGTTTTTCCCTCTTGATAAATCCCCAGTAATTCATTCCAATTTTCATAGTGTAAATCCCGATATTCCTCATATTCCTGCTCTTTTTCATCCCATGTAAAATTGTAAAATATGTTTTCTTTTGTCCTACTATATATTAGAAACGTCTGATGCTGATCCAGCAACTCAAGTATATATTCTCTTTTTACCATATGTGTTCTCCTACCCAGTATTAGTTACTTTGCTGCAACCATGTGGAACAATATTCTTTTTGCTGCTTTTTCTGTTTTTTTCAAACTTCTTCCTCCAAAATTATACGTATGTTTTGTTAGCGATTGGCATTCTCTTTGCTCTGCCTATTTGCTGCTTATTTTGTTTTTTTCAGTCTCACTTTCCATTTCGAACGGATACCGGATAAACGTTATTTTTTCTTTCTCCTTATATTTTTTCCCTAGACGCACTTCTACTACTAATTCTTCTTTTCCGAATTTACAAAGTCCGCTTAAAACTCTCTCATTATTTTCTGCATTATAAATGCTGATTCCGTAATATTGTGCGAATTCGACGCGGCATTGAAAACTCTCTTCTCCTTTCTTATATCCTCCCTCCAAAAAAGGCCATCCGCTTGAATTTTTCTCTTTTTCATTTGCAATTTTCCATTTCTTTTCAGCATCCTCCCCGAACAGTGTCAAAGGTTCTTCTGACATGCCTAGAGTTATCATATTTAAGCACCTGTTAATTGCTATTAAGTACTTACCCTGTATAATATCCACTATTTTTTTCACGCTACCCTCCTGTACAGTTGAAAGCTGCTCTACCGCTTCAACAAGTTCCTGCATCACCTATATACTTCTTTAGCTCATCCAGCATTGCCTCTGCCTTCTCCCTGTCCACCTGGTTTTCCTCTACTTCCTCAAACCCAATCTATTGTTTTAACGTATTCTACGATTGGTTTTGGTTGATTTTTAATAACTGTTCCGTTTCCCTGCATGCAATCATATCGTTGTCTATATAATCTTTCAGCTCACACAGCATTTTCTCAGCCTGTTTTACATCCAGCATATTTTCTTTCACATCTTCCCATATCGGCACAATTCTATGTAATGGATACTTTTCCTGTTTAAGCCTGATTCCCAAAGGAACAATATATTGATAATTATAGATCCGCCGGATTGGCCTCGGATAATAGTAGCGGTTGATCGTGTCCTGGCTTTCTCCCAACCGTTTGGCTACTTCTGGGCTTGTTATTTCTTCAGGCATCAAACCTGCAGATTCTACCCATAACTCCTCTTCGATTTCCCTGCCCAGGTATGTTATTATTTGAGAAAGTCCCGCATTTTCTTTATCAAGGACTAAAACCATCGGTATTTCTTTTTCTTCCAAAAACTTTTGGGCTTTCTCCCGAATCCACGGATAAACATCCATATACTCCAGGGTCTCCTCTATGATCAAATTGATTTCATGTTCGTTAAATACATTGCGAAGATACATCAATTGTCCTAATGCTACGCTTTGGACGTTTTCAAGCCCCCGTCCTTCACACAGGATTTTTTTTAATCCTAATAAACCTCTTTCACAGCCACACTGATATCTGGCTCCTTCATATCCTGCCAAAACCCAAGGGGACTTCTCTTTTTTGTAAAGCTTTTCCATCTTCCGCCAGCATTTCCTTACACTCTCTTTCGTATACCCATTTCTGTTGACCCAGACCTCATAAAATGCGCGCACCGCATACCCCCTTGCCATTCTTCCACCGGTCCTCATCAATTCATAGAGGCATTTCAGTGTCTTTTCCTGCCTTCCCATCTGCAATGATTGAACTGCGCATACCCTGACAAGCTCATCCGCTTTATCATAGGCCATCCGGCACAGCTTTTCCTCATCCTTTTCATTGCACCGTATCCCTAATATCTCTGCTGCGTCCGATCTGGTGCCCACCTCCTGATCCAAGGTACATTGATAGATCATTTCCCATTCTGCCGGATTCGGCATGACTCCTGCATCCAGAAGATCCATCAACACCTCATCTTTGGAGCTATGATTTAAGTACTCTTCCACCATCTTCACCTCTACATTGTTACATCGTCTATATATTGCTTTAGTTCATCCAGCATTGCCTCCGCCTTCTCCCTGTCCACCTGGTTTTCCTCTTATTTTATTGTATCATACCTCTGTAGTTTTGAATATGATTATTTCTGAATATACATATTTTTAATTTTCTTTTTCTGTTTTCTTTTCTCCTATCATCCTTTTGCAATCTCTACATTTTTACCTGCAAAAGCAATGCCATACTTTACGATTTCCCTGATTCCACGATCCTTCATTTCTGTATCATAGTGCCTATCCTCAATCTGCTTGAGCGCCTCAGCGGCGGATGCAGATAAACCGGCCTCCTCCTTTGTTGCTTTGAATTCCATAATAATGCCCGGCAAAAAATGTACTTTAGGCTCCAGCACAAGATCGAATCTTCCTTCTCCGGATTCCCTGTTTGATCTGATGTAATACTTTGAGGATATGCCCGCTGCCAGTCCCAGCATCATGCCATGATAAAAGCCTTCCGATGCTCCATCAAAACAACTGAAGCAGGTGATCATATATTTTCTGAGAAATTCCTGAAGCTTCTTCCCATCATTCAGATACAGGGCCTTTTCCAGTCCTGCCATGACATTGCCATCCACTGTCCCCCTGAGCCAGGATAAAATCTCTGTATTGTAAACTCTGCGAATCTCCTTATTCGGTAATGCCAGCTCCGTAAATGTTCCAAATTCTGTTTCAACCACATCGCTTACAGGTTTTAAATAGCCTGCAAGCAGCAAAAAGCTGAAAATCGTATCTGTCCCATCCGTTATCCTCGGATAGATGACATCCATATTTAACGATGCCTGAATGTTCTGCCCCTGCAACAGTGCAAAAAGGTTTTCTGCAATATCCGGTGTAAGGGATATTATGATCTCCCGGATGATCTCATTACCACTGGTATTCATCCAATATGGCTTCGCCTGACAATTATTATAAAAATAATTTGCCACAGACCATGGATTATAAATTTCTGTACTTCCGAAACGGTATCCATCGTACCACTCACGAAGCTCTTCCAGTTTTGCCTCCTTTCCGTAGTATGCTGCCATGGTGTTCACTTCATCCACGGTAAATCCAAAGTATTTGCTGTATTTCTCATCAAGTACAGAATTTACAATTGGATTATTAAGGCCGCTAAACAGGTTCTCCTTTGACACACGAAGAATGCCGGTAAGGACGCCAAAGGCAAGAGAAGGATTATCCTTAAGACCACCAGACATAAAATTACGCATAAATGTAATCACTTCATTATAGAAGCTTCTGGAATGTCCCTGTTGGATCGGAGTGTCATATTCGTCAATGAGAATGACGACCTTGGACTGATGATGTTTTTCCAGCATGCGTCCCAGATTCAGGAGTGCTCTGGCATACTCCACATCACTCAGCTCATCCGACTGTATCCTGGATAAATAATCCTGTTCCACCGGATTAAGGCTGTCGCTTGTAAAGAGCTCATCGTGCCGCATAAATTCATCACGAACCACATTTTTAATTGCCGCATAAGTATCCGCCCAATCTGAAAATTTTGCATCTTTAAAAGTGATAGAAATCACCGGAAATGCGCCTTGCATTTTTTGATATTTTTCGCCGCATGCCCAAATCTGCTTATCTTTGAAGTAAACGGAAGTATCCTCTTTCGTTTTTTCAAAAAAGGTTTTAAGCATATCAAGAACAAGTGTTTTTCCAAATCTCCGTGGTCTGGTAAACAAAATAACCGGGACCTGATCATCTATCAAATCACGGATCAGGAGCGTTTTATCTACATAATAGCTGTTCTTTATTACATCCACATAGGATGTATTCCCAACTGCGCAAGAGAGGATCTCTCCATCTCCTGCTTTAGGTTTTTCAGTGCCAATGTAAGCATATGCAGTCTCCTCTGGAACCATCCAGCTGCGGCCTTTTTTTAAAACACCTTCCAGTTTTCCAGCATTGCATAATCCTACAACTCTTCTGGTTGATAATCCCAGTATTTCAGCCGCTTTTTTCGTCGAAATATATCTGATATCGGTCATATTTTCACTCCTTTCGGAAATAGTATAGCATTTATCGGAAATCCTAGCAATGTATTTCCGATTAATTTCTGCATTCTCTATATTAGGTATTTCTCCAGGCGCTTTTCATGCCTCCAGACAAAAAGAAGCTGCCGCTTCCCGGTTTTTCAACCGTAAAGCGGCAGCTTTCTTTTACCAGACGGTAAATCTTATAACTGAGGACCTGCGGAAACAAGTGCCTTTCCTGCCTCGTTGCCCTCGTATTTTTTGAAGTTCTTAATGAATCTGCCTGCCAGATCCTTTGCCTTCTCCTCCCACTCAGATGCGTCCGCGTAGGTGTCGCGCGGATCCAGGATACCTGTGTCAACGCCCGGAAGCTCTGTGGGTACCTCAAAGTTGAAGTACGGAATCTTCTTTGTGGGTGCTTTCAGGATATCGCCGTTTAAGATCGCGTCGATGATGCCACGTGTATCTTTGATGGTGATACGCTTGCCGGTGCCGTTCCAGCCTGTATTTACCAGGTAAGCCTTTGCGCCGTTTGCTTCCATCTTCTTAACCAGCTCTTCGCCGTACTTTGTCGGATGCAGCTCCAGGAAAGCCTGTCCGAAGCAAGCGGAGAAGGTCGGTGTGGGCTCTGTGATACCGCGCTCTGTACCGGCCAGCTTTGCGGTAAAGCCTGACAGGAAGTAGTACTGTGTCTGCTCCGGAGTCAGGATAGATACCGGCGGAAGTACGCCGAAAGCATCTGCAGACAGGAAGATCACTTCCTTAGCTGCGGGAGCCGCGGATACCGGGCGAACGATGTTCTGGATGTGGTCGATGGGGTAGGATACACGTGTATTCTCTGTCACGCTCTTATCTGCGAAGTCGATCTTACCTTCCTCGTCCAGAGTAACGTTCTCCAGCAGGGCGTTGCGCTTGATGGCGTTGTAGATATCCGGCTCAGACTCTTTGTCCAGGTTGATAACCTTCGCGTAGCAGCCGCCCTCGAAGTTGAACACGCCGTTGTCATCCCAGCCATGCTCGTCATCACCGATCAGGAGACGCTTCGGGTCTGTGGACAGTGTGGTCTTACCTGTTCCGGAAAGTCCGAAGAAGATCGCTGTGTTCTCACCGTTTAAGTCGGTGTTCGCGGAGCAGTGCATAGAAGCAATTCCCTTCAGCGGCAGGTAATAGTTCATCATAGAGAACATACCCTTCTTCATCTCTCCGCCATACCATGTATTTACGATAACCTGCTCACGGCTTGTGATGTTGAACATAGCCGCTGTCTCAGAATTCAGGCCTAACTCCTTGTAGTTCTCCACTTTTGCCTTGGAAGCGTTGTAAACAACGAAATCCGGCTCAAAGTTTGCCAGCTCTTCCTCTGTGGGCTGGATGAACATATTCTTTACGAAATGAGCCTGCCAGGCTACCTCCATGATGAAACGGATAGCCATGCGTGTGTCGGCGTTTGCGCCGCAGAACGCGTCAACTACGAAAAGACGCTTATTGGAAAGCTCCTTTAATGCGATCTCCTTTACGGCATCCCATGCTTCCTGTGAAGCCGGATGGTTATCATTCTTATATTCATCAGAAGTCCACCATACAGTATCTTTTGAATTTTCATCCATTACGATGAACTTATCTTTCGGGGAACGGCCTGTGTAGATACCGGTCATAACGTTCACTGCGCCAAGCTCACTCACCTGTCCCTTTTCATAACCTTCCAGCTCCGGTTTTGTCTCCTCCTCAAATAAAACTTCATAAGAAGGATTGTACACAATTTCTGTGGTGCCGGTGATACCATACTTGCTTAAGTTGATTTCTGCCATCTTACTTTAACCTCTTTTCTTCAATAGTTGCCTGCGGAGGGCAGGACTTATGTTATCTTTTTAACAAGCAGGGCGTAACCCTTTTCAAATACTATATTATACATATTCACTTGATAAAATCAATAAAAATCCTCTAAATTTTTATAATCATTTTCACATGAAAGAAGGGACCGACGTTTTTGCCGTCAGTCCTCTCCTTTTCGCTTACTCGTTGGAAAATGTATAATACTCGTGTCCTCCGTACTCAAACAGTCTCTGCAGGGTGTCGTCAAACCACTCCTGATTGTGAGCCTCTGCACTGGATCGGGCCATAAAAAACAGTGCTCCTTCTGAGTAGTCCTCCCCCTTCAGCGCTCTGTCTACTGCTTCGTATGTATCCTCCGAGACTTCCACTGTATAGATCCTTCCATCCTCCGTAGGTGAAAACTGCGCCGTGCCCCCTTCCTTGTCCCATACCACCTTGCTGATGGTATCCGGAAAGCGGCTGTCAGCCACGCGGTTCAGCACCACATTGGCTATCAGGATTTTGCTCTTCATGTCGCCGCCGGTAGCCTCCGCCTCCACGACTCTCAGAAGGGAATAGTAATCCTCTGACGCCATATGGTGCTCCCGAACCGTCTGCTGGGCATAATATCCCACGCCGCCCACACGGCTCGTCCCCTTTCCCAGGGTGATCCTGTTCAGGGCGCTGCGGCGTACCTTCGATGTTCCTACAAGGACCTGTACATTTTCTGCCGTAATGTCCACCGATGAGGCCGCCAGGGAATATTTTTCCATACTGTTGACGGAACTCACCAGTCCCTTCAGTCCCGCGTGCACCCCGTTCAGGGAGTCTCTCTCTTCGCACTCCCCCTCGTAGGCCGCCCGGACTGCATAGATCCTGTTTTGGCTGCCGTCGGAAAACCCCGATATCAGCAGTGACATGACAGCAACTGAAGTGATACATGAAACAGCTACCATAGAACTGCGTTTTTCCAACGATTTCATCGGGCCGGAAGCCTTCCGAAAAATCGTCTGTATTAACCGCATACGGTACTCTCCTTTTCCAATTTTTCTTTTACTGTTACCTGTAAATCTCAGCCCTCCAAGTACTTGCATTATATGTAATGTAAATGTATGTGTCAAGATTAATTTTACATTTTCGTAACATTTTACAGGCCGTTTTTTCCGCAATTGGCCCGTTCTGTGGCTTTCCAACAAAGTTTTTGCGGACTTTCCTTGTTTTTTTCATAAAATATGCCCAAAGCTTTCCGTGGGCTTTGGGCATATTTTTTCAGCAGTTTTGGCTGTTTTGCGAGTTTTTCACAATTTATATTCCATTTCCTTTTGCTTTTTAAGCACTTTCGATATTTGTAATATTTTTGAAATATTTGTAAAATCTTGTAACTTTTACTTAGCTTCTTTGTTATTAATTGCCGTCAGCAACGCATTAATGGACGCGCGGATGATATCCTGGTCAACGCCTGCTCCCCAGAACATCTGACCCTCCTTGTCACGGATTCCCACATAGGCGATAGCCCGTGAACTGGAGCTCTGCTCCAGGGCGTGCTCTGTGTAGGTGATCAGGTCATACTCTAAGCGGAACTGCTTTTTCAAAGCATTGCTCACCGCGTTCAGGCGGCCGTTTCCTGCAGCGATCGCCACCTTGGACTCGCCTCTGCAGTCCACAGTAACCTCTGCGATGATGCCGTTATGCTGCTTGAAATGTACCTCTGTGATGTTGTACGGTGTTTTGACGTCCTCGAATTTTTCCTTGAACAGTTCGAAGATCTCCTGGGGAAGCAGCTCTTTGTGCTTCTCGTCGGACACAGCCTTGGCCGCATAGCCCATGGCCTCCCGCATCTTGGCAGGCAGGTTCAGGCCGAAATTGTGCTCCAGGATATAGCCTACGCCGCCCTTGCCGGACTGGCTGTTGATACGTATCACATCTGCCTCGTACTCTCTGCCGATATCCTGAGGATCGATGGGCAGATAGGGAACTGTCCAGGGCTCTTCTTTGTGCTCCTCCCTGTATTTCATTCCCTTGGCGATGGCATCCTGATGGGAGCCTGAGAAAGCGGCAAACACGAGAGCTCCGCTGTAGGGGCTTCTCATATCCACGGTCATGCCTGTAAATTTCTCATAGGCCTCACTGATGGCGTTCATATCGGAAAAATCAAGCTCCGGATCAACACCCTGGGAGTACATATTCATGGCCAGGGTCACGATATCCACATTTCCCGTGCGCTCCCCATTGCCGAATAAGGTTCCCTCAATCCTGTCAGCGCCCGCCAGGATTCCAAGCTCAGCGTCTGATACGCCGCAGCCTCTGTCGTTGTGGGGATGAAGGGATACGATCACGTTCTCCCTGTACTTCAGGTTGTCGCACATATACTCGATCTGGCTGGCGTACACATGGGGCATGGAGTGCTGCACGGTGCTGGGCAGGTTGATGATCACCTTGCGGTCCGGCGTGGGCTGCCACACATCAAGAACCGCGTTGCATACCTCCAGGGAATACTCCGGCTCCGTGCCTGTAAAGCTCTCGGGGCTGTACTCAAAAGCAAAATTGCCGTCTGTTTCCTCTGCCAGCTTCTTTAAAAGAGCCGCGCCCTCCACGGCGATCCGCTTGATCTCTTCTTTTGATTTATGGAATACCTGCTCCCTCTGGGCTACGGAAGTGGAGTTGTACACGTGAACGACTGCCTTTTTGCAGCCCTCCAGGGCCTCGAAGGTTTTGCGGATGATATGCTCTCTGGCCTGGGTCAGCACCTGGATCGTCACATCGTCGGGGATCAGGTTCTGCTCGATCAGCGCCCTCAGGAAATGATACTCCGTATCGGATGCAGCCGGGAAGCCCACTTCAATCTCCTTAAAACCGATCTTTACCAGAAGCTTAAAGAAGTCAATCTTCTGCTCCAGCGTCATGGGCACGATCAGCGCCTGGTTTCCGTCTCTCAGGTCCACGCTGCACCAGATCGGTGCTTTTTCCACATGATCCTTTTCTGCCCATTTCATGGAGGGCACAGGGGGCATAAAATACTGTCTCTTATACTTTGCTACGTTTTTCATTTCTACTCTCCTTTTCTGTTTTCCATCATTTTGCTTTCGCGCCCGAAGAACGGGTTCTTTTACATCTGCGGTTCTCCTCATGCAATGCGACTGATGCGCATAACAAAACAGCTGCTAAAAAAGGCCCTTCGTCTCCACAGCATAACCTATGCCGGATAGAGACGAAAGACCTGTCATCTGTCTTACGCGGTACCACTCTACTTTATGAATCGCTTCATACACTCATGGGATACGAGCCTTTGACCTTATATCCCCTCCCCTGTAACGGTGGGCATCCGTCTGCATCTACTCTCCCCGGGTCACCGGAAATTTGGGGCAGCCGCTCCGAGGTGAGTTCCAATCCTCCCGCCACTGCCTCGCATCACCCGGCAGCTTTCTGGATTTGGGATAAACTGTACTATTCCTCTTCCTTGCATTTTTCTGTAACCAACTGTTATTAAGATAACATTGGGAAGTGCGTCTGTCAAGTAGAAAATTCCCGCCCGCTGACGGAAAGCACCACTGCGAAAACAAGGACGATCACCGCCAGCAGCATGAATATACGATTTTTTTCCCTTAGCATCTCCTGTGTTCTTCTTCCTCTCTGCATTTGTCACGAATAAAGAATATTATTCTTTTATAATAATTCATCTTTTTCCCCAGCTCAGGCAGTTTTTTCTGAACTTAACAGGCAGACGGAAGGATCCTGTTTCCTTCCGTCTGCCTGATTTATCATCTGCTTCTCTTTTATTTAAAACTGCATCTCATACAGATTGGCGTACACGCCGCCTTTTTCCAGCAATTCTTTATGGGTTCCCTCTTCGGCGATGCCGTCCTCCGTCAGCACCAGGATCCTCTGGGCGTTCCGTATCGTAGACAACCGGTGGGCAATAACAAAGGTCGTGCGGTTTTTCGCCAGCTTTTCCAGAGAGTGCTGGACGATCTTTTCGCTCTCATTGTCCAGGGCGGAGGTCGCCTCGTCAAAAATCAGCACCGGCGGATTTTTCAGAAATACCCGGGCGATGGACAGGCGCTGTTTCTGCCCTCCGGAAAGCTTCACGCCCCGCTGCCCGATATCCGTCAGGTAGCCGTCCGGCAGGTTTTTGATAAATTCATGGGCATTTGCCGCTTTGGCGGCGGCTACCACCTCCTCGTCCGTGGCGTCCGGTTTCCCGTAACGGATATTATCCATCACGTTGCCCGCGAAAAGATAGACGTCCTGCTGGACGATGCCGATCTGCCTGCGCAGGTCATTTAACCGGATGTCGCGGATGTCACGCCCGTCCAGCTTTACGCTTCCCTCCGTCACATCGTAAAATCTCGGAATCAGGGAACAGAGGGTGGTCTTTCCGGCTCCGCTGCTGCCCACCAGGGCCACATACTCTCCCTGTTTTACCTCCAGATCCACATTCTGGAGGACATTTTCCGTATTGTCGCCGTAGCGGAAGCTGACATGGTCGAAGGTGATCTCCCCTTTGGCCTTCTCAAGGGATACGGCTCCGGGCCGGTCCGCGATATCCGGGGCGATGGCCAGCACCTCCCGGAAGCGCTCATAGCCGCTGTAACCGTTCTGGAACTGCTCCGTAAAATTGACCAGCTTCTTCACAGGCTCCGTGAAATTGCTGATATATAAAAGGAAGGTCACCAGGTCGGCGGACGAAAGCTCCCCCAGCAGCATCAGATACGCGCCCACGATCAGGGAAACTACCGTGATCAGGGTGGCGAAGGCTCCCATGCAGGAATTGTAGGTTCCCATAAATTTGTAGGTGCGTTTCTTGGAGTCCACAAATCGGTCGTTTCCCGTGTTGAATTTGTCCATCTCCATTTTTTCATTGCCAAAGGACTTCACCACCCGGATGCCGGACAGGCTGTCCTCGATCTGGCTGTTGATATCCGCGATCCTGGCCCTGTTATCCCGGAAGGCGCTGCGCATCTTCCCGTTATAGCTGACCGCGAAAAGCAGCATCAAAACAACGATGGCCATGGCTGTCAGGGACAGCTTCCAGTTGATGGCTGTCAGGATGATAAAGGCTCCCACCAGCTTGATCAGGGAAATAACGATATCCTCCGGGCCATGGTGCAAAAGCTCCGTGATATCAAACAGGTCGCTTGTGATCCGGGAGAGCAGGTGCCCCACCTTCTGGTCGTCATAAAAGGCGAAGGACAGCTTCTGGTAATGGCCAAAGATCTCGTTTCGCATATCGTGTTCGATCTTCGCCCCCATCACATGTCCATAATTTCCTATAAAATAGTTGCAGTAGCATTCCAGGGCTACCAGAGCCACCATCAGCGCCCCCAGCTTGAAGATCATGCCGGTCGCTTCCCTGGTAGGAAAACCTACCACCGTTCCTGTGATATAGCGCACCAGAAGCGGAAGCGCCAGGGTCACGGCCGCTCCCAGGGTGGCAAAAAACATATCGGCCAGAAACAGTCTTCTGTATGGTTTATAATAGTCTGTCAGTTTTTTCTTTCTGTTTTCCATGTTCTTTTCCTCTCTTCTATTTTTACGATCACAGCCTTTCAGCCTTCGCTGTCGCTTATATTAACATAAATTTCGAAAATTTGCACATACATTTCTTGCCTGAAAAAATCTTTTCTTGCGGTTTCCCGTTTCTTCCATTATAATTTTACCGTTGCCGTTTAGCCGTGGGGCTGAACGATCACATTTTACCGGACAACGCAAAGGCTTTTTTCAGCCTTTTTTCTACAAATATACAAAAGGGTACTGCTATGATTTTAAATGTAAAGAACCTGACCCACGGTTTCGGGGACAGGGCAATTTTTGACGACGTATCGTTCCGTCTTTTAAAGGGCGAACATATCGGCCTGATCGGCGCAAATGGAGAAGGAAAATCTACCTTCATGAATATCATAACGGGAAAGCTGATGCCTGATGAGGGCACGGTGGAATGGGCCAAAAATGTGCGCGTGGGATACCTGGACCAGCATTCTGTGCTGGAAAAGGGCATGACCATCGGGGATGTCCTGCGCTCAGCCTTCCAGTTTTTATTTGAGATGGAAGAAGAAATGAACAGGATGTACGAGAGGATGGGAGACGCCTCCCCGGAGGAAATGGAACGTCTTCTGGCGGAGACGGGAACCTGCCAGGAGCTGTTGGAGCAGCATGACTTCTATATGATAGACACCAAAGTGGAGGAGATCGGCCGCGCCCTGGGCCTGGATGAGCTTGGCCTTGACCGGGATGTGACGGATCTGTCCGGCGGACAGCGTACCCGCGTCCTTATGGGCAAGCTGCTGCTGGAAAAGCCGGATATTCTGCTGCTGGACGAGCCCACCAACTACCTGGATGAGCAGCATATCGAGTGGCTGAAGCGGTATCTCAATGACTATGAGAACGCGTTTATCCTGATCTCCCATGACATTCCCTTTTTGAACAGCGTCATCAACCTGATTTACCACATGGAGGATAAGAAGCTGGAGCGCTATCCCGGCGATTATGACAAGTTCCAGGAGGTCTACGCCATGAAAAAGGCCCAGCTTGAAGCGGCCTACAACCGCCAGCAGCAGGAGATCAGCGAGCTGAAGGACTTTGTGGCCAGAAATAAAGCCCGGGTAGCCACCAGGAACATGGCTATGGCGAGACAGAAAAAGCTGGATAAGATGGACATCATTGAGCTGGCCCGTGAAAAGCCGAAGCCGGAATTTTCCTTTAAGACAGCCCGTGCTTCCGGCAAAATGATCTTTGAGACGAACGATCTGGTGATCGGCTATGACGAGCCCCTGACAAAGCCTCTGAATATCCGCATGGAGCGGGGGGAACGCATCGCCCTTACGGGAGCCAACGGCATCGGAAAGACGACCCTCTTAAAGAGCATCCTGGGGCTGGTGAAACCCTACGCCGGTTCGGTGCAGCTGGGGGATTACCAGTATATCGGCTATTTTGAGCAGGAGGCCGACACGAAAAATACTTCCACCTGTATCGAGGAAATCTGGAATGTTTTCCCGTCCTTCACCCAGTTTGAGGTCCGCTCCGCCCTGGCCAAATGCGGCCTGACTACGAAACACATCGAGAGCCAGGTCCGTGTCTTAAGCGGCGGCGAGCAGGCAAAGGTGCGCCTGTGCAAGATCCTGAACACGGAAACGAATATCCTGCTCCTGGACGAGCCCACAAACCATCTGGATGTGGACGCCAAGGAAGAGCTGAAGCGCGCCCTGAAGGAATACAAGGGCAGCATCCTTCTGATCTGCCACGAGCCGGAGTTTTACCAGGATGTGGTCACGAAGGTCTGGAACTGCCAGGAATGGTCCTTAAAACTTTAAGAAACTAAGAAAAAGTGCCGTTTCCTTTTGGATTTTCCAAAGGAAAACGGCATTTTTCTCAAATTCCTACTTTTTCATTTTTGCGCTCTTACCCGCTCCTTTTGCCTGGAGAAGCTTTTTATAGGTCTTCAGCTTTGCCTTTGGCACTTTGATCACTGCCTTCGCATGAATCCCCTTGAAGGCCTTGCCTCCTACATTTTTTGCAGTCAGCTTTTTCGTTTTTATAGTGATACTCTTTAATTTCTTACAGCCGCCGAATGCCTGCTTCCCGATGCTGGCTACGCTGGCGGGAATCGTGATTTTTGTCAGGGAGGTGCACTTGTAAAATGCCTTGCTGCCGATGGCGGTCACTTTTTTGCCCAGCGTGACGCTTTTCAGCCTGCTGCAGCCTGAGAACGCATTGGCGCCAATACTCGTGACGCTGCTTCCAATCACCACTTTGGCCAGCTTTTTGCTGCCCTTACATGCGTTGGCGGCGATTGCCGTAACCTGATAGGACACTCCGTTTAAGGTGACGGACTGTGGCACTGTGACGCTGGATGCGTTTTTATCGGCTGCCCCCTGGTATTCCACTGTGCCGGAAGATGTAGTCCGATAGATGCCGCCTGTCTTTTCATCTGTCACTATGCTTCCCACCGCCGGCACATTCGGTTCCGTGCGCCCCGGCTGCTCGTTCTTTCCTGTGGCCGGAATGCTTTCGCTTCTCACCTTTTTGCAGTGCCTGCATGTGTAGATTTTTATGCCTGTCTCTTTTTCCGTGGCTTCCTTCTGTACCGTTCCGCCATCCCAGTCGTGGCCCGTGGCCGGGATTTCTTCCGTCTTTTTCTCCCCGCATACAGAACAGGTACTTTCTTTTACGCCTGCCGCCTCACAGGACGCCTCCTTTGTCACCACCCACTCCCCATAGCTGTGGCCTGTGGCCGAAATCTCTGTAATATCCGTCTTCACGCCGCATCCTGTGCAGTACCGGTATTTTCTCCCGGCTGTTGTGCAGGTGGGTTCTATTTCGATGACATAATCCGTACTATAGGTATGTGTATGGTTACTGCCCGTCCCCACAGTGACATAAAAGGTCGCCGTGATATCTCTGGAAAGGGACAGGGTGATCGCCGCCACGCCATCCTTCAAACCTCTGATAAAGAGGATGGTATTCTTTAAGAAGGCCTGCGCCACGCTCTCATCCGAAGAGGAAATGCTGATTTTATCCATGGAAATAGACGGATCCGACAGGGAAACCCGCGCCATCCCCCAATATTCGTTCTCAGATACAGAGACCTTTCCCGAAGTGGAAGAAAGGGTGATGGTCGTTCCGGCCGGAATCTTTTCCACATCAAAAAATGTTACTGTGTAATCCAGGGTGGCCTGCTGGTTCTCCATCACCTGTACATGGTATTCATCCCCCGCATAATACCCGGTGATCCCAGATGGACGGAAAATCAGACAGTAGGGCTGACCGTAGCCCTGTTTATTATAATTGAAATAGCCGTCCGCAGAGGTACTGGAAAAATTCCATACCTGATTGTCTCCGGTTCTCGTCACTTTTACCGACACATTATCTGAAAACGCCGTCTTGGAAGAAATGCTCCATGGATAATCCGCCGCAAAATATTCGGTGGGCATATTCCGGGCAGGCCATACTACCGTCGGCTGCACAGATACTTGACGGGATTGGTCATGGGCGTACATGACCCCGTAAGTGCCGTTTTTCCCATACACGGCGCCAAATCCTGTTTTTCCCATGGCCGGGTTCAGGCACCAGCGCCTGTGTCCCACGGTTGCAATATTTCCGGGTTGTTGATCAGCCATCCATCCGTTCAGAATGGCTTCCTCCAATGTCTGAAGCTCGGAGGACCATGAAATGTTTCCCTTTTCCGTTCCGATGCACCCGAGATCATACATGGCCTTGTCCATTCCCTCCGGCTGGGACGGAAAATGGCTCAGCTTATCGTTTGCGTAATTGACCAATGCCCCGGTCTGCGCCTGGGATATGTAGGTGGCATCCGTCGTCACATCGTAGGAGAGTCCCGCGATGTAACGCACTTCATTCAGCGTATCCAGGGCATCCTGCTGTGTTTTTGCGGACAACGCTCCTGCCGAATAAGGCGCCGTCGTCGCCGGATCCTGGGTGTACGTCAGGCTTCCTGATTTTTCATGGGACTCGACATACTCTATGATCTCTTCCTGCGTATGGGTCTCCACGTTCAAATCCCTGGCCGCGGCCAAGGCCCGATGCTGGCAGAACAGTGGGCCCAGCAAAAGGGCAGAAAGCAGGATTCCTGTACGTAAAATATTATTTTTCACATCTGCTTTTTTCTTTCCAAATCTCATTTCACTCTTTCTCCTTCCTTATTTTATAAAAAAAGTATACACCTCCTCCCCATCACATGCAAGAAAGAGTTGTCACTTGCAGAATCCCGCCGTATCTTTTATAATTTTACCGACGATAACGGCAAACATGCTTTGAAAGGAGCATCTATTTCGCAATGAAGAAAGACGGTTACTATTCCTCCGGTGAGTTCGCGCGGATGGCCCATGTCACCCTGCGTACCATCCGGTACTATGATAAACAGGATATCTTAAAACCCTCTCTCGTCACGGAGGCAGGGGCAAGATTTTATACGGATGAAGATTTCGCCAGGCTCCAGCAGATCCTGCTGTTAAAATTTCTCGGTTTCTCCCTGGATGATATCCGCGAAATGACAATTGACGACTCAGATTACCATTTTATGCTGAACTCCCTGAACATTCAGCTCAAGCTGGTACAGGACCGGATCGAGCAGATGCAATTGGTGGAAAAGGCTATCCGGGATACCTCGGAAGCCATCCGCTCCGAACATTCCATCGACTGGAGCCAGATGCTGAACCTGATCCATCTTACAGGCATGGAAAAAAGCCTGAAAAACCAATATCAGAGCGCCACCAACATCGCTGCCAGGATCAACCTTCACAGCCTCTACTCCCAGAACCCCCAGGGCTGGTTTCCCTGGGTATATGACCAGTGCCGCATCCTGCCCGGAATGCGGATTCTGGAGATCGGCTGCGGAGACGGCACGCTCTGGAAAAGCAGCCTTCAAAAGCTTCCCGGGCAGGTAACGGTCACCCTGTCCGACATCTCCCACGGAATGCTGCGGGACGCCAGAAGGACTCTCGGCACCGGGGACGCCCGTTTTTCCTTTGAACCCATCGACTGCCACCGGATCCCCTATCCGGAGGGCAGCTTCGATCTGGTGATCGCAGGCCATGTGCTCTTCTACTGTGAGGATATCCCCCAGGTATGCCGGGAAGTGCGCCGTGTTTTGAAACCCGGCGGAACCTTTCTGTGCAGCACCTATGGGAAAGGGCATATGCAGGAGGTCAGCCGCCTTGTTCAGGATTTTGACGAACGGATTGTTCTCTCCGGGGAAAAGCTCTACGAGCGATTCGGGCGGGAAAACGGCCGCGAGATCCTCTCCCCCTTCTTTTCCCAGGTCAGCTGGGCCTCCTATGAGGATTCCCTGCTGGTGCCGGAGCCGGAGCCTTTGATCTCCTACATTCTCTCCTGCCACGGAAACCAGAACCAGTATCTGCTGGACAGATACACCGAGTTCCGGAACTTTGTGAAGAAGCGGACCGCCAGAGGCTTCCGCATTTCCAAGGACGCAGGGGTATTTCTTGCCAAAACCCTATAGACTGTTTTCAGGGAAGCGCCCACAAGCCCCCTTCCCTGTTTTGGTAAAATTATACAAAGTTCCATTTTCTTGAAAAAAGCACTTGAAAGTGACGTTAGGTCATCTTTTATACTATGACTATAAAAACAGATTTTGGAAACTCTATATCTGAGCGGCTCATTTCCCGCTTTGATACCCCACACAAAAGGAGATCAATATGAAAGGAATCATTTTAGCAGGAGGCTCCGGCACACGCCTCTACCCCCTGACCATGGTAACGTCCAAACAGTTGCTGCCGATCTACGACAAGCCCATGATCTACTATCCCATGTCAGTGCTGATGAACGCTGGCATCCGGGAAATCCTGATCATTTCCACCCCCCAGGATACTCCCCGCTTTCAGGAGCTTTTAGGGGACGGCCACCAGTTCGGCGTGAGCCTGTCCTACGCGGTACAGCCAAGCCCCGACGGCCTGGCCCAGGCCTTTATCATCGGCGAGGACTTTATCGGAAATGATACTGCCGCCATGGTTCTGGGGGACAACATCTTCTCCGGCCACGGCCTGAAGGCGCGCCTGAAGGCTGCCGTAGAAAACGCTGAGTCCGGCAGGGGCGCCACCGTCTTTGGCTATTACGTGGATGACCCTGAGCGCTTCGGCATCGTAGAGTTCAACGCGGAGGGAAAGGCCGTGTCCATCGAGGAAAAGCCTGCCTGCCCGAAGAGCAACTACTGCGTTACCGGCCTGTACTTTTACGATAACCGGGTGGTGGAATACGCGAAGAGCCTGAAACCCAGCGCCAGGGGTGAGCTGGAGATCACGGACCTGAACCGCATTTACCTGGAAAACGGCTGTCTGAATGTGGAGCTTCTGGGACAGGGCTTCACCTGGCTGGATACGGGCACACATGAAAGCCTTGTGGACGCTACCAACTTTGTAAAGACGGTGGAGACCCACCAGCACAGGAAGATCGCCTGCCTGGAGGAGATCGCTTACTTAAACGGCTGGATCTCCAAGGAGGACGTGCTGAAGGTCTACCAGGTGCTGAAAAAGAACCAATACGGCCAGTATCTGAAGGATGTGCTGGACGGAAAATTTCTGGATATACTTCATTAAACAGGAGGAACAATCACCATGAATATCATCGTTACCGGCGGCGCCGGATTTATCGGAAGCAATTTCATTTTCCATATGCTGGGAAAATATCCTGATTACCGCATCATATGCCTGGACTGCCTGACCTACGCAGGCAATCTGTCCACTCTGGCCCCTGTGATGGACAACCCCAACTTCCGTTTTGTAAAGGAAAGCATCACGGACAGGGAGGCTGCCTACCGGCTTTTTGAGGAGGAGCACCCGGACATCGTCGTCAACTTCGCGGCGGAAAGCCATGTGGACCGTTCCATCGAAAACCCGGAGGTCTTCCTGGACACAAATATCAAGGGCACGGCTGTGCTGATGGACGCCTGCCGCAAATACGGCATCCAGCGCTTCCACCAGGTTTCCACCGATGAAGTGTACGGGGATCTGCCCATCGACAGGCCCGACCTCTTCTTTACGGAGGAGACGCCGATCCACACCAGCAGCCCCTACAGCTCCTCAAAGGCAGCCGCGGACCTTCTGGTGCTGGCCTACCACCGCACCTACGGCCTTCCCGTATCCATCAGCCGCTGCTCCAACAACTATGGTCCCTACCATTTTCCGGAGAAGCTGATCCCGCTGATGATCGCCAATGCCTTATACGACAAGCCCCTGCCTGTCTACGGAAAGGGTGAAAACGTCCGCGACTGGCTCTATGTGGAGGATCACTGCAAGGCCATCGACCTGATCATCCATAAGGGCCGTGTGGGCGAAGTCTACAATGTCGGCGGACACAATGAAATGCAGAACATCGATATCGTAAAGCTGATCTGCAAGGAGCTGGGCAAACCAGAGAGCCTGATCACCTACGTGGCAGACCGAAAGGGCCACGATATGCGCTACGCCATCGACCCCACCAAGATCCACAACGAGCTTGGCTGGCTGCCGGAGACAAAATTCGCGGACGGCATCAAGAAGACCATCCAGTGGTATCTGGACAATAAGGAATGGTGGGAGACCATCATCTCCGGCGAATACCAGAACTACTACGCAAAAATGTACGGCAACCGCTGAGAAAGGAGCTGACAGCATGAAGGTATTAGTAACAGGCGTAAAAGGCCAGCTCGGCTTTGACCTGGTAAACGAACTGAAAAAGAGAAACCATGAGCCCATCGGCGTGGATATTGAGGAAATGGATATCACGGACGCAGGCTCTGTGGATTCCGTGATCCGCGCAGCCTCCCCCGACGCAGTGATCCACTGTGCCGCCTGGACGGCTGTGGACGCGGCGGAAGATGAGGCCAACCAGGAGAAGGTTCATCTGGTCAACGGCGTGGGCACGGAAAACATCGTCTCCGTCTGCAAGGCGCTGGACATCAAAATGATGTATATCTCCACCGACTATGTGTTTGACGGCCAGGGAACGGAGCCCTGGCAGCCGGACTGCAAAAACTACCGTCCGCTGAACGTATACGGTAAAACGAAGCTGGAGGGAGAACTGGCCGTCTCCGGCCAACTCTCCAAATACTTTATCGTGCGTATCGCCTGGGTATTTGGCAAAAACGGCAAAAACTTTATCCGCACGATGCTGAATCTGGGACAGACCCACGAGGAGCTCCGCGTCGTCAATGACCAGATCGGCTCTCTGACCTACACCTACGATCTGGCCAGGCTCCTGGTAGATATGATTGAAACGGAAAAATACGGTTACTACCATGCCACCAATGAGGGCGAGTACACCAGCTGGTATGAGATTACAAAAGAAATTTTCCGCCAGGCTGTCTGCATGGGCCATGAGGAATACGCCAGAGTGACTGTCAACCCCGTGACGACGGCTGAGTACGGCGTATCCAAGGCTGCCAGGCCCTTCAACAGTCGCCTGGACAAGAGCAAACTGGGCGAAAACGGGTTTGTGCCCCTCCCTGAGTGGAAGGACGCGCTGCACCGATACCTGACAGAGATTCTTTGATCAGAAGGAGTAGAGAACATGGGACAGATTACAGTAGAAAAAAACGCGGGAGGCATCCAGGGACTGTGCGTCATCACCCCCACCGTCCACGGTGACTCCAGAGGCTATTTTATGGAAACTTACAACCAGCAGGATATGGCGGAGGCCGGACTTACCATGGAGTTTGTCCAGGACAACCAATCCTGCTCCACCAAGGGCGTACTCCGGGGGCTGCACTTCCAAAAGCAGTTCCCCCAGGGGAAGCTGGTGCGTGTGATCAAGGGCTCCGTCTTTGACGTGGCGGTGGATCTGCGCAGCGGCAGCGAAACCTACGGCAAGTGGTTCGGCATCGAACTGACAGAGGAGAATAAAAAGCAGTTCTACATTCCCCAGGGCTTTGCCCACGGCTTCCTGGTACTCTCCGACATTGCCGAGTTCTGCTACAAGTGCACCGATTTCTATCACCCCGGCGATGAGGGCGGCCTGGCCTGGAACGACCCGGAGATCGGCATTGCCTGGCCCAGCCTTACCGGACAATATCCTGGAAACGCGTCAGCCGCAGGCTATTGCCTGGAGGACGGCACAGCCTTAAACCTCAGCGAGAAGGATCAGCTTTGGCTGGGGCTGAAAGATACTTTTAAATTTTAGAACCATTGGAATATGTAACAGTACTTATAACAGCCGGGAAGCATCCCGGCTGTTTATAAATACTGTTATATTTTTTTATATTTTTATATTTACCTGCACAGCGGCATAGGTTTATAATAAACCGATACTATCAATGACTCATCTTTAAGGAGACCATACTTATGAAACTTGAACTACAAGGAATCCGGAAAAGCTTCGGCAGCAAGCAGGTGCTGAATGACATTTCTTTTTCGGCAGAGAGTGGCAAAGCTTTCGGACTGCTGGGACGAAACGGTGCCGGAAAAACCACAACCATCCGTATCCTGATGGACGTGTTTCCCGCAGACCAGGGAAAGATCCTGGTTGACGGAGCCCCCATCGACTACCGGGAGACAGGCATCGGCTATCTTCCGGAAGAACGGGGCCTCTATCCAAAGAAAAAAATATTTGACCAGCTTCTTTATTTTTCTCTGCTGAAGGGCATGAACCGCCGGGACGCTGCCAAATCGATTGATCACTGGCTGAAACGCCTGGAAATGTCCCAGTACAGCGACAAGAGACTGGACACACTCTCAAAGGGCAACCAGCAGAAAATACAGCTGATCACTGCCCTTGCCCATGACCCACAGATCGTGGTTCTGGACGAACCTTTTTCCGGCTTGGATCCTGTCAACGCGATGCTGTTAGAGGAGGTCGTGAAGGAAGAGATCGCCAAAGGAAAGATTGTTCTCTTTTCCAGCCACCAAATGAGCTACATAGAAGAATTTTGCGACGATATCGCCATCCTGAACCAGGGCTCAATCGCCATCCAGGGAAATCTCCGCACAATCAAGCATAACTACACCAGGGATAAGCTGATCGTACGGTCAGAAGCCTCCGACGCCATCCTGTCGGATCTCGGCTGCTGCTGCCAGCGGACGGACGAAGGAACTCTGAAGATCCGGCTCGCCTCCCCGGAGGAAAAGCAGGGCATGATGCGCCGCCTGACAGAGACCTACGATATTGACGAAATCCGCGTCTTTGAACCGTCCCTAAATGATATTTTCGTAGAATACGCCGGAGAACAGGAGGAAAAGACATCATGAAGCAATTCGGAACAATTTTAAGATTTGAGTTGAAAAATTATCTGAAAAATAAAATCTTTGTGGGCGTCACCCTCTTTTTCGTGGCAGTCATCGCCGCAGTGATGTTTTTCCCGCGCTTTACGGGCTCCTCAAATGAGGAAACAGCCCCGGAGACGGAATTTACCTCTGAAAGAGAAACAGCCTCTGCGGAGGGCTTGGCAGACGCGTCAGACTCCCTGCCTGCCATGCTGCTCCTGGCCGATACGCCGGAACATACCGCAGCCGTTAAGCAAGCCTTCACGGAAGCTTTCACCGACTACCGGGTGTTGGAGGAAACAGAAGGCCTTGACCACCTGAAAGCTGCCGTCACCTCCGGCGAAGCATCCTGCGGATTCGTCTTCCAGGGACTGGATACGTACACCTACTATGTGGATAATCTTTCCATGTACGACTTTACCACAGAGATTGCCGACGCGGCCCTGCAAAACCTCTGCCAGCTGAAGGCTATGGTCGAGAAAGGCGTTTCCCCGGAGGACGCGGGACAGATTTTGCAAACCCAGATTTCCCATGAGACAGAAAGCCTGGGGAAGGATCAGAGACAGAATTTCTTCTACACGTACATCATGATCTTTGCCCTCTATATGGTTATCCTGCTCTACGGGCAGATGGTAGCTACCAATGTGGCCACTGAAAAAAGCTCCCGGGCTATGGAGCTTCTGATCACCAGCGCCAAGCCTGCCAGCATGATGTTTGGAAAGGTGATCGCTTCCTGCCTGGCCGGCCTGCTCCAGCTGATAGCGATCTTTGGCTCCGCCATTCTGTTCTTCAACCTGAACAAAGAATACTGGGGAGAAAATCCCATCGTGGCCTCGATCTTCGATATGCCGCCGGAGCTTTTGCTGTATATGCTGATCTTCTTCGTCCTTGGCTTTTTCATCTACGCCTTCCTCTTCGGGGCCATCGGCTCCACCGCATCCAAGCTGGAAGATATCAACACCTCCGTGATGCCCCTGACCCTGCTGTTTATCGCTGCCTTTATCGTAGTGATGATCTCCCTGAGCAGCGGCTCTGTGGACAACGGCGCAATGCTGGCCTGCTCCTTTATTCCTTTCACCTCGCCCATGGCCATGTTTACGCGGATTGCCATGAGCACGGTACCCTTCTACCAGATCCTGCTGTCTATCGCGATCCTGGTCGTGTCGGTGATCGGCGTGGGTATTCTGTCAGCCAAGATCTATCGGGTGGGAGTCCTGCTCTACGGCACAACACCGAAACCAGGCGCTATCCTGAAGGCATTGAAAAAAGCATAAACCACAGCAAAGCAGGAGTTTCGTTCGGGGCGGAACTCCTGCTTTTGAGTGATTTCATGTTTGCTGGAATATTCAAATATTCTATTTTGTCATAGATATCCATTCCTTATATTTCCATATGCCCCGTCAATGATTAAGGCTATTTATAAGGAAATCAAGAAAATCATCCGCTAGATGGGAAAGCTCTTCACTTTTTCTTTTCACATACCAGAATACGATCCTCGCATCGGACATTGGAAGATGCTGTCCTTTCGCTCCTTCCCGCTTCGGCTCTCCCGATAAATATCCTCCGCTGATAGTTACAAGATTACCAAACTGCAGAATTCGCTCCATAATATAGTCACTGTCCGTTGTGATCAAGGTTTCTGCTTCAGCGGCCGTTCGCCCGTTGGCATCCGTAATATTCCAGTAGTTATCCGGTGAAAATTCGTCTGAAAACCTTTGTACCAATTTCATGTCTGAAAAGTCAAGTTCTGCCTCCGAATCCCCATTCCTGCTGTATCCTCCGCCATGGTATACTGTGACAGCCGTTTCCTTTAAAGAAATAAATTCCAGATAATTTCTGGAAACATAATACTGGAAAACTGACAAAATTGTCCGCAAACCAGGAGCTGGGATTACAGGACATAGAAAGTGTATCTGCTGCTCTATTTTCATCCAAAAACTGTATTTTTTCCAGACTTTCCAGAACTAAAAGTGCATAAGGATACATTTGCTCCGCATCCGGCGTCATCCTGATTCCCTTTGACAACCGTTCAAAAAGTGTGATCTCCATTTTTTCTTCCATTGCTTTAATAATCTTGCTGACACTCGATTGCGTGGTATACAGTGCCTCCGCTGCCTTGCTGAATGAGCCTGTCTGCGCGCAGGCCACAAAGCACTGTATTTCTTTCGTATCCATCATATCATTTACCTCCCTTTTTCAACTTATTTTTGATACATATACTTTCATTTATCATACCAGATCACATTATTGGTGCAAACCCCCACTGGAGATATTCAGCTATTCAAATTTATCATGTATCTTTATTCTATTTTTACTATCCTTCCCTATCCGGCATGGCAGATGTTACTGTTCCTCTCCAGTGACTGACAGATACCAATTTACAAATTTTTTTACAGGAAACCCTTGCATTTTTTGTCTAAAGTGCTATAATAAAGCACATGGAAGTATAGCTCAGCTGGGATGAGCGTTCGCCTCACACGCGAAAGGTCATGGGTTCGAGCCCCGTTACTTCCATTTTTTTATACCCAAAAAGCAGGCACATCCCCGGGGCTTTTCGCCCCCGGATGTGCCTGTCTGTTTTCTGAAATCCTATGAGCCGCCTGGCAAGGATGTCCGGCCCCGGCTCATTTGGATCCTACCGGGTCAATTCCAGATAGAGATTTTTATACTGCTTCGCGGAATTGTCCCAGGAAAGGTTCTTGTCCATATCTCTCTGAACCATCTCGTCCCAGCACCAGCGGTTGGTGAAATACAATGTCTTCGCCCGGTTGATGGCGTCTAAGAGCAGGCCTGCGTCGTAGCGGTCAAAGGTAAAGCCGTTTCCAGTGTTGCTGAACTGATTGTAGGGCTCTACCGTATCCTTTAAGCCGCCCGTCTCACGGACGATCGGCACCGTCCCGTAATGCATAGCAATCAGCTGTGTCAGGCCGCAGGGCTCAAACTGCGACGGTACGAGAAGAGCGTCCGCCCCTGCGTAGATCTTGTGGGCCCTTGTCTCATCGTACATGATATTGGAGCATACGTTTCCTTTGTACGCGTTCTCATAGTAGCGGAAAGAATCCTCGTAAACACGGTCGCCTGTGCCCAGCACCACGATCTGGGTATGCTCATCCATCACCTGCGGAATGATACGATTTACAAGATCGAGTCCCTTCTGATCTGTCAGACGGGAGATCAGGCCGATCACGAACTTGTGGTCATCCTGAACCAATCCCAGCTCCTCCTGAAGCTTCTTCTTATTTACCTTCTTCTGGGGCAGCACATTGGAGAGGTCATAGTTGGCAAACAGCCTGGAGTCCGTGCTTGTGTTCCATATATCATAATCGATGCCGTTTACAATACCGCGCAGCTTCCTGGAATGATATCTGAGATGGGCATCCAGCTTCTCACCGTAGTAACCCGTCTGGATCTCTCCCGCGTACGTGTTGCTCACCGTGGTGATCATATTCGCGTATGTCAGTCCGCCCTTCAGCATATTGGCGTCACGGTAGCCTACCTTCAGCGCGTCCTTATTGAACACATAATCCGGCAGACCGGACCAGTAGCGGATGGTAGGAATGTTATAGATTCCCTGGAACCGCAGATTGTGAATCGTCAGAATCGTCTTTGCGCTTGTGAGCTTTGAAGTCTCAAACTGTGTCCTCAGATATACGGGAACAAGAGCTGCCTGCCAGTCATGGCAGTGAATGATGTCGGGAACCCAGTTCATGTAATTCAGGGCCGCTAACGCCGCCTTTGCGAAATAACAATATTTCGGGATATCGTCAATCAGATTTGTGTAGGGATTTCCGTTGCCGAAGAACTCCTCATTGTCGATAAAGTCATATACCACGCCATCCCATACATACTCCATAATGCCCACATAGTAAGCTCTGCCGTCGGCGCACAGATCCATCTGGAAGGATCCTCTGTAGACCATCTTTTCCTGGTACTCCCAGGGGATGCACTTGTAGCGGGGAAGGATTACCTTCACATCACAATTTTGTTTTACCAGTGCCTTGGGAAGGGCATACATCACGTCGCCCAGGCCTCCTGTTTTTACAAACGGATAGCACTCAGAGCCAATAAACGCAACACTTCTCCTCGGTGTGTCAAATACTGGCTGAGCCGGCTCCTCTTTCTTTACTTCTTCCTTGATCTCTTCTGTTTCGGTCTTCACTTCTTCTGCCTTGACCTCCTCTTTTTCGAGCTCCTTAACCTTGGGCTCTTCAGCCTTTGGTTCTTCCGCCTTGGCTTCTTCAGCCTTCACTTCCTTCTCCGGCTCCTCTGCCTTTACTTCTTCGGCTTTCGGCTCTTCTGCCTTCACTTCTTC
>DESK01000020.1:0-51939 GCA_002361955.1 Lachnospiraceae bacterium UBA3316
AGAACAGCCCTATAAAGGCGCACCTGAAGTCATGGGCGTATTTGCGACGCGATCTCCTGCGCGTCCGAACCCTATCGCATTAACGACATCCGAGATCATCAACATTGATTTCACCAACGGCATGATTCGTGTTACATTCATTGACGCAAACGACAATACACCTGTACTTGACATCAAGCCCTACACGCCGAGTTTTGACAGGGTAGAAACGCCCGGTGTTCCCGTATGGTGCAGCGAATGGCCGAAAAGTACAGAAGCGTCCGGCTGTTTCGATTGGGGACAGGTGCTCAACTTTTAAGGGGGGCGTGGTAAATACGGCAGCTAATCGAAATCAGATATAATGGGCCGGGTCTGTGTCTGTATGGGTGCAGGTCCGACCTATGCATGTGGTTTTGATAATTCCACACCCAAATTCAGATTATGGATAAATCGTAAATTTTTCAATTAGCAGCAGACAAATGTCAGGTGACGCGGTAGAATAATGGCAGGAAGTTATATCCATGATCTACATAGAAGCAGAGCTGACACGGCATCCAAGTAGGCGATTGAAACATTAGGAGAAAAAGACATCTACCATATCTTCACTCCTTTAGTACCGAATACCAGCACCTGTCTAATCTTGAAGAAGCCGAAAACTGATTCCAGCGTCCGCAAAATCTGGCTTCCAAAGACGGTTGCATACATCCTTCATGAATGGAAAAAGTCTCAGGAAGAATTGAAAGGTTTTCTCGGCGACGAGTATCAGGATTTTGAATTATCGGTCTGAAATTTCAAATCAACTGAGCTACTGGGACTTATGCAAAAAATATGAACTTGTATTCCTAATTTAGACTCGAACCATCTACCGCTAAGGAGGCTGCCGCAGCCGGAAGGAATATGGAAATAGAAAGCAAGAGAAAGGAATGTGATGTGAGATGGAATTATGTACGCTGTGTCCCAGAAATTGCAGGGCGGACAGGCACGCCGGGAAGGCCGGGGCGTGCGGCGTCAAAGGGGAAGGCATCCGTCTGGCCCGGGCGGCGCTGCATATGTGGGAAGAGCCCTGTATTTCCGGAGAGCGGGGCTCCGGGGCCGTGTTCTTTGCGGGATGTCCCCTGGGCTGCGTGTACTGCCAGAATTACGGGATTGCCCACGGGCAGACGGGGCGGGAAGTTTCCGTGGAGAGGCTGGCAGAGATCTTTCTTGAGCTTCAGGAACAGGGGGCGGAAAATATCAATCTGGTGACGCCTACCCACTACACACCGGAAATCCTCCGGGCCCTGGAGAGGGCAAAAGGGCAGGGACTTTCGCTGCCGGTGGTCTACAATTGCAGCGGGTATGAAAAAACCGAAACCCTGCGGCTTATGGAAGGGACGGCAGATATTTACCTGACGGATTTTAAATATATGGATGAGGAAGCGGCCCTGCGTTACTCGAAGGCGCCGGATTATCCCCGGGTGGCGAAGGCAGCTTTGGAGGAGATGGTGCGGCAGGCGGGAAGCCCGGCGTTTGATGGGAGAGGGATGATGCAGCGCGGAGTGATCGTCCGCCACCTGCTGCTTCCGGGACATGTGAAAAATGCCAAAGAGGTGGTGCGCTATGTGTATGAAACCTACGGCGACCAGGTCTATCTGAGCCTGATGAACCAGTACACGCCCCTTCCCCAGGTGAAAAGATGGCCGGAGCTTGACCGGAAGGTGACAAAGAGAGAGTATGAACGGTTGATCCGCTACACTCTGGAGCTGGGGGTGGAAAAGGCGTTTATCCAGGAAGGGGAGACGGCGGCGGAGAGTTTTATTCCTGCCTTTGACGGGGAGGGCGTGTGAGCCGGCAGAGGCTGCTTTTTCGGCAAAATCCGTGGAAGAGGAGGATCCCGCCGGAGGGGTTGCCGGGAAAATTTCTATCCCCTTGAGGGGCTTGCGGGGGCCGCCAGGGCAATGGTATACTGGCTCCAACACAGGCCAAGGAGGAATAAGACATATGAAAAGAAAGATTACGGCGATCATCTGCTGTGCCGTTCTGGCGGCAGGAATGCTGGCAGGATGCGGCAGGGGGGCGGACAAAACAGAAACGGGGCAGACAGGGGAAAGCGGGAAGAAGGGCCAGGTGGTCGTCACCATGCCTGTCACGTCGGAGCCGGAGGCAGGCTTTGACCCGGCCTATGGCTGGGGGGCTGGGGAGCATGTCCATGAGCCCCTGGTCCAGAGCACCCTCACGACCACCACAAAGGATCTGAAGCTGGGGAAGGATCTGGCCACGGATTACAGCGTCAGTGAGGATGGCCTTACCTGGACGGTGAGCATCCGCGATGATGTGAAGTTTACCGACGGGGAGCCCCTTACGGCAGAGGATGTGGCGTTTACGTATAATAATTGCAGAGAAAAGAGCACGGTCAATGATTTCACTATGCTGAAGGAGGCTGTGGCCACAGACGGTACGACGGTGGAGTTTCATATGAACCGTCCGTTTTCGATCTGGCCCTACACCATGGCAGTGGTGGGCATTGTGCCGGAACACGCTTACGATGAAAGCTACGGGCAGAATCCCATCGGTTCCGGGCGCTATATCATGAAGCAGTGGGATAAAGGGCAGCAGGTGATTTTTGAGGCCAATCCCGATTATTACGGGGAAGCGCCGAAGATTCAGAAGGTTACCGTGCTGTTTATGGAGGAGGACGCGGCCCTGGCAGCGGCTATGGCGGGACAGGTGGACGTGGCCCATACGGCAGCCTCCTACAGCAGCCAGGAGATTGACGGCTATGGCCTGCTGGCAGTGCAGACGGTGGATAACCGCGGGTTTAACCTGCCCTGCAGCGAGCCCCAGGAGAAGGACGGCGTCACCTACGGAAACGCGTTTACGTCGGATATCAATGTGCGCAGGGCCATCAACATCGGCATCGACCGCCAGGAGATGATTGAAAATGTGCTGGCCGGTTACGGTACGGCAGCCTACAGCGTATGCGATAAGATGCCCTGGTATAATGAAGAATGTGAAGTAGCCTTCGACAGAGAAGGGGCAAAAAAGCTTTTGGATGACGCTGGATGGACAGTGGGAAGCGACGGGATTCGCGAAAAGAACGGCGTAAAGGCTGCTTTTACCCTGATGTTCAGCAGCGGCGATTCCGTGCGCCAGGCCCTGGCGGAGGATACGGCCAATCAGCTGAAGGAGCTGGGCATCCAGGTGACGACGGAGGGCGTGGGCTGGGATACCGCTTACGAGAGAGCCCAGTCGGAGCCGCTGGTGTGGGGCTGGGGAGCCCACACGCCTATGGAGCTGTACAATATTTACCATACGCTGGAAGGCACGGGAATCGGACAGGCAGAATACTCCCCGTATGCCAATGAGACGGTGGACAGCTATATGGATCAGGCCCTGGAGGCAGGTACGGCGGAGGAATCCTATGAGCTGTGGCAGAAGGCCCAGTGGGACGGAAGCACCGGTATTACCCAGGAGGGAGATATCCCCTGGATCTGGCTGTGCAACATTGACCATCTCTATTTTGTGCGGGACGGCCTGAAGGTGGCAGACCAGAAGATACATCCCCACGGCCATGGCTGGTCGATCATCAACAATGTGGATCAGTGGGCCTGGGAGTGATAACCAGAAAAGAAATCTTACACAGGAGCAGTCTGCGTCATATCTGGCGCAGCGGCTCCTGTTTTTATGGGGAAAATAATGCGAAGTATATCCCCATGCGGGGCTTGCGGCGGGGAGAGGGCGGATGGTATACTATTTGCTATGATGAAACTTTTGGGAGGAAGAGATGGACGGAAGATGGATGATATGCTTACTTAAGAATCTGCTGAGGGTGTTTCTGCTGCTAACGGCAGTCAGTATCGTAACCTTTTGGCTGATGAAATCCTCTCCGGTGGATCCGCTCCAGGCAAATGTAGGGCAGGCGGCTCTGGGGAGCATGAGCCGGGAGCAGGTGGCCAAGCTTGAGGAATACTGGGGGGTTCATACGCCTCCGGTGGAACAATACCTGTCCTGGGCTAAGGACTTTGTGCGGGGGGATATGGGCATTTCCCTGCTGTACCGGCAGCCGGTAACCCGGGTGATCGGGGCCAAGCTGGCAAATTCACTGTTTTTGATGATATTTGCCTGGGTGATCTCAGGAATCTTAGGCTTCGCCTTGGGCGCAGCGGCGGGCATGAACCAGGGGAAACCGGTGGACAAGCTGGTAAAGGGGTACTGCCTTCTGGTCTCCAGCACACCGGCCTTCTGGCTGGCGCTGCTGCTTTTGATGGTGTTTGGCGTATGGCTGAAGTGGTTTCCCATCGGCCTCAGCGTTCCCATCGGCATGGAGGCGGAGGGGGTGACTCTGGCGGACAGGCTGTATCATGCGGTGCTTCCGGCGTTAACCTTGAGTATCACCGGCGTATCCAACATTGCCCTTCATACCAGAGAGAAGATGATCGATATCTGCGGCAGCGACTATATGCTCTTTGCGCGGATGCGCGGGGAGCGGGGATGGAGGCTGTTTAAGCATTATGGGTTCCGGAATGTTCTGCTTCCGGCGATTACCCTGCATTTCGCATCCATCAGCGAGATTTTCGGAGGTTCCGTGCTGGTGGAACAGGTCTTTTCCTATCCGGGGCTGGGACAGGCTGCGGTAGCGGCAGGCCTGGGGAGCGATCTGCCCCTGTTGATGGCCATCACCATTGTCAGCGCCCTGTTTGTATTCGGGGGAAATATGGTGGCAAATATCCTGTACGGCGTGGTAGACCCCAGGATCCGGAGAGGGGGCGCGGCAAAATGAAGCGTTTGAACAGAAGACAGAGAGTGCTGCTGGGCCTGGGAGTTTCTGTAGTGTTTTTGATCTTGATCTGCGTCGCGGGCATCCTGTCAGGGGAGGCGGCCAGGGTCACAGACTTTTCGAGAAAAAATCTGGCGCCCTGCGGAAAATATATTTTTGGAACAGACTGGCTGGGGCGTGATATGCTGGCGAGAACCCTGAAGGGTCTTTCCCTAAGCATTCTGATCGGTATCCTGGCGGCGGCAGTCAGCGCGGTGATCGCCCTGGTGCTGGGCGTGGCCTCGGCAGTCATGGGAAAATGGGTAGACGAAGCGATCACTTTTGTGATCGACCTGATCATGGGCATTCCCCATATTTTGCTGCTGATCCTGATCTCGGTGGCTTTGGGGAAGGGACTGAAGGGTGTTATTGTGGGGGTGGCGCTGTCCCACTGGCCTTCGCTGGCAAGGCTGATCCGGGCGGAGGTTATGCAGCTGAAGGAGAGCCCCTATATACAGATTGCAGAAAAGCTTGGGAAGAGCCGGTGGTATATTGCGAGAAAGCATATGCTTCCCCATCTGCTGCCCCAGTTTTTGGTTGGCCTGGTGCTTCTTTTTCCCCATGCCATCCTTCATGAATCCAGTATCACCTTCCTGGGGTTCGGTCTCTCCACAGAGCAGCCGGCCATCGGCATCGTGCTCTCGGAAGCAATGAAGTATCTGATCACAGGAAAATGGTGGCTGGCGCTTTTTCCGGGGATTCTTCTGGTGGTGATCGTGGTCCTGTTTTATGTGGCAGGAGAGAGCCTGCGGAAGCTGCTGGATCCCGGGAGTGTACATGAGTAAAGACGGAGTGAGGAAAGCTATGGAGCAGGAGAAAAAGACACCCATATTAAAAATAGAAGATTTGAAGATCTCCTTTACCCAGTATGACAGAGGCATGCACCAGACAGAGCTGCCGGTGATCCGCAGCCTGGACGTGGAGGTCTGCGCAGGCGAGATGGTGGCGGTGGTGGGCTCCAGCGGCTCCGGGAAAAGCCTGCTGGCCCACGGCGTCATGGGGGTACTGCCCTACAATGCCTCTATGGAGGGAAGGATTACTTACCGGGGGGAAGCTCTGACGGAGGAACGGCTGCGGAAGCTGCGGGGACGGGAGATCGTGCTGGTGCCCCAGAGCATTGCCTACTTAAATCCTCTGATGAAGATCGGATCCCAGATTTGCAAGGGGAAGAAGGACGAGGCGAAAAAGAGAAAGCTCCGGGATATTTTTACACGCTATCATCTGAAGCCTGAGGTGGAGGAGCTGTATCCCTTTGAGCTGTCAGGAGGCATGAACAGGAGGATTTTGATCTCCACCGCTTTGATTGAGGAGCCCCTTCTTGTGATTGCGGATGAGCCGACCCCGGGGCTTGACCTGCGGATGGCCAAGCGCGCCATGGAGCATTTTCGGGAGCTGGCGGATCTGGGAGCCGCTGTGCTTGTGATTACCCATGATCTGGAGCTGGCCCTGGAGACTGCGGACCGGGTGGCCGTGTTCTATGCAGGCACGACCGTGGAGGAGGCAAGGGTTTCGGACTTTGCCTCAGAGGAAACCCTGCGCCATCCCTACACAAAGGCTCTCTGGAGGGCTATGCCCAAGAATGGGTTTCAGTTTATCCGAGGAAGCCAGCCTTATGTGAAGGATCTGCCGGAGGGATGCCCCTTCGCGCCCCGCTGTGACAGGTGCACGGAAAAATGCCGGGAAGGGAAGATACCCTTCCGGGAGGTGAGGGGCGGACGTGTCCGCTGCCTGGATGCAGAGGAAAGACAGGGGGAAGCGTAGAGAACATGAAGCTGGAAATTAATAAGGTATCCTATCAATATGTAAAAAATGGAGAGCAGATTTTGCAGGATTTCAGCCTGACAGTGGAAAGCCATGAGAGGGTGGGCCTGATCGCCCCCAGCGGCTACGGGAAGACCACCCTGTGCAAGCTGCTGTCCGGCTATCTGAAGCCGGACCGGGGGGAGATCCTGTTAGACGGAAAGCCCCTGGATTCCTATAAGGGATATTGTCCGGTGCAGATGATCTGGCAGCAGCCGGAGTTTGCTGTGAATCCCAGGCTGCCCATGAGGGAGGTACTCCTGGAGGGCGACCATGTGGAGGAGCGTGTGATCCGGGAGCTGGGTATCGAGGAGGATTGGCTGACACGCTTCCCGGCGGAGCTGTCCGGCGGGGAACTGCAGAGATTTTGCATAGCCAGGGCCCTGGGCAGGGGAACGAGATTCCTTTTGGCGGATGAGATCAGTACAATGCTGGACCTCATCACCCAGAGCCAGATCTGGAGTTTCCTTGTGAGAGAAGTGAAGAACAGAAACATCGGCCTCCTGGCAGTCAGCCACAATCAGCCCCTTCTGGACCAGGTCTGCACCAGGCAGGTGCAGCTTAAGAAAAACTGAATATAGATGCATATAGGCGAAGGTTCTCTGCTGCGAAAGCGGAGAGCCTTTTTAGAATGAAAGCCCCGGACGGCAGCCGTGGACCGGAGCGTGTTTACACGCAAAGGTTCATGGATATCGGACGGGCAAGCCGGTATGAGCAAGCAGCGCGAAAGCGCGGATTGTGAATACCGGCGTCAGATGCGGGAGTGCCCCAGGCACGGAGCATCTGGCTTTCATAAATAAAAAGCCCCGGACGGGCAGTCATACTCAGTCAAAAACAATCAAAATTGTGCAAAACAGCCAAAGGCGGTCGGGGGAATTTGTGAAATAGTTTGATTGACTTTGACTGAATTTGATTATATAATACACTCAGAAAAGAAAACAGGAGGCAAAAAGATGATCTACACAGTTACCTTCAATCCATCTCTGGACTATATTGTCACAGTGGAGGATTTTAAACTGGGGCTGACAAACAGGACCAGCTCCGAACAAATGCTTCCGGGAGGAAAGGGAATCAACGTTTCCACAGTGCTAAAAAACCTGGGGGTGGAGAGTACGGCTCTGGGATTTATAGCAGGATTTACGGGAGAGGAGATCGTGCGGCGGGTGGAAGCGATGGGCATGAAGTCTGATTTCATCCGGGTAAAGGAGGGAATCTCCAGAATCAATGTAAAGCTTGCGTCCATTGACGGCACCGAGATCAACGGAAGCGGCCCCTCCATAAAACCGGAGGAGGCAGAAGAGCTAATGAAAAAGCTGGACGTCCTGGGAGAGGGAGATATCCTGGTGCTGGCGGGAAGTATCCCCGGATCCATGCCGGATGACACATACCGAAGGGTGCTAGCGAGGCTGGAGGGAAGAAATGTGATGGCTGTGGTGGATGCCACCAGGGATCTTCTCGTCAACGTGCTGGAGTACCGGCCGTTTCTTGTAAAGCCAAATAACCATGAGCTGGGAGAGATTTTCGGCACAGAGCTGAGAGACAGGGCGTCCGTGATCCCTTACGCGAAGAAAATGCAGGAGATGGGCGCGCAGAATGTGCTGGTGTCCATGGCGGGAGAGGGAGCCGTGCTGGCAGCAGCAGACGGCTCGGTCTATGAAGCGCCTGCCCCCAAGGGCAGACTTATAAACGGCGTAGGTGCAGGTGATTCCATGGTGGCGGGATTTTTGGCAGGCTGGATGGAACGGCAGGACTATCGGTACGCCTTCCATATGGGAATTTCTGCCGGAAGCGCCAGCGCGTTTTCAGAATTTCTGGCAACGAAGGAAGAAGTAGAAGCTGTATACAGACAGGTAATCGGCAAGGAGGAAGAAAGATGAGGATTACGGAACTTTTAGATAAGCGGAGCATCATGCTGAACGGCGCGCCGAAAAATAAAAAAGAAGCTTTGGACCAGATGATCGCCCTGATGATCAAGAGCGGAAAGATCAACGACGAGGAGGCGTACCGGGCCCAGGTATATGCCAGAGAAGAGGAAGGGACAACGGGAATCGGGGAAGGGATCGCCATTCCCCACGGGCGCTGCGACGCGGTGGACAGACCGGGGCTGGCGGCCATGGTCGTGAAGGAGGGCGTGGACTTCGAGGCGCTGGATGATGAGCCTGTGACGCTGATCTTTCTGATCGCGGCTCCGAATACGAAGGATAATGTACATCTGGATGTGCTGAGCAAGCTGTCTGTGTTGATGATGGATGAGGGATTCTCCGATTCCCTGCGGAATGCCAAGTCGGTCAATGAGTTTTTGGCCATTATCGATAAAGCAGATGCGGAGAAGGAGAGCATCGATGAGCAGCTGGCCAATTTCGGGACGGCGGAGGCCTCCCAGCTTAAGATCTTAGCGGTGACCGGCTGTCCCACGGGGATCGCCCACACCTATATGGCGGCGGAGGGCCTGGAGAAGGCGGCAAAAGAGAGGAACTGCTTTATCAAGGTGGAAACCCGCGGCTCCGCAGGGGCAAAAAATGTCCACTCTGCTGCGGATATCGAGGCGGCGGACTGTATCATCATCGCGGCGGATACCCAGGTTCCTATGGACCGCTTCGACGGAAAGAAGGTCATTGAGTGCCAGGTATCTGACGGAATCAGCAAGGCAGGGGAGCTGATCAACCAGGCGATCTCAGGAAACGTGCCCGTCTACCACGCAGCCTCAGGCGCCGCAGCAAGGACACAGACGGCAAAGAAGGGCGGAAGTGTGGGCCATCAGATCTATACGCAGCTGATGAACGGCGTTTCCCATATGCTTCCCTTCGTGGTGGGAGGCGGTATTCTGATCGCCATCGCTTTCTTGATCGACGGCCTGTCGGTGGATATCAATGCCCTGAGCGCTGTGGAAAGAGAGAGCTTCGGTACGATCACGCCGCTTGCGGCCTGGTTTAAAAATCTGGGCGGCGTGGCCTTTGGGTTTATGCTTCCTGTGCTGGCAGGCTTCATCGCCATGGCCATCGGAGACAGGCCGGCCCTGGCTCTCGGCTTTGTGGGAGGCATGATCGCCGTCAATGGAAAATCAGGTTTCCTGGGGGCCCTTGTGGCAGGATTCGCGGCAGGCTACTGTATTCTCTTTCTCCGCAAGGCCTGCGACAAGCTTCCGGAGTTTTTAGAAAAGATCGCGCCTGTACTGCTCTATCCCCTGTTTGGCATCCTGCTGATGGGACTTCTCATGTCCTTTGTGGTGGAGCCTGTGATGGGAAGCCTGAATACGGCTTTGAATAATGGGTTGACAAGCATGGGCGGTTCCAGTAAAGTAATCTTAGGATTGATTCTCGGCGGCATGATGGCTGTTGATATGGGAGGCCCCTTCAACAAAGCGGCCTATGTATTCGGAACGGCAGCTATCGCGGCAGGAAATTATGACATTATGGCAGCTGTTATGATCGGCGGTATGACGCCTCCCTGCGCCATTGCCCTGGCGACGCTTCTGTTCAAAAAGAAATTTACCAAAGAAGAGAGGCAGTCAGGACCTACCAACTTTATTATGGGATTGGCCTTTATCACAGAGGGAGCGATTCCCTTCGCAGCGTCTGACCCGCTGCATGTGCTGCCGGCCTGTGTGGCAGGTTCCGGTATTGCAGGCGCTCTGTCCATGCTCTTTGGCTGTACGTTGATGGCGCCCCACGGTGGGATCTTCGTGTTCCCGGTGGTGGGAAATGCGCTGATGTACCTGGCAGCCCTGGCAGTGGGAACGGCAGTGTCAGCCCTGCTTTTGGGAGTGCTGAAGAAAAATGTTGAGTGAGCGGGCTGGTGAGTAAGCCGGCCAAGAAGGGTTGCTGAGATCCAGGGGCCCCATGGAGAATCATCCGCGCAGGAAGTTTCCTGCCGGGGGAGGTTCCATGGGGCTGTTTTTTGTGGTGTAACTGCGAAGCGCACGGTCTGCGGCCCAAACAGCTGCAGAGGAATGGAAATAGAGCGGGGCTGGGAAAGGTTCAGCCAGGCAGAAAAAGGAGGAGAACATGCTCTCAGAACAGAGACAGGCAATGATTTTACAATATCTGGAGGAAAGGCGCAGCGTTACTGTGGCTGAGCTGACGGAGTTTTTAGGTATCTCTGAATCCACGGCCAGGAGGGATATCACGGTGCTGGATAAGGCAGGGAAGCTTGTGAAGGTGTTTGGCGGGGCGGTGGCTCTGGAAAGCCATTATCTCGCCCAGGAGCCTACCGTCGCCCAGAAGTCGGAAGAAAACCAGGAGGAAAAGCAGAGAATCGCCAGATACGCGGCTTCCCTGGTGGGCCCGGAGGATTTCGTCTATCTGGACGCGGGAACTACCACAGGCTATATGCTGGATTTCCTTGAGGAGAAGGACGCCGTGTTTGTGACAAACGCCGTGGCCCATGCCCAGAGGCTCGCGGCGATGGGCTGCCGGGTGCTGCTGGTGGGAGGGACGCTGAAAGCCGCCACCGAGGCTGTGGTGGGTGCCTCGGCTGCCAGGATGCTGCGGGATTACCATTTTACGAAGGGATTTTTTGGAACGAATGGGGTGAGCCGGGAAGCAGGCTTTACTACGCCGGATGTCAATGAAGCCCTGGTAAAACGGACAGCCCTGGAGCAGTGCCGGAGAGCCTATGTGCTGGCGGATCATACAAAATTTCAGGTGGTGAGCGCCGTGACCTTCGCTTCCCTGGAGGCGGCTCTTGTCCTGACGGATAACAGCCAGGAAGGATTTGAGGAGGCGGACGTGACCGTCTGCCAATAGGAGGAACTATGGAAAAGGATAAATATTTGAAACTGCTGTCAGCGAAATACCCCAATTTACAGGCAGTGTACAGGGAGATTATCAACCTGAACGCCATCCTGAACCTGCCAAAGGGTACGGAACACTTTCTGAGCGATCTTCATGGGGAGTATGAGGCGTTCTGCCATATTTTGAACAACTGCTCCGGCGTTATCAGGGAGAAGGTAAAGCTCCTGTCCGGAAATTCCCTCTCCGATGAGGAGCAGAAGGAGCTCTGTACGCTGATCTATTATCCGAAGGAAAAGCTGGAGCTGTGTAGAAGGCAGGGGAAGCTCACCAGGGAATGGTACAGAAAGCGTCTGAATGAGCTGATCGAGGCGGCGAAGCTGTTTTCTTCCAAGTATACCCGCTCGAAGGTCCGGAAGGCCATGCCGGAAGAATTTGCCTATATCATTGATGAGTTGATCCATGTCCAGAAGGATGAGGATGACAATCAGGTGATCTACCACAAAAAGATTTTAGATACAATCCTGGAGCTTGACGCGGCGGATGAGTTTATTATTGCCCTGGCTTCTCTGCTTAAAAGGCTTGCGGTGGATCATCTGCACATAGTGGGGGATATCTACGACAGGGGACCCTCGCCGGATCGGATCCTGGATATGCTGATGGAATACCATTCCCTGGATATCCAGTGGGGGAATCACGATATCCTCTGGATCGGTGCTGCCATGGGCAGCGAGGCCTGTATGGCCAATGCAGTGAGGAACAGCCTGCGCTACCACAATGTGGAGATGCTGGAGAACGGCTACGGTATCAGTGTCCGGAAGCTGACCCTGTTTGCAGAGAAAACCTATCAGGAGGAGGAGCCCATGAAGGCAGCCCAGAAGGCTCTGAATGTGATTCTCTTTAAGCTGGAGGGGCAGGTCATTCTGCGCCACCCGGAGTATGAGATGGAGGACAGGCTGCTGCTGGATAAGATCGACCGGGAGGCGGGAACTGTCCGCATCGGCCATAAGGAGTATGCCATGAAGGACATGGATTTTCCCACGGTGGATCCGAAAAACCCCTATGAGCTGTCTTCGGAGGAAGAGGAGATCGTAAGGGATATGCAGACAGCGTTCCGGCAGAGTGAGAGACTTCAGAGACATATCCGTTTTCTGTATGAAAAGGGGGGAATGTACCTGGTCTTCAACGGAAATCTCCTGTACCACGGCTGCATTCCCTTAAACAGGCTGGGAGCGTTTGACAGCATGACCCTGGACGGCAGGACTTATGAGGGACGGGCCTATCTGGACTATGCGGATCAGATGGTGAGAAAACTGAGGACTTCGAAGGCCACCCAGAGCGACAGGGATTTTGCCTGGTATCTCTGGTGCGGAAGAAAATCGCCCCTTGCCGGGAGGAATATCAAGACCTTTGAGAGGAGCTATGTGGAGGATGAGGAGGCCTGGTATGAGGAAAAGAATCCTTATTATCAGTATCACGAGCGGGAGGGGATCTGCGATATGATCCTGAAGGAATTCGGCCTTGCATCGGAACATTCCCATATCATTAACGGCCATACGCCGATACGGACGCTGAAGGGGGAGCTTCCCGTAAAAGCAGGAGGAAAGCTTCTGGTGATCGACGGAGGCTTCTGTGAGGCCTATCACGCGACCACGGGGATTGCCGGTTACACGCTGATCTACAATTCCCATGGAATGAGGCTGAAGTCCCATCATCCCTTTGAAAACATCTACAAAGCCCTGGAAGAGAATAAGGATATTGAATCCGACTCCTCCATGATCGAGACGGAAAATGGGAGAGTGATGGTCAAGGATACGGATATCGGAAAGGGAATCCAGGAGGATATCGAGGATCTGAAGGAACTGGCCAGAAAATACCAGGCAGGCGGGTTTCTGAGAGATTAGAAGGAAAACGAAAGAGGAAGGGGCGGCCCCCGATCATTCTGTTGGATGATCGGGGGCCGCCCTTCTTAGAGATTAAAACAGGACGCAGCTGTTTTGCAACTTTACATTTTTAAAATTTGCTGATCTTTTCTGCTGCGTACTGAAGAATCAGCGCTGCGTCAGAGGTGTTGGTCACACCGTCGCCGTTTACGTCGGCTGCCGCCGCGTCATCGCCTGTAAGGGCGCTGTACTCAGCTGCTGCCTGCAGCAGGGCGGTGCTGTCGCTGGTGTTGATCCGTCCGTCGCCGTTTACATCGCCTAACAGACGTACCTCGGAGGCTTCCAGAGTCAGGTTTCTCACAGCGTCGTCGATGGAAGGCTGTAAAGCGTTAACATCTTCGTATACGTCCTGTCCTGCTGCCAGAGCCTCGGAAAGTCCTACGAGGGTATCTGCCACATACTGATCGCTGTTTTCCAGAATTTCTTCAGCCTTTACGATCATGGCATGGAGGGCAGCCTTATTTCCCTTCTGCTGTAAGCTAAGGACTGCGTCGATGATCTTGGTGTAGGCATCTGCCAGAGCCGTATCCGGGCGGTCGGGGTTCTCCAGGATTGCCTGGGCTTCCTCGATGGCCTCCTGCAGAGCAGCGGTAGTGTCATCTGTGTATTTTCCGCTTTCTGCCAGTTCCTTTGCGGCCTCTATCAGGCTCTCTAAAGAGGTTACATCTGCTTTCTTAGAGAATCTTTCAAAAATATCCTGAATCGCGTATACGGCAGCGTTAACTACATCCTGGGAAGCGTCAACATTTTCATATACGGTCTTACCTGCCTCAAGGGCGGCCTTCAGATCTTCCACGTCGCCCGGATCGTAATTGTTTTCCAGAACGAGAAGCTTTTCTCCGATGGCAAGTTCGGTTGCCAGATGGGTTTTATTTGCGCCGGGAACCAGATTGTTTACTGCGACCACGAGGGAGACAGAAGCTGCGTTCAGCTCAGCTCTTGTGGCATTCTTGTTTTCCAGAGCATCCTTTGCCGTCTGGAGGGCAGCCCTCAGGGCGTCTGCGCCTTCTGATCTGTATCCGAACAGATCCTCGGAGGCCCATTTCGTGTAGAGCGTCTTCAGGCCTTCCCGTACCATATCCTTCTTTTCTGTGACGAGGATCTCGGAAATGTTCATGGAAGAGCTGCTTCCGTCAAAGGTAAGCTTGACTGCTGAGATGGAGCCGCCCACCTTCAAGGTATTCACCTGCTGGTCCAGAGCGCCTATCTCGCGCCAGCCGTCTTCAGCGTCTCTTGTGCTCTTAACGTCCTTTACGCTCACCTTGGCATTGCAGATCTGTGCCTCATCCTGAATGATAGTCAGGCTGTCTACATTGGTGACAGAGGTCATGGGAAGCACCAGGGTATTGCCTTCGGAAATATTCTGGGCGGTAGCTGATGTTCCCAGGTCGCCGTCGTACAGGGCAGCCATATTGGTGATGTCAAAGTCAGCGCTGACCAGATCCACGCTGTCGTCGCCGATGTTGGAAACGGCCTTATTGTAAAGAACCTCGTAGACCTGAATCCAGTTTCCGTAGCTCTCTGCGGCGGAGAAACGGATGTAGCGGGCCATCTCACCTTCTGCGTTGTAGCTTACGGAGGCCACTGTCTGGCCATCCAGAGTTTCAATGACGTAATCGGTGTAAGGAATCACATCCCCGATCTGCGTCCAGGTTACAGCGTCTGTGGAAACCTCCACGATGGTGGATTTGAAGCCGTCTACGCCTTCCTGCAGGCCCTTGGGATTTGGCGCGTAGCAGATCTTCAGGTCATAAAGAGGAATGGCCTTCTGCAGGTCCACACGCACATAGCTGCCTACGCTGGTTCCTGAGCTGGAGTAGAACCTTGTGCGCATATTTCCGTCAACGGCGTAGGAGATGTAGTTGTATCCGTACATGCCCAGGTCTGTGGTTGCTGTGGGTGTGCCGATGCTGTAAACGACTGTGGCGCGGAAGTCCGCGATCTGTACAGAGACAGCTTCCTCACCGGTGTTTACCGCGCGGAGGTAGGAGGCGGTTATGGGTGCGTTTGTTTTCAGTACGCCGTCAGCGGCGGTGGCTTCCGCATCCGTCCACTCGATGCCGTTTAAGGAATACTGAAGCTTCAATGTATCGGTCTGGTCAGTCGTCACGCTGATCTCGGACAGTTTCATGGCCTTCGGAAGGTTGAAGCCTACGTATGCGCCTGCGTCCAGCGTAAGGTCCAGATCGGAAACGCTGTAAAAGCCGCCCTGGAAGGATACTTTCTTATCCATAAGAATTTTGGAGTCCGTGAAGACATTGCACTCTACTTCAGGAACGAGTGTCTTTGTGAGCAGGGACTGGATCTGGCTGGCGGAATCTGTAAGCATGGGTTTGATTCTCTTTAAGCCTACTTGTGCGGTCTTATAATTGGTAACGCCGCTTCTCTCCATGTAGGCAACCTTAAAGGTGTCGGCATTCGCAAGCTTTTCCTGCAGGAGACGGATGTTTTCCATAGTCGCTGAAATGTCGCCCTCGCAGGCAGTGATAAAGCCGTCCATGGAGGCAATGCCGGCCTGGGCCAGGTTATCATAGGCGTCCAGGTGTACGGAGATCTCCTCTAAAAGCCCTGCGTTCTCAATATTTCTGAGAAGGGCAGCGTCTTCGCGCATAGTCTCGAACTCTGCCTTTAACGCGGTCGCCGCGCCCAGGACATCCTTGCCCTCTCTTAAGGCGCTGTTGAGAGCTTCCAGCTTGTCTGTCAGATATCTGGATTCGTCAAAGGCAAAGCTTTCGCCCTCTTTTATGAAGGACAGGTTGTCCGCAAAGCGCAGGAAGGCTTCGCTGGCTTCCGGAACGAGCTCCTCAATGGCGCGCTTCCAGCTGTCCATGCAGGCAAAGCCGCCCACATTCCAGGAATAGTCGGCGCCGCTGAAGATCGCTACCTTGCTGGCCTCAGCCTGGCACATGGGATTCAGGAAGAAGCCTGACAGATTGTCCACATCGGTGTGCAGGATTTCCAGGGGAGCCATCATCAGGTTGCCTTCGCAGTAGTCGTTTACAGGATAGTTCCACCAGGAAGCCAGGTCACGGTCAACGCCTGTCTGTGTCTTGGGCCACTCATAGGATTCTTTTGTGATGGCGGACATGGTGTCGGAACCGGTCCACATCACAACCACATCCTCATCCAGGGTCTCCATGAAGGGCTTAAAATAAGTAGTCATGCTGGAACCCCAGGAATTGCAGTATCTGGTGGCAACTACGATCAGAGGCTTCACATCGCCCTTTTCCTGGACGAATTCCCGGTTTACCCGGTTAATGATGTTTGCGTGGTTGGTGCCGCTTACATAGCCGCTCAGGTCATCGTAGGAGATACCGAACTGGCGGACGCCCAGGCTGTAAAGCTGTTCAAACTTAGCGATCAGGGCATTGTAGTCGTCATCGGTGTTGTAGTTAAAGCCATAGCCCGGATGAGCGCTCCAGCAGAAGCTTACATTGTCTTTTTCACTTTCTGCCGCAAGCTGGCGGATTTCCTCAGCCTTGTCATCGGGGTAAGGGGTTCTCCACTGATCCTTGTGGTAGGGGTCGTCCTTGGGCGCGTAGATGTAAGTATTCATCTTAAATTCTGCCGTGTCCTTGATCAGTCCCAGCCGCTCTTCAAAAGACCAGGGGAAGCCGTAGAAGCCTTCTACGAAACCGCGCAGTTTGATGTTGGGATAGTCGGAGATCACAGCCTCCGCAAAGGAGCCGTCCGCTGTCTTTTGCTCCAGCATCTGTTCCAGGGTAAGGACGCCGTAGTAAGCGCCGTCCTCGTCAGCGCCGAGGATCGTAACCTGGCCTTTGGCATTTTCATCGTTGGTGGCTTCCAATACATAACCCTGCTCTTCAGAGAGGGCAGCGTCTCCGCCGTGTCCCAGGGAAGCATAGTCTGCGGCGTCGGTGGTCACCAGGATGGTAGCCTGGTCCGCGGAAGCCTCGCTGCCTTCCGCATAAGAAATGCCTGCGTCCTCCAGCACGGCTTTCAGCTTGGGAAGGGTCTGGTCGTCCTGGCCGCCCCGTACGACAAGGTTGACGGTACCGTCAAATTTCATGCCCTCTGTGGATGTGTATTCCATGCTCTGGGGCTTGGGGTAAACAGCGGCTGTCACGCTCTCCTCAGTGTCTGTCGGGGCTGCCGCCTGTACAGCCAGGCTTTGCAGCGGGCTGCTGACAACAAGAGAGAGGGCAAAGGTTACGGCTGTGCCGGCCTTTAGTGTGTGCGTAAAATTTTTCTTCATACGTACCTCCTGTGTAAAAATAATATGATTTAGGGGTAAAGCTGGTTTACGGATCATAAAGTCTCCCATCCACTGTCATGCAGGCATGACGTGAATATGGGCTTTTGACACTGAAACCATAGTATAAAATGAATGTAACGGTGCCCGGACGGAACGGATTCCATCCGGGCGTGGAAGTTACAAACCATTTTTGTAATTTAGAACTCTGAAATCTGCTCAGCGGCGTACTGGAGAATTCGTACAGCGTCGCTGGTAGTGATTTTGCCGTCGCCGTTTACGTCGGCGCTTGCTTTGGCAATGTCGGAGAGTTCTGTGAGTTCAGCGTTTGCTTTCAAAAGCTCTGTGCTGTCGTTGGTATTTACCCTGCCGTCGCCGTTTACATCACCTTTCAGGCGTGCCTCGGCGATTTTCAGAGTCAGAGACCGGACTGCGGCGTCGATTTCGCTCTGAACGGCGTCCTTGTTGTCGTACACGGCCTGTGCGTCCTCCAGTGACTGTTCCAGTCCCTGGATAGAGGAAGCGACATAGTCGTCGGCCTGCGCCAGAACCTCGTTACCCTTTTGGATCATAGCAATCAGGGCGGCTTTATTTCCTGTTGCTTCCAGGCCGATGATGGCGTCGATCAGGCCTTCGTAGGCCTTGCCGATGGCGTCGTCTGCCCTGTCGGGATCAGCGATGACGGCCTTTGCGTCGTCGATGGCTTTTTTCAGGTTGTCCAGGCTTTCGCTGGTGTAATTGCCGTCCAGAAGCTCCTCGGCTGCGTCGATCAGGGTCTCCAGGGAGGTCACATCTGCCTTTTTAGCCAGCTTGAACAGTTCGTCTAAAATGGCGTAAGCGGCGAGATCCGCATCCTCCTGAGAGGCGGAGGCGTCATTGAGGATTTTCCTTCCTTTAGCGGCTGCAGCGGAGAGGGCAGAGGTTTCCTCATAGTTCATGTCCAGCGCAAGGATCTGGTCTGCCACAGACAGAGCCGTCTTAAGGTGAAGCTTCTGTATGGTGTAGGTAAGGTTTCCGATCGCGTGGATGAGAGCCTGTGTGGCTTCATCTACCGCGCTCTGGGAGGCGGACTCGTCCTCCAGGACAGCCTTTGCCGCTTCCAGAGCGGACGACATGAGAGCCGCGCCCTCTTCTGTGTAAGCGGAAAGATCCTGGGCTGCCCATACATTGTAGATCGCCTGCAGGGAAAGCTTGATGCTTCCGCTAAGGGGTGTACCGGGGATCGCGAATGCTGTCTGGCAGGTTGTCTCGTTTCCGGCCAGCGTATTTCTGAACAGAGTGCCGAAGGCCGCTGCCGACCAGCTGAAGTTGGTGGTGTGGAGTCCTTCCCCTGTCAGAGGATTATAATTTTCACGGATGGGGCCGTCGCCTAAAAGCCCTTCGGTGTTGTCAAACAGCTTGTAGGCCATTTCCCTGGCCTCTGTGAGGTAACCGTAGTTCTGCATCGCTTCCACACCGAACATGGCCTGGTCTAACCATACAGGTCCTCTCCAGTATCTGCTGGCGTCAAATTTGTCGTTGTCCTTGGAAGCGGTGGGGAAGGGCACCTTCAGGTTGAATTTTTCTTCGTCAACCATGTTGGCGACTACCTTCGCGGCCATCTCTTCTGTTGCCATGTTTGCCCAGAGAGGAATCCAGCCTTCCGTTCCTTTTCCGCGGTTCGTCAAAAGCTTCTTCACGCTTCCGTCCTCATTGGTCTGCAGGTCATAGTAGAAGCCGGTCTCTTCATCATACATATTTTCATTTACATACTGAAGGAGTTCCTGGGCTTCCTCCCTGTATTTCTTCGCGTCTTCCCGGTAGCCCAGGATGTCTGCCATAGACTTCAGGAAGCCTTTTTCCGCGTAGAGGTAAGCGTTCAGGTCTACCGACTCCTGGTTGATGGAGTAGCCGATCAGATTGCCCTCCGCGTCTCTGTTTTCATATACGAGTACGCCCACATCGTCCGGGCCGTTGCCGTCCTTGTCAAAGCGGGTGGCGTTGTCCATGCCGCTTTCCCATGCGGCTGCCTCGATGACAGCGTCTGCGTCAAAGCGCGGGTTTCCGTTTTCATCCATAGCGATCTCATATTCGCCGTCTTCATTTTTTACCCACAGGTAATGGGCGTCATCTACCATGCCGCCGTACTCGGCAACACCGTTTTTGTCCACGTCACGGTTGGTGTACCACCAGTTATGGTAAGCCACCAGCTTCGGATACATTTCCTTTAAGAAATCAATGTCATGTGTCTTCTGGTATACATTGTAAACGGACCAGGCGGCCAGGGGCGGTTTGGAGTTTCGTTCATTCCAGTTTCCGCCGTCGTCCCCGCGGGCTTCGCTCTTATTATAGAAGATACAGTCGATGATGGTGCCTGCGTCCTGGGGACGGAGGGTGTCATCTGCCGTGATCTGGTGGTCGAAGATCGCCCGGATATTGTCCTGGGCCAGCTCGCCGTCAAACAGGGAAGTGCCGATGGCTGCCTTCCAGGTATCCCATGCCCAGAGGCCGATGAACCACTGGTAGGACATGGAAGGAACGATGCCGTCGTGCTCCAGGGCGCCTGCCGCGCTCCTCCAGTTGGTGGCGATGGTCTCTACGGACTTGACGGCCGCGTTCTGATATGTTTTATCTACAGATTCCGTGCCTGACAGGAGATTGTCCAGATATCCCTGCCAGCGCTCATTGTTTGCCGCAAAATGGCTGTCGCCGTTTGCCAGCAGATCCTGGATCTTTCCGTCTTCCGCAGCCGTCTCTTCGTCTGTGAAGGTGAAGGACTGGGTAGACCAGGTGACAAAGGTGTTTCCGCTCTCGATCGTGACGGTATCGTCCATGGTCGTCTCGTAGGAGAGGGCATCGTCACTTACTACGGTGGTCACAGGCCGGTCGTAGGCGATATGGAACAGGTTTTCCGTGGTGGTGAACAGGTTCCAGGTGTAGCGCAGGTCGGAGAAGTGGACGTTCAGTCCGTCGTCCGCCGCTTCGAGGGATGCGCCAAGGTCATATTTTCCCTGGAATTTGTCAAAGAGTGTTCCGGTCCATGTCAGCTGAAGCTCCAGGGCGTGATCTGTCTTGTTCTCGATGCTTGTTTTGATCAGGGCGCTCCTGTTGGTGCCGAAGATCAGCTCCAGCTTCAGCAGGAAGTCGTCAAGCTCATAAGTCTGCACCAGTCTGCCGGGATAGTATACGGCGTCCGCCTCTGCGTCTGCCAGGCTGTATACCGTTCCGTCCTTGCCGCTGACGGTGATTTTGCTCAGGGCGTCGGAGAGGTTTACGGGATACTCCTCCGCGATCACTACAGGGCCTGCAAAGCCGCCGTACAGGTCTTTGGCATCCATATCATGCAGGTAATATCCATGCCATGCGCCCATGTCTGAGAAATTGTTGTAATTGTTTGTTCCGCTGTAGTTCGTAGCGGTGATTTTGCCGTAAATGTTGTCTCCGGGAATGGCGTGGATATTCAACACATTCCCAAAATCCTCAATAGACGCGCTGCTTCCGGCTGCCTGCACAGCCTGGGGTAAGGGGATGCCTGTGAGCGCTACAGAAATGGCGCATAATGAGCATAAGCCCGCTTTTACGATACGTTTTACTTTCATTTTTTTTCCTCCTTTGTTCCATATCGTGATAGGCTCAGTATAACATTTTTTGCATATATCTGTCAAATTGTACTATCTAAAATTGAAAAAAATCATTAAAATATAGAAAATAAATGCGGTGCTACTAAAAAACTTTCGTTAGGATGTACAAATTAGGAAAAATGCTGTTTTGGTGAGAAAAAAGGGGGAAGTTTGACGACAGGACGGTAAAATTCTGAAAGAGAAAGAAACGTGGTCTGCATAGCTTTCTCCCCCGGTGCATACACTGTACAAACAGCGTGTTCGGGGGATTTTCCTTGAAAGAATATATAGAAGAACGGGCAATTGAGATTGCGAATTATATCATTGAGACAAATGCGACAGTGCGGCAGACGGCAAAAAGGTTCCGGGTAAGCAAAAGTACGGTACATAAGGATGTGACAGAACGCCTCGTGCAGATCAACGGCGATCTGGCGTCCAGGGCCAGAAGGGTGCTGGACGTCAATAAGCAGGAGCGGCACATCCGGGGCGGGATGGCCACGAAGGAAAAATACCTGCATATGAATTAGGCTTCTCCCTGTTCAAACAGTTCTCCCCGGATGGAAAAAAGATGCATGACAGGGAGGACTGTCCCGTCTGTCAAGAGTATTCGGCGGGTGTATTCATCAATCTTTTTGATTTTGCCGCGAAGGGTGACATAGGCTCCGCCATCTTTTTTCGCGTCCGGCTGGAAATAGGTGATTTCACATTCAGGTTCCTGTTCCAGGTGTTCCCTGATCGTCCGGAGCTGCCGGTTCAGCTGCTCCTTTTGATCCTCATCCAGTTCGATAAAGGAATCTGTCAGGCGGGCGGCCTCCCGGATGAGCTCCTCGTGCCCTGTAAGGGCAGCAAAGGGAGAAAACTGGGCTGCCCGGTTTGAGAGGGGCATGGGCGGATGCTTTTTGGATACGGGGTGCGGGAGATTCAGAATGCGGTCGTATTTGTGTTCCTCCTCATACTTCATGCTTTGTGTCCTCCGATCTGGCGGTTTCGCTCCATGGTGGTTGCCCCTTCCTGCAGGTTCATACCTTTTAAAATCGCGTTTTTCCCAAATTTCTTTTTAACGGACAGCATGGCCTCCTGCAATTTTCTTTCCCTGGCGAGCTGTTCTTCTTCTTTTTTGCGTTCCCGCTCCAAAGCCTCATAATCAGTAAACAGGTCTAACTGCTCAAACGATTCTGTTTCCTTAACCAGGGATTCGTCTGTCAGATGGTTTGCCACTATATTCACACGGCGGATCAGAAGATTGGGATTGACAATGCTGTCGTACAGCTCCATGACGGCGTCCAGGATGATCCTGGTGGAGGAAGTGGGCCGTTTCAGATTGACACTTCCGTGGGCGTGCTTTGGGACTTTTCTCCCGTAAGGATCAGTCGTGACCTCCCCCTGATAGCCAGCCCGGGCGGCCCCGTTGGTGAGATTGTCTATGTCGTATCCGACCGTGAGAACCATCTGGTCTGTCACCAGATGCTTTTCCACCAAATCAAGAATCAGGAGATCCGTCATTTCCTTTACAATTAATTTTCCCTTTTGGGCATCATAAGGGCATTGTAAAACCTGTCCGGAGCTGAGGCTGCTGGTTTCTGGCTGATAGGATTTGATCAGATCCATGGTGACAGGCTCCCAGCCCCAGGCATGGTCGATCAGAAGCTCCGCGTTGACGCCGAACATATCATATAGTAAGTCTTCATTATAATAGTCATTTTTCCCGCCTAAAGAGCAGAGGGCGATATCTCCCATGGTAAAGAGTCCCACAGCTTCCAGCTTTTTGCGGTAGCCCTGCCCGATCCGCCAGAAATCGGTGAGAGGGCGGTGGTGCCACAGAAGTTTTCTGTAGCTGGCTTCGTCTAATTCGGCGATGCGGGCCCCGCGCTCATCGGGCTCCATATGCTTTGCCACAATATCCATGGCGACCTTGCAAAGGTATAGATTGGAACCGATGCCGGCTGTGGCGGTGATTCCCGTGCTGTCGAGCACATCCCGGATGATGGTGGAGGCCAGTTCCTTTGGCGTCATCTCATAGGTTTTCAGATAATGGGTCACATCCAGGAATACCTCGTCGATGGAGTAGACATGGATGTCCTCCGGTGCGATGTACTTCAGATAAATGTGATAGATGAGGGAGCTGTACTTTAAATAAAATGCCATTCTGGGGGGCGCTACTATATAAGAAAGCTCCAGTTCCGGATGCTGCGCCAGCTCCGGCGCAGAGCAGGAGGCTCCTGCAAATCGTCTGCCGGGCGCTTTGCTTTTCCGCTCCGCGTTGACTTCCTTTATCCGCTGAACGACCTCAAACAATCTGGCTCTTCCTGGGATGCCATAAGCTTTCAGGGAAGGGGAGACTGCGAGGCAGATCGTTTTTTCCGTCCGTGAGGCATCGGCAACCACCAGATGGGTGGTAAGGGGATTCAAGCTTCTTTCTATGCATTCAACGGATGCATAGAAGGATTTCAGGTCAATCGCAAGATAGGTGTAACGGTCACTCATATAAAACTCTCCTTTCACATAGGGTGGCCATGCAGACTGTCAGGTATGCAAAGCGTCTGAAGATATTATAACAGAATATTTGTTCGATTACACTGCTTTTTTCATAGCTGATATTGTAACAGCTTAGATACCTGAACGGTTATGCTGTATTATTTTCTGATATATTTTCTAGTAAATTGAGATTGCGGTTTTTATAGTTAGACAGTATAATATATATTATAGGTAATCTATGTTTTCTGTTACGATACTTCCGCGGACAATCAGGAAAATGTGGCTGCGCAGCTATGTTTTCCTGGGTGTTAGACGAATGCCGCGGGAGTGCAACGCTCCGCTGCCCGGCAAGCTCGGTACCTCGCTGCTTGCGGCGGAGTCTTTACGTTCACCGGCAGAAGGAAAGGGGAATCCAGGAAAGGGCGGATGGACGGGAATACGAAAGAGGGACAAAAAAAGAAAAAGGAGAACACTATGAACAAAAGAAAAATCATTTCATACATTTTGATATGCTGTATGATTTTATCGGGTTTCACGCCGCATTTAGCAGTAAGCGCTGCGAACGCAAAGGCGGCGGACGTTACAGTGATCGACGCTGCGGACTACGGCGCTGACCCCAGCGGGGAGACAGACAGCGCGGAGGCGATCCAGCGGGCGATTGCTGCGGCTAAGGCAGTGGATGGCCCGGTTATTCTGAATTTCCCGAAAGGGGAATACCATATTTATCCTGACAAGGCAGTGGAAAGGGAGCTTTATATTTCCAATACGGTAGGGCAGGATCAGACATACCGTATGAAGAAAATCGGCTTCCTGCTGGAGGATATGCAGGATGTTACCCTGGAAGGAAACGGATCGCTCTTCATGTTCCACGGGAAGATGACGACATACGCGACGATCGACTGTACCAATGTGACATTCCAGAATTTTGCCTTTGATTTCTATGTGCCGACAGTTGTAGATGTGACGGTAGAGGCCATAGACGGCAATACGGCAACGGTCTATGTGCCGGAATGCTACAATTACGCAATTGATGGAACCAGCATAGAATGGCGCAGTGACGAAAGCCCTTATACGGGACAGGTTTACTGGACGGCCAGAAACAGCATGAATTATACCCAGAGATACGATGTAAAGACAGGCATAACCTGGAGGGGATCGAATCCGCTGTTTTCCAGTGTCAGCAAGATCGAGGATATGGGAAACCACAGGCTGAAATTCACCTACTCCAGCATGAATTCTGACATACAGCCAGGCATCTGTTTCCAGATGCGTACGACTGTGCGTGACCATGCGGGAATGTTTTTCTGGAAAAGTAAGGATGTTACGCTGCAGGATGTGGACGTTTATTTCCTCCACGGCTTTGGAATCGTGGGACAGCATTCAGAAAATATTACCCTGCGGAACGTGGATTTTGAAACGCCGGAAGGCAGCGGCAGAACCACGGCGGGCTACGCGGACTTTGTGCAGATGTCCGGATGCAAAGGCCAGATCTTGATTGAGGGCTGTAGTTTTTCCAATCCCCACGATGACCCCATTAACGTGCACGGCACATTTAATGAAGTGGTGGAGCGCATTGCTGACAATAAGTTCAAAGTGCGTTTTATGCACAATGAGACGGCCGGTTTCCCGAACTATTTTGTCGGTGATGAGGTGGAGTTTATCTGGAAGAGCACCATGGGCGCTGTTGAAAATTCTGTGGCAAAGGTGACGGCCGTAGAAGGCCCTACAGGAGATGCCGGCGCAGACCAGAGCACCAGCGGCAGCCTGACGGATATGATCCTGACACTTGACCGGGCGATTCCGGAGGGAGTGACGGCAAATACCTGCGTTGTGGAAAATATTACGTATACTCCGAGCGTGGTGATACGGAATAACATCTTCAAGGAAACACCTACCAGAGGAATTCTGGTGACCACCAGAAAACCTGTTTTGATTGAAAATAATATCTTTGACGGCATGTCGATGGCTTCCATCTTTATTGAGAGCAATGCTACAAGCTGGTATGAGTCCGGCGGCATTAAAGATTTGACCATCCGGGGCAATACGTTCCTGCGCCCGTCCACTTCCTATGCGGTGATTTATATTGATCCGACAGGAAGCGCCAGCAAGACCAATCCGGTGCACAGGAATATTCGGATTGAGGACAACACCTTCTATGTGAACAACGGGCCGGTGCTGAGTGCCAAGAGTACCAGCGGCATCAGCTTTGCGGGAAACAGGGTTTACCGCTATGAGCCGAAAGTAACTGTAAATGCCGCCGTATCAAAAGCGACCTTGCAAAAAGGGGAGACGGCAAGCATGTCCGCGTCCGCTACGGGCGCTACCCAGTCTTCCGCGCTGTTCTCCTTTAACGGATGTACAGGCATAAAGCTTGGGTTAAAGAGCGAGGATGAACAGGATGTGGTTTCCAATAACCTGTATGACGGAGGATTAAATCCCCGCGTGAACCTGTCCGGATCCGATCCTGCTGTGATCGGCGACGGGGAAGATGTTTTAGTGGGTACCGACAATGTGAAGGCTCCCACAGGCGCCATTTCCTATGAAAGCGATAACGAGGATGTACTGACAGTGAATGGCGCAGGGAGAATGACTGCCCTGAAGGAAGGAACGGCGAGAGTGCGCGCCTGCACAGAAGTGGCAGGAAGGAAGTTCGCGTCTGCCTGGGAAGAGATCACCGTGGTGGACAAGATAGAGGCTTCCGTTTCTATCGAGGGCGGCAAGGATGCCACCAATGTCCATGGAGAAGAAATCCAGTATACGGCGTCCGTGACAGGAGAAGGAACAGAAGGGCAGAGCGTACACTGGTCCGTCCTGGACGCGGTGACACAGAGCGAGACAGCCTGCGCGAGCATTGATGAGAACGGGCTGCTGACAACGGCGACAGACGGTGCTGTGGAGGTTGTGGCAAGGCTTGATGGCGGAGCAGAGGCCCGCAAACTCCTTGTGATCAACCAGGGAGAGAAAGTCCTTGGAAAGCAGCTGTCTGTAGTACGTGAACAGCCGACAAGGTGGGCTCTGGATGAAAACGGAGAAGGGCTCCGTTTGAAATCAGGCGCAAAAGGCCTGTGGGCCACACAGACGGCAGATAATATTTTCCTTACGGCAGCGCCCCAGGGAGATGTTACGGCCATTGTAAAGATGAAGGGAACCATGACGACAAACGCATGGGATGAAGCGGGACTGATCCTCTATGCGGGAGATTCCGGCACAGCAGGCGATGACAGCTTTGTCTTCATCGGAAGGAAAGAGCGGGGCGGCGGCCTCACGAGGATCGGCGTTGTCTGGGAGAAAAATGTAAGCAGCCACGCAGAAGAGTACGCGGACAACATCGCAGGAGATACCATATGGCTCAAGCTTACGAAGAGCGGCACGAATGTTACCGGTGCGTTCAGCAGCGATGGAACCGATTGGACAACACCGGAAAACTTTACCTTTACCGGGCAGGATCAGCTGGGAGATACACTGCGGGTAGGCTTCTACTGCGGCAACGGACCGGAGACAGCAGAGTTTGTATTTTCTGATTTTTCCGTCAACGGAGAAAAGATCGATTTGCAGTCCATCAACCATGCGCCTGAAATTTCAGACGTGAACTGCGCGCTGGAAAATAAGGTATTGAGCGCGTCCTGGAACGGCAAATTTGCAGACGCTGACGGCGACGAAGAGGGGACATCCCTGGTTCGCTGGGCATCCTGCGATACAGAAGACGGCGCCTATGCGATAGTAGCCGGCCTGGCGGGCAACGGAATTGAGCTTACATCAGCCCTGGCAGGAAAATGGGTAAAAGCGCTTGTAGTGCCTCAGGATTCCAACGGGCTTTACGGCGCGCCGGTGGAGTCAAACCCGGTTTGGGTAGGAGATGCGGTTGCGAATCTTCCGGTATCGGTGACGATTGACGATGCTGCATCATCTGTCAGCGCGTTTGATCCTATCACGTATCACGCGTCTGTCCTGCCGGAGGGAACGAGCGATACCATTACCTGGGCCGTTGTGGACGCAGCCACCCAGGGAGAAACGGCTTGTGCTGCGATTGATGAAAACGGCGTCCTGACCCCGACGGCCAATGGAGTCGTAGAGGTGTCAGCGACGACAGTGAATGGCTTAGAGGCAAGAAAGCTTCTGGTGATCAACCGGCCGAATTTCACCCTTGGCAATGGCCTGGAAGTGCTGGATATGAAGGGGGAGAATGCCGGAAAGTGGAAGCTGACAGAAGACGGAAAGCTTCAGATCAAGGCATGTCCCCAGGGATTGTTCAACCAGCAGGGCGGAGCCGACAATATCATTCTGTACACACCGGGCACGGACCTGACAAATGTGACGGCTACCGTTAAGCTGGAGGGCATGGGTTCCGGAGCTTATGAGCAGGCAGGCCTTATGTTCTATCAGGATGCTGACAGTTATGCGATGGCTGTCCGCAAGATTCGCGGACAGGAGAACCCGGTCGGATGGCTCGCCGTGGAATACCAGAATTCGCCGGGCGATACCAGCAAGGAGCCCCATATGGGTTATACAGACTCAGCCCCTGTATGGCTGAAGCTGGTTAAGACAGGCAGCAGCATTGCGGGATATTACAGCACGGACGCCAAAGATGAAAACGGATGGCATAAGATCACAGATGAAGCAGTGACAAACGAAGCCCTTGGCAATGGGTTTAAGATTGGCCTGATCGCATGTGGCGGAAACGGTGGGGAAACCCCCTATACGTTCTCAGAGTTTACGGTGAACGGAAAAGCCGTGGAACTGACAGCAAAGAACACAGCTCCGTCAGCTTCCAATGTGACATGCAGCTTACAGGATAACGTGTTGCAGGCAGCCTGGGAGTTTGCGGATGAGACAGATACCCAGGGAGCGTCCCTTGTAAGATGGATGGCATCCGCGAAAGAGGACGGAACGTATGAGCTCGTTCCGGGACTGACAGGAAACCGCATAAACCCGCCGGCAGCGCTGCAGAATAAGTGGGTGAAGGCAGTCGTTGTGCCCCAGGATTCCAGCGGAATGTACGGTGAGCCGGCAGTGGCTTCCCAGCCCGTACAGGTTGGCGCAGGCGCAATCAGCCTTATGGCAGAATCTGCGCTGGCAGAAGCAGAGCTGACAGGCGTCGGATCCTTTGGAACCTTTGACAGCAGCAAAAAAGCTTATATCGCGTCGGCTTCCCTGGAGCAGAATTTTGTGACGGCCAGGCTGAAGGCGAAAGATGAAAACGCTTCTTTGAAGGTATTTGTCAATGGCAAGGAAAAAGCGGAAGGAACGGATACCTTAGACAGTGGCAATCTTGAGCTTGCCAACGGACTGAATGTGATTCTCGTAAAAGTGACCGCGGAGGACGGGGAAACAGGATCTGATTACCGCTTTGCAGTTATTAAGACCGGGGATAACAACGCGGAATTGCAGGAGATCAAACTGGATGACCAGACGCTTTTGGATCTGGAATCCGGCAAATATGAATATGATTACCGTGCCCAGAGAGGCGCTGAAACGTTAAAGGTGGCTGTACAGACTGCTTCTGAGAATGCTTCCGTATCCATAGCGGCAAACGGCGGCAAAGCAGTGGCGGCAGAGGAGGCTGAGCTGGATCTGAAGGCGGGATGGAATGACATTTCAATCCGCGTGACGCCTGGCACACGCTTCCCGGTTGCGAAATACAGCATTACCGTATATGTGCCCCAGGATAACAACGCAAACCTGAAGACCATGGCCTTCTCGGATGGGGTTGTCCTGGATCAGTCCTTCGCGGCAGACACAACGGACTATACGGGAACCGTGTTCGTACCCTACGAAACGATGGAACGCCCGAACGTTACGCTGGATCTGGAGGCAGAGGAAACAGACGCTGTGATCGAAGTGATTGCGGACGGCAGAAGCCTCGGCAAGGGAACGGGAAGTCTGTTCAAAGAGATTCCGGGAGGCCTTACAGACAGTAGCCTTCAGGTGAAGGTTACCTCACCGGACAAGGCAGTAGAGAAGGTTTACAAGGTTCATTTGGCTTGTATCGCGAAGCAGAACGCATCGGAAATGTCCTTTGCGCCGGGATCACAGAACGGATGGCATCCAAGCGGTGATAACAGCCGGTTCTGCATTGACGAGAGTATTGAGGGCAATCCCATTACCCTGCGGATGGAGGATGGCAGCATCCGTACCTTCACAAAAGGAATCGGAGCCCACGCGACCATGACGCTGATCTTCGATATCGAAGGAAAGGGCTATACGAATTTTATGACCTATCTGGGAATTGACCAGGAGGCCAACACTGCCGCCTCTGTACGGTGCACCGTCTATGTGGATGATGTGGAAGTATGGAACAGCGGTTCCGACCTTATGGGTAAAAATACTCCGGCAACATTTTTGGATATCGATGTAACCGGGGCGAAACAGATTAAGATTTACGCGGATGCGTCCGGCAGCAATAGCAATGACCATGTAAGCTTTGGAGATCCATGGTTTGGCAGAGTGTTAAAAGAAGATACGGAAGATGATATGGTCAGAACGTATCTGCAGAAGCTGTACGACGCATGGGCAGACAGGGATCTTTCCATCTTTACAGAGGAGAGCGTGCAGGCTCTGGAGAGCGTCCTTGCGGCAACGGAAACGATTCTCGGGGATGAGAACGCGTCCGTGGAAGCTCTGAGCCAGGCAACGGCAGATCTTGTGACAGCTATCGGCGGCCTGCAGTACCGTGTACAGAAGCTCCATCTGGAGGTAGCCATCGAGGCGGCAGAAAAGCTTCTGGCATCCGGACAGGAATTTAAAGACACGAAGGCGCTCACGGCAGCAGTGAAGGCAGGAAAGGCCGTACTCGCAGACCAGAAAGCAACCCAGGAAGAGGCGGACAACGCAGCCTACGCTATTTTGAACGAGCTGTTTAAGATGGCGGAAGCAGCAGATCTTTCCCTTCTGAAGGATCTGATCGAGTCAGCGAAAGGCCTGCTGGACGGACCGTACACAGACAGCAGCCTGGATGACCTGAGAGACGCCATCAAGGCGGCGGAAGAGGTTGTGGCAGATGAGGGCAGAAGCGAGGACGATATCCATAACGCTTATCTGAACCTGATCGATGCCATCGTTGGACTTCAGATCAGGACAAATAAGGCAGCACTGGAAGCTATGCTGAAGAAGGCGAATGAAATTCTGGCAAATGCCGGTGCTTATGTGGCAAAGAGCATTAAGGGGCTGGAAGGAGTCGTTAAGGAAGCACAGGCAGTCTATGACGATGCGGATGCTTCCCAGAAGGAGATCGATGAGGCAGTGGAGACCCTGACCCTGAAGATCGCACAGGCAAGGCTTCTGGGCGATGTGAACAACGACGGAAAGGTCAATACAGCCGACAGCACAGAGGTTCTGCGCAGCGCGGCAGAATTAGCAACCTTATCGGAGGAGGCGGCTGACAGCGCAGATGTGAATGGCGACGGGAAAGTCGACACAAGCGACGCAGTCAGGATCCTTCAGTACGCAGCAGAGATGATTACTGAATTTTAAAGAAAAAACTCATTTACAGTAAAATAATGTTTCTTTTGAAACGAAAACCCAGAAAGGCGGCCGGAGACGGTCGCCTTTTCGTGTGGGGTAACGGCCAGGGTAAACAAAAAGAGGTAAAAAAAGTCCTATAAAGAAGTAAAAAAAATCCTTATTTTACGAAAAATCCTAGTGCTATAATAAGAATACTAGTAACCATCAGAATACGAAATGCAGGCTTTCGCGAAAAAGCGGCCCTCAGACGGGATGGCTACCACTACTTAAGAAGAAGGAGGATATGTATGAGCAGGAACAAAAAGCACATGGCAGCGCAGGTACAGGCGGCCGTATTGGCGGCAGCCGTAACGATTTCCGGTATGCCCCTGCAGGCAATGGCAGCCGGGACAGAACAGCCAGCACAGCGCTCCGAGAAGGCCGGGACAGAAAATGAGGTCGAAAGAAAGATTAATTTTAACTACGACTGGCGCTTTTATCGGGAAGACGGAACAGAAGTACATGCGGAGGGAAAGGACTTTGACGATTCCCAGTGGAGGTCGGTAACGCTTCCCCACGATTACAGTATTGAGCTGGATTTTGATTCGAGTTCACCGGCCGGCTCAGGCGGCGGTTATCTGAACGGAGGCGTGGGCTGGTACCGCAAGACCTTCGTTTTGCCGGAGTCTATGGCCGGAAAGCGTATTTCTATTGATTTCGGCGGCGTCTATATGGACAGTACCACCTATGTAAACGGTGAGATGATCGGAAATTATCCTTACGGATATTCCACGTTTGCCTATGATATCACCGATCAGCTGGTGGCGGACGGCGTCACGGAAAATGTCATCGCAGTGAGAGTCAACAACGAGCAGCCTAGCAGCCGCTGGTATTCCGGAAGCGGAATCTACCGAAATGTAAACCTGGTGGTGACAGACGACGTCCACGTGGAGCGCTACGGCACCTTTGTGAAGACACCTGATCTGGAAGAGCATTACGCCAAGGACGAGGCCGTTGTCACTGTAGAGACAAAGGTGGCAAATGACGGAGAGCTTCCGGCAGACGCAGTGGTGATCTCCACAATTTATGACAGCGAGGGCAATCAGTTCTCCGAGCCGGTTACCACAGAGGCCAAGGAGATCGCGGCAGGCGATGTAGTAACCTTTGAACAGACGATCAACACAGAGAAGCCCGAGCTTTGGAGTGTGGGCGACCCGAATCTCTATGAGATGATCAGTGAGGTCTCCGTAGACGGAACCGTGGTGGATACGTATGAGACTACCTTTGGCTTCCGCTGGGTTACCATGGATAAGAATGAAGGCTTTTACCTGAACGGCGAGTACATGAAGCTGAACGGAATGTGCATGCACCATGACCAGGGAGCCCTGGGCGCAGTGGCAAACTACCGTGCCATCGAGCGTCAGATGGAAACCATGAAGAGCATGGGCGTCAACGCCATCCGTGTAACCCACAACCCGGCAGCAGACGAGCTGATCGAGATCTGTAATAAGCTGGGCCTGATGGTCATCGACGAAGCCTTTGACTGTTGGGAATCCGCGAAGAGATCGAAGGACTACGCACGTTTCTTCAGCAAGGCCGCGACCCATCCGGATGCAAAGGAAGGACAGACCTGGGCAGAGTTCGATATTAAAAACATGGTAAACCGTGGAAAGAATGATCCCTGTATCATCCTGTGGTCCATCGGAAATGAGATCGTAAATGCCAGCGTAGGCACAGCCACGAAGCTGGTGAACTGGGTGGCGGAAGTAGATCCGACCAGACCGGCCACCGAAGGCTTCAACAACTTTATCGGCGGTTTCTGGGATACAGGCATGAAAAAGGTCGCGAATGTGACGGGAGTTGTGGGCTTCAACTATGGTGAGGCCAGCTACGACGCCGCCCATGCGGAGTATCCGGACTGGATCATCATGGGAACGGAGACGTCTTCCGCAATCCGCAGCCGTGGATTTTATAAAAAGGATGACAGCAAACAGATCCGCAGCAGCTATGACGATGGTGATACCGTAGGCTGGGGACGTTCCGCGGAAAATGCCTGGAAGGCAAACCGTGACAGGAAGTTTGTCATGGGTGAGTTCGTGTGGACAGGTTTTGACTACATCGGCGAGCCGACTCCTTACGGTTATCCGTCGAAGAGCTCTTATTTCGGAGCAGTAGATACGGCAGGTATCCCGAAGGATGCGTATTATATTTATCAGAGCCAGTGGACCTCAGTGGAAGAGAACCCCATGGTACACCTGCTTCCCCACTGGAACTGGGAGAATGATGACAGCATCAAATCAAACGGAAAAATCAAAGTGCAGGCATACTCCAACGCAGCCAGCGTAGAGCTGTTCCTGAATGGGGAGAGCCTCGGTGAAAAAGCGTTTGAGCAGAAACAGACAAGCGACGGAAGACCTTATCAGGAGGCAGATACGGGTCATATTTACCTGGAGTGGCAGGTAGTCTATGAGCCGGGCGAGCTGAAGGCTGTAGCGAAGGATCTGGACGGCAATGTGATCGCTGAGGATGTGGTAAAGACTGCAGGCGAGCCGGCCCAGGTAAGACTGACACCGGACCGTGAGGTTATCACAGCAGACGGACTGGATCTGTCTTATATGCTGGTAGAGATCCTGGATAAGGACGGAAATGTGGTTCCTACCGCTACAAACAACGTAAAATTCCAGATTTCCGGAGACGGAAAGATCGTTGGTGTGGATAACGGAGACGCCACAGAAGTGACACAGAGCTACAAGGGAAATGAAAGAAAAGCTTACAGCGGTAAGGCTATGGTGATCGTGCAGTCAACGGATGAGGCGGGCAGCTTTACAGTAAAGGCAGTGTCCACAGGACTGAATTCCGATCAGGCAAAGGTATTTACGGCGGAGAAATCAGAGGAAGAGCAGCTTCTGGGATATGAGGCTCTTGATACGATTTACGTAAGAAAGGGCGAGACGCCTGTTCTTCCGGAAAAGGTTACCGCTGTTTACAGCAGTGAAAGAAAAGAAGAAAAAGAAGTAACCTGGGATGAGATCCCGGCGGACAGCCTGAATACTGTCGGGGCAGTGACTGTAGAAGGTACCGTAAAGGATACGGGAGACCGGGTAAGCCTGCAGCTCGTTGTCACAGAATCTCTTGGCATCCGTCCGATCCATATCGTGACCGGAGTGGGCGAGCTTCCGAAGCTTCCGGAGACCGTAGTTTCCATCCTGAACACAGGTGCGGAGGAAGAGCTTCCGGTAACCTGGGAGGAGGTTACAGAAGACCAGGTAGCCCAGGCGGGCAGCTTTACGGTAAGCGGCCAGGCAGAAGGAGTGGCAGAGCCTGTCACAGCTTCCGTTCGTGTAGCGGAGAGAGAGGAAGTGGACGGCGCCGATATTGCAAGGAAAAACGGTACATATCCGATTCCCAAAGCTTCCTGGGTGCAGCCCAACGGAAATGATCCTGTCAGCGCTATCAATGACGGCGGCATCTACTACACAGGCGGCCCGGCAGGCGGACGCTGGATTGCATGGGGACATTATGAAGCAGACGAGTGGATGCAGCTGGAGTTTGAGGAACCGATCAGTACAGGAAAGGTCGGCATAGACTTCTGGACAAACAGCTGGGGCGATTCCGCTATGGATATGCCGGATACCGTGACGGTTTCCTACAGTATGGACGGTGAAAACTGGCAGAATGTAGAAAACCAGAGCATCAGCAACAAAGCAGACCTGAAAGCAGACAAACTGAATCTCTTTACATTTGACACTGTGACTGCAAAGTTTATCCGCTGGAATCTTCACAATGATCAGAAGCTGTCAGCAGGAATCACAGAAGTACATGTATATCAAAAGGATAACAGGATCGTGAGCGGCACTTCCGCTGCACTGAGCGCGATCAAAGTAAACGGGGAGGATCTGGAAGGATTCTCATCTGGCAAGGATTACTATACCATGGAGCTTCCGTTTGGCGCGGAAGTGCCCCAGGTGACAGCAGAGGCAGAAGACGAGAACGCATCTGTATTTGTAGTTCCGGCGCTGTCCAACAACGAGGCGACGGTAGTACAGGTGGTATCGGAAGACGGAAAGACAAGAAAGAACTACACCATCGAGTTCCGTGAGGCGGCTCCCGTACTGAATGAGGCAGAGATTCAGGTTGAAAAGACGCTTCTGACAGAGGACGACGTGATGCCGGTCAGCCTGACAGCAAAGCTTCAGGATGGCAAAGTTCTCTCAAACGGTGTGCTGGATGTGAAGTATACTGTAGGCAACCCGGAAATCGCTGAGTGGAAAGACGGCAGCATCTACGCGTACTGGGCAGGAACGACGACCCTGAAGGCAGAAGTTTCCTACCAGGGCGTGACTGTGGAGTCCAATGAGCTGGTACTGACCATTCAGGAAAATACAGAGCCGAAGGTGATCACCGGCTATGAGCAGGTAAGCGTACTTACTATAAAGGGACAGGAGCCTGTTCTCCCGGCAAAGGTGAAGGCGACCTTTGATAAGGGCCTTGCGAAACAGGTACCCGTTACCTGGGATGAGATCGATCCTGAGAAGTACGGAAAATACGGAAGCTTTACCGTAAAAGGAAGTGTAGAGGGACAGGAGCTTCGTCCGGAAGCACAGGTAACCGTAAAGGGTATCCTGGGCGTACAGCAGTTCTCCTGCGCGACACCTCTTGGAACGATTCCGGAGCTGCCGGCAAAGGCAAAGGCGTACTACAGTGACGGAACCACTGATGAGCTTCCGGTAGTATGGGAAGAGCATCCCCAGGAGCTGTTCACAGAAGACGGAAAGATCGTGACAGTGAAAGGAACCGTGACAGACCAGAAGGTAGACGGAAGCGTCCATGCAGTGCAGGCGACGGTCCGTGTATCTGCGGATGTGAGAAAGGGCGATAAGTTTACAGGATATAAGAATGGCTTCTATCTGCCTCTTGGTATCGCGTCCTTTACAAATGATCAGGGATCATCTAAAGACTCAGCCTCTGAGCTGAACGACAATATTGTTTCCCGCGTGGAGAGCGACAACAACCGCTGGTGTAACTGGACTTCAGGCCATAGAGATGAAGACTGGGCCGGTATCATCTTCGGTCTGGAAGAAGTAACTTATAAGTTTATCGACAACCTGGAGATTGATTTCTACACAGACCACGGCGCAAGCCTTCCGACAGAATATACGATTGAATATTATGACGGAGACTACTTTAACACGCGTCCGAAGAATCCGGATAGGGTAGGAACGGATCATCCCACAGGACTGGATGAGAACTGGAAACCGGTGACGAACCTTGCCCTTGTCGCTCCGGAGGAGCTGTCAGCTACAGAGACCTGCTACTTCACCTTTGATTCTGTACGTACCTGCGCGATCCGTATCCGCATGAAAGCGGCGGAAGAGAAGTGCCTGGCGATCACAGAGATGGGCGCTTACGAGAAGCTTACGACAGAAAACAGTGAGTTCCAGGTAACGGGAATGTCTGTGGACGGAAAGGCCGTTGAGGGCTTTGATCCGGCGACCCACAGCTACACGGTAGAACTGAAAGACGGTGAGATGCCGGAGGTTTCCTTCACAGCAGATCAGAACGCGTCTGTGACCATGATCCAGGCGGCAGATATTGATCAGGTGACCACCTTTATGATCACATCCGAGGACGGACTGAAGACAGAAACCTATACCGTAAGCTACAAGAACGGAAATATGGTAAGGGAGCAGCTGCAGAAGCTGTATGACGTCTGGGCAAAACAGGATCTTTCTGTATACGACAAAAAGAGCGCAGCGGCCCTGGAGACAGCTCTCGAGGCGGCTAAGGCAGTTCTCGAGGACGCAAATGCATCCAAGGAAGCTATGAACCAGGCAGTGACAGGCCTTGTAAAAGCCATCGGCAGCCTGCAGTATGGCGTACAGAAGCTTCATTTGCAGGTAGCCATTGACGAGGCTGAAAAGATTCTTGCTGTTGGAAAGGATTTCGAAAATACGGAAGCCCTGGCAGCAGCAGTGGAAAGTGGAAAAGTAATTCTTAATAAGGAAGAGGCGTCTCAAGCAGAGACAGATGAGACTGCTTATGCGATCTTAGATGAAATGTTTAAGCTGGCGAAGTCAGCGGACCTTACCTCACTGGAGAGCCTGATCGAGGCGGCGAAGAGCCTGCTGGATGGCCCCTACACAGAGGAAAGCCTGGATGAGCTGAAAAAGGCTATCGAGGAAGCAGAAAAAGTCGCAGCAGATTCAAACAGAGACGACGATGCAATCAAAAACGCTTATGAGGGCTTGATCAACGCGATCATCGGCCTGCAGATCAAGGGCAATAAGGCAGCGCTGAAAGCTATGCTGAAAAAGGCCAATGAAGTGCTGGCAAATGCGGCAGCTTATGTGGCTGAGAGCATTGACGGACTGCAGAAGGAAGTTGACGACGCACAGATCATCTATGACGACCCGATCGCTACGCAGGATGAAATTGATGGCGCAGTGAGAACTCTGACTCTTAAGCTGGCTGATGCAAGGCTTCTGGGCGATGTGAACGGTGACGGAAAGATCGCTACAGATGACAGCGCGGCAGTGCTCCGCTTTGCGGCTGAGCTGAATGGCTTATCTGATGAGGCGGCAGCCAGCGCAGATGTGAACAGAGACGGAAAAGCCGACACAAGCGACGCAGTGATGATCCTTCAGTACGCAGCTGAGAAGATCATAGAGTTCTAAGAAGGATTTTCAACGCTAATAATGTAACTTAATAGAAAAACCCAAGGGAGCGGTCGGAAACGGCCGCTTTCTTTGGAAAGATCGATATTTTTTAGAATCGTATAATGACAAGCACCGCTTTCTGTGTTATAGTGGGGGAAAGGAACAACACGGACAGGAAAGGTCCGGGAAGGGAAAGAAACAGGATGACAGCAAGGATATCTGGACATCTGCATAGGAGTGAAAGGCGCTGTGTTCTCAGTAAAGAACATAGTTTCTTTTGCGTACGATCCTATAAGTTAAGCAGATGGAAGCATACGGGCTGAAATCAGGTGGAACAGAGTTTGATCATTGACCGCTTATCTTATGGATAGGCGGTTTTTTTGTATCATAGGAAAGGAGAAACAGCGATGCTGGAGATCAGAGGGGCAAAGGCGACAGCCATTTGCTATGCAACGATTATAGAGGAAGAAGCAGTCGGGCAGATTCGCAGAATGTGTGACCAGGACTTTACGGAAGGCTGCCGTGTCAGGATCATGCCGGACGTCCATGCGGGAAAGGGATGCACGATTGGAACCACTATGACTGTCAATGGGAAAGCAGTTCCCAATGTTGTGGGGGTGGATATAGGCTGCGGGATGTATACGGTAAACCTCGGAAGCCAGGAGATCGATCTGGAACGCTTTGATGAGGCATGCCATTTTATTCCATCAGGACAAAACGCATGGGAAGGGAGGCGGGAGAGGTTTGATCTGACAGCGCTTCGCTGTTACCGTTCCCTGCAGAATACAAAATGGATCGAAAGAAGCCTGGGTACATTGGGCGGCGGCAACCATTTTATTGAGATCGACCGGGCGTCAGATGGAACGAAGTATCTTGTGATCCATACGGGAAGCCGCAATCTGGGAAAACAGGTGGCGGAGATCTACCAGCGGCTGGCAGTCGAGCTGCATCAGGGAAAAGAAGAATACTTCAAAAAGAGAGAGGCTCTGATCGAAGAATACAAAGCCGCGGGCCGGAGAAAGGAAATACAGCAGGCGCTGAAGGAGCTGTATTGGATGAATAAACCACTGGAGATTCCGGAAGACCTCTGTTATCTGTATGGAAACTATTTTGAGGACTATCTGCATGATGTGGATATCTGCCAGAAATTTGCCCTCAGAAACAGAGAGCTATTGGCAGAGATCTTGCTGGAGCGATGCGGCCTGGAAGGAAATGATGGATTTCATACGATTCACAACTACATTGATGTGGATGAAATGATCCTTCGTAAGGGGGCGATTGCCGCTCACAAGGGAGAAAAAGTACTGATTCCCATGAACATGAGAGACGGAAGTGTGCTGGCAGTGGGAAGAGGAAACCCGGAATGGAACTTTTCAGCGCCCCATGGGGCAGGGAGGCTGATGTCTCGGACGAAGGCCAAAGAAACCCTCAGCATGGAGGTATACAAAGAAGCTATGAAAGGGATTTATACCACTTCCGTCAATGAAGCAACCCTGGACGAAGCGCCCTTTGCCTATAAGTCCATAGAAGACGTGATAGATGTGATACGGGAATCCGTGGATATCATTGATATTATGAAGCCCATTTATAACTTTAAGGCGTCAGAGTGAAAAGGTTTCATATAATAATAAGATACATCGTAAAAAAGATTTGATGAAAAGGGGCCCTCTCTATAGAAAAGTAAGAGAGGATTGGGTATAATGGAAAAAAGCCCTTTGGGCGTTTCAGGCAGAAGAAGATTGGCGGCGAAAGTGGAAGGGAAGTGACGGTATGGCAAGGACGGTCAGCATCGGACACCAGAATTTTGAAGAGATTCGGAAGAATGACTGGTTTTACATTGATAAGACAAATTTCATAAAAGAATGGTGGAACAGGGGAGACAGCGTAACCCTGATTACCCGGCCGAGGCGTTTTGGAAAGACACTGAACATGAGTATGACGGAGCAGTTTTTTTCGGTGGAGTATGCTGGACGGAGTGATCTGTTTGAAGGGCTTTCCATCTGGGAGGATGAGAAGTACCGGAAGCTTCAGGGGACGTATCCGGTCATCAGCCTTTCTTTTGCAAATGTAAAAGAGAGGAATTATGAGATGACAAAGCAAAGAATTTATCAGATTCTGATTGACCTGTACAATAAGAATCATTTCCTGATGGAAACGGCTCTGCTGACAGAGGAGGACCAGAAATATTTCCGAAGTATTTCTATGAATATGTCAGAGGTTGTAGCTACAATGGCGATCCATAAAATGGCGGGTTTCCTAAGCCGCTATTACGGGAAGAAGGTCATTATTCTTCTGGATGAGTATGACACGCCGATGCAGGAAGCGTATGTGAATGGTTACTGGGAAGAACTCGTCTATTTTACCAGAAGCATGTTCAATGCGGCGTTTAAGACGAACCCTTATCTGGAACGGGCGGTTATGACGGGGATTACAAGGGTGAGTAAGGAGTCCATTTTTTCAGATCTGAATAATCTGGAAGTCGTGACGACAACTTCCGAAAAATATGAGGACAGTTTTGGCTTTACAGAGGAGGAAGTCTTCTGCGCATTAGATGAGTTTAGCCTGTCCGGGATGAAAGAAGATGTGAAAAGATGGTATGACGGATTTACATTTGGAGACAGGACAGATATTTATAATCCCTGGTCAATCCTGAACTTTCTGGATAAAAAAAGGCTGACAACCTACTGGGCGCACACCAGCTCCAACAGCCTGGTAGGGAAGCTGATCCGGGAAGGAAATAAAAATATCAAGCAGAATTTTGAAGAGCTGATGCAGGGAAAAACGCTTCGTGTCTGGCTGGATGAACAAGTCGTTTATAACCAGTTATCCGAAGATGAGAATGCGATCTGGAGTCTTCTTCTGGCCAGCGGCTACCTGAAGGTGGCAGGGACAGAGTTTTCCGAGAGGACAGGTAGGCTTTCTTATGAGCTGGCGCTGACGAACAAGGAAGTAAAGATCATGTTCGAGACGATGATCCACGGCTGGTTCGCCAAAGGGGATGGAAATTATAACGAATTTGTGAAAGCGCTGCTTCTGGGAGACCTGGACGCCATGAATGAGTACATGAACAGGATGTCCCTGAGTATGTTCAGCTATTTTGACACGGGAAAATCCCCTTTCGGCCCGGAGCCGGAACGGTTTTATCACGGCTTTGTGCTGGGGCTGCTGGTGGATCTGTGTGAGAGATACCTTCTGACTTCTAACCGGGAAAGCGGCTTTGGCCGGTATGATGTGATGCTGGAACCGCTTCATACAGAAGATGACGCGTTCATCCTGGAATTTAAAATCCACCAGCCGAAGAAGGAAAATAGCATGGAGGATACCGTCCAGGCAGCGTTAAAACAGATCGAGGAAAAGGACTACGCCGCCTCTCTCCGGGCCAAGGGAATCCCGGACGGACGGATACGGAAGTACGGGTTCGCGTTCCGGGGGAAGGAAGTGCTGATTGGGGAAGCAAAGAACCCACTGTAGCAACGGGGAATGAAGGTTACAGCGTTGTAGGGCTGAGGAGGATTTGATCCTTGCGGCATTCGCCAAACGTTCGCGCAAGCGCGTCACTGGACTTACTGCTCGCAGGAACCATTACAGCTGAAAAAACAGGAAGGAAGAGACAGAGAATATGGGTGGAAACTTTTATGGCTGGGAACAGGCGGATGTTCCAGCGCTTACAGAGGAATATGGAAAAATCCGGACGCCGCGTGATTTATACAATGCGCTTTCAGATATCTGGTGTGAAGCTACCTGCGCTCCCAGAATGCGCGGAAGCTGGAGCCGGGAGAACCGGACCCTTGGGCAGTGCTCCATCACAGCGTTTCTCGCGCAGGATATTTTTGGGGGAAACGTATACGGAATTCCCAGGCAGGGAGGAAACTACCATTGCTATAATGTGGTGGGAGACTGCGTGTTTGATCTGACCAGCGAACAGTTTGGAGAGGAAGTGCTGGATTACGAAAACAATCCGGAGCAGTTCCGCGAAGTGCATTTTGCGAAAGAAGAGAAGAGACAGAGGTATGAATATCTGCGGGATGAATTAAAAAGGCGTTTTGGATAGAAAGGCAGACGGCGAAAGTGGAAGGAAGTGACGGTATGGCAAGGACAATAGCAATCGGACGGCAGGATTTTGAGAGAATGAGAACGAGAAATGTTTTCTATATCGATAAAACAGCTTTTATCCGTGAATGGTGGGAAGCAGAAGATGAAGTAACCCTGATTACCCGGCCGAGACGTTTCGGGAAGACGCTGAATATGAGTATGACGGCACAGTTTTTTTCGGTGGATTACGCAGAGAGGGGAGAACTGTTTGAGGGGCTGTCTGTCTGGGAGGATGAGAAGTACCGGAAGCTTCAGGGGACATATCCGGTCATCTTCCTCAGTTTCGCGGATGTGAAAGAGACGAACTATGACCAGGCAAGGAAAAGGCTCTGTATGATCCTTGAGGAATTATACAATCAACACGATTTTCTTTTAGAGGGAGATCTTTTAAACGAAAGGGAGAAAGAAAACTTCCGGAGAATTTCAGAAGAGATGGACAGCGCCATAGCGGCTGCGTCCCTGAAGAATTTATCTGCCTACATGAGCCGTTATTACGGAAAAAGGGTCATCATTCTTCTGGATGAGTATGATACACCCCTGCAGGAAGCGTATGTGGGCGGATACTGGGAGGAGATGTCGGAGTTTATCCGGGGGCTTTTTAATTCCACCTTTAAAACGAACCCTTATCTGGAACGGGCCCTTATGACGGGGATTACCAGAGTGAGTAAGGAGTCGATCTTTTCGGACTTGAATAACCTGAATGTTGTGACGATTACTTCAGACGAATATGCAGACAGCTTTGGGTTTACGGAAGAAGAGGTTTTTGCTGCACTGGATGAATATGGGATGTCTGAAAGGAAAGAGGAAGTAAAACAGTGGTATGATGGCTTCACGTTCGGAAGTACTACCGATATTTATAACCCGTGGTCGATTTTAAATTATCTGAGTAAGAAAAAATTGGGGGCATACTGGGCGAATACCAGCTCCAACAGCCTGGTAGGAAAACTGATCCGGGAAGGAAGCAGGGAGCTCAAGAAATCTTTTGAGGATTTACTACAGGGAGGGACACTGTGTACGGAGATGGATGAGCAGATCGTCTACAGCCAGTTAGACGGCAGTGAGCAGGCGATCTGGAGCCTTTTGCTTGCCAGCGGATATTTGAAGGTGAAAAGGTTTGAAACCCGGATGACAGAGTTTGGGGAGTGGAGGGAAGAATATGAGCTGGAGCTGACAAACTTTGAAGTAAAGACCATGTTCCGGGGGATGATCCGTAGATGGTTTGGAAGTGTTTCATCTGCTTATAATGATTTTATCAGGGCATTGCTGTTGAATGACGTAAAGGCAATGAATCTTTATATGAACCGGGTAGCGCTGGCAACGTTCAGCTATTTTGACACAGGCGCAAATCCATCATATGAAGAACCGGAACGGTTCTACCATGGCTTTGTTCTTGGATTAATGGTGGATTTGAGTGACAGATATATTTTGACTTCCAACCGGGAGAGCGGCTTCGGAAGATATGATGTGATGCTGGAGCCGAGAAAAAAGGAGGATGATGCTATTCTAATAGAATTTAAGGTACAGGATACGGAGGATGAAAAAGAGCTTTCGGATACCGTCCAGGCGGCGCTAAAACAGATCGAGGAAAAGGACTATGCCGCCTCTCTCCGGGCCAAGGGAATCCCGGACGAACGGATACGGAAGTACGGGTTCGCGTTCCGGGGGAAGGAAGTGCTGATTGGGGAAGCGGTTATTTCTGGTAAATAGCAGGGCAGACGGGGAATCCTCCGTCTGCCGGTTTATGATCTTCCATAAATATGTGCCGTGTATTCCCGCAGGCAACGAATCAAATCTCCTGTTTGCGGATGCGTTTTCCGTTTTTATCGAAATTCTTTTTCAGCGCCAGCTCTGTCGGAAAAGTGGAGCCAATGAGAGGAATGAGCTGCACTGCGCAGATGATCCCGCCGACAGTTCCCACACAGTCCGCACTTTTTCCGATCACAAAAAGCATAAGCAGGACAGTGACTGGCAGCATAAGCAGTCCAGAGACATACCATATCTTACCGCAATATTTATGGGCAAATTCCCAGGTGTCTTTATTTTTCATAGACCGGGACGTCCGGTACCCAAATGCAGAATTGATGTTTTTGGGGGCTCTTTTTAGAAAAAATCTCCCATAACCGAGCATGGTAACAGGAATCAACAGATCCATAAGCAGCATAAAAAACCAGAATCCCATAAAAACCTCCTTCTAGAGCGTGCGTTTCGCAGGACATTTGACCGCTTCAAGTGTACCACAGAAGCCTGTCATTTTCTATAAAAAAGTATTGACTCTGACGTAACGTGATACGCTATTCTGTTTATGGGAGCAAGGAAGCAGAGTGGATAGGGCCGGCGATTTCTATTGTGTTTCTCCAGAAACTACCCGGGAAATTTTTACAGTAAGGAGCTGGAAAGAATGAGAACGATCAGTCAGGTGGCGCAAATAACAGGCATCAGCATACGCACGCTGCAATATTATGATGAGATCGGGCTGCTGAAACCAAGCGGACGCACGCCGTCCGGCTACCGTTTATACGATGACGAAGCATTGCAGGAGCTTCAGCAGATCCTGTTCTTTAAGGAATTAGGCTTTCCATTGAAGGATATTCGGGAAATTCTCGAAAACCCCGATTTTGACAGGATCGCGGCGTTCAGGAGACAAAAAGAGCTGCTTCTTTTAAAGCGCAGCCGGATGGACAGACTGATACAGCTCCTTGGCCGCTTAGAGAAAGGAGAGCAATGCATGAGCTTTAAGGAATTTGATCTGTCCGAGTATATCCATGCGTTGGAGGATTTCAAGTCCAACCAGACAGAAGAAGTAGTGAAGCACTGGGGAAGTGTTGAAAACTTTGACCTGTTCATTCAGAAAATCAAAGAGGATGAAGAAAAGGTAGCGAAGCTTGCTATTCAACAATTTGGAAGTATCGAAAAATATACGGAAGAAATGAAGCAGAATCTGGAGCATTTTTCTGAAATCATGGATCATTGGTATGCGCAAATACCGAAAGAAATGCTGGAAGAGGATCGGTTCTTCCAGTTAGCTTCCCACAAGGGTGAGGATGCGGCTTCAGACAAGATCCAGGATATTGTAAAATCGATCATTGCCTATGCGCAAGGGAATGCGCCTTCTGAATTGGTTGGGGATGATACGCATTATTGCAGGCTGATCCTGGACGTATATTCCAATGATTATCTGAAAACGGTAACCGATACAAAATACGGAGCAGGAAGCTGCGATTACATCGCAGAGGCTTTTCGCCAGTATTTATATAAAAAGGAAGAAAAGTAATCAGCCAGGCCCTATCCTGTGGCTTGCTACAGGATAGGGCTTCATGTCACAAGATGCTATTTTAGGGCCTGCCCATTTATATCATTGCCTCTTTCTTATTTGGCGGCTGCCTTACACATCTTTGCATCACGTCTATGATCTGTTCTAGGGTATCTTTGCAATCATTTTTTAACCACTGTGTAATGATTGCCATAAGCCCCTGAACATAAAATGCCATCATATAGTTCCTGGATTCATCTGGCACCTGATAGCGCTCTAAGATTGGCAGAAACACAAAATGAAACAGATGGTTATAACTGTCTTCCAAACGTAAAGCGTTTGCATTTTTCGTTGCTGTCAGAAAAAGGTGCTTATGTTCCTTTATATAATTCAAATAGGGCGTCAGATACATTGGCGTTATTAGATATAATTCGCTTAGTGGATACTCCCTGATTCTTGTCATAAAAACCTCTGCATCTTGTTTCATATAAGCAAGGAATTGTTCATTCATATATTCCACACCTTCTGAGAGCAGGTCTTCTAAGGTTTCATAATGAAGGTAAAAGGTAGAACGATTTCCCCCTGCTTTTTCGCAGATTTCTTTCACGGTTATGTAAGCAAACTCTCTCTGTTCCAGAAGTGCCAAAAAAGCCTGATCCATTTTAACGGCAGTATTAAAATACTTACTTTCATTTTTGTTCATTCCATTTTGCCCCTTTCTTACCTTCAAGCTATATAGCAGCATTTCTGACAGCATGGATCAGTGTATATCATTTTCACGAAGAGGATATCCGTTTCATAAAATAGTAAGAGAGTACGCAATACATAGGATATGCCAGCATACTCTCTGTTTTCTCATATATAAAGATGAAAATGAGTGCGGCAAAGGAAATGAACGGAACAATAAGCAATACCCATTTAGACGGATACAGTATTCGTTTCTGAATCATCTTTGCCCGTTTCATACTTAATTCTCGCTGATTTCCTTAGCAAGCTGCATGATCTCAAAAGCATACTTTTGTTTGCTGTTTGCCAGCATTTTTTTATAGATCGGATAGTTGATCCCCATTCCCAAAAGCCCGACAATTCCAACAATAACACCCAAAACAGACATTGCAGTAGTGCCGCCTCCGATCACATTCATGGAGAGACACATTCCTACCCCTGTGACCAAGGCGGCAATAATAACAAATGTATAAGTGAAAATCGTGGCGGGCAATTTTGCTCTTGCATCTAATTTGCGAAGTGCGATTACCTTTGAGGTGTCTTTGGGCGCATACTCGTTAGCGAGCTGTTCTGCATAAATTTTATCTGTGTTCATCATCATTGCCTCCTGTATTTGATGGCTTTATTATACGGAAAGCCGATGTGAAACGGAACAACACAAATGACGGTTTGTGTCGTTTTCAAAAAGCTCCCAGCGATTGATCCTATATAGTAAGGCCATCACCATGCAAACGCAGAGGTGATGGCCTAGGATGCTTTTTCGCTTTATTCGAATTCAATCGTTCCAGGCGGCTTGCTCGTAATATCATACAGAACTCTGTTTACATGGGATACTTCGTTGATAATACGGCTCGTCACCTTTTGGAGTACGCTCCAGGGGAGTTCGGCGGATTCCGCCGTCATAAAGTCGATGGTGTTAACTGCCCGCAGGGCAATTGCGTAGTCGTAAGTTCTTTCATCCCCCATGACGCCCACAGACTGCATATTGGTCAGCGCCGCAAAATACTGGCCGATGCACCGATCCAGTCCGGCGTTGGCGATTTCTTCCCGGTAGATGGCGTCTGCGTCCTGGACAATTTTTACCTTCTCGGCGGTGACCTCACCGATGATGCGGACGCCCAGGCCGGGGCCGGGGAAGGGCTGGCGGAATACCAGGTGCTCCGGGATGCCAAGCTCCAGGCCTGCCTTGCGGACTTCGTCCTTAAACAGGTCGCGCAGCGGCTCCAGGATTTCTTTAAAGTCCACGCAGGAGGGAAGGCCGCCCACGTTGTGGTGGGATTTGATTACGGCAGATTCGCCGCCCAGGCCGCTCTCGACCACGTCAGGGTAGATGGTTCCCTGTACCAGGAAATCTACGGCGCCGATTTTCTTTGCCTCTTCCTCAAAAACGCGGATGAATTCTTCACCGATGATCTTTCTCTTTTTCTCCGGCTCTGTCACCCCCGCAAGCTTACCATAAAAGCGTTCCTGGGCGTTTACGCGGATAAAATTCAGGTTATAAGCGCCGTTCGGGCCGAAAACGGCCTCCACCTCGTCGCCCTCGTTTTTGCGCAGAAGGCCGTGGTCCACAAAGACGCAGGTGAGCTGGTCGCCCACAGCCTTGGAGAGCAGCACGGCAGCTACGGAGGAGTCTACACCGCCGGAGAGAGCGCAGAGCACCTTTCCGGAGCCTACCTTCTGGCGGATTTCGCGGATGGAATGTTCCACAAAGGAGTCCATTTTCCAATCCCCGGCGCAGCCGCAGACATTGTAGACAAAGTTGTGGAGCATTTCCTTTCCCTGGGCTGTGTGAAGCACTTCCGGATGGAACTGGATCGCGTAAAGGGCTTCCGCGGCATTTTCCGCTGCTGCCACCGGGCAGTCCGCTGTGTGGGCGGTGATGGAAAAACCTGGGGCAGTCTGGGAAATGTAGTCAAAGTGGCTCATCCAGCAGATAGTGCGGGGTGAGACACCCTGAAATATCTTAGAGTCCTGCTTGTCAATGAGAACTTCGGTTTTGCCATATTCTCGTACATTGGCGCGTTCTACCTTGCCGCCCAAAACGTGCATCATGAGCTGGGCTCCATAGCAAAGTCCCAGAACGGGGACGCCCATTTTGAACAGCTCGGCGGAGTAGGTGGGAGAGTCCGCTTCGTAGCAGCTGTTCGGCCCTCCGGTGAGGATGATTCCCTTGGGATTCATCGCCTTGATTTTTTCAATATCTGTTTTGTAAGAGTAGATTTCACAGTAAACGTTACACTCTCTTACACGCCTGGCGACCAGCTGATTATACTGGCCGCCAAAATCCAGTACGATAACAACTTCGTTTTTCAAAGATTTTCCTCCTAGCTTCGTTTACTCTGAAAGTTTCTTTACCGTCACTTTCAGAAGGGTCTGCCGTTTATGTAAAGCTTTGTGCTAAACGGTAATCACAGTTTTTTGCGTTATTTATTATAAAGGAATTGGGGGGCCTTGACAAGCGTCTTTATAAATCTTGTTTTATGGCGCTCCAGGCTTTTAGCAAGCGGTCCATCTGCCAGGCGGCGTTGGCGGGGCTGGTCGATGGAAGCTTAATGATTTCACGCCCCGTCAGGGGAAGTGTGTACCTGCGGTACAGATCGCAGGCCTTCTGGCCGTTTCCGTAAATGTTCCGGATGGGAGCTTTTTTAAGGATCAGGGAAAGGTCGGCGGGAATGACATTTTTGATGGAGCTGTCACTGGAGCCAATAATATCGCATTGGGAGATCACATCCCATATGGCGATATGGTTTGCTAACAGGAACTGCTTTTTCTCATCGATACTCTGGGGAACGGGAACCTTTTGCAGCGCGGCCAGCACACGCCAGAAACGATTCTGGGGATGGCCGTAGTAAAAATTGATTTCCCGGGATTTGACGGAGGGAAAGGTGCCCAGGATCAGGATCTTTGAATGCTCGTCGAAAACCGGGGAAAAACAGTGGGAAAGGGTTTGGTATTCCTTCATGCAGCTACCTCCGTTGGGATAGAAAGATTTTTTAGTCAGGAATATTGTAGCAGAAAAATAAGGATTTGGATACGGTTACCACAGCCGTCTGCGTCAAATTGACAGATGATTTCCGCTGGTGTAAGATAGGGGAAGAGTAATGAAGGCGCTGCGTTGTTACTGTGAGCGGAGTAACCGTAACGCTGCGTTTGCGAAAAGGAAAGGAGGAATACGATGGGACATCTGACAACGAAGGACGCGTATAAGAGCCTGGAAGAGCGGATTAATTGGTTCACACAGGGGGCGCCGCCTTCTGAAACCTTATACAAGATCCTTCAGGTGCTGTATACGGAGAAGGAGGCAAAATGGGTAGCGCTGCTTCCGGTACGCCCCTTCACGTTAAAGAAGGCGGCAAAGATCTGGGGAACAACGGAGGCAAAGGCGGAGAAGCTGCTGGATCACCTCTGTGAGAAAGCGCTTCTGGTGGATTCTGACTATCACGGACAGCGCCAGTTTGTTATGCCGCCGCCTATGGCCGGTTTTATTGAGTTTGCTTTGATGCGGACCAGGGGAGATATTGACCAGAAGTATCTGGCGGAATTGTATTATCAATACATGAATGTGGAGGAGGATTTCGTCAAGGATCTGTTTTTCGCCACAGAAACCAGGCTTGGAAGGGTGTATGTCCAGGAGCCGGTGCTGACAAATGACAAGACAAATCATATTTTGGACTATGAGAGAGCCACCCATATCATTGAGGAGGCCAAATATATCGGTCTTGGCACCTGCTACTGCCGTCACAAAATGTACCATGCGGGTCATCCCTGTGAGATCAACGCACCGTGGGACGTATGCCTGACCTTTGACAATGTGGCCCGTTCCCTGGCGGAGCATGGGGACTATGCGAGGCTGATCTCCAAGGAGGAGGCCAAGGAGGTTCTGGAGCTGTCGTATGAGAGTAACCTGGTGCAGATCGGGGAAAATGTGAGGGAGCATCCGGCCTTTATCTGCAACTGCTGTGGCTGCTGCTGCGAGGCACTGCAGGCGGCCAGAAAATTTTCACCTATGCAGCCTGTGGCCACCACCAATTATATTCCCAAGGTAACGCAGGATACGTGCGTTGGCTGTGGAAAATGCGCTAAAGTATGTCCGATTCTGGCTATCAGGATGGAAGAACAGGAGAATCCGGACGGATCGAAAAAAAGGCGCCCTGTGATTGATGAGGAAATCTGCCTGGGATGCGGCGTCTGTGCCAGAAACTGTCCAAAGGATGCCATCAAACTGGAGAGGAGGCCCGTACAGGTCATCACTCCGGTAAACAGTACCCACCGCTTCGTGCTTCAGGCCATCGAGAAGGGGACGCTGCAGAACCTTGTATTTGACAATCAAGCGTTTGCGAACCACAGGGCCATGGCCGCAGTCTTCGGCACGATTTTGAAGCTGCCGCCGCTTAAACAGGCGCTGGCCAGCAAACAGTTTAAATCCGTGTATCTGGACAGCCTGCTGTCAAAATATCAAAAAAAGATTAAATGATTTAGGTGTCAAAACTGGTTTACGGATTGTTATGCGCACAGCGCTTTCACAATCCGCCTGGAAATTCGGAATCCGCGGGGCCCCTTCCCCACTTCTTCCTCATTTCCAGGCGTGTCATAAAGCCTCTCATCCACTGTCACGCAAGCATGACGTGAATTCGGGCTTTTGACACTGAAACCATTAAATAGCATCAACTTCTACAGAGGAAAGGGAAAGAAATGAAAAAGAATAATCCTATTGCATTACTGCCGATCGGCGTGTTCCTGGTGTTATATCTGGGACTGGGCATTTTGTTTGAGTACGTATTGAAGATCCCCATGGGATTTTATAACATTCCGATTGTCATTGCTTTTATGGCGGCAATCCTTGTGGCCTGCCTGCAGAACAGAGCGTTAACGTTTGATGACAAGCTGGAGGTCATGGCGCAGGGGCTGGCAGACAAAAACATTATTACCATGATTCTCATTTTCCTGACAGCCGGCGCCTTTGTGGGCGTGGTGGGCAGGAGCAGCGCGGAGAGCGTTGCCTACTTTATGCTGTCTTTGATTCCGACCAGGTATGCGGTGGCGGTGCTGTTTGTGGTTGCCTGTTTCGTATCTACGGCCATGGGAACCTCTGTGGGCACGATCACGCTGATCACCCCCATTGCGGTGGCAGTGTCCGCGGCCTCCGGGTTTGACCAGGCCCTGTGCGTGGGTTCCGTCATGGGAGGAGCGATGTTCGGGGACAATCTGTCTTTTATTTCCGACACGACGATTGCGGCCTGCAACGGCCAGGGGTGCGCCATGAGGGATAAATTCCGGGAGAATTTCGGCATCGCCTTTCCGGCGGCTCTGGCAACCCTGGTTCTGATTTTAGCGCTTTCTCTGCGCACGGACCTGAACGGGGCGGTGTCCCAGGATTACAATCTGATCCAGGTGATCCCCTATGTGCTGGTTCTGATCGGAGGGATCGCAGGTATCAATGTATTTGTGGTTTTGATCGGAGGCATTATTTCCGGCGCGGTGATTATGCTGGCTACAGGCCAGATCGCCCCGGTAGACCTGATCGGAAGCATGGGCTCCGGCGCCTCGGGAATGTTTGAGACAAGTATGGTGGCGATTCTAGTATCGGCCATGTGCGCCCTGATCCGGGAGTACGGCGGGTTTGAAACACTGCTTTCCGCCATCCGCCGCGTCTTTAAGGGACGGAAGGGCGGACAGCTCGGCATGGGACTCCTGGTGGGAGTGATGGATATTGCTACGGCCAACAATACGGTGGCCATCGTGATGGCAAATCCCATCGCCAGGGAGATGGGGGAGGAGTACGGCATTTCCCCCAGAAAATCAGCTTCCATTCTGGACACGTTCTCCTGTATTTTCCAGGGAGTCATTCCCTATGGAGCGCAGATGCTGGTGGCCTTATCCGCGGCAAATGAGCTGGGGTATGAGCTGTCGGCCTTTGATGTGATCCCGAAGCTTTTCTATCCGGGAATGCTCCTGATCAGCTCTCTCGTGTTTATCTTTCTTATTCCGGAGAGGAGACGGCAGAGGGGAATGTGAGTTTGGTTTAAAACACAAAATTTGTTTACAGATTGTTCCGCGCACAGCGCTCCTACCATCCGCCTGAAAATTCTCTCATCCACTGCCATGCAAGCATCGCATGAATGAGAGAATTTTAAGTTACTGTTCACTTTGTTCACAGTAACATTCGCAAATCCATCTAAAATTCGCTTTGCGAATAGGATTTGCTCACACCTGAATCACTTTCTTACGGTCTGTGCAGCAA
>DESK01000020.1:52166-69548 GCA_002361955.1 Lachnospiraceae bacterium UBA3316
GAATCACTTTCTTACGGTCTGTGCAGCAAATGCACAGACCTGCGTGAACAGTAACAATTTTAACACTGAAACAAAAAAGAAACAAAAAAGAAACAAAAATAATTACGATATGTCTGGAAAAAGTTCCTGATATCCGGTATACTTAAGGGAGAAGTTACTTCCGACCCCAAAGGGCTTATCCTGAGGGGGAAGGGTGCCGGATACAAAACATGAGTGGAGTGCGCCCTTTTTGGGCGCATTTTTTGGCTTGCGTGCGAAAAGCCAGACTTTATAGAAAACAGATGGGAGGTATCTATGGACACTAGAATTGCAGTCATAACGATGATTCTGGAAAATACGGAAGCTTCTGAGGAACTGAACCGGCTTCTGCACCAATATGCCCAGTGGGTGGTTGGGCGCATGGGGGTTCCTTACCGGGAAAAGGGGGTGTCCGTGATCTGCGTGATTCTGGACGCGCCCCAGGAGAAGATCAGCGCTCTTTCGGGAAAGCTGGGAATGCTGCCGGGAGTGACGAGTAAGACGGCCTACGGCCCGGCAAAATGAAAACTGAGAATTGGGAGGATATATCATGTATAATGCAAAGTCAATGAAAGCGGAGGAGTTCATCGACCATCAGGAGATTCTGGATGTGTTGGAGTATGCGGATAAGAATAAGCATAACAGGGAGCTGATCGATCAGATCCTACAGAAAGCGAGAGAGAGAAAGGGACTGTCCTATCGGGAGGCGGCAGTGCTTCTGGATTGTGATATCGAGGAGAAAAATCAGGAAATCTACGGGCTGGCAGAGCAGATTAAAAAAGATTTTTACGGGAACAGAATCGTGATGTTTGCGCCCCTGTACCTGTCGAATTACTGTGTGAACGGTTGTGTGTATTGCCCTTATCATGCGAAAAATAAGCATATTGCCAGAAAGAAGCTGACCCAGGAGGAGATCCGCCGGGAGGTGATTGCCCTGCAGGATATGGGTCACAAACGGCTGGCTCTGGAGACTGGGGAAGATCCGGTGAACAGTCCCATTGAGTACGTGCTGGAGAGCATCAAAACCATTTACAGTATCAAGCATAAGAACGGCGCGATCCGCAGGGTAAATGTGAATATCGCGGCGACGACGGTGGAAAACTACAGGAAATTGAAAGAGGCGGGGATTGGGACGTATATTCTTTTCCAGGAGACTTACCATAAAGAGAGCTATGAAAAACTGCATCCCACAGGCCCCAAGCACAATTACGCGTACCACACGGAGGCCATGGACCGGGCCATGGAGGGAGGAATCGACGATGTGGGCATCGGTGTTCTCTTCGGGCTGGAGCTGTACCGCTATGAGTTTGTGGGGCTTTTGATGCACGCGGAACATTTGGAGGCTGTTCACGGCGTAGGCCCCCATACGATCAGCGTTCCCAGAATACGCCATGCAGATGATATTGACGCGGATTCCTTTGATAATGGGATCGATGATGACACCTTTGCAAAGCTGGTGGCCTGCATACGTATCGCTGTCCCCTATACGGGTATGATCATTTCCACAAGGGAAAGCCAGAAGTGCCGGGAGAGAGTGCTGCACCTGGGCGTTTCCCAGATCAGCGGCGGTTCCCGTACCAGCGTGGGAGGCTATGTGGAGGCCGAGCCGGAGGAGGAGAATTCTGCCCAGTTTGATGTCAGCGATACCAGGAGCTTGGATGAGGTAGTAAACTGGCTGATGCGCCTGGGATATATTCCGAGCTTTTGTACGGCCTGCTACAGGGAAGGACGCACCGGCGACCGGTTTATGAGCCTGTGCAAAAGCGGCCAGATTCAGAACTGCTGCCATCCGAACGCCCTTATGACTTTGAAGGAATATCTGGAGGACTATGCTTCCGAGGATACGAAGCGGATCGGGGAGGAGCTGATTGTCCGGGAGATTGAGAAGGTACCCAGGGAAAAGACGAGGGAGATCGCCAGAAGACATTTGGAGGAGATCGCAAACGGGCAGAGGGACTTCCGGTTCTAAGGAGACGCCAAAAGGAGAGGGCTATGGGAATGAATGATACCCCGTCATCCGAGCGGGTACACATCGGAATTTTCGGAAAGAGGAACGCAGGGAAATCCAGCGTGATCAATGCGCTGACAGGCCAGGAGCTGGCGATCGTGTCGGATGTGAAAGGGACGACGACCGATCCCGTATCAAAGGCTATGGAGCTGCTGCCCCTGGGGCCGGTGGTGATGACCGACACACCGGGGATTGACGACGAGGGAATGCTTGGCAGCCTGCGGGTAAAGAAAAGCCGGCAGGTTCTGAACAAGGCGGATATGGCCGTGCTGGTAGTGGACGGGACGGAAGGAATGGCGTCGGAGGATGAAGCGTTACTGGAACAGATCAAAAAGAGAGGGATTCCCTGGATCGTCGTATTTAATAAGAGCGATCTTGGCGGGGCGGCGCTGCCTGAGGGCAGGCAGTACCTTTCCGTCAGCAGCGTCACAGGGGAGAATATCCATGAACTGAAAGAACGGCTGGCCAGTCTGATGCCGGAGGAGAACGGTGGACGCAGGGTGGTGGCCGATCTCTTAAAGCCCTCTGATTTCGTGATCCTTGTCGTTCCGATTGATAAGGCAGCGCCCAAGGGGCGGCTGATTCTTCCGCAGCAGCAGACGATTCGCGATATTTTGGACGCAGGGGCTGTGGCCATCGCGGTGAAAGAGGATGAGCTGAAACTTACTCTGGGGCAGCTGGGGAAAAAGCCGCGGATGGTGATCACCGACAGCCAGGTTTTTGAAAGGGCAGCCGCAGATACGCCGGAGGATATTCCGCTGACTTCCTTTTCTATTTTGTTTGCCCGTTATAAGGGGGAGCTGGCGCCGTTTGCGGAGGGGGTGAAGGCCCTGAACCATGTGCAGGAGGGAGACAGGATTCTGATCGCCGAGGGGTGTACCCACCACCGCCAGTGCGATGACATCGGAACGGTGAAGCTTCCGCGGTGGATCAGGCAGTATACAGGAACGAACCCTGCATTCTGCTTCACCAGCGGCACGGAATTTCCGGAGGATCTGTCATCCTACCGGCTGATCATCCATTGCGGCGGCTGTATGCTGAACGCCAGGGAGATGCGCTATCGGATTGCCTGCGCTGCAGACGCGGGCGTGCCGATCACAAATTATGGCATGGCCATTGCTTATATGAAAGGAATTTTAGAACGGAGCCTGGATGGGATCGGGTGGAAAGCATAAATAGAACAGTAGCAAAAAAACAGGCTGCCGGATCCGGCAGCCTGTTTCTATAAGAATGAAGATATTAGAATCCTGCTTTTTTCAGTACGCTCTCGGCCTTTGCGGTGTCATCCGTTACGCAGAGCACAGCGTAGTTTCCAGAAGTCTTGATCACAGCAGCGTCTAATTTTTCAACTTCTTCCGGCGCATAGCTGGCAAACAGCTCTGACTGGCTTTCTACCCGGGATTTGAAAAGGTCTGCCACCTCAGAAGTGTAGGCGCTGTCCTTACACTTGATAACTGCCACTTCACAGGCAGTTGCGCCTGTGCTCATGTATGCCGCGCTCTCCTCCACCTGCTCCATGTCCACAAAGTACGTGGAAGCCAGAATATCGGAAACCACGGGATCCGATGAAAGTGTACCGTCACTGACTGTCTCGGAAAGCTGTTTTGCCAGGTCAGCGGCACTTGCGGATACTTCCTTGGCGGAGCCGCCGCAGGCGGTAAGCGACAGGATAAGCATCAGGGATGCCAGAGCCATAGATACGATTTTTTTCATAATAATAAATCTCCTTTTCATAAAAATATAAGGTATGGGCTGGCTCCAAAACGAGCCTGCCTCATGAAGCCTCCGGAGAAGTCTCCGGGGTGCTTTCTGTCTGTGTTTCAGATTCCGAGGAGGATTCTTCTTCCCCGGCGGATGGGTCTGTTTCGGAAACATAGTGTGTTCGAAGGTAATCCAGCCAGATCTTGCAATAGGTGTCGTACATATGGACACCGTCGCTGGTGGCACCTTCAATGAGTGAATGGTTTCCGTCGGAGAGAACCTCATTTACATTCAGGTAGTAGTATCCCTCCTCCTCACAGAGCTCCAGAATTTTTTGGTTGACGATCTCAATGTTCTGGTTGTTTACATAGCTGGTGTCTTCTATTTTGGCTTCTTCCACATAGGCTACATTGATCACGTAGATCAGAGTATCCTGAGGGAGAAGCTTTTTGATCTCGGAAAGGCAGAGCCTGTAATTTTCCTTGAAAGCATCGAAATCCGGTTCTCCCAGGTCATTCGTTCCCAGCATAATGTAAACCTTCTTATACTGGGTATTGATCAGCGCCTGGTAAACGGTGATCTGTTCATTATATAAATGAATGTATTTCTGTGTAAAAATATTGTTGACATTCATTCCTATACCGGTAAGAAACTGACCCTGCGTGATACCGGATTGGTTCCGGAAGCCTTCCATCCTGGAATCGCCGATGAATACGGCGTCAGCAAAATATGTATCGTCCACAGGCGTGCTCTGCTCTGGGACGATGGATGGATTTGTGGGGACATCCGGTGCCTGTGTCTCTGTCATAGGAACAGGTGCTGTTGTCTCCAAGGTGTTTTCTGTTTCCGGCACCTTCGCCCTGGTGTCTGTCAGCAGCTCGTTAATCTGCGAGTCCACCAGCGACGGCAGGCTTTCTTTTTGAAAAATATTGATCAGCAGTCTCCCCTCAAATACGACCAATATTATAAAGATCAGTATAAGCATATTAAGAAAACGGCCAGGATTCTGCCGTTTCCGTTTTTTCTGATGTGGCATATTTTCTCCCCTGATCGAAAAATTAATTTGTTTTTTCCTCCCCTCTATGATATCATAAACCCGGTAATTGTAAATAGTTTTTTCAAATCCTAAAAAAAATTTAATGTTACAGTTCTGTGGGATCCGGCCCTTCGCCGCAGGCGGAGATAAAAGGGGCTGGATTTTGCTGGTTTGGCCGGAAGCAGGATCTGTGGCCAGGTGACAAGTGTGAGGTAGGTATGGTTTTCAGTAGTATATTATTTATGTTCCGCTTTCTTCCCGTTGTATTGCTTTTATATTTTATTGCTCCAAGGAAAATCCGAAATGTAATCCTGTTTCTGTTCAGTCTGTTTTTTTATGCCTGGGGAGAACCAAAGTATGTATTCCTGATGCTTTTTTCCATTACCATGGATTATACGATCGGGCAGGCGATCGACAGATTTAAAAAGGACGGCCACAGGAAAAGGGCGAAAGCCGCGCTGCTGGTTTCCATCGCGGTAAACCTGGGAATACTGGCATTTTTTAAGTATGCTGATTTTATCGTAGGGTCGGTAAACAGCCTGTTTGGCACGGCGTTTCCGCTTCCCGGGATCCCTCTTCCGATTGGTATTTCCTTTTTTACCTTTCAGACGATGTCTTATACCATCGATGTGTACCGGGGGGCCACAAAGGTACAGAAAAAATGGATTAATTACGGAACCTACGTGTCCATGTTTCCCCAGCTTATCGCGGGCCCGATCGTCCAGTACAAGACGATCGCGGAACAGATGATGCAAAAGGACCGGGAAAATATCGACGATTTTGCCTGCGGTGTGCAGCGCTTTATGGCGGGCGTGGGAAAAAAGGTATTGTTGGCCAATAATATCGGGCTGCTCTGTGACACGGTGCTCGCGATGCCGATGGGGAATGTTCCGGTGGCAACGGCCTGGCTGGGCGCTTTGGCCTACACCTTTCAGATTTACTTTGATTTTTCGGGATATTCGGATATGGCGATCGGTTTGGGAAAGATGTTCGGCTTTCACTTCCTGGAGAACTTTGAACATCCTTACATAGCAAGGAGCATAACGGAATTCTGGCGGCGCTGGCACATTTCCCTGAGTTCCTGGTTCCGTGAGTATGTGTACATTCCCCTGGGGGGAAACAGGCACGGCGCGCTCAAACAGGTGCGGAATATTTTCATTGTCTGGATGCTTACAGGGATCTGGCACGGCGCGCACTGGAATTATGTGCTTTGGGGCGTTTACTACGGTGTATTTCTGATTTTGGAAAAATTTGTCCTGGGGAAATGGGTGAAAAAGCTGCCGGGATGGTTGCAGAACCTCTATACGCTGCTGATCGTGGTGGTGGGCTGGGTGATCTTTAAGTGCGAGGATTTCTCCCTGGCCGGCCAGTGGCTTAGGGCGATGTTTGGGGCAAACGGGGCTGGTTTCTTTAATTCCGAGACCATTTATCTTCTATATAATTATGCCCTGCTGCTGTTCGTCCTTATCCTGGGAAGCACGTCCCTGCCCAAACGCTGGGGAGAGAGGCTTCTGAATTGTTTCCGTGAAGGGGGAACGGTGCAGACACTGTTAAAATGTGCGTTTTGTGCCGGAATCTTTGTGATTTCCGTGGCATATTTGGTGGACGCCAGCTACAATCCATTCCTATATTTCAGGTTTTAAGGTGAGAGACAGATATGAAGAAGAATAGACAACAACGAGTGATCATCGGGCTGTTTTTGCTTTTGATTTTTGGAACGACGGCGGCGAATCTTCTTACGCCCACGAAGGCGTTTTCCGACAGGGAGAACAGGAATCTGGCGCAGATGCCAGAGCTGTCCCCGGAGTCCTATTTCAGCGGTGAGTTTGCCAAAGATTATGAGTCCTATATCACAGACCAGTTTGTGGGGCGTGATCAGTGGATTGGTGTAAAGACCGCAGTGGAGCGAGCCACGGGAAAGCAGGAAAGCAATGACATTTATTTTGCAAAGGACGGTTATCTGATCGAGAAGCACACAGGAAGCTTTACAGGCGCTGTGGCGGAGAGAAATATTTCCTGTCTGGCCGCTTTTATGGAGGAGATGCAGGAAACCTACGGCAAGGGCCATGCGACGGCCATCATAGCGCCGAATGCCGTGAAGCTCCTGGAAGATAAGCTGCCTCCCTATGCTTCCCCCTATGATGAGGACATCTATCTGGACAGGATCGCAGAGGCCTTGCCGGAAGGCACCTGGTTTGACAGTGAGGCTGTGTTGCGGAAGCATACCGACCAGCAGCTTTACTACCGGACGGATCATCACTGGACAACCAGGGCGGCTCATTACGTATATGAGGCCTGGGTCAGGGAAAGAGAGCTTTCCTCCCTGTACATTTCCGGGTATGAGGAAGAGACGGTGACGGAGAAGTTTCAGGGGACGATCGAGGCAAAGGTGGGCGGCGACGTGGGCTATGATTCCATTCAGATTTTCCGGCCGAAGGTGGAGTATCCCTATACTCTGGTGTACAACCGCCGGGAGACGAAGAAGGATCTGTACGATTGGGACGCCTTGGAGAAAAAGGATAAGTATGCGCTGTTTTTCGGGGGAAATCAGCCTATTATAGAAGGAACCATTGAAAATGGGAGTGACAGGCGTCTGCTTGTGATCAAGGATTCCTACGCCCACTGCTTCCTGCCCTTTGCCTTTCAGGATTTTTCCCAGGTGGATTTTGTGGATCTGCGGTATTTTAACGAGAGCCTGCGGGAATTTATGGAGAAAAAGGATTATACGGACATATTGTTTTTATATAACGCATCGGGGTTTGCGGAGGATCCCAGTGTGGCGAAGCTGGCCCAGTGAGCAGCTGCGGGGCCCGGAGGGGAGCCCGCGGTTTAAGGGCGCGGCGGTAAAGAAAGGAGAACGAGGATTTATGAGCTATGCGGATCAGTTATTTGTTTCTATGTGCAGGGATATCATTGAAAACGGCGTGAGCACTGAGGGAGAGAAGGTGCGGCCCGTCTGGGAGGATACCGGGGAGTCGGCGTACACGGTTAAGCGTTTCGGTGTGGTAAACCGCTATGACCTGAGAAAGGAGTTTCCGGCGTTGACATTGCGCAGGACTGCGCTGAAGAGCGCGTTTGATGAAATCTTATGGATCTGGCAGAAGAAATCAAACAACATCCATGACCTGCACAGCCATATCTGGGACGCCTGGGCGGACGGGGATGGGTCGATCGGCAAGGCCTACGGCTATCAGCTGGGCGTGAAGCACTCTTATAAGGAAGGGATGATGGATCAGGTGGACAGGGTGATCTATGACTTAAAAAATAATCCCTACAGCCGCCGTATTCTGACGAATCTTTATGTCCATGCAGACCTGCATGAAATGAATCTCTATCCCTGCGCCTATAACGTTACCTTCAACGTGACCCAGGAGAAGGGAAAGGATGTACTGACCTTGAATATGGTCCTGAACCAGCGCTCCCAGGATGTGCTGGCGGCCAACAACTGGAACGTGTGCCAGTACGCCCTGCTTCTGATGATGATGGCCCAGTCCTGCGGCATGGAGGCAGGGGAACTGCTCCATGTGATCGCGGACGCCCACATCTACGACAGGCACGTTCCGCTGGTGGAGGAACTGATCGCCAGGGAGCAGTTCCCGGCGCCTAAGGTGTGGCTGAACCCGGAAGTGAAGGACTTTTATCAGTTTACGGTAGACGACCTGCATGTGGAAGACTATGTGACAGGCCCTCAGATAAAAAATATTCCCATTGCGGTTTAGGAGGTAATGAAGATGAATCTGATCGTAGCAGTCGATGAAAACTGGGCTATCGGCAAGGACAATAAGCTTCTGGTGAGCATCCCGTCAGATATGAAATTTTTTCGGGAGACGACCATGGGAAAAGTGGTGGTTATGGGCAGGAAAACGCTGGAGAGTTTTCCTAACGGCCTGCCCTTAAAAAACCGGACAAATATTGTTCTCACCAGGGATTTGCATTACAGGGCGAAAGGGGCCATCCTGGTGCATTCTGTGCCGGAGCTTCTCACAAAGCTTGAAGAATATGACAGCGAGGATATTTATGTGATAGGCGGGAGCAGCGTTTATAAGGAGCTTCTTCCCTTCTGCGATGTGGCCCATGTGACGAAGATCGGACATGCCTATGAGGCGGACACGTATTTCCCTGATCTGGATGCGATGGAAGAGTGGGAGATTACCGGAGAGAGTGAGGAGCAGACATATTTTGACCTGGAATATCAGTTTGTGCGGTACGAGAAAAAGGGTCAACGGAAGAAACATTAAAGCCACAGAGAGAATGCTAAATTTTAAAAAAAAATTTCCGCAGAATGATAAATTTGCGCTATAATAGCGGTATGAAAAAATTTATAGCTGTCTGGTTTTGAAGGAGCTTCACGAGCCTGCACGAAAAGGCAGACCTGTCGGACAGTGCACATTACTATGAGGAGGAAAAAAATATGGCAAAAAAAGATATTGACTGGGCAAACCTGGGGTTTGGCTATGTGGAGACTGCGAAGAGATACGTGTCCAATTATAAAGATGGTAAATGGGACGGTGGAGTTCTGACAGAGGATGCAAACGTGGTGCTGAATGAGTGCGCAGGCGTTTTGCAGTATGCGCAGACGGTTTTTGAGGGACTCAAAGCTTATACGACAGAATCCGGCCATATTGTGACCTTCCGGCCCGACTTAAACGCTGAGCGCCTGGAGTCCTCCGCAAAGCGTCTGGAGATGCCTGTATTTCCGAAAGAGCGTTTCGTTGAGGCGGTAACCGAGACGGTAAAGGCCAATGCGGATTATGTGCCTCCTTATGGTTCCGGCGCTACGCTGTATATCCGCCCCTATATGTTCGGCACAAATCCTGTGATCGGCGTAAAGCCTGCGGATGAATACCAGTTCCGGGTGTTCACCACTCCTGTGGGACCGTACTTTAAAGGCGGCGTCCGTCCGCTGACCATCCGCGTCAGTGATTTCGACAGGGCGGCTCCCCACGGAACGGGCCATATCAAGGCGGGACTGAACTATGCCATGAGCCTGTATGCCATTGTGAATGCCCATGCAGAGGGCTTCGATGAGAATATGTATCTGGATCCGAAAACCAGGACGAAGGTCGAGGAGACAGGCGGCGCGAATTTCATTTTCGTGACAAAGGATAACAAGGTCGTGACGCCTAAGTCTGACAGCATCCTGCCCTCCATTACCCGCCGCTCTCTGATCTATGTAGCCAGAGAGTATCTGGGACTTGAAGTGGAGGAGAGAGAAGTATTCTTTGAGGAATTGAAGGACTTCGCGGAATGCGGCCTGTGCGGTACTGCGGCTGTGATTTCTCCGGTGGGCAAGATCGTAGACCACGGCAGAGAAATCTGCCTGCCCAGCGGCATGGAGGCCATGGGCCCTGTGACCCAGAAGCTCTATGAGACGCTGACTGGCATCCAGATGGGCCGTTTGGAAGCGCCCAAGGGCTGGATTCATGTAATTGAGTAAAAAGAAGAGAAATAATACCCCCGCACAGTCGATAGATCAGGATTCCTGCGGGGGTGTTTTTTAGGAAAAGGCAGGGAATGATATGGTAGAAAATGAGAGCCCTTCCAGGATGACATTGCTGTTCGATCTGGACGGGACATTGACAGATTCCGGGGAAGGCATTGTGAATTCTGTGGCTTACGCCCTGGAAAAGTTTGGCATCCGGGTGGAAGATAAGACGGAGCTTTACAAGTTTGTGGGGCCTCCTCTGGTAGAATCTCTGGCAGAATTTTATTCCTTTACGCCGGAGGCGGCTAATGAGGCCGTGGGCTATTACCGGGAATATTTTCAGGAAAAGGGTATTTTTGAAAACAGAGTCTATGAGGGAATGGAGGAGATTCTGAAAAAGCTGAAGGCAGCCGGAAAGCGGCTTGTGCTGGCCACATCAAAGCCGGAGGAATATGCGGTGCGGATTTTGGAGCATTTCCATCTGGCACAGTACTTTGACCTGATCGCCGGCGCCAGCATGGACGGCAGCCGCATACGGAAGGCGGATGTGATCGCTTATGCCCTGAAAAAATGCGGGTTGAAGGATCCCTCCCAGGCCGTCATGATCGGAGACCGCAAATACGATGTGCTGGGAGCCGCCGCAAACGGCCTGGAAACCATAGGCGTACTTTACGGATACGGAAGCAGGGAAGAGCTTCTGGAGGCGGGGGCCGTACAGATCATAGAGCGGGTGGAGGACCTTGCGGAGCTGGCGAAGTGAACCAGGATCTGGCCGTTACTGTGAACGAAGTGAACAGTCATACCGGGCCAGGAGAAAGGAAGAACAGGAGGAAAAGCTGATGTACAGAGAGCATACAAAAGTAATTAAAATCGGCGACAGGCTGATCGGTGGTGGAAACCCCATCCAGATCCAGTCTATGACAAATACGAAGACGGAGGATGTGGAGGCCACAGTTGCCCAGATCCTGCGGCTGGAGGCGGCAGGGTGCGATATTATCCGCTGCGCTGCGCCTACCATGGAGGCGGCAAAAGCGCTGAAGGAGATTAAAAAGCAGATCCATATCCCATTGGTGGCAGATATCCATTTTGATTATCGCCTGGCAATTGCGGCCATCGAAAACGGAGCTGACAAGATCCGCATCAATCCGGGAAACATCGGCAGCACTGACCGGGTGCGCGCCGTGGTGGACGCGGCGAAGGAGAGGAACATTCCGATCCGGGTAGGAGTAAACAGCGGCTCGCTGGAGAAGGAGCTGGTGGAAAAGTACCACGGCGTGACGGCGGAGGGAATCGTTGAGAGCGCCCTGGACAAGGTGTATCTCATTGAGGATATGGGCTACGATAACCTGGTCATCAGTATCAAGTCCTCGGATGTGATGATGTGCGCGAAGGCCCATGAGGTGATCGCGGAAAAGACGAACTATCCCCTCCACGTGGGCATCACGGAATCAGGGACCTTGCTGTCGGGCAATATCAAGTCTGCGGTAGGCCTTGGCATCATCCTCTCCCAGGGAATCGGCGACACGATCCGTGTATCTCTCACGGGCGATCCTTTGGAGGAAGTGAAGTCCGCAAAGCTGATCCTGCGTACCCTGGGCCTTCGCAAAGGCGGCATTGAGGTGGTATCCTGTCCCACCTGCGGGCGCACCCGGATTGATCTGATCGGGCTTGCCAACCAGGTGGAAAATATGGTGGAGGATATTCCCAAAACCCTGAAGGTGGCCGTGATGGGATGCGTGGTAAACGGTCCCGGTGAGGCGAAGGAGGCAGATCTGGGGATTGCCGGAGGCAAAGGCGAAGGGCTTCTGATACGAAGAGGCGAGGTCATCCGCAAGGTGCCGGAAGAAGAGCTTCTGGGGGCGCTGCGGGAAGAAATATTGAAATTTGAAGAGTAAGGGACGCTGAGGATTCAAATCCGAGGATAGCGGTACAGGAAAAGGAAAACTGCCATGGCAAAGATGTTTTTTGATGTATTTCCAAATCTGGAAGTGGGAGATAAGGTTCACAGTCTGTTTAACGGGGTGACGGTTACGAAGGTAAGCGTCACCTCAGCCAGAGACAAAATGCGGGTGTATCTTGTAAGCGAAAAATTGATACATAAAAAATATATTCTGGTGGTGGAGCAGGCCATCGGGGAACAGTTTTTTCCGGGAACAGGCATGGAGATCAAGCTTTTGGAAAAGTTTCATCTTTCCCGCCAGTATACGGCAGAGAAGCTGATGCCTCTCTACAGGGACAGTATCCTTATGGAATTGAAGGATTACAGTATTTTTGAGTACAATATGTTCCGCCAGGCCCAGTGTGAATTTACCGATGAAGACAGCATGCATATGACTGTGGAGAAAAATGTAGTAGCCGAAGGCAAGGCTGACGAGCTGATCCGCATTTTGGAGAAGATTTTCTGCGAACGGTGCGGACTTTCGTTTAAGATCCAGCTCACGCTGAAAGAGCCGAAGGAGAGTAAGGCCAGGAGAAACAGTGAGCTTCGCGTGCAGCAGGAGGTGCAGGCCATCCTGGAGCAGGTGGCAGCTGCGGGAGATGGAGAGGAGTCTGCCGAAGGGGAAGAACCTGTGGTTCCGGATAAGCCCCAGGGGGGCAGACAGGATTCGGCAAAGCCGAAGGAAAGAAAAGAAACTGCCAAGCCTCGGATGGCAGCTCCCAAAAAGGAAGGTTTCCGGGAGAAAAAGGGAAATCTTTCCAGGGGAGGCGACTACCGGGGAGGTTCTGTCAGGCGTTCCGACAATCCGGATGTGGTCTATGGAAGAGACTTCGACGAGGAGGCCATTTCCATTGAACAGATCCAGGGTGAGATGGGCGAGGTGGTCATCCGGGGTCAGATCCAGTCGCTGGAAACCAGGGAGATCCGAAACGAGAAAACGATTATCATTATAGAAATCACAGATTTCACAGATACGATTGTCGTAAAGATGTTTGCCAAAAATGAGCAGGTGCCGGAGATCCTGGAGGGAGTAAAGGTGAAAGCCTTTCTGAAAATGCGGGGGGTTACCACCATCGACCGTTTCGACGGCCAGCTGACGATTGGCTCTGTGACAGGCATCAAGAAGATTCCAGACTTCCGCAGCAGCAGGCAGGATACCAGCCCGGAAAAGAGGGTGGAGCTTCACTGCCATACAAAAATGAGCGACATGGACGGCGTTTCCGATGTGAAGGACATCGTAGCCAGAGCCATGGCCTGGGGCCATAAGGCCATCGCCATTACTGACCACGGGGTAGTGCAGTCCTTTCCCGACGCTAACCATGCTGTGCCCGGGGACAGTGATTTTAAGGTGATCTACGGCGTAGAGGCTTATCTGGTGGATGACTTAAAGGACATGGTCGTAAATTCCGGAGGGCAGAGCCTGGACGATACTTACGTTGTCTTTGACCTGGAGACGACGGGTTTTAGCCCGAATGTGAATAAGATCATTGAGATCGGCGCGGTGAAGGTGGTAAAGGGAAGGATCACGGAAAAATTCAGTACCTTTGTGAACCCGGAGACGCCCATTCCCTACAGGATCGAGGAGCTGACGGGGATCAATGACAATATGGTACTGGATTCTCCCACGATCGAGAACGTGCTGCCGGAATTTCTGCAGTTTTGCGAGGGGGCTGTGATGGTGGCGCATAACGCCTCCTTTGATATGAGCTTTATCGAGGAGAACTGCAAAAGGCAGGGGATCCAGCAGGAATTTACCAGTGTGGATACGGTGGCTTTGGCCCGGGTGCTGCTGCCCCAGCTTGGCCGGTTTAAGCTGGATACGGTGGCAAAAGCCCTTCATGTCTCTCTGGAGAACCATCACCGGGCGGTGGATGACGCGGGATGCACGGCGGAAATTTTCGTGAAATTTGCGGCGATGCTGAAGGAGAGGGATGTGTATGACCTGGACGGCGTGAACCGCCTGGGGAGAAATTCTAAGGAGCAGGTGAAAAAACTGGCCTCCCACCATGCGATCATTCTGGCAAAGAACGATGTGGGGAGGGTAAACCTGTACCGCCTGGTGTCCCTGTCCCATATGGATTATTACTACAGGAGGCCTCTGATTCCAAAGAGCGTATTTTTGGAAAACAGGGAGGGGCTTCTGATCGGTTCCGCCTGCGAGGCCGGAGAGCTGTACCAGGCCCTCTTAAACGGACGGTCCGACCAGGAAATCGCAAGGCTTGTGAATTTTTATGACTATCTGGAGATACAGCCCCTGGGAAATAATAAATTTATGATTGCCAGCGATAAGATTGACAATGTGACGTCCAGGGAAGACCTGATCGCCATTAATAAAAAGATTGTAAAGCTGGGAGAGCAGTTTAAGAAGCCTGTGGTGGCCACCTGTGACGTACATTTTTTAAATCCGGAGGATGAGGTTTACCGCCGGATCATCATGACGGGCAAGGGGTTCTCCGACGCGGATGACCAGGCGCCTTTGTACCTGCGCACGACGGAGGAGATGCTGGCGGAATTTTCTTACCTGGGCAGCGAGAAGGCAGAGGAGGTCGTCATTACAAATACGAATAAAATCGCGGATATGTGCGAGAAGATCTCCCCGGTACGCCCGGACAAATGTCCGCCGGTGATTCCGGATTCCGACAAGACGCTGCGTAAGATCTGTTACGACAGAGCCCACGAAATTTACGGCGATGAGCTGCCCGGGGTGGTGACGGAGAGGCTAGAAAGGGAGCTGAACTCTATTATTTCCAACGGCTTTGCCGTGATGTACATCATTGCCCAGAAGCTCGTATGGAAGTCTAACGACGACGGATATCTGGTGGGCTCCAGAGGATCCGTAGGCTCTTCCTTTGTGGCGACGATGGCGGGAATCACGGAGGTAAACCCCTTGAGCCCCCATTATTACTGTAAGGAGTGCCATTATTCGGAGTTCGATTCGGAGGATGTGAAAAAATACGGCGGAGGCGCAGGCTGCGATATGCCGGACAAGGTCTGCCCCAGATGCGGGGCCATGCTGATGAAGGAGGGCTTTGATATTCCCTTTGAGACTTTCCTGGGATTTAAGGGGAACAAGGAGCCGGATATTGACCTGAATTTCTCCGGGGACTATCAGGGAAACGCCCACCGGTACACAGAGGTTATTTTTGGAAAGGGACAGACCTTCCGGGCGGGAACCATCGGCACGCTGGCAGATAAGACGGCCTTTGGCTATGTGAAAAATTATTTCGAGGAGCGGGGGCAGAGGAAGCGTACCTGTGAGATCAACCGGATCGTGCAGGGCTGTGTGGGCGTGCGCAGGACGACGGGGCAGCATCCGGGAGGCATCATTGTCCTGCCTCTTGGTGAGGAAATCTATTCCTTCACCCCGGTGCAGCATCCGGCCAACGACCAGGAGACGGATATCATTACCACACATTTTGACTACCATTCCATCGACCACAACCTGCTGAAGCTGGATATTCTGGGGCACGATGATCCCACGATGATTCGTATGCTGGAGGATTTGACAGGCCTGGACGCAAAGAACATTCCGCTGGACGATCCGGAGGTCATGTCATTGTTTACCAGCACCCAGGCCCTTGGGATCACACCGGAGCAGATCGGAGGCTGCCCCTTAGGTTCCCTTGGAATCCCGGAGTTTGGCACGGAATTTGTTATCCAGATGCTGGTGGACACGAAGCCGAAATCCTTCTCGGACCTGGTGCGTATTTCAGGGCTTTCCCACGGCACAGACGTATGGCTGGGGAATGCCCAGACGTTGATTCAGGAGGGCAAGGCTACCATTTCCACGGCGATCTGTACACGTGATGATATCATGACCTACCTGATCCATATGGGCCTTGACAGTGAGGAGAGCTTTACGATCATGGAGAGTGTCCGAAAAGGAAAAGGCCTGAAGCCCCAGTGGGAGGAAGAGATGACGAAGCACGGGGTGCCGGACTGGTACATCTGGTCCTGTAAAAAGATCAAATACATGTTCCCGAAAGCCCACGCGGCGGCCTACGTGATGATGGCCTACCGTATCGCCTACTGCAAGGTGTTTTATCCGCTGGCCTATTACGCGGCCTACTTCAGCATCCGCGCCTCGGCGTTCAGCTATGAGCTGATGTGCCAGGGCAGGGAGAGGCTGGAAAGAAATCTGGCGGACTATCAGAGGCGCAGCGACGAGCTGACTAGCAAGGAGCAGGATACGGTCAAGGATATGAAGAGTGTCCGGGAAATGTACGCCAGAGGCTTTGAGTTTACCCCCATTGATATCTACAAGGCGGAGGCGAGCCGCTTTCAGATTGTGGATGGAAAGCTGATGCCCTCCCTCTCGAGCATTGACGGCCTGGGGGACAAGGCGGCGGAGGCTGTGGTGGAGGCGGCAAAAGACGGCCCCTTCCTGTCAAAGGACGATTTCCGCAGCCGCACTAAGGTCAGCAAAACAGTGATCGACCTGATGGACGATCTGGGGATCCTGGGAGATCTGCCGGAGTCGAATCAGCTGTCGCTGTTTGATTTTACATAAGAAGGGAAAAGGATCTGTCATAGATGGAATGCCCCGCAGGCTGCTGCGGGGTATTTATTTTTTGCATGTCAGCCTGGCTTCACAGATATGTTTCAAATTGAATAAAAATATTTCATACTAAGAATCTTGATGATTACAAAATCGTGTGACATAATGAAAGTGACATTGGAGTCAGGAAGCATTGCATTTCTATGATTTATTCTCGCGGGCAATGCGCCAGGTGCTGTGCTGGCACGGGCATTTGGCGCATGCCGCGGGGTTTTTGATTTTCTTATGGCATTCAGCCATTCTTATTTTACGGTAGATACCGGTCTTAGAAATTCTTGATGCTGAAATTCATAAAAGAAAAAGGCGGAGAGGATTTTGGAAAAAGCAGGGATCCTTCTGCCCGGACAGAGAGGAGAAGGATATGCAGACAGACCAGATTTTAAAGGAATTCTGGGAGGACAATTTTAACGACTATCAGATGCATCTGTTCCAGGTTTTTGGAAATGATGGAAGGAAATTTACTAATAAAGATATTCGGACAGTCCTTCGGAATGCAGATGCGCTGCGCTCTGGCAGAGTGCAGGATATGGATACCATGATAGACGTGGAACTGGTAAGATATCTTGCAGCATTCGTGAATTCAGAAAAAGTATTAAGAATGTCAAATAGAGAAGGAGGAGAGGTAGCTGTGTGCAGGGCATTGGATGAAATGATTAAGGCAGGAGAAATGCGTGGAAAGGCAGAAGGAAAGGCAGAA
>DESK01000020.1:69843-77043 GCA_002361955.1 Lachnospiraceae bacterium UBA3316
GGCAGAAGGAAAGGCAGAAGGAAAAGCAGAAGGAATCGCGGAAGGGATCGCAGAATCCGTTGTAGAATTTCTGGAAGAGCTGGGAACTGTACCGATGGAACTGCGGAAAAGAATCATGGAGGAGAAGAATTTAGAGATTTTAAGAAAATGGTGTAAGCAGGCAGCGAGAGTGGAATCCGTCAGCCAGTTTCGGGAGATCATGTGAAAGAAAAGAAAACAAAATATCAAAGGAAGGATCTTCCGGCGGCATTTTGTTTAACCATCAGGCCGTGGAGTACCTGCTGTATTAAGGGTCACAGCAAAAAACTTCGATTTTTCAGTTGTGGGAAAATCGAGAATGGTATATACTGGGTAAAGCGAAAGGGGGACTTGTCATATGAGAACTTTTGAAAAATCAAGTAAATTGGACAACGTCTGCTACGATGTCCGGGGCCCGGTGGTGGACGAGGCGGCCCGGATGGAGGAGAGCGGAATTCCTATATTAAAGCTGAATATCGGCAACCCGGCGCCCTTTGGATTTCGCGCACCGGAGTCGATTATAGAGACCATGGCGGAGAATCTGAAGAATACAGAAGGGTATTCTGATTCCAAGGGACTGCTTTCGGCGAGAAGAGCCATTGAAGCCTACTGCAGGAAGAAAAATCTTCCCAATGTAGGAGTGAACGATATTTATACAGGAAACGGGGTCAGCGAGCTGATCGTTATGGTGATGCAGGGGCTTTTAAACAACGGCGATGAGATCCTGATGCCTTCGCCGGATTATCCTCTGTGGACAGCGGCGGCAAACCTGGCAGGAGGAAAGCCGGTACATTATGTGTGCGACGAGGCTTCCAACTGGTATCCCGATATCCAGGATATCCGAAAGAAAATCACAGACCGCACGAAGGGAATTGTGGTTATCAACCCCAACAATCCTACAGGGGCTCTTTACCCCAGGGAAGTGTTGGAAGAGATCGTGGAGGTAGCCAGGGAGCATGAGCTGATCATCTTCGCGGATGAGATTTATGACCGGCTGGTGATGGATGGGAAGGAACATATTTCCATCGCATCCCTGGCGCCGGATCTCTTTTGCATTACGATGAACGGGCTGTCAAAGTCCCACAAGATCGCAGGCTACCGTCTTGGATGGATGGCCTTGAGCGGCAACAAGGACAAGGCCAGGGGATATATCGAGGGCTTAAATATGCTCTCTTCCATGCGTCTTTGTTCCAATGTTCCGGCCCAGGCCATTGTGGAGACAGCTTTAAGAGATGCCGGGCAGCCGGATGAGATGATCCTGCCGGGAGGAAGAATCTACGAGCAGAGGGAGTATATTTACCGGGCGCTGAATGATATTCCGGGAATCACGGCAAAGAAGCCCGATGCGGCCTTTTATATCTTCCCGAAGATCGATACGGCCAGGTTTGGAATCCGGGATGACGAGCAGTTTTGCCTTGATTTCCTGAAGGCAAAGCAGGTGCTTCTCGTCCACGGTGGAGGCTTCAATCTGGCCACACCAGATCATTTCCGGGTTGTGTATCTGCCGGAAATGGGGGTTCTGAAGGAAGCTATGGATAAGCTGGCGCAGTTCCTTGACACCTACAGGCAGAGCTAAGGCATATCGCACGGAGGGGCCATGTTTAAATGTTTTTATCCCGATGAATATGTGGATTCCACATACGGCATTGAGTTTAAGAAGCTGAAGGAGAAGGGGTGCCGCGGGGTGCTCTTTGATATCGACAATACACTGGTGCCGCACGGCGCGCCGGCGGACGCCCGGGCCATCCGGCTTTTTGAGGAGCTGCGGGAGCTGGGGCTGGAATCCTGCCTTATTTCAAATAATAAGAGGCCGAGGGTAGAGTCTTTTGCCCGGGCAGTGGGTACTCTGTTTATTGAGGATGCCCATAAGCCTGGCGTGAAGAATTATAAAAGAGCCTGCAGGCTGATGGGGTGCACGGAAGAGGAGGTTGTCTTTGTGGGAGACCAGCTTTTTACGGATGTGTACGGGGCCAAACGGGCGGGGATGCCTACGATCCTGGTGAAGCCGATCCACCCCAAGGAGGAAATCCAGATCGTCCTTAAGAGATACCTGGAAAAGATCGTGCTGTATTTTTACAGAAAACAGAGAGGGTTGGAAAAATGAACCATGTGATTTTGATCGGATTTATGGGCTGCGGCAAGAGCAGCGTGGGAAAGGCGCTGGCAGAGGCGCTCCTGGTGCCCTTTGTCGATACGGACGAGCTGATCGAGAGGCGCGATGGCAGGCTGATCCGGGATATTTTCCGGGAATCGGGGGAGGACTTCTTCCGGGATCTGGAAACGGAGACGCTGGCTCTTCTTTTGGAGTCAAACGAGCGGATGGTTATCGCGGCGGGGGGAGGGCTTCCCCTGCGCCCGGAAAACCGGGAATATATCAGGCAGCTTGGCACTGCAGTCTACCTCCTGGCAACGGAGGAGACACTGGTGGCGCGTCTGCGGCAGGATGATACCAGACCCCTGCTTCAGGGAGGGGAGCTGGAGAAAAAGATAGAGCGGCTGATGGCCGAGAGGGAAGAGATCTACAGAGAGACGGCAGATCTTCAAATCGTCACAGACGGAAAAGAAATTTATGAGATTGTACAGGAGGTACGGAAAAATGTTGGATAAGCTTTGGAAACAGGAGCTGGCCGGGGATGCCGTGCTGGTATCCTCTGCTTATAATATGAGATATCTTAGCAGCTTTTGCGGTGGGGAGGGATATGTATTCCTGCATCCGAAGAGGCAGGTGGTGATCGTGGACTCCAGATATACCACCCAGGCTAAGGAGGAGGCTTCAGGCTTTGAGGTGATAGAGATTGGCGGCGACGTAGGCTTTGGAGATGTGATCCGGGAGCTGGCGTTCCAGACGGGAACCAGCCGTCTGCTGTTTGAGGACAGCGACCTGACCTACAGCACCGTTAGGGGACTGAAGGAAAAATGCGGGGAGCTGGAATGGATTCCCGCAGGGGAGCTTTTAAATAACCTGCGCTGGATCAAGTCAGAGGAAGAGCTTGCCAGAATCGAGAAGGCGGAGGCGATCGGCGACAAGGCCTTTGCGCGGATCTTAAACGATATTCGCCCGGGAATCACGGAGCTTGAGGTGGCGGCGAAGCTGGAGTATTATATGAGGGAGGAAGGGACAGCCAAGAACAGCTTTGATACGATTGTGGCTTCCGGCCTTCACTCAGCCATGCCCCACGCGATCCCCACGGATAAAAAGATTGAGGCAGGGGATTTTGTGACCATGGATTTTGGATGTGTGTACCAGGGCTACTGTTCCGATATGACGAGAACCGTGGTGGTAGGAAAGGCAAACGACCGCCAGAAGGAGCTTTATCAGATTGTGCTGGAGGCCCAGCAGGCAGGCATTTCCGCGATCAGGGCGGGCATGACAGGCAGCCAGGTGGACGCTGTTTCGAGGGACATCATAAAAAAAGCCGGATACGGAGAGTATTTCGGCCATGGCCTGGGGCACAGCGTAGGCCTTGTGATCCATGAGGAGCCAAGGCTCTCGCCCAAGTGCCATGAAGTGCTCCGTGAGAATATGATCCAGACCGTGGAGCCGGGGATCTATATTCCGGGCTTTGGCGGCGTCAGAATCGAGGATTTGGTGTGTGTGACGGCCGATGGATGCGTGAATTATACCCATTCTCCAAAAGAATTGATCGAGCTGTAAAAAATAGTTGAAAAAAAGAAAAATTTATTATAAAATAAGCTATAATTATGGAATAAAATGATTCCAGACGACCGCCTGGAAGGCGTTTAGGAACATAACCGGGCGTAGGAATAAGGAGGAATATCAGATGATATCAGCAGGAGATTTTAGAAATGGCATTACGCTGGAGATTGAAGGAAATGTTATGCAGATTCTGGAGTTCCAGCATGTAAAACCGGGTAAGGGAGCTGCTTTCGTTAGAACGAAGCTCAAAAACATCATCAATGGCGGCGTGGTAGAGAAAACGTTCCGTCCCACGGAGAAATTCCCTCAGGCACGTATTGACAGAGTAGATATGCAGTACCTTTACAGCGATGGGGATCTGTTCCACTTTATGAATATGGAGTCTTATGAACAGATTGCTTTAGGCGAGGAAGTCATCGGCGATGCGTTGAAATTCGTCAAAGAAAACGAGACAGTTAAGGTATGTTCCTACAATGGAAACGTATTTACCGTAGAGCCGCCTCTCTTTGTAGAGCTGGAGGTTACAGATACAGAGCCGGGCTTCAAGGGTGATACAGCTCAGGGCGCTACAAAGCCGGCTACCGTAGAGACGGGAGCTACCGTATATGTACCGCTGTTCGTAGAGACAGGGGACAAGCTGAAGATCGACACAAGATCTGGCGAGTATCTTTCCAGAGTATAAAACAAATGAAGCCGCGTATCGCAGGATATGCGGCTTTATCTTTTACTGTGAAGGATCCAGGGGAAAGAGGTTGTCAGTACTGGCGATTTATGGTATGATATACCTACTATATCGCTAAGGTTGAAGCTTAGCAGCGCGAAAGGAGAAAGAAAATGATGGAGAGAAGAGGAATTGGGAAAAAGCTTGCCGGGATGGCGGCAGCAGTGATGCTGATGGTTCTTATGATGGGGATGACTTCCCTGGCGGCTGCAAAGACAGAGGGGCTGGGATTCGGACAGGCCATCACAAACATGGATGAGGATGCGAGTATTGTACATTACTACAAATTTCAGGTGAAAAAGCCTGGAGCAGTCAGTGTAAGCGCCGTGGGTGTTAGTAACGGATATTATGTAGGGCTGAACATTGCTCTGTGCAACGCGAAGGGAAAGGTGCTTGAGGAGTGCTATGTAAACAACATGAGCTCTTACGAGGACAGCCGCCAGGTGACGTTCGGTGTCAATAAGGGGGGTTATCAAATAAGAATTCAGACACCGTACCGTTATGTGCTGAGCTCTGCGTTCCAGAGCTGGCCGGAAAAGAGCGGAAATACCAGGACGAAGGCCGTTACGCTGAAGCGCAAGGCGCTTAAGAAGGGTGTGGTAGGGATCGGAGAATCCGCAAAGAAGGCAGACTGGTATAAGATCGTACTGAAAAAGCCTGCGAAATTCTCCCTGGAGTTTTCCGCGTATTGCAACCGTTATCTCTACGTGACGGTGATTCCCAGTAAAAAGGCAAAAATTGGCGGCAGCGGCAACATGTACGTGCGGAACAGTACTATGACCCAGAACTACCGCACGACAACAGGAAAGAAGCTTCCGGCGGGAACTTACTACGTCAGGGTTTGGCGCGGAGCGGGAGGAAATTCCGCAACAAACGGTATCTATACGCTGAGATGGAAATAATAGGCACAGGGGAGCCCGGAAGGGCTCCTTTTTGATGCGCATCCAGTTGGTTACTGTTCGCTTCGTTCACAGTAACATTCGCAAATCCATCTAAAATTTGCTCACATCTGAATCACTTTCTTACGGACTTTGCAGTAAATGCAAAGTCCTGACCTGAACAGTAACACTGGTTGCCATAAAAAAGCGCCATAAAAAATCCTGGAAATCTTTTCTATTTTCTTGCATTATGAAAAAAGGGTGTTATAATGAAAAAGAAGTTTTACATAGCTTGCTTATGGGAACACGGATAAGGAGTACATATGAGTTTAAAGAAATTGAGAAAGAGGATGGGATGCCTGATGCTGACAGGGGCCATGATTTTTGCAGGGTCGCACACAGCCTTGGCAGCAGAGTACAAAGCAAATCTGCAGCAGAGCGATCTGTCCCGGGAATCTAATCATTCGGAAGTTGGTGGGGACAAGGAGACGGAGCCTCCCACAGAGCAGTCGGAGTCTCACAGTGAGTCTGAGTCAGAGCGGCAGACAGAGTCTGAGACGCATACGTCAGATCAGGAGGAGACAAAGGTGGCTATAGATGTGGAAACGGAGACAGAAACGCCCACAGAGAGCGAGCCCGTGACGGATGAAACAGAGGAGCCCACCTCAGATACGGAGAAACCAAACGGAGACGATAGCGGAGACAAGGAGAAGGTACCTCAGATCGTTGACAGGAATGACCCGAAAGATGAACTGGAGCAGATTGACCATCCCGGCAGAGAAGATGGACAGGAGGATCACTCTGACGCGAACGCGAATCTGACTACAAACATCATAGCAGGAAACGGAATTTATCTGAGCGAGCTTTCAGGAACGTACTATTTGACCTTTGAAGATCATTTTTCAAAGGTTATGGATGAGATTGAGAAGGATTTTAAGCAGTGGCTGGACAAGCCGGAACAGTTTATTGCCAGGAACTGGCAGGATGTGCTGGCCGTCTATGTGCTTCGCACCCGGGAGACTACGGGAAACCGTCAGATTACTTTAGATCAAGGGGCGAAGGAGGAATTAGAGAAGATATTCTTCCTGATGAATATCCGCGGGGATTCCAGCATAGCGAAAAAGCTTTCCAAGGAAGTGGATCTGGACGCGGAGATTTGTCCGCTTACAGTGAAGGATTACGCGGAGCTTAAGAATCTGGGGGCTGAGGAAAAAGAGATTCTCGATAAATACACAACCGCGGAGTGCAAAAAGCTTTGTGCCGTTATCACGGCGGCCAAAGGGTTTGTGCGGGGCGAGGCAGGCCCGGGCGTGTCGGAGGAGAGAGTGTCTATCGTGGCAGCAGCCTGCAGCCTGGTAGGAAAGGTTGGCTATTTCTGGGGAGGCAAATCCTACGCAATTGGCTGGGATTCCCTTTGGGGAGAGCCTATGACGGTAACGGCGGGAGGCAGCAAGTCCACCGGAAGGAGCAGAGGCTTTGGCCTGGATTGCAGCGGTTTCGTATGCTGGTCTTTCTACAATGGTCTGGGCGGCACGGACGGCGGTATCGGAAATCACACCACCAGCCAGTGGAACGCATCTGAGATGGTAGAGAGTAAGGATGCCCAGCCGGGAGATCTTGTGTTTTATGATTCACCGGAGGCGGGGGATCAGAACCATGTGGGACTCGTCATCGGCAAAAACGCGGACGGCAGCCTTCTGGTAGCCCACTGTTCTTCCAGCAGGAATGGTGTGGTAGTGGGAGAAGCATGGTCCTCAGGCTTCAAATATGTGAGAAGGGTTATGTCTTTAAATTAAAAAAGCAGCAGTTAGAGCAAGGGCGTTCTGATTTATTTAGAGCGCTCTTTTTTTGTATCACAGGAAATTTCTTTGGAGTTTCTTCAATACAAAAATCGCTCCGAGAGGATGCGCGCAAATGCAGAAAAG
>DESK01000017.1 GCA_002361955.1 Lachnospiraceae bacterium UBA3316
ATTCCACGGTTCCGCTTATATAAAATCTTCTAAAATAGAAAAACACAAACAGCAGAACCGCGAATAAAACTACTATAAAAAATATTCCTGCGACCAATAATCTTTTTCTCATCTTATTTTGCATACATCCTCCTAATACGGGTAAATATTCATTACGTTTACTGCATTAACCGCACCACTAGGTAAGTCTTTATATACTCTTCTCCCTCTTCATAACTTATTTCAAAAAACTCTTCTTCACTCATCTGCATTTCTTCGCGAATATAACTTTCTAATTCCATTCCATAGCACAAAGCTTCATTCAAATTAGCTTCAACTATCTCCAGCGAATACTCGGCCACATTATTGATGTCAAGAGAAAAAGTGCTGTTTTTAATTAAATTATCCATTATATTATTTCTAGTCAAGACTAATTCTTCCACTTCTCTTTCTTCAATAATTTTTTTCTTTTCAAGTTCATAGAATTCTTTGATAGTATTTATCCCAAATTCTTTTTCAATAAATTCCAATGAAACACTTTTCTGACCATATGTATCCAATATTTCTTTAATACGATCTTCCAAATCACGTTTAGATACCTCTATAGGTGCTAATTTTTCGTGAATATTTTTATAATCAGCCAATTTTATAATTTCACAATTTTCTATGTTTAAATATGAAAACATATTTCTAATATTGCTATTTAATTCAAGATACATTTCTCCTTTCCTTCTCTTACACAAAAAGAAACAAGTTACAATACACACAAATACACATAACATTAAAATTATAGTCTTTTTTACGCAAAAACTATGTTGACTCTTCATAATATTCACCCACCGTTTCCACACTCGCCTCCTTCACACATAGCACATATATTTTAACTATTCTATTAAAATGAATTCATACGATATAAAATCCGAAAGATAACAAACCCTCCCACAACAAGGATGAGCACCGTATCCAGACTCCAAAATCCTCTCTTTTCCTCCGGAAGGTACTTCGCTTCCATCCAGTTGGAAAACATCAGCCACAACGTATACAGGAATCCTGCCATATCCACAATTCCCAGCCTGGCCCCAAACAGATTCACACGAAAATACGCGTAGTCGCTGCCGCCGGCCGTAAATAGGATCAGCAGCATGAGAACAGCAAACAATACAAGATTTACGTTTCTTACTGCTTTTACGATTCTCGTCCTTTTTGTTTTCTCCACCCAATCACCTCCAATTTGCTTTTTGATCTGTTTTCTTTCACTATATTTATAGTATATTCTATCCTTTTTATTTTGTCAATGTATATTATCTATATCTAAATTAATTATCAGTTTCATTCAAACTCTCCATGAACTTGTGGCAGTCGCCAAATATCCGCACAAGTGCGGCTACTTGGCTCGTTGCCTGCTCAGGCGAGTGAAACTCGCTCTGCGAATTTCACTCGTTGTTACAGCAGTCGCCAAATGCTCGTGCAAGCACGGCACTTGGCTCGTTGCCTGCACAAATAAAACAGCAACGATACAACATCTGTTTTTCAAATGCGTATCGCTGCTGTTTTCCTTAACTGCCAGCCGCAGCCAGCCCAAAGCCCTTTAGAATCCCGCGATCTTTTCTGCGGAATACTGTAGGATTCCTGCGGCGTCTGCGGTGTTCACTGTGCCGTCTCTGTTTACATCGGCGCTTTCCGCCTGTTCCTGGGACATCACTTCGCACTCTGCGGCCGCTCTCAGCACGGCCCGGGCGTCTCCTGTGGTGACTGCGCCGTCTCCGTCCACATCACCGAGAAGGCGGGCTTTTGCGACGGTTTCTGTCAGTGTCTTTACTGCCCCGTCGATTTCCTCCTGCAGCGCGTCCTGCGTAAGGTCAACCTCTTTTGCCATCTGAAGGATTTCCTCCAGTGTTTCGATGGAAGAGGGTACATAGGCTTCCTTCGAAGAGAGAATCTCCTCCGCCTTCGCGATCATGGCGCGCAGCGCGGCCTTATTGCCCCGCAGCTTCAGGCCGCGCACTGCGTCGATGACCTGGCCGTAGGCGTCGCTGACCGCTGTTTCGCTCCTGTTCGGATCTTCCAGAACGGCTTCCGCCTGTCTGATCGCTTCCTCCAGCGCTTTTACGGTATCCTCTGTATATTTTCCCTCATCCAGCAAGCCCTTAGCCGCCTCCAGCAGGCTTTCCAGGGACTCCACATCCGCCGCCTTTGACAGCCTTGCAAGCACATCCAGGATCTCGTACACCGCTGCATCCGCCTCTTCCTGGGATGCCTGCGGATCGTCGTAGACAGCCCGTCCGTTCTCCCTGGCCGCTTTCAGAGCCTCGATATCTTCCGGCTCATAGTTATTCTCAAGCTTCAGCAGCTGGTCCACAAAATCCATGACCGTCTCCAGGTGAACCGTCTGCACCCCGTATTCCAATCCGTCGTATGCCTGGATGAGCTTCAGCAGAACAGCTTCCAGCTCCGCTCTTGAAGCGCCTTCCTCCTGCCATACCCCTTTCGCTTCCGCCAGGGCAGCGGATACTGCTTCCCAGGACTCCGCCGTGTATTCCCGCGGATCCAGGCTTTCCACCTTGCGGATCACCCTTTCCAGAGATTCTCGCACCAGAGCCTCCTTCTCCGTCAGGGCTGTGGAATAGGACTGGCTGCTGATCTCAAATCCCTTTTGGACGGTAAAGTGATCCGTGGGTGACAGCTTGTACTGGTAGGTGTAGGCCTGAGTCGGACGGATCATATCCTCCTCTTCATACCATCCCTTAGAAAGCCATCCGGGGTCGTATCCCACTGCCATATTTTTATAGTCCACATTCAGCACCACATGGTCCGTTTTCTGGCTCTCATAGGGGTGCTTGGAGCCAAAGGAGGTAAGCTCCTCCTGGGTGTAATGCTGGGCGTTCAGGTTCAGGGCTTCCCCTGCGGCGCTGATTACCAGGCCCCTGCCGCTCTCGTCCGTCAGGGCCGCCCACTGTACATCCATCTTATTTCCGAAGGTCTGGTTGCGGACATAAGGGATAAACTGCCCGTCCACCTGTTCTTCATACAGACCCACAAACTGCTGGGCATAGCGGTCCGGATAGCTCTCCGACGCCAGGCCCTCCTGGTCAGAACCTCTTCCGTACCAGGTAAGCTGCTCAAACTGTGAAGCAAGCTGCATCTCATTTCCGATCACCGGAATCAGGTCACGGCTGGAAAATCCCTCTGGCGTCATGGTGTTTTCCACCAGAATCTGGCCATCCCCATAAACCGTGAAGGTCATGGTATAGTCTGCGCTTCCCTGGCTCGGCGCCAGTTTTCCGCTGACGCGGATCTTCACTTCCCTGGAATTGACCTGTTCCGCCTCCGAAACAACCGCCGTGCGCTCCGCGCCTGCGTAGCGCCATGTGGTTGAGATATTGGACAGCCTGTCGCCGTCTGTCGGCGCCCGCCAGAAATTCGGTGCCGGCCCCCACGTTCCATCCTGCGCGAACATCTCCGTTCCTTTATAGATCAGGGAAACAATCGTACCTCTTCCCCGGTCAAAGACCATCGTGAAATCCTGTCCGGTCACCGTATAGGAATCCTCCGTCTCCTCATACGTCAGCCTTCCGATCTTCTCCAGGTCATCCTGCGCAGGCGCTGCCGTCTCAAAATCCAGCTTTGCCTGGGCGGCAGATATTTCATGCCCGGCCTTCGCCCAGGGCGTGTCTGCTTTTAGGACAAATTTGCAAGTCAGATAGTAGGTCTTTCCCGCTTTCGGCTCCACCGCGTCGTAGGAAATCGTAAGATCGCGGCTCGCAAGAGGCGCGATTTCCACCTCCATGCTGCCTTCCCGTATGGTTTTTTCATTTTCCTTTAACTCCCACACGAAGTCATAGGCGGCCGCATCGGTAAAGAGGGCGCGGCTGCGGATATGGAGCTCTGCTTCCGTCAGGGACGCGCTGCCCAGCTCCATCACATAATCCTGATGGACACGCTTGATCTCCAGCATCGCGCCGTGGGGAACACGCTGCGTGCTCACAATGCCGTTTGCGCAGAAGTTGCTGGAATTGGGCGCGTCGCCCCAGTCACCGCCAAAGCCCGCATAGCCTTCCTTGATGACAGGCACAGCGCTCTCTGTCTCGCCGTTGAAATCCTGCCAGAATACCACATTCTCATCATCGGCGCTTCTTTCCGCGGAAAGCTCCTCCGCAGACAGGGCGCGGTTATACAGATGGACGTCGTCGATCAGCCCCTGCCAGTCGCGGCTGGTATTTGTCGTCTCGCGGCCAACGGCGAAATCATCTCCGTTCCTATTGAAGCTGCCGTCCTCATAGACATTCGTAAATACCGTCTCCACCGCCGGAGCGGCCATGTCATCCACATACATTCTGGCCGTCTTTGTCTCCGCGTCATAAGCTGCCGCCACATGATGCCACTTTCCTGCCCATGAGGAATCATAGGTGTAGAGCAGCTGGTTCCAGTTTCCTCCCGTGTTGCTGTACAGCTGGAGGCAGAGCTGTCCGTTCTGTGTACGGAGCACATACTGCGTATCGCCTTTTCCGGCTATGACATGGACGCCGGAGTTCTCCGTGGGATACACCCATGCCTCAATCGTAAACGCTCCGTTCATATCCAGCTGGGACGGCGTATTTTTTGCCACGGCCGGGCCTGCCAGTGCTTTGTCCCCCTCTGCTCCGGAGGGGCCCTTCTGGCTCAGCGCCTCCTCCTTGCGGATCAGCGTTGTTTTCGTCGCCTTCGGATCCTGAGAGGTGATGCTGTAAACGACGTTTGACACATCTGCCCCTTCCGTCTCCATGCCGCCGTCAAAATCTTCCCAGTAAAGCACGTGTTCGTCGGATGCCGCGCGGTTCTCATCCGCGATCTCCTCCGCCGTCAGAGCTTTGTCATAGACATGCACACGGTCCAGAAGCCCGTTCCAGTCACGGCTGCCGGCATTCTGTGAATCGTATCCCACTCCGAATTTCTGGCCTGATTTATCAAAGGTTCCGTCTTCTTTCGCTTTGGTAAATACCTTTTCCGCCGCAGGTTCGCTCATATCGTCGCAGTAAAGCCTTGCTGTCTTTGTCCCGGCGTCGTAGGTGGCAACCACATGGTGCCAGTTTCCTGCCCAGCTTTCTTCCTCATAGACATATTCCAGTTCATTCCAGCCGCCGCAGAAGGTGTTAAACTGAACGGTTCCGTTTACCGTCTGAAGCTTATACTGGTTATCGCCCTTCGCGACGATCGTCCGCGAGCTCCTGCTGGTATCCTTCGGATTGACCCAGGCCTCTATGGTGAAGGAACCGTTGAAATTCAGAATTTCCGGCGTCACCTCCGCGTAGGCGCTTCCGCTCAGGGCATAATCCCCGCTTTCTCCGCTGACTCCCTTAGACGCCAGGCAGTCCGGACCGCCGCCCGGTTTTATTTTCGTCTGGTTCTGATCCTGGGAAACGATGGTTCCACTCTTCCATCCCAGGGACGGCTGCGCCGGAAAAGCCTCCGGGTCCACATAGGTGAGCATACTCTGATCCACCCAATCCCAGATAAATCCTCCCTGGATATTCTCCCTGGACTCAAAGGCATCCCAGTATTTCTGGTAATAGCCGCCCGAGGTGCCCATGGCGTGGCTGTATTCACATAAAATATAAGGTTTATTCACCTGGGAATACCGCAGGGTCTCCTCTACGCTTGGATACATGTTAGACTGGATATCCGCGTTGGAATTATCACCCTCATAATGAATCGGACGTTTCTGAAGGTCTCCCTTTAGCTCCTCATTTAAATAGAAGTCAGGCGTTCCTTCATAGGTGCCCTTCAGCCATTTGTTCATCTGCGCAAATACGGAACCGCTTCCGGCCTCATTTCCCAGAGAATGGATAATGACGCTGGGATAGTTCTTGGAACGGTAAAACATGCTGGAAAGCCTGTCCAGCGCCGCCGGCAGATAATTGAAGTTATTGCTGGGGATACTGCGGTTTCCATGGGTCTCCAGGTTTGTTTCGTCACAGATGTACATGCCCATCTCGTCCGCAAGGTCATAGTAGCGGAAATCATGGCTGTAATGGGACATCCGGATTCCGTTGAAATTGTTCTGCTTCATCATCGTGACGTCTTTTTTAATCAGCTCATAGGTCATGGCACGTCCCGTCTGATAATTGTTCTCATGCACATTGACGCCCTTGATCAAAAGCGGCTGTCCGTTGATGATCATCTGCGCGTCAGGCTGCCCCTGATTCCTGATCTCAATCATGCGGAAGCCAAAGCGATAGGCCGTCGTCTCCACGATCTTCCCCTCCGCGTCCCGCAGGGTGATCAGCGCCTTGTAAAGGTTCGGCTGCTCCGCAGACCATTTTTTCGGATTCTTCACGCAGGCGGACAGTTTCACCGTGCTCTCCGGGCGTCCCAGGGAATCCGTCCCGGTAAAATCTCCGGCATTGATCGTCTTTGTCAGCTCACTGTTTTCCAGCTGTGCCTCCGGCACCTTCTTTCCGTCCGGATCGTACAGGGAAACGGAAACCTGAAGGCCTTCTTTCGCTTCCTCTTCCGCGCCCAGGTCGCGGATATTGGCATAGAGGTCGAACGTAAAGTCTTCGTAATCCTTCTGGGGATCGATCCCTTCTCCCGCCTTTACCGTGTTGATCGTAAAATCACGGAGCTCCACCTGATCCTTGGAGGTCAGATAGACGCTGCGGAAAATTCCCGCCAGCCTCAGCATATCCTGGTCCTCAAACCAGCTTCCGCTTGACCATTTGAAGACTTCTACCGCCAGGGTATCGTTTCCGTCATAGTTCAGGTACTCGTCGATCTGAAATTCTTTGCTTGTAAAGCTGTCCTCACTGAATCCAACCTGATGGCCGTTTACCCACACATAGAACGCGGACTCCACACCCTCAAAGTTCAAAAATACCTTTCTTCCTTTAAAGGACGGATCCACTGTGATCTTTGTCCGGTAAAATCCCACCGGGTTAAACTGCGTCGGCGCGTGGGGCGCTGACGGGTTGGGCTTCTGGGTGATCCAGGGATAATCCGTATTGCTGTACTGGGGCGGATTATATTTAAAGGTTCCGTCCTCATTGTAAGAGGCCTCCCAGTTTTTCGGGACCGTGATCTCATCCCAGGCGCTGTCATCGTAATCGGGATTCATGATATGGTCGTTGTCCGGGCGCTGGGCGCGGGCTGCCGGGTACGCGACATAGTAGAATTTCCACGTCTGCCCGGCCGCCGTGTCCAGGGACTGATAGTACGCGTCCTCCAGCTTTCTCTCCTCTCCTACCTGCTGGGACGCCAGGGCTTTTTCCTCATCCGCAAACGGGAAAAACGAAGAACGGGCGTCTTCCCTTCCCAGCTTCAGATTCTTCACTTCCTTCATTTCCTGTTCTGAAACGTTCCACTCATTTCCCGTCCAGGCCACTTCCTTCGCTTCCGCCCGCGGAAAAGGGGACAGGCATAGCAGAGCCGCTCCCAAAAAGACTGCTCCCACTGTCTGTAGCTTTCTCATTCTTTCATCTTCCTTTCTTTTGTGTTTTTATAATTTCTGTTTACTATATTTTACTATATATATTTTTTATCGTCTACTGATAAACCAGCAAAATAGCCCCTGCCGGATTTTGTGCATTTTGCACAATTTTCATTTTTTTCAAATGTCTTTTATGCTTTTTTAGTAAATGTATGATGACTTTTCCCTTAAACAATGTTATACTATGGATAAGCATTTTATTTCTATGTAAAATCTTTTTGCGATATTCTATCCTATTATTTCCCGGCATATCTGCCGTTCTTAGAAATGTTCAATGCTGAAACCCAACGAAATACAGCAGAGAGGATTTCTAAAAAAGAGAGCTGTCCTCTTTGCAATACAAAGGAGGACATTAAATGGAAGAATCAAAAAAGAAAAAAGCAGAAGAGGCTTCCGGAGCTGTGCGCACCTATAAAGACCGCATCTTTCGAATGGTTTTCAAGGAAAAACAAGAATTTCTGGAGCTGTACAACGCCATGAATGGCACAGACTATCACAACCCTGAGGATTTGACTGTTACAACATTGGAAAATGCCATTTATATGAATATGAAGAATGATGTGTCTTTCCTTCTTCATGACCGGCTAACCCTGTACGAACACCAGTCTACAGATAACCCCAATATGCCTTTACGGAATTTTTTCTATGTATCAGACATCTACTCCAGACTGACACAGGAAAAAAATCTTCACTGTTCTCGTCCTGTTTTGATTCCGGAACCGCGTTTTGTGGAATTCTATAATGGAACAAAAAAGCTTCCGGAGCGCAGCGAACGCCGACTTTCTGATTTATTTGGACACCCTGTTGATTTTCCTGCCCTGGAGCTTAAGATATTGGTGCTCAACATCAATTTTGGCTATAATACAGAACTTATGGAAAAGTGTCACACCTTAAAGGAATATATGCTTTTTGTAAAAAAAATCCGGGAATACCGAAGCAACATGCCCCTGGCACAAGCCATGGAACAGACCATTGCCGAATGTATCTCTGAGAACATACTTGCCGATTTTCTAAAGAAAAACCGGGCGGAGGTGATAAAAGTGGGAATCTATGAATATAACGAAGAGCTGCATATCCAGCAGGAACGAAGCGACGCAAAAGATGAAGGACGTGAAGAGGGCATCTGGCTTGGCTCGCTCCGCCTTATCCGAAAAAAAATGGAAAAGAAGCTGTCACCGGAACAGACAGCTGATATTCTGGAAATGGATTTAAAAACAGTACAGAATTTCTATACCTTACTTAAAGAAAACCCCGGAGCAGATGAATATAAACTGTATGATATATATTCGAGTAACGCGTAATGCTCTGTTCCTGTCAAAAACAAAAGACTGCCGCCCGGCCTGCTTCCCGGATACGGCAGTCTTCTGTTTTTATTTTTTTATGTTTTTCTTTATCCCTCTACATTTCCTCTGGCTACGTCCTCAAACTCCTGCTGCATTTCCCTGTCGGGCTCTTTTGTACAGAGGCTGACAATGATAATAAGCAGCAGGCTGACGGCAAACCCCACCACCAGGGAATACAGGCCGGTGGCTGCTCCCAGGGTCTGTCCGCCCATCAGCGGAATGTAATCCCAGAGGATCACCGTAAGGCCGCCGGATACGATACCGGCCACTGCTCCCGCCAGGTTCGTCCTCTTCCAGAAAAGGGAGAGCACGATGGTGGGGCCGAAGGCCGCGCCCAGGCCTGCCCAGGCGTTGGACACCAGGCCCATGATGCTGCTGTTGGGATCCAGGGCAATGATGTAGGCCAGAACGGCCACCACGATTACGGTGGCACGGCTGATCTTCAGAACCTTTTTGTCATCCGCCTTCGGGTTCATGATACCCTGGTAAATATCCTTAGAGGCGGAAGAAGCCGTAATCAGAAGCTGGGAATCCGCCGTAGACATGATAGCCGCCAGGATGCCGCACAGAAAGATGCCGCCCACAAAAGCCATATTCATGTCCTTCGTAAACACTTTCGCGATCATTTCGATAAAGACATTCTCAGTGGATACCGCGCCCTCACCCAGAATCACCGGGAACAGATAAGCCCGCCCCACGATTCCGATGACGACTGCCATGCCGAGAGAAATAGCCACCCATATAATGGCGATCACTCTTGATTTTTTCAGCTCCTTTTCATTTTTCACAGCCATAAACCTTGTGAGGATATGAGGCATTCCGCAGTATCCCAGGCCCCAGCCAAGCTGGGAAATGATCTCCACGGCGCTGTAATTCCTCTCCCCGTTGCTGAACAGGTTCAGATAGCCGTTCACGCCTCCCGGCACCTGGCTGTCCGCCAGATTTTTCATCAGGTTCTCAGGCCCCATCAGGCAGTACGCAATGATAGGCACTACCAAAAGCCCCACCAGCATCAGGCTTCCCTGAATAAAGTCCGTGGTACAGACGGCCATGAAACCACCCATAAAGGTATAGGCCAGAATCACGGCAGCGCCGATGGTCAGGGCCACCCGGTAATCCATGCCGAACACGCTGGCGAAAAGCTTTCCGCCTGCCGCCAGGGCGGACGCCGTGTATACCAGGAAAAAGATTACTATCACTATAGAAGAAATCAGAAGCAAAATCTTCTTTGTATCATGAAAACGGTTCTCCAGGTATTCCGGGAAGGTCACAGAGTTGTTCGCCCGAATCGTGTAGCGGCGCAGCCTGGAAGAGATGCAGATCCAGTTCAGCACTGTACCGATAAAAAGCCCTACAGCAATCCAGGCCTGCCCTGTTCCCAGCGCATACACGGAACCCGGAAGTCCCATCAGAAGCCATCCGCTCATATCGGAAGCCTGGGCCGATAAGGCTGCCACCCAGCCGCTCAAGCCTCTGCCTCCCAGAAAATAGTCATCCGCGTCCCTGTTTTTCTTCATATAGTAAACGCCGATTCCAAGCATCAGCAGCAGATACGCCGCAAATGCCGCTAAAAACCATACTGTACTTGTTCCCATATGTTTTCCCCTTATCCTTGTTGTATTTCAGAACCCTCCTTCTGTGGGAAGGTACTAATACCATAGACTTTAACAAATTATAGTGTTAACGTCAAGGAAAACTTAGGATTTTACAGATTTACAGGTAACCGTTCGTAACAGTTCAGGTACTTGAACGGTTACTCTTCCCGGCCAAAGGGTAATCTTAGATATATTTCAGGAACGCCTCATAACCCTTATAGGCCTCATAAATATCCACCTTGCTGGCAATCTCCCAGGGAGCATGCATATTCAGCACGCATACGCCGCTGTCAATTACCTCCATGCCGTAGTTGGCCAGAATGTAGGCGATGGTTCCGCCGCCTCCCTGGTCTACCTTGCCCAGCTCCGCCGTCTGCCATGCCACGTTGCAGTCGTCAAAAACCTTGCGGATTTTCGCGATGTACTCCGCGTTGGCGTCGTTGGAGCCGCCTTTTCCTCTGGAGCCTGTGTATTTGTTGAATGTGAGGCCCTTTCCGAAATATGCGCTGTTGTTTTTCTCCATCACGCTTGGATAGTTGGGGTCAAAGGCCGCGCTCACATCCGAGGAGAGCATCCGGGAATTTTTAAGAGCCCGGCGGAGCGCCAGCTCACTGTACTGTCCTGCGCAGTTCATCACCTCGGCCACTGTATTTTCAAAGAAACGTGACTGCATTCCGGTAGCGCCCACGCTTCCGATCTCTTCCTTGTCCACCAGCAGGCACACACAGGTCTTCTCCACTTCCTCCAGGGTAAACATAGCCTGGTAGGAGGGGTACGCGCACACTCTGTCATCATGGCCGTAGGACATGATCATGCTGCGGTCAAACCCGTAGTCCCTTGCCCTTCCTGCCGGAACTGCCTCCAGCTCTGCGGAGGTGAAATCCTCCTCATGGATGCCGTACTTCTCTTCCAGAAGCTTCAGGATCTGCTTTTTCACAGGCTCCTTCTCTTCTCCCTCCAGGGGGATGCTGCCTACCAGGATGTTCATGTCCTCACCCTCGATAACCTTAGCCCCGGATTTTTCCAGCTGGGTAGCGGAAAGGTGAACCAGCAGGTCAGAAACGCCGAATACCGGCTCTCCTTCCTCCTCGCCCACAGCTACCTGAACCACCGTGCCGTCCTTTTTGGCCACCACGCCGTGAAGAGCCAGGGGTGTCGCTACCCACTGGTATTTTTTCACTCCGCCATAGTAATGGGTATCCAGCAGCGCCAGGTCTGTATCCTCATAGAGCGGGTTCTGCTTTAAGTCGAGCCTCGGGGAATCGATATGCGCCCCCAAAATGTTCATTCCCTTTTCCATGGGCACCGTGCCGATATGAAAGAGCGCCAGGGATTTTCCCATATTTTCCGCGTACACCTTATCTCCAGCTTTCAGGCTACGCCCTGACTCCAGGACTTCCTCCAGGCTCTCATAGCCATGGGCCTTGGCCTCCCTTACAGCCTCTGTGGTACATTCTCTCTCCGTCTTGCATTTTGATAAGAACTCCTTGTAGCCCTCCGCAAAATCAAAGACCTGCTTTCTGCTTTCGCCTTCATATTTTTTCCACGCATTTTCACGCAACATACTCTTTTGCCTCCTTACCTTACATCGATTTTCCTTTTTTTACACATGCCTTCATGGCTTCGATCACGGCGCTGCGGAATCCTTTTTCCTCCAGCACGCGCACCGCCTCGATGGTTGTCCCTCCCGGGGAACACACCATATCCTTTAATTCTCCGGGATGCTTCCCCGTCTCCAGCACCATCCTCGCACTTCCCAGTATTGCCTGGGAAGCAAACTTATATGCCTGCGCCCGGGGCATGCCGTCTGCCACTGCCGCGTCCGCCATCGCCTCTATAAACAGAAACACATAAGCGGGGGAGCTTCCGCTGACAGCCACTACCACGTCCATAAGGTTCTCCGGCAGTACCTCTGCCTGCCCGCAGCTCTCCAGGATCCGGCAGACGCGCGCGAGCTCCCGGTCATCCACACGGCCATTTCTGCAGACGCCGGTAATCCCTTCTCCCACCAGCGCGGGCGTGTTGGGCATACACCGTATCAGTTTGCAGGGCTTTCCCAGTTTTTCCTCCAGCCAGTCCAGAGTTTTTCCGGGCGCTATGGATACGATCAGCTGTTCTTCCCTTACGCAGTCCCTGATTTCTCCTATGACTGTTTCGTAGTACTGGGGTTTCACCGCAAGGATCAGGATCTCAGAGTTTTCCGCCACTTCCCGGTTATCTAAAACGGCGTGTATCCCATAGGTATCCTCCACCCTTTTCCGGCTCTCCTCCCTGGAGGTAGACGCGATAATTTCATCCTTTTCCAGCAGGTTCTTTCTCAGAATCCCCCCCAGCATGGCTCCCGCCATATTGCCGCATCCTATAAATCCAAGTTTCATAGACCAGTGCCTCCTCTTTTCTAAACGGGCATGACTGCTGACGCAGCCATCGCCATTCCTACTTTACCAAATCTTGTCAATCAGGTCAAGATTGTTGCTGTTCACTCCCTACTTGTTTGAGATACGTCATTGTGATACAATCAGGCGTGAGAAAAACGATAGGACTACAGAAAAGCGTTACTGTTCACGGTAACCGGAAAGGAGCTTCATCCATGCCAAACGAAGCTTATATGAAACTGATCGAGGAAATCTCCCTGAACGCGTGGCCATCCCACAAAATCGAGCTGTACGACGGCTGGCTGATCCGTTTCTCCCACAATTACACCTACCGCACAAACAGTGTGGAACAGGTGGGCCAATCCCTGATTCCTGTGGAGGAAAAGATTTCCTACTGCGAAAAAGTGTATCAAAACTACCATACCCCATCAAATTTTAAGATCAACCCTCTGCTGGATCCCTCCTTTGACCAGATCCTCTCCGACCGGGGCTACGAGATCCGCCATGTGACGGAAGTGATGACCATGCCCATGGATCATTTCCGCCCCTACGGGCAGGTGTCCGCAGAGTATGAATATTATGGAAGAAACTCCGGCCTGCCGTCCTTTATCGAATACCCGTCAGGGATACTGGTGCAGCTTCGGGACCGCATCACCGACGACTGGATCACCTCCCTGTTTCGACTGAACGGGACAACAAACCCCACCCTGCGCCGGATCGTCCCCTCCATGTTCAAGGCCATCCCCAAAGAAACCATCGTAGCCTTCATAGAGATCGACGGCCGTATGGTGGCCTCCGGGCTGGGCATCCTGGACCGGGGACACGTAGGGCTTTACGCCATCTACGTGGACGCAAGCTGCCGCAAAAAGCATTTCGCCCGCTCCATATGCAGCTCCATTCTCTCCGAAGCCCGGAAAAAAGGAGCGGAAAACGCCTACCTTCAGGTGGTGGCAGAAAACACGGCGGCCAAAAATCTTTACCAGTCTCTTGGATTTGAAGATTTTTATACCTACTGGTTCCGCTCCCTGGAGACTCTTTGACACTACCATCTTTATAAACAGAAAGGATACTTACCTATGTGGATAGCAGACCAATGGAAAGATTACGAAATCATCGACACCTCAAACGGTGAGAAATTAGAGCGCTGGGGAAATTACCTGCTGGTGCGTCCCGATCCCCAGGTCATCTGGAACACGCCGAAAACCCACAAGGGCTGGAAAAAGAAAAACGGCCACTACCACCGCAGCAAAAAAGGCGGCGGCGAGTGGGAATTTTTTGACCTGCCGCAGCAGTGGACAATCCAATACAAGAACCTGACGTTTAACCTGAAACCCTTCAGCTTCAAACACACAGGGCTCTTCCCGGAACAGGCCGCCAACTGGGACTGGTTCTCCGAAAAAATACGGAATGCGGGCCGCCCTGTGAAGGTACTGAATCTCTTCGCCTACACCGGAGGGGCCACCCTGGCCGCGGCGGCGGCAGGAGCCAGCGTCACCCACGTGGACGCCTCCAAGGGCATGGTGGGCTGGGCCAAGGAAAACGCCCGCTCCTCCGGTCTGTCTGACGCCCCCATCCGCTGGATCGTGGACGACTGTGTGAAATTCGTGGAGAGAGAGATCCGCCGGGGAAACCATTACGACGCCATCATCATGGATCCGCCCTCCTACGGCAGAGGCCCCAAGGGTGAAATCTGGAAAATAGAAGAAGCGATTCACCCGCTGATCAAGCTCTGTGTAAAGCTTCTCAGTGATAAACCGCTTTTCTTTCTGGTAAATTCTTATACGACGGGACTGGCTCCCGCTGTCCTGACTTACATGCTGGCCACAGAGCTAAAGTCCTATGAGGGCACTGTGGATTCCCAGGAGGTGGGACTTCCCGTATCATCAAACGGGCTCGCGCTGCCCTGCGGCGCTTCCGGACGCTGGGAAGCCAGATAAATGCTGACGCCCCGGCACGATCGCCTTTACGATTTTTACCATCAGCCAGATCATAGGCAGCCACAGCAGGGTGTTCGCAATGTTAAACACCGTGTGGGCATTGGCGATCTGCCGGGAGATCACCTCCACCTCTGCCCCCTTGGGCGAGATCCACTGGACAAACCTGGTAAATACCGGGAGGATGCACAGGAAAAGAATACTGCCTGTGATATTGAATACGCTGTGGGCCACTGCCGTGCGCTTCGCGTTGACAGACTGCCCCACGCTGGCGATCAGCGCCGTGATGGTAGTTCCGATATTGTCCCCCAGAAGGATGGGGATCGCCCCTGCCAGGCCGATCACGCTGGCGGCTCCGTCCGCTCCCGGCTGTATGGCAAAATTCTGTAATACGGCGATGGTAGCGCTGCTGCTCTGTACCACCAGGGTCATCAACGTTCCCACGGCCACGCCCAACACCGGAATGTCAGACACCTTCTCAATCATCGTCAAAAAGATCGGGCTTTCGGCCAGGGGCTTCATCACATCTCCCATAGTAATAATTCCCACAAAGAGCAGGCCGAAGGCAAACACCGTCTGTCCGATATTCTTCAACTTCTCCTTCTTCGCGAAGAAAAAGATCACAAATCCCACAAACACGATGGGCCACACCAAATCGTCAATCTTAAAGGCAATGAGCTGCGCTGTCATCGTGGTGCCGATATTGGCGCCCAGGATTATGGAAATAGCCTGGGGCAGCGTCATCAGGCCTGCGCTCACAAAACCAATCACCATCACCGTGGTGGCGCTGCTGCTCTGAAGCACCGCCGTCACAAAAGCGCCGGCCAGCACACCCATCACAGGGTTCTTCGTGAGGATCCCCAAAATCTTCTTCATCCTCTCCCCTGCCGCCTTCTGCAGTCCTTCACTCATCAGATTCATACCGTAAATAAAAATCGCCAGACCGCCTAAAAGTCCAAATACCGTCTCTAATGATCCGTTCATTTCTATCTCCTTTTCCCTGGATTTTCGCTGTTGTCTTATATGACTCCACTATAAAAGCCCCAGGTAAAGTCTCCTTGGGGCTTACGTAAAATCTGTGTAAAGTTTAAACTGCTGTTTATTTTCTGTCTCCCGTCAAGCCTGTCACAGCATGGCAAATACCACCCGGATCGCTTCCACGCCCAGAACCTCCAGGGCCACGCCTGCCACCGCGGACACGGCGTAAAGCAAACCGACGATTTTTAAATTCTCTCTCTTGTTCTCATTCATGCGAAAGAGAACCACAAGGCCCATGCCCGCGCCGGTGCACAGTCCTGCCACCACAGAGGCAAAGCTGATGGCCTCATTGAGATACAGCTCTGTCAGCATCACCGAAGCCGCGCAGTTGGGGATCAGGCCGATGACAGCGGCGATCAGCGGCTGGAAAACAGAATCTCCCAGCAGAAGCCACGACAGCCTCTCCACGCCCAGCAGCTCGATGGCAAGGCTTAAAAGTCCTGTAAATATAAAAATGTAGATAAAGATCTGCACTGTGTGGTGTACCGCCGCCCGGAAAATCCCTCCCCGGCCGCCGTCATGGTCATGTCCATGGCAGCCGCAGTCGGCACAGATCCGCTCCATATCCGCCCGGCTGTCATGCCGTCCGGGGATCAGGAAATCAACCAGATATCCGGCCACCATGCCGATCACCACCTTCACGATCAAAAGCGCCAGAATATCCGAACCGCCGCCCGGATGGCTCAAAAGGATCGGCACTGCCTCGTCCGATGTGGCTAAAAACACAGCCAGCAGGGTGCCAGGTGTGATAATCCCCGCGGCATAGAGATTCGCCGCCACAACGGAGAAACCGCACTGGGGAACGCATCCTAAAAGGGCCCCCACCACAGGGCCTGCCCAGCCCACCTTCACCAGCATCCGGTTCATGTATTCGCCGGAGTGCTTCTCCAGCCATTCCATCAGAAGAAATGCCGCAAACAGAAACGGCAGCATCTTTACACTGTCCAACACGGTATCCATCAAAATATCAACTATCATACAGTCCCCTATCCTTCTATCGGGCGGAGCATACTCCGCCGGTTTCTCAGATTTTGCGCTACTTTGGCATCATACCATGGAATTTTTATTTCCACAATATGATTTTTCGTTTGCTCTCTCATTCCACGCCTCTTCCTCTTCCGCTGCCGGTCGCAGGAACCTTTTTCCCCTTTTTGAATACGCTGTAGAGACACCATGCGTTTGAAACGGCGCTGCCGTCCCTATGGTCATACGGCGGCAGCTGCTTTTTTATAGGAAGAGGTGATTGTATGAATATTTTTCTGGCTCTTCTGATCGGCCTGGCCGTAAACCTGGATAACCTGCTGATCGGCATTCATCTGGGACTCCGCCGCCAGAGGCTCACCCTGTGGCAGAACCTGGTGATCAGCGGCACCACCGGGCTGTGCGCCTTCGGTTCCGTGTACGCCGCCCGGCTGATCTCCGGCAGCTTTCTGGCCGGCACAAACCTGATCGGGGCAGCGATCATGATTTTTTTCGGGATCTTCTGTCTGTATCAGAGCCTCACAGAAAAGGAGGCCTCCCCCTCCCTGGACGCCTCCCCCCGGTTTCTGGATATTCTGATTCTGGGCTTTGTGCTGGCGGTAAACTGCATTCCGCCTTCCCTGGCCGCAGGAGCCATGGGGCTTTCCCCCTGGTGGGTGGGGCTTTTTTCCACCCTCTTCTCCTTCCTCAGCATCCATGCCAGCATCCTTCTGGGCCAGAGGTTCCTGCATTATCGCGGCTTCTCCCTGCTCTCCCCCCTATCGGCAGGACTGCTGATCCTGATCGGAGGCCTGGAGATGTTTCTGTAACGCCGCGGTTTTTTTCAAAGAATCTCACAAATCGTTTTCATAGCCCAGAAAATCCAGAGGGACTTTCTATAACAAAAAAGCATTTTCAAGGGCGCCTGGGCGCAGCTTGAAAATGCTTTTTTCAGATAACTGTAACGATTACTCCAATACCATCCTGGCCGCTCCGAAGATGCCGGCGTCGTTTCCTAATTTCGCCAGTGAAAACTCCGCGGCTCTGCATGCGGAAAATGCCCGCTCCATATAGTGTTTCTTCACCACATCCAGCAGCACGTCTCCCGCCTTGGACACGCCGCCGCCGATCACGATCACCTGAGGATCTACCACTGCGGCGATGGACGCCAGGGCTGTTCCCAGATATTTTCCAAATTCCTCTGCCACCTCACAGGCCAGCGGATCCCCGGCCTTCACGGCGTCAAAAACAGATTTGGCGGAAACGGAATTTCCCCGCAAAACGGAGGGAGCGTCGCTTGCTTCCAGCTTTTTGTTTGCCAGGTAAACGATTCCCGTAGCGGAGGCTACCTGCTCCAGGCATCCTGTATTCCCGCAGTTGCAGGGCTTATCGACCGGAGCCTCCACGGGCATATGGCCGATCTCGCCGCCGGCGCCATGGCTGCCTGAGAGGATTTTCTCTCCCAGAATAATGCCGCCGCCTACGCCTGTTCCCAAAGTCACCATCACAAGATTTTTGTAGCCTTCGCCGCCGCCCTTCCACATCTCTCCGAGAGCCGCCACGTTGGCGTCATTTCCCACCTTTGTGGTAATGCCCAAAATCCTTGTCATGTCTGCCGCCAGTTCCACCCGTCCCCAGTGCAGGTTGACCGCTGTGGGAACCACGCCGTTTTCGTCCACAGGTCCCGGCACGCCTACGCCTACGCCTGTGATATCCGCCTTATCAATCCCCTTCTTGGCGATCTCCCCCTCAATGGCCGCAGCCACGTCGGGAATAATATATTTTCCATTATCTTCTGTGCGTGTCTTGATCTCCCACTTATCCAGCACATTTCCCTCTGTATCAAAAAGACCGCACTTTACGGTCGTTCCGCCGATATCGATGCCAAAACAATATTTACTCATGTCTGCTCCTACCTCCTGCTCATGTATAATGTTTTGCGTTTCATTCGTCCGCTCCGCTCACAGCAGCTTTAATTCTGCCTGCCCTTAGCCAGGGACTCCTGCACGCGCTTGTACAGCTCCTGGGCCGCATTGTAGCCCATCTTCTTCTGCCTGTGGTTGACTGCGGCAGACTCCACGATGACCGCCAGATTCCGTCCCGGACGGATTGGCAGAGAATGACATACGATTTTATTTCCCAGGATCTCGGTGTATTTTTCCTCCAGTCCCAGCCTGTCATACTCCTTGTCTTTGTTCCACTCCTCCAGCTTGATCACCAGATCGATGTTCTGCGTATTCTTCACGCTTTCCACTCCGAAAAGGGTCTTCACATCGATGATGCCGATGCCCCGCAGTTCGATGAAATGCCTGGTAATATCGGGAGCCGTCCCCACCAGGGTCACATCGCTCACCTTCCGGATCTCCACCACGTCGTCCGTCACCAGACGGTGCCCCCTCTTGATCAGCTCCAGGGCCGCCTCACTCTTTCCGATGCCGCTCTCACCCATGATCAGCACGCCCTCGCCGTACACGTCCACCAAAACTCCGTGAATGGAAATGCAGGGCGCCAGCTCCACATTCAGCCAGCGAATGATCTCCGCCATGAACGCGGATGTGGTCTGGGGGGATTTTAAGATCGGCACGCCATACTTGCGGGCTAGGCTCAGCATATCCTCGTCTGGCTGGGTTCTCGTGGTATAGATCACACAGGGAATCTTTCTTTCCAGGAACTGCTCATAAACCGGAAGCTTTTTCTCTCTTGGCAAATGCTCCAGATACGTGTACTCCACATATCCGATAATCTGCACCCTCTCTGAGTCAAAATGGTCAAAGTATCCGGTGAGCTGCAAGGCGGGTCGGTTGATATCCGGCAGGGTGATCCTGATTTCCGACATATCGATATCCGGCGTCAAATTTTCCAGCTTCATCTGCTCTACAACCTTCGTCAACGCTACACTACTCATCTGTCCTCTCCTTTAATTATAATGCGGGACAAAGTCCCTTAGATCCTCTATTCCGATAAGAAGATTATAAGTGTTTTTTTCTTCGGTGTAAAGCTTTATTCCCAGTTCTATTCCCCGTTCTATTCCCAATTCATCCTTCCGTAATTACTGTTCACTTCGTTCACAGTAATATTCGCAAATCCGTTTATAATTGCCTGCGGCAATGGGATTTGCTCACACCAGAATCACTTTCTTACGGTCTGTGCAGTAAATGCACAGACCTACATGAACAGTACCCTTCCGTACCGTTTCGTCATCTCCAGGATTTCCTGCTTAAGTTTTTCCGTCAGTTCCTCCCCGGTAAGCCTCCAGCGCCAGTTTGTCCCTACCGTAGAAGGCCGGTTCATCCGACATCCATTGCCATAGCCCAGATAATCCTGCATGGGAATGATGCAGGCTCTGGAGCTGCTGCGCATGACCAGGCTGATAAACGCCCTGGGAAGCTCCCCGTCCGGCGTATAGTAATCACAGAGATACTTTCTGGCCATCTGCCGCTCCTCCTCCGTGATGCTTTCAAACCAGCCCGCGATCGTCTCGTTGTCATGGGTTCCTGTATAGGCCACACTGTTTTCCGTATAATTATGGGGCAGGTAATCGTTCGCCGAGCCGGAATCCCGGGAATCAAAGGCAAACTCCAGCACCTTCATGCCCGGAAAACCGCTGTCCTTCACCAGCCTGCGCACAGAGTCGGTCACATACCCCAAATCCTCCGCGATCACCTCATGCCAGCCCAGACGCTCCTCCACCCGGCGGAACAGGTCGATGCCCGGCCCCTTCTCCCACCGCCCGTTCACTGCGGAGGTCTCCCCATAGGGAATCGCGTAGTACTCGTCAAAGCCTCTGAAATGGTCAATGCGCACCACGTCATACAGCTGGAAGCAGTACCAGAGCCTCGTAACCCACCACTCATAGCCCGTGTCCCTGTGGTAGTCCCAGCGGTACAGAGGATTTCCCCAGAGCTGCCCGTCTGCGGAAAACCCATCGGGCGGACAGCCCGCCACCGCCGTGGGGATATTATTTTTATCTAACTGAAAAAGCTCCGGATGGGCCCAGGTATCCGCGCTGTCCATGGCCACATAGATGGGGATATCCCCGATCAGCCGGATGCCCTTATGGTTGGCATAGGCTTTCAGCGCCCGCCACTGCTTAAAAAACTGAAACTGCAGGTACTGCTGAAACTCGATATCAAAATACAGCTCCCTGCGATAGTAATCCATGGCATTTCCCCAGCGCAGCCGGATATCCTCCGCCCACTCTGCCCAGGGAGCGCCGCCGAACCTGTCTTTCACTGCCATAAACAGCGCATAATCCGCCAGCCACCATTGGTTTTCCTCCACAAACCTCCGGTACTCCTGATTCTCGCTGATCCGGCTCCTCTCATAGGCCTTCCGCAGCAGCGGGAAGCGTGCCTCATACAGCTTCTGGTAGTCCACATCCCGGGCATCTTCTCCAAAGTCTGCCTCCGCGCACTCTTCCTCCGTGAGCACTCCCTCCTCCACCAGCGCCTCCAGGCTGATAAAATAGGGATTCCCCGCGAAGGTGGAAAAGGACTGGTAGGGAGAATCCCCGTAGCTGGTGGGCCCCAGGGGCAAAATCTGCCAGTAGGTCTGCCCAGCCTCCTTTAGCCAGTCCACAAAGTCATAGGCGCTCTTAGAAAAACAGCCGATTCCGTACCTGGAGGGAAGGCTGCTGATATGCATTAAAATTCCTGCTGCCCGTTTCATCTTCGATTCTCTCCTTTCTTTTTCGTCTCTATGAAAACGCCGAAATGATCCGATACCTTCGGCTCCTTCCTTCCATTGAACATTACGTTTGAGCTGGCTACAGATACCTTTTTACTGCACCAGATATGGTCGATGCGCATCCCCGCCGCTCCGGCGTCCTTCTCATCCAGAAGCTTCCGCCAGCCGTCGATGACTCCCTCCACGGTGATGCCGCTGTCCTTTTTCTCCGCCAGCTCCCAGGTATCCTGCCAGCCATGGCTTTTGATATAGTCGTAGCCCTGTCCCCGGACGGCTGCCGGGCTGTTAAAATCTCCCATAAGCCATACGGTTCCCTGCTCCCTGGGCCCTTTCAGCCTCTTCTCCAGCTCCTGCCACTGGTTCAGGAAGGGTTCCTCCTCATCCTCCCACCAGCCCATATGCGCCGTGTAGAACCAGTCCTCAAGGCCCTCCGCCCGGATTCCCAAAACCTTCCTGGTCTTCCAGACGTTATAGTCCCGCACCCTGCTGATATAGAAGGAATCCGTCTCCAGGATCTTCCCTTCCGGCACAAGAAAGGCCATGCCTTCATCGTATTTCCCATAACCAAGTTTCGCGGAAATCCAGGTCCAGCTGCACAAAATCCCTGCTTCCCTGATCATTTTTGCCGCCCGGAAGGCGTGGTTATCCTGCCGGACAGGGACTTCCTCCCCCTGTGCCCGGACGAACCCGGACGCCGCGAGCCCTTCCGCCTCCGGCGCATCCGCCGACTGATTGACCTCCTGCAATGCGATGATATCCGGCTTCTCCCGGCATACGGCCTCCACGAACCATCCAAGCTTTTTCTCATAATCTTTCTCGACCAGGCTGTGGGTATTTAATGTTAAAATTTTCACCGCAAATATCCTCCCTTTTTACAAAACCGGGCGAAGCAGACTCCGCCCCGTCCGGTGATCCGTGTTATCACAAGATATCGTTAATGTCTGATTTCAATACATCGGCTTTCGGCCCATAGATCGCCTGGATGCCATTGTCTTTCTTCACCAGCCCCATGGCTCCCTCTGCCTTCCATGCCGCCAGATCCGCCACCTTTTCCAGATCCTTCACCGTGACGCGCAGGCGGGTCATGCAGGCGTCCACAAGTACGATATTTTCACGTCCGCCCAGCAGGCCGATGATGCGCTCCGGCTGCCCGCTTCCATTGGCGGTTTCCGCCTTATGCGCCGTTCCGCCGTTCTCCTCGCCATTATCATCTGTATAATTTCCCAGACGTCCCGGCGTCGCGAACCGAAACTTTCCTATCATAAAGTACGCCACCACGTAGCCCACCGCAAAAAAGACGGCCACGCAGATGATAAAGTTGATGATATCGCCGCCCAGTCCTGCTTTCAGCGACATGGGCACCCTGGTAAAGAATTCCAGGTTTCCGAAGGAATGAAGCCTCAGATTGATGATCCCCGCCATGGCAAAGGCGCATCCCTGCAGAATCGCGTAAATCACATACAGGGGCAGGGCGCAAAACATAAACATAAACTCCAGGGGCTCCGTAACGCCTGTCAGGAACACTGCCAGCGCGGTGGAAAAGAACATGGAACGGTAATTTTTCTTTTTGTCCGGATCCACACGGCGGTACATTGCCAGGGCGATCCCCAGCAGAAGCCCTGTAGCGCCGATCATCTGCCCCACCTTAAAGCGGGCCGGCGTAACGGTGGCCAGCAGATTCTGGTATGCAGATAAATCTCCGGCATCCTTGAAATTGATCAGGTCGGTTACCCAGGCCAGCCACAGGGGATCCTGTCCGAATACGGAGGTGCCTGCGTTTAATCCCGTCTGAATCACATAGGTTCCTCCAAAGGACGTGTAGTTCATCGGAATGGTCAGCATGTGGTGCAGCCCGAAGGGAAGCAGCAGACGCTCCAGGGTACCATAGATAAAGGGCGCCAGCACCGGGGAGGTGGAAGAAGAATTCGCGATCCACACGCCAAACGCGTTGATCCCCGCCTGAACCACCGGCCACGCCACTGCCATCACGAGAGAAACGACTGTTGAGTAAGCGATTACTGCCAGGGGCACAAAGCGCTTTCCATTGAAAAACGCCAGCGCGTCGGGCAGCTTGCGGAAGTTATAATATTTATTATATACCACGCCACCCACAAATCCAGAGATAATGCCTACAAATACGCCCATATTTAACGCAGGCGCCCCCAAAACGGAGGTAAAGTAATTGGCCACCAGCATTTCCTGCCCAAAGAAGGAATGTACCACGGCGCCTTCCGTGTTCAGCATATCACCCGTCACGCCGAATACCGCCCCTGTGATACAGTTGATCAGCACAAAAGAAATCAATGCCGCAAACGCGCCGCCTGCCCGCTCCTTTGCCCAGGAGCCTCCGATCGCTGCCGCAAACAGAATATGCAGGTTGTTGATGATGGCCCATCCGATATTTTCCATCGTGCTTCCGATGGTCATCAGCACAGATATGTCTGCCCCCGCCATCTGGATCAATTTCCCTATACTCAGCATAAGTCCCGCTGCCGGCATGACTGCGATCACTGTCATCAATACCTTACCCAGCTTTTGAAGGAAATCAAAGTTGACGCCTCCCTTTTTCTTTTTGGCCTTTTCACTGTCCGCGCCGGAACAAACCATTTTCGTCTTCATACTACGACTCTCCTCTCCTTTTTGCATTTTGTTGCACATGTTTATGCATCTCTTTCCGTCTCGTTGTGCAATTTCTATGCAATTATATTAGCGTATTTGCGCAAATACTGCAAGCATTCTTTGCGTCTCCCGGCGTTTTTCCATGTTTTTCACAATTTTCCCTCTGCTAAATTGTGCACTTTTTCTTTTCTCTGAAACGCTCGCTTTAACACGCCTGCCCAGTCCGTGCAATTTCTTGCATATTCATTGCGTGGATGCGCCGACAGGAAATATTCCCCCACCGTTGACATCCTTCCCACAATCTCCTAGAATATACTTCTAAACACCTGTTGCACACTTTTGCGCAACGCAAACTGGCAGAAGCATGAAATTCTGCATACAGACACTATGAAAAGGAGCTTTACCTATGGCTATTACTATAAAAGATGTGGCTGCATTGGCCGGGGTGTCCCCGTCCACCGTTTCCAGGACGTGCAAGGACAATCCCTCCATCAGCAGGGAAACAAAAGAAAAGGTTCGCCGCGCCATGGCCCAGCTGGGCTATGACCCCAGTGCTGCAGGAAGCACGGCCTCCCTCCAGAGCTGCCGCACGATCGGCATCATTCTGCCTCCCTCTCCCAGGGAAGCCTACGAAAATCCTTTCTATCTGGAAGCCATCCGCGGTATCAGCCAGTTCTGCAACGACAGGCAGTACGCGAGCACGATCCTCACCGGCCGGGACAACGAAGAAATCCTTTCGGCCATCCAGTTTATGATGCGGAAAGACCAGATTGACGGCTTTATCGTCCTCTACTCCAGGCAGGACGATGAGATCATCGACTACCTTTACAAAGAAGGGCTTCTTTACGTCCTGATCGGCAAGGCCCACCGGTTCGCCAATCAGACGATCTACATTGACAACGACAATCTGCTGGCGGGACAGGAGGCCACGGAATATCTCTATGCCCTCGGACACCGGAAAATCGCTTACTTTGGCACCGACAGCACCCTGCTTTTTTCCGCCGACCGGAAGGCAGGCTATCAGTCGGCGCTGCTCCGCCACGGGATCACCCCGAATCCCGCCTACTGCATAGAAGAAAATTCCCCCTCCTGCGCGGATGGCAGCGCCCTTCAGGAGCTTCTCCTTTTGGAGGCCGCCCCCACCGCCATGGTTGTGAGCGACGACATCCTTGCTGTAGCCCTGGAGAGAGCCTGCGGCAGGCTTGGCCTTTCCATCCCGAAGGATCTGTCCATCATTTCCTTCAACAACTCACTGTTTGCAAGGCTCACTTCGCCCCAGCTGACCTCCATCGACGTGAACTCCTTCCAGCTCGGCACAGAGGCTGCCTCCCAGCTCATCAATCACATCGAAAACCCGAACCTGCCGGCCACCAAGAGCATTGTCCCCCACACCCTTGTTAAGAGGGACAGCTGCCGGAGGCTTGCGCAGGAAGCTGCTACTTTCTGAAAAATTCATAAACCTTTCTGGCGCTGGCCTCATTCATGGAGGGGGCCTTCGCCAGCTCCTCCAGGCTGGCCTTCTGAATGGCCTCCAGGGACTGGAAGGTGCGCATCAGGGATTTTCTTCTGGCAGGGCCGATCCCCTCGATATCATCCAGTATGGAATGGACCTGCTCTTTGCTGCGCAGGGAGCGGTGATATTCAATGGCAAACCTGTGGGCCTCATCCTGAATCCTGGTGATCAGACGGAAACCCTCCGAGGATTTGTCGATGGGGATCTCTTCATTCTGAAAATAGAGGCCCCTGGTTCTGTGGTTGTCGTCCTTTACCATCCCACAGACGGGAATGTCCAGCTGCAGCCTCTCCAGAACCCGGAGAGCGATATTTACCTGACCCCTGCCTCCATCCATCATGATCAGGTCGGGAAAGACACTGAAGCTGCCAAATTTATCTGCCACCTTTTTTTCTTCCAGCTCCCGCTGTTCCTCCAGCCCATGCTCAAATCTCCTTGTCAGCACCTCATTCATACTGGCATAATCATCCGGCCCTTTCACCGTACGGATTTTGAACTTCCGGTAATCACTGCGTTTCGGTTTTCCCTTCTCATACACGATCATGGAGCCTACCGACTCAAAACCGCTGATATTGGAAATATCGTAGGCCTCCACCCGCGTCACATCAGAAAGGCCCAGAAGCCCCGCGATCTCCTTCATGGCGCCGATCGTCCGCCCTTCCTCCCGCTTGATCCGATCCTTATCCTGCTCCAGCACAATCCGGGCGTTGGTGGCCGCCAGCTCCACCAGCTTTTCCTTTGTTCCCTTTTTCGGCACCCGGAGGTAGACACGTCCGCCCCGCTTGCCTCCCAGCCATTCCTCGATCAGCACCTGGTCCTCAATCCCCTCCGGCAGCATGATCTCCCTGGGGATAAAGGGCGTGCCAGTATAAAATTGCTTGATAAAGCTTCCCAGGATCTCCCCCGGTGTCTCCTGGGGAGCCACCCGCAGGAAAAAGTGGTCTCTGCCTATCATCCGGCCGCTCCGTATGAAAAACATCTGCACCACCGCATCCGTGTCCTGCTGGGCCAGAGCGATCACGTCCTTATCCTCCCCGTCGCTGCTGGTGATCTTCTGCTTCTGGGCCACCTGCTTGACGCTCTTTAAGAGCTCTCTCTGCTCAATCGCCGCCTCAAAATCCATCTGCTCCGCGGCTGCGTTCATTTTCTTTTCCAGCATTTTGATCACCGGCCCATAATTTCCGTTCAGAAAGCTCATGGCCTCCTCCACGGATTTCCTGTAATCCTCCCTGCTGATGTACCCCTGGCAGGGGGCATTGCACTGCTTGATGTGGTAATTGAGGCAGGGCCTGTCCGCCCCGATCTCTTTGGGGAGCTTGCGGTTACAGGTGCGGATCTTATACAGCTTGTGGATCAGGTCTATCGTATCCTTCACGGCCCCTGCGCTTGTGTAAGGGCCATAATATTTATTTTTATCCTTTTTCATCGTATGGGAAAAAAGGATCCTGGGGTAATCCTCCGATACGGTCACCTTGATAAAAGGGTAGGCCTTGTCGTCCTTCAGCATTGTATTGTACTTCGGCCTGTGTTCTTTGATCAGATTGCACTCCAGCACCAGGGCCTCCAGCTCCGAGTCCGTCACGATATACTCAAAGCGGGCGATCCTCGTCACCATCTGCTCGATCTTTGCCCCCTTGTTCCGGCTGCTCTGAAAATACTGCCGCACCCGGTTTTTCAGGCTCACAGCCTTTCCCACATAGATGATCGCATCCTTATCGTCATGCATAATATACACTCCGGGCTTCCCCGGCAGCTTCTTCAATTCCTCCTGAATATCAAACATTTTATCCTCCTCTTATGAAAGCCAGATGCTCCGTGCCAGGGGCACTCCCGCATCTGCCGCCTGTATTCGCATTCCGCGCTTCCGCGCTCCTTGCTCCTACCGGCTTGCCCGTCCGATATCCATGGCCCTGCGCGTGTAAACACGCTCCGGCCCATGGCTGCCGTCCGGGGCTTTCATAGTAAAAAATCAGCTATACTTTTTTGATAAGTATAACTGATTTTGTGTACTGTCATTCTATCACAGAGGCCGCAGCCTTCTGCTTTCCTAAGCCATCTGTGCCACCGCGACCGCAAGGAATTTCTCCCGCAGCTCCCCGTAAGGATTCCGGCTGAACACCTCGTAAGTCGAACACCACTTATCCACCAGGCATACCAGCACCGTCTCCCGGTACTTCGGCAACGCCGGCGTCAGGGGAAACATATGCTTTCCAATGATGTCCTGCTCCCGCTCGGAAAGGGCAAAATCCCTTCTGGCATTCCTGAGCGCCCGCCCGGGATGGGTGAACCCATGCCATCTGTGGGACTGATCCTTCTCGTGCCAGTCGTATAAAAAGTAATCATGGAGCAACGCTCCCCGCAGGAGCTCCCGCCTGCTGCAGGCGATCCCAAATTTCTCCGCCAGCAGGACGCTGAAATACGAAACTGCGATGCAGTGAAGCAGCGTGCTGGTATTTCCATGCTGTGTATAACGATGCATCTTCAAAATCGAAGACTCTGCCGCCATCCTCAGCAGCAGTGCTGAAAAATTCTTTTCAAAGGCTTCTCTGTCCGCCTTGCGTTCTTCCGGCGTACGAAACAGCTTCCCACGCAAAATAAAACCACCGACCTTCCGAAATTGTCTTCCTTCTGTGCGTTCCATATGCATTATAAAAGAAGGCCCCCGGAAAGTCAATAACCCCGCTGCAGCCAGCGGGGTATCTTATGAAAATCTTATGAAAAAATATTGTTTAGCCGACCGGCGACGCTTCCTTTTCCAGACGCACCTTCTCCGCCGCCATGCCCTCTGCCTCGTGGAAGATCCGCATGAACTCCTTTCCGGTGATCGTCTCCTTTTCGATCAAAAAGGCTGCGATCTTATCCATCGTATCGCGATGGGCAAGCAGAAGGCTCTTTGCCTTCTCGTAGGATTCCCGGATGACACGCATCACTTCTTTGTCGATCTCGGCCTCTGTGACCTCACTGCAGTTGAGTACCAAGCGGCCGTCCAGGTATTCATTGGCCTGGGATTCCAGGCCCACCATACCAAACTTCTCAGACATGCCGAAGCGGGTAATCATCGCCCTGGCAATCCTGGTGGCCTGCTCAATATCGTTGGCCGCTCCCGTGGTCACGGAGTCAAACATAATTTCCTCCGCCGCCCGGCCTGCGGTAAAGGTCACCAGCTCTGCCCGAAGCTCTGCCTCGCTCTTCAGGTTCTTCTCTTCCTCCGGCACATTTAAGACGTAACCGAGGGCTCCCATGGTGCGGGGCACGATCGTGATCTTCTGCACCGGCTCCGCATCCTTCTGCAGGGCGCTCACAAGGGCATGCCCCACCTCATGGTAGGAGACAATGCGGCGCTCCTGGGCGCTTAAGATCTTATTTTTCTTTTCCTTACCTACCAGGACCAGCTCCACAGCCTCGTAGAGATCCCGCTGGGATACCAGGCGGCGTCCCTGCTTGACAGCCAGGATGGCAGCCTCGTTTACCATATTTGCCAGATCCGAACCCACGGCTCCCGACGTAGCCAGGGCAATGGCGTCCAGATCCACTGTCTCATCCAGCTTTACATTTTTGCAGTGTACCTTGAGGGTATCCACCCTGCCCTTCAGATCCGGCTTATCCACGATGATGCGGCGGTCAAAACGGCCCGGACGCAGCAGCGCCGGATCCAGCACCTCCGGACGGTTCGTGGCCGCCAGGATCAGGAGCCCGGAACCGCTGTCAAAGCCGTCCATCTCCGCCAGAAGCTGGTTCAACGTCTGCTCACGCTCATCATTCCCTCCGCCGTAACGGCTGTCACGGCTCTTTCCGATGGCGTCGATCTCGTCAATAAAAATAATACAGGGAGCATTTTTCTTCGCTTCCTCAAAAAGCTCACGGACACGGGACGCGCCCACACCCACGAACATCTCCACAAAGTCGGAGCCTGACAGGGAAAAAAACGGCGCATGGGCCTCTCCTGCCACAGCCTTTGCCAAAAGGGTCTTACCTGTTCCCGGAGGCCCCACAAGAAGGGCTCCCTTGGGAAGCTTCGCGCCGACGGATACATAGCGCCCCGGATGTTCCAGGAAATCCACCACCTCCTGCAAGGACTCCTTCGCCTCATCCTGCCCCGCCACGTCGGCGAAGGTCACGCCTGTCTCCTTTTGGGCATAGACACGGGCCTTGTTCTTGCCCACACCCATCATGCCGCCTCCCTTTGACATCTTCCTCATAAAGAACCACAGAAGGGTCCAGATCAAAACCAGAGGGAGCAGGGTGCCAAGCAGGTTGTAGAGCACCACGCTGGTAGTATCGGGCACCTTGTACTCGCAGGTTATGCCCGCGTCCAGAAGCTTCTGAGTAAGGTTCTCGTCCTCCATGCGGCCTGTCTTGTAGCTGAGCCGCATTCCCGGAACCGGCTGCTGCTTAGGCACCACCGTAATCTCATTGTTTGTAACGGTTACCTTTTCCACCTCACCGTGTTCCACCATATCCATGAACTGATTGTATGTGATCTTTGTCTCGGTAGACTCCCTGAGCATCGAATTAAAGAGATTAATCACCACCAATGCCACCAGGGATACGATTAAAAATATAATGATATTCTGCCCGTTCTTCGGTGTTTTGCCATTTTTCGGATCATTCGGCGGCCCGCCCTGGGGACCGTTTCCATTTCCCGGCATTTGATTATTGTCCATTTCTACCTCCTCGTCTTCATTCCCATGCAACTGTCCAGTCCTTTCACAGTACCATACAAAAAAACATTGAACGCTTATCCGCCTGAACCATTACACTTCCATCTATTATAAGTATACTTCTTAAGGAAATCAATACAGAGTTTGTGAAAAAACCCTCACAAATATAAAGCTTTTCTAAAATCCTGTCGAAATAATCGTAACTGTTCGGTTCCCTCACAGTTACGATGCAAAATCCATTTACAACCTCTACGCTCCGCTTCGGTCGGCTCTAAACGTGTGCCACTGGCACACAGAGCCTTCGACGATGGGATTTTGTACTCTTGTATCATATTCTTACGGTCTCAGCCCTAAAGGACTAGCTTTGCGTCGCAGCAAGTGCTTCGACCTGTCCTAAACTATAACAAATAATCATCTTGCGCACCTTTTCAGATTGACATATAATGGACAAGAAAAAAGGATGTCCTGCAAAACCATCTGATGCAGGCAGCCACAGCGATAAGCGATAAAACAGTTACAAAAAACGCAACCCTTTTTATATGCAACATATAGGAGAACAGCCATGAAAATAGGATTTGACAACGAAAAATACCTTACCATGCAGTCCGAACACATCCGGGAGCGCATCGGAAAATTCGGAAATAAGCTTTATCTGGAATTCGGCGGAAAGCTCTTTGACGACTTTCACGCTTCCCGGGTTCTTCCGGGCTTTGAACCGGACAGCAAGCTGCGGATGCTGATGCAGCTTGCCGACCAGGCGGAGATCGTCATCGTCATCAGCGCCGGGGACATTGAGAAAAATAAGGTACGGGGAGATCTGGGCATCACATATGATACGGATGTGCTGCGCCTGATCGACTCCTTTGAAGGGAAGGGCCTCTACGTAGGCAGCGTCGTCATTACCCAGTACGCGGGCCAGTCCAGCGCCGATCTTTTCAAAAGCCGACTCCAGAAACTGGGCTTTAAGGTTTACACCCACTATACCATCGAGGGCTATCCCTCCAATATCCCGCTGATCGTCAGCGACAACGGCTACGGAAAAAATGACTATATTGAGACAAGCAGGCCCCTGGTAGTCATCACAGCCCCGGGACCCGGAAGCGGAAAAATGGCCACCTGCCTCTCACAGCTCTATCACGAACATAAACGGGGCATCCACGCAGGCTACGCCAAATTTGAAACCTTCCCCATCTGGAACATCCCGCTCAAGCACCCTGTCAACCTGGCCTATGAAGCAGCCACCGCTGACCTGAACGACGTCAATATGATCGATCCGTTTCATTTGGAAGCCTATGGGAAAACGACGGTCAATTATAACCGGGATGTGGAGATTTTCCCGGTGCTCTCCGCCATTTTTGAGCGGATCTACGGGGAGAGCCCTTACAAATCTCCTACGGACATGGGCGTAAATATGGCCGGAAACTGTATCATTGACGACGAAGTATGCCGGGAGGCCTCCCGCCAGGAAATCATCCGCCGCTACTACCAGGCCCTGGCCGATCTGGCCTCCGGCCTGAAGCCCGACACAGAGGCCTTCAAGCTGGAGCTGATCATGAAGCAGGCCCACGTAGCCGTCACCGACCGAAAGGTGGTTCCCGCCGCCCTGAAGCGTGCCCAGCTGACGGGCGCTCCCGCCGCAGCCCTGGAGCTGCCTGACGGAAGGATCATCACGGGAAAGACCTCCGATCTGCTGGGACCCTGCTCCGCCCTTCTTCTGAACGCCCTGAAGATCCTGGGGAACCTGCCGGAGGACAAGCACGTGATCTCCCCGGCCTCCATCGAACCCATCCAGCGGCTGAAGACGGAGTACCTGGGCAGCAAAAACCCCAGGCTCCACACCGATGAGGTGCTGATCGCCCTCTCCACCAGCGCCGCCTCTGACCCGGACGCGCAGAAGGCCCTCTCCCAGCTCCCGAAGCTGAAGGGATGCCAGGCCCACACCACCTCCATGCTCTCCGGCGTGGATATCAAGCAGTTCAAACGCCTGGGCATCCAGGTGACGGCAGAGCCCGTCTACGAAAACAAAGGGCTGTATCACTAAGGCAAAGAGCTTTGACTTTTGTCCCCGGATAGTGTATAATGCAGTTCCGTAAGGAGCCGAGGGCAGTCTGGTCCCGGCCCATAAAGAATCATGAATAGAGTATCAACAAAGAAATGGAAGCGCCAAAAGGCCGCGAAGATGCGGCTTTTCGGCAGCTTCCATTTACGCTTTTACGGGTAAATGCCCAGGCGGCAGTCCCCGGCTCTTCGCGTCCGAAGAAGCCGGCCCGCAGATTAAGGAGGATATCATGTCAGTGAAATATGTGTTTGTCACAGGAGGAGTTGTCTCAGGCCTAGGGAAAGGGATCACCGCCGCATCCCTGGGACGCCTTTTAAAGGCCAGGGGCTACAAGGTCACCATGCAGAAATTCGACCCCTACATCAACATTGATCCGGGAACGATGAACCCCATCCAGCACGGCGAGGTCTTTGTCACCGACGACGGCGCGGAGACCGATCTGGATCTGGGCCACTACGAACGCTTTATCGACGAGAGCCTGGACAAGAATTCCAACGTAACCACCGGAAAGATCTACTGGTCCGTTCTCCAAAAGGAGCGCCGCGGAGACTTTGGGGGCGGCACCGTCCAGGTCATCCCCCATATTACAAATGAGATCAAGAGCCGCTTCTACCGCCCCTCCGGCTCCGATGACGCCCATATCGCCATCATCGAGGTGGGCGGTACCGTGGGGGACATTGAAAGCCAGCCCTTTCTGGAGGCGATCCGCCAGTTCCAGCACGAGGTAGGACGGGAAAACGCTATCCTGCTCCACGTTACGCTGATTCCCTATCTGAAGGCCTCCGGTGAGATGAAAACGAAGCCCACCCAGGCCAGCGTCAAAGAGCTGCAGGGCATGGGAATCCAGCCGGATATCATCGTCTGCCGCTCCGAGCTGCTCCTGGAGAAGGGAATCAAAGATAAAATCTCCCTCTTCTGCAATGTCCCCAAAAGCCATGTGCTCCAAAACCTGGACGTGGAATACCTCTACGAGGCTCCTCTTGCCCTGGAGCAGGAGCACCTGGCGGAGGTGGTCTGCCAGTGCCTGCATCTCGACTGTCCCGCCCCTGACCTGGAAGACTGGAAAGCCATGACCGAAGCCCTCCGCCATCCCACCTCCTCCGTCACCATCGCCCTGGTGGGAAAATACATTTCCCTCCATGACGCCTACATCAGCGTGGCGGAAGCCTTAAAGCACGGCGGTATCGCGAACCGCGCCGCCGTAACGATCCAGTGGGTGGACTCGGAGCTCCTCACCAGCGAAAACGTAAACGAGATGCTGGGGGGCGCGGACGCCATCCTTGTCCCCGGCGGCTTCGGGGACCGGGGCATCGAGGGCAAAATCACAGCCATACAGTATGCCCGGACCCACAGAGTCCCCTTCCTGGGCCTGTGCCTGGGAATGCAGCTTGCCCTTGTAGAATTTGCCCGCCATAAGGCCGGGCTTTCAGGGGCCCACAGCATTGAGCTGAATCCCTCCACGCCCCATCCTGTCATCTCTCTTCTGCCGGGCCAGGACGGCGTGGAGGACATCGGCGGCACCCTGCGCCTGGGCGCCTACCCCTGCGTCCTCGACAAAACCACCCGCGCCTACGCCCTCTACGGACAAGAAACCATTTACGAACGCCACAGACACCGCTACGAGGTAAACAACGATTACCGGGATATCCTGTCCGGCTGCGGCATGACCCTCTCCGGCCTCTCCCCCGACGGGCGGATCGTGGAGATGATTGAACTGAAGGATCATCCCTTCTTTATCGGAACCCAGGCTCACCCCGAGCTGAAATCACGTCCCAACCGGCCCCACCCCCTCTTTAAGGGCTTGATTGAGGCCGCTCTCAAAAACCATCCGTCACAGCGTTAACACAGAGCAAATTTTCCTTATACAACCTTTGCATTTTTCCTCAAAATGCGGTACACTATTCATAACAAAATGAATCAGGAGGGAACCCATGGAATATCATATTAAGCAGATTTCAGACAAAGCCGAAATCAATTCCTGTCCGCAGTTTTCCGTGGACAAGTACAACTGGGGCGGAGACTACCGGCCAGAGACGACAGGTGCGCTGGCCTTTATCCCCGGAACCGGTTTCTATGTGAAAATGACCTGCCGGGAAAAAGATCCCGCGCGCGTCTACACACAGCCAAACGACCCGGTACACCTGGACAGCACCATGGAGGCATTTTTCCAATTCTATCCGGAAGAATTTCCCCAGATGTATTTGAATTTTGAAGCGAACTCCAACGGAGCGCTCCACGCCAAATACGGAAACGGCAGGAAGGGCAGAAGTACATTTCCTGCGTCTCTCCATGAAGCCTGCAACTGCACAGGAACGATCTATGAAGATTATTGGACTCTGGAAATCACCGTACCGCTGGCCCTTTTGGACTTCGTCTACGGCAAAAGCGACTTCAAGTCCGGCGACCGCATAGCCTGCAACTTCTACAAGATCAAAGAAAGTGAAGGGCTCACCCATTTTGGAAGCTATACGGTAATTGAAAATGAGACACCGAATTTCCATTTACCGCAGTTCTTTGCAAAGGCAATCATTGATTAAAGAAAAAGGAGAATGAATCATGAAAGTGGTAAAAACAAAAGACTATGATGATATGAGCAGAAAGGCCGCAAATCTGATCGCCGCCCAGGTGACTATGAAACCGGACTGCGTACTGGGCCTGGCTACAGGATCTTCACCGATTGGCACTTACAAGGACCTGATCGCCCGCTACAACAACGGCGATCTGGATTTTTCCAAAGTGACCAGCGTAAACTTAGACGAATACAAGGGCTTGGACGGCAGCCATGACCAGAGCTACCGTTACTTCATGAACCACAACCTGTTCGACCATGTAAACATCCGCAAGGAATGCACCTTCGTTCCCGACGGTACAGAGCCGGATGCCGACAAGGCCTGCGGCGCCCATGACGCGATCATCGAGAAGGTAGGCGGCATTGATTTACAGCTCCTCGGCCTGGGCCACAACGGACACATCGGCTTCAACGAGCCCACCGACCATTTCCCCACCGGGACACACTGCGTTGACCTGACAGAGAGCACCATCGAGGCAAATAAGCGTTTCTTCGCTTCCGCGGACGACGTGCCGAAGCAGGCTTACACCATGGGAATCCAGAACATCATGCTGGCACGCAAGATCGTAGTCGTAGTAAGCGGCGCTGATAAGGCTGATATCCTGAAAAAAGTGGTAGAAGGCCCCGTAACTCCGCAGGTACCTGCGTCTATCCTTCAGCTCCATCCGGATGTAACGATCGTAGCCGACGCAGCTGCAGCAGCCAAACTTGATTAGTCTATATTCTAATAGAAAGGCAGAGAATTATGATCATCAAAAATGCTAGCGTTTTCGAAGAAAACGGAACCTTTGTCACGAAAGATATTTATATTGAAGGTGAAAGCTTTACGGACTCCTCCAGTGATGAGACTGTTATCGACGCAGACGGCCTTTATGCGATCCCCGGACTCACTGACGTGCATTTTCACGGCTGTGTGGGATACGATTTCTGTGACGGCACTCACGAAGCCATTCGTGCCATCGCCGAATATGAGCTGAAAAACGGCGTAACCAACATCTGCCCGGCTACCATGACCTACGATGAGGATACCCTTTCCAAAATCGGCACGGCGGCAGCCACCTATGACAATGCTTCCGGCGCGGAGCTGGTAGGCATCAATATGGAAGGCCCCTTCATTGCTCCCGCAAAAAAGGGCGCCCAGAACGGAAAATATATTCACAAACCGGATATCGACATGTTCCGCCGTCTCCAGGAAAAGGCCGCCGGCCTGTACAAGCTGGTAGACATTGCGCCGGAAGAGGAAGGCTCCATGGATTTCATTGAGGCCTTAAAGGATGAAGTGACGATTTCCATCGCCCACACCACTGCGGATTATGAGATCGCAAATGAGGCCTACAAGAAGGGCGCAAGGCATGCCACACATCTCTATAACGCCATGCCCCCCTTCTCCCACAGGGCACCGGGAGTCATCGGCGCAGCCTGTGACAATGACCATGTCCGTGTGGAGCTGATCTGTGACGGCATCCACATCCATCCGTCTGTGGTCCGCACCACCTTTAAGATGTTCGGCGATGACCGGGTGATCCTCATCAGTGACAGCATGATGGCTACAGGCCTCACTGACGGAGACTACTCCCTGGGCGGCCAGGCCGTAAAGGTTGTGGGACAGCTGGCTACCCTGGCTGACGGAACGATCGCAGGCTCCGCAACGAACCTGATGGGCTGTCTGCGCACAGCCGTGCAGAAGATGGGCATCCCCCTGGGAAGCGCCGTAAAGGCGGCAGCCGTAAACTCTGCGAAGGCCATCGGCATCTACGAGAACTACGGAAGCATCACCCCCGGCAAGAAAGCCAATCTGGTGCTGCTGGACAAAGACCTGAACATTGTAAAGATCATCTTCAAGGGTCAGGAAGTATAAACACTACAAAAATGAGGCGGAACACCCGGCAGGTGTTTCGCCTCATTTTTGTCATACGTTTCAGCCGTCTGCCTACCGGATATAGCGATATGCGCTTCCGGCCTGCATAGGCTTCTTTTTATACTTTGCCAGCTCGCTGACCGTCACAAGCTGAAAGCCCTTTGCCTTCAGCTGGGGAATGATCTGTTCTACGGCCATCACGGTGGGCAGATGGATATCGTGCATCAACACGATGGAGCCGTCCTTAGCGTCTGCCATCACCGACCGGACCGTGCTCTGCACATCCCTGGTCTTCCAGTCCAGCGTATCTACCTCCCAGAGGATCAATGGCACCCCTGCCGCCGCGGCTACGGCGCTGTTATAGGCTCCATAGGGAGGCCGCAGAAGCGTCGGATTATGGCCTGTAATATTGCGGATCACCTGATTGGTACTGGAGATCTGGGACGCCAGGGCCGACCCGTCAAGCTGGGGAAGCTGCGAATGGTTCCAGCTGTGGTTTCCGATCTCACATCCCATATCATAGACCTTTTTTACCGTATCCCGGTATCTGTCCACACTGCTCCCCACCATAAAAAAGGTAGCCAGGGCGTGATTTTTCTCCAGGCATTTCAGAAGCCTCTCTGTATACGGTCCCGGCCCGTCGTCAAAGGTCAGCGCCACCATGGGCTTGTCCGGATCCACCCGGGAACTCACCTTTACCCTGGGCTTGTAAACCCCATATCTGTTAAAATGGTATCCCTTGTCTCCGATAAAATAGTCGCCTGTCGCCCTGGCCCCCTCTTCGTCGAGATAATACTTCTTCTTTCCCAGGGTGAGCCACCCCGTCCTCATCCTTCCCTTTGTGCCAAAATAATAGTATTTCCCCTGGTTTTTGACCCATTTGGAAGCCGCCATCGTTCCGTTTTTCCGGAAGAAATAGAGATGCCTGCCGATCTTCTGCCAGCCCACAGCCCGCGCTCCCTTTGACGTCACATAATACCTTTTCCCGTCGCAGCGATACCAGCCTTTTACCTCATTTCCCCGCCGTTTCGGCACACCCCGCCTCACTTCGGCCTCGTCTGCCGCCTGCTCCTGAGCCCTGGGCTGCTCTGTCCCTTCCGTCCCTGCCGCCTGCGCCCTTGCGCCTCCGGCAAGCAGAAGCGCCATCAGCCCCACTGCCACAATCCATCTTTTTCCACCCATGATCCCATCTCCT
>DESK01000035.1:0-19889 GCA_002361955.1 Lachnospiraceae bacterium UBA3316
TGCCCCTTCATCATGCTGGCAGAAAGGCGCAGGGCCTCCTTTGACCGGATCGAGGGGTTTTCCGCGGCGATATACGGTATCATATAGTAGGAATACCGTTTGATTATGCCGCCCACCAGGGTCAGGCTCCAGAGAAGAAGAAAGATCTTTTGCCGCAGCAAAATCCGCACAGTGTTTTTCCAGGTGCCAGTCCGCAAAGGATACAGGAAGCGCTGGGGGGAAAGCCTTTCATACACTCGGCCTTCCAGAAAAAAACGTCTGGAAACGGCGGAGTAGGGGAGAATGATAAACAGCCAGAAAAGCAGCGCCGCCAAGAGGGCTGCCAGGATCAGCAGCCGCATGGAAAGACTTGTGGAACCAAAAAGCTTTCCCATGCCGGACAGGATCACCACGAAAAGCTCACCGGAGGTGACACTGTTTACGATGCCGGCAAATACGCCCCGGCTGTGTCCAAACATGGAGGAAGGATCCTGGAGGGCACTGCGCTGCGCCTCCCGTATTTTAACGGAGATCCGCTTTGCCTTTTTGGGGCGGCCCTCCATCAGCGCATCGACCACATCGCCAAGGGTTTGGGAGGAGGGGGCGCCGGAGGACACGAAAACCCCTGACGTGTCTATCTTGGAGAAAGTCAGGGAGGAGGAAAACTCCGTACCGAGGATGGCGGCCAGCAGGCAGAGGGCCAGGTACATGGCAAAGTGACGGCGCACTGCCTGCTTGGCCTGTCTTTTTAACGTTTTTCGTTTGTACATACGATCACCTTTTCTTATAGTATGAGCCTGGGTCAAGGGAAACTGATGCTTTTCAGTATAGCACAAAAGAAGAAGGTCTGTGAAAAAATATTGACATTTCTTTTTTGGAACACTATGATGAAAGCAAATAGCCGTGAGGATATGCCTGGCTCAGCGCGCGCAGGAATCGGACGGCGGAAAACAGCGAGGAAAGCAGGATGAAAAAGATACAGATCGCCCTTCTGGGGCTTGGGACCGTTGGAACGGGAGTGTATGAGGTGTTGCGCCGGCAAAAAGAAGAGATTCCCTATAAGCTGGGCGTGGAGCTTGAGTTAAAGAAGATTTTGGTAAGAAACCTGGAAAAGGCCGCGTCGAAGGTGGATGACCCGTCGCTGCTTACGAATGAATGGCAGGATATTATTCAGGACGAGAGCATTGAAATCGTCATTGAGGTTATGGGAGGGATGGAGCCCGCCAGAACCTATATCCTGGAGGCGCTCCGGGCCGGGAAAAATGTGGTGACAGCGAATAAGGACCTGATTGCCGCAGGGGGCAAGGAGCTGCTGGATGAGGCGGCCAGGGAAAAGAAGGATTTCTTATTTGAAGCGGCCGTGGCAGGGGGAATTCCGATTATCCGTCCCTTAAAGCAGTGTCTTGCGGGAAATCATCTGACAGAGGTGATGGGTATTGTCAACGGCACCACGAATTTTATCCTGAGCAAAATGTCCTCGGAGGGCATGGAGTTTGAGGAGGCGCTGGATATGGCAACCAGGCTCGGCTACGCCGAGGCGGATCCCACGGCGGATATTGAGGGGTATGACGCCGGCCGGAAGGTGGCGATCATGGCTTCTATCGCTTTTAATTCCCGTGTGACCTTTGACGATGTGTATACGGAGGGAATCACGAAAATCACGTCCACCGACATCCGCTATGCCAGGGAGATGGGCTGCGCCATCAAGCTTTTGGGAGTGGCCAGGCTGACAGAGGAGGGCATTGAGGCCAGAGTACATCCCATGTTGATTCCCAGCGACCATCCGCTGGCTACGGTCAGCGATTCCTACAACGCGGTATTTGTCCACGGGGACGCGGTGGATGATACCATGTTTTACGGAAGAGGGGCCGGGGAGCTGCCTACGGCCAGCGCCATTGTGGGGGATGTGTTTGATATCGCCAGAAACATCCGGTTTGGATGCTGTGGCCGGATCGCCTGCACCTGCTATAAGGAGCTGCCTGTGAAAAAGATCACGGAGATCAGGAGCAAATACTTCCTGCGGATGCAGGTGGAAGACCGTTACGGCGTATTGGCAGGGATTGCCAGCGTGTTTGGAAATAACTGCGTGAGCATTGCCCAGATCATCCAGAAGGCGAAGATCGGGGATCTGGCGGAGATTGTGGTGATCACGGACGAGGTGGAGGAGCGCTACTTTAACGATTCCCTGACGATCCTGAAAAGCATGTCCATGATCCGGGAGATCTCGGCGGTGATCCGGGTGTATTAAGGGCGATTCTAAATGATTGACGAACGGAAATAAATCATGTAGAATAGATAGTTAGAAGAGGTATACAAATTCCATTTCATATAAAAAGGAGAATAAAAATGAGTAAAAAACCAACCGTATTAATGATTCTGGATGGCTATGGATTAAATGAAAAAACCGAGGCAAATGCGGTGGCGGAGGCAAAAACGCCGGTGATGGACAAGCTGATGGCAGAGTGCCCCTTTGTAAAAGGAAATGCCAGCGGCATGGCGGTAGGACTTCCTGAGGGACAGATGGGAAATTCCGAGGTAGGACATCTGAATATGGGCGCTGGCCGTATCGTATATCAGGAGCTTACCAGGATCACAAAGGAGATTCAGGATGGGGATTTCTTTAAAAACGAAGCCCTGCTCCACGCGGTGAGAAACGCGAAGGAAAAGGATTCCGCCCTCCATATGTTCGGATTGCTCTCCGACGGCGGCGTACACAGCCACAACACCCACCTTTACGGCCTGCTGGAGCTGGCAAAGAGGGAGGGGCTCACAAAGGTGTATGTACACTGCTTCCTGGATGGACGTGACACACCGCCTACCTCCGGTAAGGGTTATGTAGAGCAGCTGGCCGATGAAATGAAAAAGATCGGTGTGGGCGAGATTGCTACCGTGATGGGACGTTATTACGCTATGGACCGTGACAACCGCTGGGACAGAGTAGAGCTGGCCTACAATGCCATGGTAAAGGGCGAAGGAAAGAAAGCAGCCTGCGGCGTGTGCGCAGTGGCACAGTCCTACGAGGAAGGAAAGAATGACGAATTTGTTCTGCCCACCGTTGTGGAGAAGGACGGCGCGCCGGTAGCGACGATTCAGGATAAGGATTCCGTTATTTTCTTCAATTTCCGTCCGGACAGGGCAAGGGAGATCACCCGCGCCTTCTGTTCCGATACGTTTGACGGCTTCCCCAGGGAGAAGAAGCTGGATCTCACCTATGTATGCTTCACAGAGTATGACGAGACGATCCCGAATAAGGAAGTAGCCTTCCACAAGGTTTCTATCACAAACACCTTCGGAGAATTCCTGGCGGCCAACGGAAAGACCCAGGCCAGGATCGCGGAGACGGAGAAATATGCCCATGTCACCTTCTTCTTCAATGGCGGTGTGGAAGAGCCAAACCAGGGAGAAGAGAGAATTCTCGTGAAATCCCCGAAGGTAGCCACCTATGACTTGAAGCCGGAGATGAGCGCCTATGAGGTGTGCGATAAGCTCACAGAAGCCATCCGCTCAGATAAGTATGATGTGATCATCATCAACTTCGCGAACCCGGATATGGTAGGCCATACAGGAATCGAGAGCGCGGCCATCAAGGCTGTGGAGGCTGTGGATGAGTGCGTCGGAAAGGTTGTGGAGGCCATCAAGGAAGTGGACGGACAGATGTTTATCTGCGCGGACCATGGAAACGCAGAGCAGCTTGTGGATTACCAGACAGGCGCTCCGTTTACGGCTCACACCATCAACCCGGTTCCCTTTATCCTGGTTAATTACGACAGCAATTATACTCTGAGAGAGGGCGGCTGCCTGGCAGATATCGCTCCGACGCTGATCGAGATGATGGGTATGGAGCAGCCGGCAGAGATGACAGGAAAGTCCCTGCTGATCAGGAAATAACATGGTGCCGGAGATTGTAAGGCAGGCAGTCCAGATTAAGATGACCTGCCGTTCAGAGTGTCCTCTGATTTCAGAAGCCGAATATATGTGCGCCTGTGCCATGGCCCTGAAGGAGCTTCAGGCTCCGGCGGAGCTGACTGTGAAGCTGGGGCAGGAAACGCGGATCGAGGGTCTGAGAAAAGAGCTGACACCCTATTTTCAGGAGAAGAGAGAGGCCTGCCAGGAGGATCCGAAGCTGCACCGTCTGTTAAGCCTGCTGGTTCACAGCAGGGTGGAAGGCGAGATCACGGACGAAGTTCGGGCTCTGGCCCGGTAGGCGGGAAGCTTACCTATATATAATAGAAGAAACCCGACGAAATGCGCAGAGCGTGTTTCGCCGGGTTTCTTTGCTAAAGCATTTCTTCAATGCGCAGGAGCTGATTGTACTTGGCAGTCCTCTCGCTTCTGCAGGGCGCGCCAGTCTTGATCTGGCCTGCGCCTGTGGCTACGGCGATATCCGCGATCATGGTATCTTCCGTCTCTCCGGAGCGGTGAGAGATGATCGTGCGGTATCCGGCATTTTTGGCCATCTCAATGGCGCGGAAGGCCTCGGTCAGCGTACCGATCTGATTGACCTTGATCAGGATGGCATTGGCGGCGCCCAGATCAATTCCCCGCTTCAGGCGTTCCGTGTTGGTGACAAAGAGATCGTCGCCGACGAGCTGGATCCGTTCTCCCAGCACGTCGGTAAGCCGCTGCCAGCCGGCCCAGTCATCCTCGAAGAGCCCGTCCTCAATGGAGACGATGGGGTATTTATTTACCAGATCTTCATAGTAGCTGACCATCTCATCGGAGGTCCGGTATACATTTTCCCCCGGGAAATAGTACTTCCCCGATTCCTCCTGGAAGAGCTCGCTGGCCGCCGCGTCCAGGGCGATGACGATATCGTCTTTCATGCGGTAGCCGCTGCGGCGGACAGCCTCGCAGATGAGATCCAGCACGGCGGTAGAGTTGGGCAGGTTGGGCGCGAAGCCGCCTTCATCGCCAACGCCCGTGGAGAGATTTTTTTCCTTCAGTAAGCTCTTTAAGGTATGGTAGATTTCGGAACACATCCGCAGCCGTTCCTTAAAGTCTTTGGCGCCTACAGGCATGATCATAAATTCCTGCAAATCGACCGTATTGTCGGCGTGGCAGCCTCCGTTCAGGATATTCATCATGGGAACGGGAAGCAGGTGGGCGTGGCAGCCTCCCAGATAGCGGAACAGGGGAAGGTTTAAGGATTTTGCCGCTGTGTCCGCCACGGCCATCGATACGCCCAGGATGGCGTTGGCCCCCAGATTTCCCTTGTTGGGCGAATGGTCCGCCCTGATCAAGAGCTCATCGATCTTTGTCTGTTCCAGCAGGTTCTCGCCGATGACAGCTTCCGCCAGAATAGAGTTCACATGATGGACCGCCAGCTCCACGCCCTGCCCGTGGTAACGCTTTTCTCCATCCCGCAGTTCCACGGCTTCAAATTGGCCGGTGGATGCGCCGGAGGGAACGGCAGCCCTGCCTACGACGCCGTTTTCTGCCAGGACTTCCACCTCCACCGTGGGATTTCCACGGGAATCCAGGATCTCCCTGGCATAGACGTCTAAAATAGAAATAAATTGATGCATAAAAAAGACACACCTCCTTTCGTGATAGTGTGTCCTTTTTAAATTGCAATTATGCCCGTCCGCCATTGGAGGAATCGCGGGAACTCTGTCATTTTCTGCCAGGATTTTCACTCTTGTATCATATTTTACGATCCCAGACCTACAGGAACAGTAACCGCGTGGACAGTAATCAGCTTGGACAGTAATCAGGAAAGAAGATCGGGAAAGAATAAGGAAAGAATCAGGAAAGAATTTTGGGAAACAAATTGACAAGGACTTCCTGATATGGTAGACTTAATATGTTTAGCATAGGAGGTGTAGGAAGTGGAGATTTTAAGAATAGTTCTTCAGGTTTTATTTATAATTGTCTGCATCGCTTTAACTGTGATCGTACTGATGCAGGAAGGAAAATCTGCGGGACTTGGAACCATCGCCGGTATCTCAGATACATACTGGGGAAAAAACAAAGGGCGTTCCATCGAGGGAACCCTTGTAAAGGCGACCAAGTTTCTGGCTATCGGATTTATTCTTTTAACGATTGTATTGAACTTGAACTTCTAGTGAATACTAAGACACGACACTCTTGTAGATACTGCAAGAGTGTTTTTTATCCTATTCTAAAGCCCTCCGGGCAGGCTCGCGCCGCGGCGGAGGAAACTGTGCAGACGACAGGAAGACGTGAAAGTGAGAGAACATGGAAAAAGAAGTGTTAGAAAATAGAAAGCAGGTTCTGGAAGGGCTGATGAGCGATAAGCAGTACGTGCCTATGAAGCTCAAGGAGCTGGCCATGATCCTGCAGGTGCCAAAAGAGAACAGAGGGGAGCTTCTGGAGGTTCTGGACGAGCTGATCCGGGACGGCAAAATAGAGGTTTCGAAGAGAGGAAAATACAGGATTGCCGAGATGCCCCTGCTGACGGGCCGTCTGGTGGGGAACGCCAGAGGATTTGGGTTTGTGGAAGTAGAGGGACGTGAGGAGGATATCTTTATCTCGGAATCCAATATGGCCTCGGCCATTCACGGCGATACGGTGCAGATTTCTCTGCTGCCGGAAAAGACGGGAAAGCGCCGGGAGGGCGTAGTGGTCAAGGTGCTGGGGCATGAGGTGACGGAGCTTGTGGGAACTTACCAGAAGAGCCGGAACTTCGGGTTCGTGGTTCCCGACAACCGGAAGATTACCAGGGATATTTTCATTCCCACAGAGTATTCCGGGGGCGCGGTAAATGGCCATAAGGTTGTGGTGGAGATCACGGACTACGGCAGCGCGGATAAGAAGCCCGAGGGCAGGATCCGTGAGATTATCGGCCATATCAATGATCCGGGGACGGACATCCTGTCAGTTGTCTATGGATATGAGATTCCCATGGAGTTTCCGGAGAGAGTCATGAACCAGGCGGAGCGCATGCCCTTGGAGGTCAGCGAGGCGGACAGGGCCGGGCGGCTGGATCTCAGGGACTGGCAGATCGTCACGATTGACGGGGAGGACGCAAAGGATCTGGACGACGCGATTTCCCTGACGAAAGAAGGGGAGATTTACCATCTGGGCGTGCACATTGCCGACGTCACAAATTATGTCCAGGAAAACAGCGCCCTGGACCGGGAAGCGCTGAAGAGGGGAACCAGCGTCTACCTGGTAGACCGGGTGATCCCCATGCTGCCCCACCGTCTGTCAAACGGCATCTGTTCCCTGAACCAGGGAGTGGACCGGCTGGCCTTGAGCTGCCTGATGGACGTGGACCAAAAGGGAAATGTGGTGGACCACAAGATTGCGGAGACGGTGATCCGGGTAGACAGGAGGATGAGCTACACCAGCGTACAGAAAATCCTGGAGGGCGACGGGGAAGAGACAAAGGAGTATGAGGAACAGGCGCCCATGTTTTTCCTGATGGAGGAGCTGGCGAAAATCCTGCGCAATAAGAGAAAAAAGAGAGGCTCCATTGATTTTGATTTTCCGGAGTCAAAAATCCTTCTGGACGGGGAGGGACATCCGGTGGAAATCGCGCCCTATGACAGAAATACTGCCACGAAGATCATCGAGGATTTTATGCTTCTGGCCAATGAGACAGTGGCGGAGGATTTTTTCTGGCGGGAAATGCCCTTTATCTACCGCACCCACGATACGCCTGATCCTGAGAAGATTCAGCAGCTGGCGCTTTTTATCAACAATTTCGGCTATGCCATCAAAAATACCAGGGATGAGATCCATCCCAAGGAGCTTCAAAAGCTTTTGACGAAGATCGAGGATTCCCCGGAGGAGGCCCTGATCAGCCGACTGACGCTGCGTTCCATGAAACGTGCCCAGTATACGGTGGACTGCACAGGCCATTTTGGCCTGGCTGCCAAGTATTACTGCCACTTTACCTCCCCGATCCGCCGGTATCCGGACCTGGAGATTCACCGGATCATAAAGGAAACTCTGCGGGGAAAGATGACAGAGAGCCGCATCAGCCATTATAACGGAATCCTGGAGGAAGTGGCCGCCCACGCCAGCCAAACGGAGCGAAGAGCCGATGAGGCGGAGCGGGATGTGGAGAAGATGAAAAAGGCGGAGTATATGGAGAGCCATGTGGGAGAGTGCTATGAGGGCGTGATCTCCGGCATTACCAACTGGGGCTTTTATGTGGAGCTCCCCAACACGGTGGAGGGGATGGTCCACGTTACGAATCTGTACGACGACCGTTACTATTACCGGGAAGAAACCTTCGACCTGGCGGGGGCTGACACGGGAAAAGTCTACAAGCTGGGGCAGAAGGTGAGGATTCGCGTTCTGGGGGCAGATAAGAAGAGCAACGAAATTGATTTTGAGATAGCGGAAGAAGGAGAGGAATAAGTGGGAAATCAGTCAGTAAAGCTGATCGCCAACAATAAAAAGGCGTATCACGATTATTTTATCGAAGGAACTTATGAGGCGGGGATCTCCCTTCACGGAACAGAGGTAAAGTCCCTGCGCATGGGAAAATGCAGCATCAAGGAGTCCTTCCTCCGGGTGGAGAACGGAGAGGTCTTTATTTACGGGATGCATATCAGTCCTTACGAGAAGGGAAATATTTTTAATAAGGATCCCCTTCGGGTAAGAAAGCTTCTGCTGCATCGCTATGAGATCAATAAGCTCACCGGGAAGATGGCGGAAAAGGGCTATACCCTGGTGCCGCTGAAGGTGTATTTCAAGGGAAGCCTCGTAAAGGTGGAGATCGGAATCGCCAAAGGAAAGAAGCTTTATGACAAGCGGCAGGATATCATGAAAAAGGATCAGCGCAGGGAGGCCGAGAGAGAATTCCGGGTAAGGAATCTGTAGGGCTTCTGTTTCCGGGGGATGGGCAGTCATCCTGTCCAGCCTCGGGCTTTGCGCTTGCCGCGTTACAGTTTCGGGCCAGGGCTTTGGAAGGTTCCTAAGAGCTATTTTTTTTAGGGCTTGACAGTTCCCGAAAAATGTGTTTACATAAGAAAGCACCCAGTTGTCTGCATAACCGTACAATGATTTGGGGTTGTACTGGTTTCGACGGGGGTTTTGAAGTTTGGGAAGCCATCTGCGGGCCGGGACCGCATAGTAAACCGGAAACTAAATATAAACGCAGACGAAAATTTAGCGTTCGCAGCCTAATGGCTGCTGTCGGCCTCAGGTCACTCACAGCCTGAGTCACCGGCATCAAATGATGTGAGGCACTTCATTTCCAAAGCTTTGAGGAGATGGAAGAACTTATGAAGCTACTGAAGCCAAAAGCCTGTCATTAGGCGTTTGGCAGAGGGAATGTCAAAATAATGACTGTGATGGGAGATGCCTGGATGGAGAGGCTTTCGGACAGGGGTTCGATTCCCCTCAGCTCCATAAAAAAACCTTGCGTTCGCAAGGTTTTTTTTGTGGGATAAAGTTATTTTTTTGCGTTGTTTATGGATAAATAGGAGACGATCAGATCGGCGCATTTTTGGATGCCGACGGAGCTGTCAACGCAAAGCTCATATTGATGGGGATCGCCCCATTTTTTACCGGAGATATTTCTGTAATAGGTCGCCCGCGCCTTGTCGGAACGTTCGATATTCTTTTTTCCCTCCTCCCACGTATCGCCGTACATCTCCATCACCTTTTTCGTGCGGTAGTCTTTCGGGGCATAGATAAAAATTCTTACCAGATCCTTTCTGTGGCGCAGGACATGGTCGGCGGAGCGGCCCACTATGACGCAGGAACCGACTTCTGCGATCTTTTTTATCACCTGATCCTGTGCAATGATAGCCTGCTGGATCACGCTGGTACTCAAATACAGATCCCGCATAACCGCGTTTTCATCAGAGTTGATATTGGAAATAAATTCGCTCGCAAGGCCGCTTTCCTTTGCGGCGATCGCCGTCATTTCCTTGTAATAGCAGGGAATCTGCAGTTTTTGGGCCACCAGCTGACCGATCTGTTTTCCGGCGGTTCCGTGTTCGCGGGCAATGGTAATGATAACGCCCGGGGAGGAAGGCTGTATGGCCTGGTCACCCGCCTTCCCCTGTGCCTTATGCTTCTCCTGCTCCAAGCTCTTCCACAGCCTTACCATGACGATCCCTGTAATGAAAACAGCGATGACGTCGGCAATGGGGGCGGCCCAGAAAATACCTGTAACACCGCAGAACACAGGCACGGAGAGAGAGAAGAGGATGAGCAGCACATCTCTTAAAATGGAAAGGGGCGCTGCCGCTTTGGCGTGTCCGATGGACTGCAGGAAGATGGCGCAAACCTTCTGCACACACGTAAAAATGATCAGGGAAAGGTAAATGCGCAGGCACAAAACGGCAAACTGTGTGTAAAGCTCCCCGTCGGCGCCGAACATCTTGATGAATAACAGCGGGAACGCCTCAAAAAGGAAGGTGCATACGGCACAGACGATGACCGTCCATTTGATGATGAGCTTCAGCAATTCCTGTACCCTGTCATATTTCCCCGCGCCGTAATTATATCCCACGATGGGCTGCGCCCCGGCCGCTAGTCATGGGCCAGGGAGAGGTTCGCGTCCGTTGCCCCGATCAGCCGCAGCAGGTTATCGCCCCAGAGGTAGCTGATGGCGATGATCACCACGCCGCCGAGAAATGAGCACAGAATGCTGTTTCCTACGCTGGTGGGAATCTCCTGTGTTTCATTTTTACCGAAAGAAACGCTCAGGTCAGCCGCCGCGCCGTCGCCAAAAAACAGGGACACGCCCCAGCCGATGACGGTGATCGGAAAGATAATGCCTGTTGCGGCATTTCCCAGGTATCCGACGCCGTTTCCCACAAAGATCTGGTCTACGATATTGTAGAGACAGGAAATGATCAGTGAGAAAATACAGGGGATCGCGAATTTCCTCAGTAATACGCCGACTTTTTCTGTTCCTAAATAATTGTTTTGTTCCATAATAACCTCCTGTTTTGCAGTCAAAAAGGGGCACATACTTTCGCATGCGCCGTGAGTCTGGTAAATACAAGCTGCTTTTACTCGTTTCATGTGTTTTCCTTCCATTTCTACAAAATAAAAGTGCAGCTCATAAGCAACAGGAATTACGCTTAAAAGCTACACGTTGTATCTATATTATAGAAAAAATCAATTTTCATTTCAAAGGGAGTTTTAACTAAAAAATACGGAAAGTGGATTGTTAGTTTTTATGAAAAGGGAGAAGGGCAAAGCTCTTTTCCGCAAAAAAACCGCCGCAAGTTTGTCCTGCGGCGGTTTCTGGAAGCAGCGCTTCCAATATTATTCTTCTACCTGGTTGTCCATCATGAACCGAACCAGAAGGTTTGCGTCATCGGGATCTGTCGTTGCCAGCTCTAACTCAGGAATTTCACCGTCGGAAAAGAGCTTAGCCAGTGAAAAGTACTGAGAGAGCTTGGATTTCAGGTTCAGTTTGATATCTTCGCCTACCAGTTCCACTTTTCCATTACATTTGTCAATGGTTTCAAACAATTTGTTAACATCCTTAATGTTCATCAGTTTCACATTCATGTCTTTTTCCTCCCTTTTTCCTTTGTTGAACGTATTTTAGCATTCTTTCCGGAGGGTGGCAATACGCAAAAGAGGCAAAAATATAGCGCTTTTTGCCGCCTTTTCCTCCAATTTTCGTCGCACAGCCGGAAAACCTTTCTGATTTTTCAGAAATATTTCACAAATATCAGTTGAAATAATCACTTTAACGTTATAAAATAAAGGCAGAAAATGACGACGAGTAAAAGAAAGGGGATGCAGATGAGGGTGAACAGGAAACGTATGAGGCCGTTATTTGTGGCGGCAGCAGTGATGATAGCTGTTTCAGGGTGCAGCGGTCAGGGAAAAGAGACGGAGGATACGTCGGAGACAGCCACAGAGAAGGGAACGGAGACACAGGCAGTGCTGGAGAAAGTGACTTATACATCCACCGACGGAAGCGTATCGATCATCCTGCCTGATTCCGGCTGGGTCAATACGGAGGATGCCGGCGGGAAGCTGTCTTTTTCGGCAGAGGGCAAGGGTGAGATTACCATAGACTATGCAGACAGCAAGAAAGCAGTGGGAACCCTGGCATTCGGCTCTACGGAAACAAAGCTGAAAAAAAGGCTGGAAAAGCTGGGAGTGCCCGTGGACGCTGTGGAGATCAGCGATTACACGTTTGATGCTTCCACAGGAATCAGAAAATGCTCTTATACGATGAAGCGTACAGATGCCGCGGCGGAGAATGTCTGCACGGTGACGGCGGTTACCGCAGTGAGCACCAGGGGCTATCAGGTGTCAGGCAGCATCAAGACGGAGGATGAGGCTCTCCTGGCGGCGGTTAAGGAATCGGTCAACAGCTTCCTTGTGCTGCAGAATCCTCTGACAGCGGAGGAACAGACGGAGACAGAGGCCGGCCAGGGAGAGGACGCTTCCGGCAGCGGCAGCGATGAGGAGAGATACTTCTTTGACGAGCCCGGGAACACCATCTATGTAAAGCAGAATGGGGACGGCGTCTGGGTGGACAAGAACGGTATGGCCTATAAGTTCTATGAGAACGGCGTGGAAGACAGCAATGGAACGAAATATTACTATGATCCGCCCTCATACCGGAAGGACAGCTCAGGAGGCTCTTCTGATTCTGGAAGCACAGCAGAGTATTATGATTTCTATGATAAGGACGGAAATTATATCAAGGCTACCCAGGATGAAAACGGAAACTGGGTGGGAGACGACGGAAAGACGTACATCTTTGGAGAAAAGGGCGTGACGGACTCCGAGGGAAATTTCCATCCATATTAAAAGCGCAAAAAGGGGAGGGGAACAGGAACGTTCTTCTCCCTTCTTTTCGTCCGGGCGTTCACAGAACCTACATAAATAGTTGCTATACTGAAAAAAATGATTCAGGAGTCAAATGGGTTGAACCATGGGAAAGGCAGGAGACTGAAATGGAACAGAGACTAAAGGTAATGGTAGTAGATGACGAGAGCAGAATGAGAAAGCTTGTGAAGGATTTTCTTGTAAAAAAGAATTTTGAAGTGCTGGAGGCAGAAAACGGCTCGGACGCCATCGATCTTTTTTTTGCCCAGAAGGATATTGATCTGGTGATTCTCGATGTGATGATGCCAAAGATGGATGGCTGGGAGGTATGCCGCCAGATCAGGGCCTACTCCAAGGTTCCGATCATCATGCTGACGGCGCGCTCTGACGAGAAGGACGAGCTGCTGGGATTTGAACTGGGGGTGGATGAGTACATCTCGAAGCCCTTCAGCCCGAAGATTCTGGTAGCCCGGGTGGAGGCCATCCTCAGAAGAACCAGCGCCCTCGCCTCAGAGGAGGTGCTGAAAGCGGGAAATATCGAGGTTGATAAGGCGGCCCATCAGGTGACGGTGGACGGCAGGCAGGTGGAGCTCAGCTTCAAGGAATTTGAACTGCTGGTGTACTTTATCGAAAACCAGGGGCTGGCCCTGTCCAGGGAAAAGATCTTAAACAGCGTCTGGAACTACGATTATTTTGGAGATGCCAGGACCATCGACACCCATGTGAAGAAGCTGAGAAACAAGCTGGGAGATAAGGGGAATTATATCAAGACAATCTGGGGAATGGGCTACAAATTTGAAGTAGAGGGACAGTAGAGATGAAACATTCGATAAAAAGGGAGATCGCTGTTCTCTTTATCGGCATTATCGCTTTGGCTCTGGCGGGAAACTGGGCCATCAACAACATATTCCTGGAAAGCTACTATATGATGAAGAAAAAGAATACCCTGGTGGATGCCTACCGCGTGATCAATCAGGTGACAGAGCCGGGGGAATACCAGAGCGAAGAATTGCTGGCAAAGCTGAATGAAATCCGTGAGGCAAATAATATCGTAAACTTTGTAGTTTTGGATCAGGATTTTAACAAGGTTATCGGATTGGATGACGGCACGGAGCGGAAGGTGGGAAAATACGCGGCCAGGCTTTGGCGGTATGTGCAGGATGTGGATTTGTATGGAATGGAGGATCTGGAGATCAAGGTCCTCAAAAAGAAGGAAAATTACGTTCTGCAAAAGACGACAGATCTGGCCACCCATGCGGACAGCCTGGAAATCTGGGGAACCCTGAATACGGGCTACTATTTCGCCATGACCATCCCCATTGAGAGTATCCGTGAGAATGCGAAGATCTCCAATGAGTTTCTGGGGTATTTCAGCGCCGCAGCCATCACCCTAAGCATTTTTTTGATCTGGTGGATGTCCAAGAAGATCACCAATCCGATCCTGGAGCTGGCGGAGCTGTCCAAACGGATGGCAAACCTGGATTTTGACGCAAAGTATACCAGCGGCGGGAAAAACGAAATCGGCCAGCTGGGGGAGCACTTTAACCAGATGTCGGAAACTCTGGAGAGGACAATCTCAGAGCTGAAGACAGCCAACAATGAGCTGCAGAGAGATATCGAGCAGAAGACCCAGATCGACGAGATGCGCAAGGAGTTCCTGTCCAACGTCTCCCATGAGCTGAAAACGCCCATCGCCCTGATCCAGGGCTACGCGGAGGGGCTGAAGGAGTGTATCAACGACGACGAGGAGAGCCGTGATTTCTACTGCGACGTGATCATGGACGAAGCGGGAAAGATGAATACGATGGTGAAGAAGCTTTTGACGCTGAATCAGCTGGAGTTTGGAAATGAGACAGTGTCCCTGGAGCGGTTTGACCTGACGACCCTGATCCGGGGCGTGATCCAGTCCGCCGGGATCCTGGCCCAGCAGAAGGAAGCTAAAATCATCTTCAAGGAAAAGGAACCGGCGTATGTGTGGGCCGATGAATTTAAGATTGAGGAAGTCGTGACAAACTATATCAGCAACGCCATCAACCATGTGGATTTCGATAAGGTGATCGATGTGAAGATCCGCCGGGGGAATGGGAAGGTGCGGGTGTCTGTCTTCAATACGGGACGGCCCATACCGGAGGAGGATATGGACAAGATCTGGATTAAATTTTATAAGGTGGATAAGGCCAGAACCAGGGAGTACGGAGGAAGCGGCATCGGCCTTTCTATCGTGAAGGCCATCATGGATTCCCTGAATCAGAAATGCGGCGCGGTCAACTATGAAAACGGCGTGGAATTCTGGTTTGAGCTGGACGGAGAGGAGAGAGAAGCGTAGGATGAACGGCAATCATATTGTATGTGAGTGCAATGGGACAACGGCGGCCCAGATCGAGCGGGCCGTGCAGGAAGGAGCCAGAAGCTTTGAGGAGGTTCAGGAGAAGCTTCATATTGGAAAGCAGTGTATCAAGTGCAAGGAACTGGCGAAGCTTTTGATTGAGAGCTTTGTGGAGGATATGGAGGAGCAGTAAAAAAGTGGAAACCCACCCTGATATTTAGCAAAAGCTTCAGGGTGGGTTTTTGTATGGCACGAACCGCTGAAAAAGATTGATATTATCGGAATAATTGCATATAATAGAAGAGTAAAGAAAGTAAAGAAAATAAAGAAAACCAAGCGGCTATTTTGAAAGGATGATGATATATGGAAGTAGCAAAGATTTCCAGCAAAGGACAGATTACCATTCCTATATCTGTACGGAATGCATTGAAACTGAAAGCCGGGGATAAGATTGTTATTTTTGAGGAAAACGGCAGGTTCTATTTTGAAAATTCCGCAATGCTGGCATTTAAGCGGGCAGAAGAAGCGTTCGCCGGAGAAGCGGAGAAGGCAGGCTTTGCATCCGAGGAAGAAATGCAGGACTACATGAAGGAAATTCGGAAGGAAGCTATCACATCCATCCAATCAGAAATGAGCAATTGATTTCTGATTTGGTAAGATTGTGCAAATAGAAACTGAATAATGGAATTAAAGGCAAGTAGCGAATCTAAGAAACAGATGCGCTGCTTCTTTTTTGCGAAAAAAAGTTTGGGGAAGAGGTTGTTTTTGCCCTCTGAAACCTGTGATTAGTGAAGGTTTTTTTCGGGAAATCTCGGAAAGGAGGCGATAACCAATGAGGCTGACAAAAGCGGAGCAGCTTGCCAATGAGATGGCGGAATGTGCGGAGATCAGGGAGCTGACCATAGTGAACCGGCTGATCGAAAAAATTGAGGTATCAGAACCAACGACCACAGACGGGGAAAAAGTCCAGAAAATACGGATTTATTATAAGTTTGTGGGCGAAATCAACTAAAAAATCCATTATGTACCTATAAAGCAAGGGCGAGAGAAAAAGCGCCTTTGTTGCCGGATTACTACAGGATGTAGCGGCAACGGGTTTTTCTGATCTCGAAACGGATCTGACTGTTAACGCAGTCATCACCAGCTATGAAGGTCAGATGCTTCGTGCTTATGGCACTTTCGCACTTGCCGCCAGTATTTCCAATCCGTACGGATTTAGGGGAATATAAAAAAGTAAAAAAATCAGATAAAATTACAATCAAAAGCAAAGAAAAAATGGTTTCTAAAATCATAAAAATAGGTTGAAATAATGGTAAACGTGAAGTATAATATGCGCATAAGAAGTAATAACATTAATACCGTATCCATGACACTGAACATTGAGAATGATAATGATCGAAATGCAAAATGCAGATATATTCAATAGTAAAAACTATATTATTGAAAAGAATGAAATTTGTGTTCTGGATTATGAAATCGTTGGATGTATGTTCATTTTCTTTTAAAGGAGCTTTGCATTACCCAAGTACAGAATGTTTTTGCATATTTCCTTGGAACGTAGATCAAGATCTCCATAATTCCTTAAATAACATATAGGGTTATATTTTTATGAGGTAGGGGATTAATGTTTTGAAAAATTAGAAAATGAAAAGTGTGTGGTGAGTAATATGTTTGCTGTGACCTGGGTGGAATAATGATTTTTTTGATATTGTGAATGGAGGTGGTCCTAATTACTGAATGAAAATATTTTCGGTACTCTAGTATAGATGAATATGTTTTTAGTAGGAGTCTTAGAGTATAGATCTTTAGTTTGGGGATGTACCCTGAAAGTGTTTTCCTTTAGTGGTGAAAGCTAGTGGATGATTTGGTTTGCGGATATTTTAAAGGAATAAACGATTATTCATAATTATTAAAAATATAGTATATATGGAGGATAATACTAATGAAATTAAATAAAATAATTATATTCTCAACTGTTGTGTGTACACTGTTTATGGGCGGTATTATGACAAAAGCGGCGGATAGAGTGGATAATGAATCAATTATGTGTGTATCAAAAGATTTAAAAACACAGGAAATAGAAGTATATTCTCTTCCTATTGATGTTTCAAAAAGCATGACATTATTCGCACCAGGATCTGATGAACAAAATGTTGCTACAAATATAGAAAATGATTTTGGAATTGACTTATTGGGAATTATTGGAGATGATAACAGAAAAATTGTCAGTGATCCAACTGCAACGCCATACTCGCATATATGCTACGCGCCGTTTACATACGGAAATGGAAGTGCTGTTTCTGCCACAGCATGGCTTGCAGGTCCTTCTGTGGCTGTGACATCTGCTCATTGTGTATATGACGCGGGCAAGGGAGGATGGATTAAATCTATGCGCCTTTATCCGGGATACACGTCTGGGAAAAGCGCGCCTTTTGGAAGTGCAAATGTTGTAAAAATGCATGTTTATCAAAGTTGGATAGATGAAGGGGGAGCTAAGAACGATTTTGCCATTTTGGAACTTGACAGGCCTATTGGTAATAATGCAGGATATTTTGGATTTGCTTATGGTACTAGTCTAGTGAACCAGAAAGTACGGATTACTGGTTATCCCGGAAACAGGCAGGGAATTATGAAAAAGTCCGTAAATATCGTATATAAAGAAACAGAAAAGATGTTGTATCATTATGTCGATACAACAGGGGGACAGAGTGGATCACCACTTTATCGTAGCGGAATTGTTTACGGTGTTCAATCACGTGGAAATACGCAATATAACATAGCATATAGATTTACAGAAGCTTCATTTAACTGGCTTCTTTCGTTTAGATGAGAGTTTGGACGGATTTATACAGAACATAACTGATAGAAAATAAAAGTCATCAGATTTTTTGTAAAAAATGTCATTTATAATCTGTTCTCGTAGGAGGTGTTTTATGAAAAAAGTGTTCACGTTATGTTGCACGTGTATGTTGATGACCGTTTTTCTGGCCGCGTGCAGAGATGCCCATCGTCCGGAAGAGGATGTGACAAAGCTGCGCCCCGCGGAAGAAATTCAAGAGGTCAGTGACAGCATTGTCCTGGAGCTGAAAACGGACGATTTGGGAGAAACATCAAAAGAAATAGAGGTTTCTTTGAAAAATGAATCAGACCGCAGCTATACATATGATGAGGAACTGAAGGTGGACAGACAGATTAACGGAACCTGGTATTCCTGGGGAACGTCCGGCTGTTATTTAGAGAGCCGCTACATGGGCCTGGAGCCGGGGGCCTCCGCTATCGAGACCTTCCCTCTATATGAAGAAGCTTTGGGGGAGGGAGATTATATCACGGACGAGAAGGGGGAGACATTGGATCACGAGGAAGGCTCTAACAACACAAATCATGAAGTCCATATCTGTTTTGTTCCCGGTACTTATCGCCTTCGTATGCAGGTGTGGGATGGCGCGGAGCCGGAGAAACAGGAAGCTGTTTGCGTATTTGAACTTGGCTCAGAGGAAAAAACGGAAGAAGGCGAAACCTGATCCATCTAAGCCGATTTATGTTTTGACGGTGTGGGGAATGGCATTCTTGTATCTGTACGGAATGCATTGAAACTGAAAGCCGGGGATAAGATTGTGATTTTAGAGGAAAACGGCAGGTTCTATTTTGAAAATTCCGCAATGCTGGCATTTAAGCGGGCAGAAGAAGTGTTCGCCGGAGAAGCGGAGAAGGCAGGCTTTGCATCCGAGGAAGAAATGCAGGACTACATGAAGGAAATTCGGAAGGAAGTAAGGGGGTATTAGTTTGCGGTAATGCTCGATACCAACATTTTTATTTCCATGATTTTCTTCCCGTCAAAACAGACAAGGGAGCTTGCAAGGCGGCTGACGGACAGCTATCAGATTGTGGTATGCGACTACGTGGTTGAGGAGCTGCGGCTTGTGACAGACCGGAAGTTCCCGGCAAAGAGGAAGTTTCTTGACCGTTTCTTTCTGGAACTGCCTTTTGAACTGGTTTACACACCGAAAGCATTGGATCTGAAGGAGTTCCCGGAGATGCGTGATACAAAGGACTCCCCGATACTGGCAACGGCGATTATGGAAGGCATTGATGTATTCGTGACGGGAGATAAGGATTTTCTGGTTTTGGATGTGGAAATGCCGGAGATTGTCACGATGGCGGAATTTCTGGAACGATATTAAGAGTATGGTAGCAGGCAGTGTGCAAAGAAAAAAGTGCGCTGCCTGTTTTTCTGTCTATCACATCCATCCAATTAGAATAAGCATTGCTATCACAAAAAGCCATGTGCAGGCTGCTTAAATAGTGATAAAGGGAAACCGGAGCATTGCCGCAAATGCAAAATCAAAGAGTGTATCAAGATCAAAGAACTGTCCTATTGCTTTGAAGGTTCCGAATATCCATGTAAACAGATAAAAAATCTTGAAAAAAGCTATAACAAGCGGTATCAGGCAAGCCTCATGGCAAACAGCGAAGCTGTCCGTCAACATGGTTTGGAAATATTTATGGAAGAACAGAGAGAAAAATATACCTGCCTAAAATGCGGCGGAATCATTTCAATCCATGATAGAGAATGCAGTGAGTGTCAAGAAAAAATGAAATAAGGAAATCCGAATAGGATGAAGTATTGCCAAGCATACAACAGGGATTCGATAGTTGTCTGCTGAGAGTCTCGCTTAGCAAAGATTAGGATTTATCTTACATTAGGAGGTTCTATGAAAGGATTTAACCGACCAAATCAATTATTCGCTCTATGTGGGTTGAATTGCGGGCTTTGCCCCATGTTTTTGAATAAATACTGCCCCGGCTGCGGCGGCGGTGAGGGGAACCAATCCTGCAAAATCGCAAGGTGCAG
>DESK01000035.1:20063-20770 GCA_002361955.1 Lachnospiraceae bacterium UBA3316
ATGGAGCATGGCGGTGTTGAATATTGTTTCCAATGTAGTGAGTACCCTTGTGAAAAGTACGATCATATTGACGATTTTGATTCCTTTATAACACACCGAAACCGAAAATCCGATATGGAAAAGGCCAAACGATTCGGGATAGACGCTTATAATGCAGAGCAGGCGGAGAAGGCCGACATTCTGGAGGTTTTATTATCCAATTATAATGATGGCCGCAAAAAGACACTCTTTTGTGTAGCCGTCAACCTGCTGGAACTGCAAGAGCTGCAAACGGTACTTAGAGAAATTGAACGCAAATCAGATAGGGAAACACTGACGCTCAAAGAAAAAAGCGCCTTTGCTGCCGGATTACTGCAGGATGCAGCGGCAATAAAAGGGATCGGCTTAAAACTCCATAAAAAAAAGAGATAATAGAAATTCATACCGGCTTGCCCGGACGGCAGCCATGGACCTGCGCGTGTAAACACGCTCCGCTCCATGGCTGCCGTCCGGGACTTTCATGGCAAAATGTCGAAAAAGAATAAAAAACACAAACAAAATAAAAAATTTGAAAAATACTGTTGACAAACAGGAAAAGCGGTGTTAATATATGGGAGTCGCTTCGGTGAGGGGCGAACGAAAAGAAAAAGAAACAAAAAAGTTGAAAAAAGTTCTTGACAAGTTCAGAAAGATTTGATAAAATCATGAAGCTGTCAAAAACAAAACAG
>DESK01000015.1 GCA_002361955.1 Lachnospiraceae bacterium UBA3316
ACTTCATATTGTCCTACCCGATTATGTCGGAAACGGGACAGCTCTTGACAACCGAATACCCATTCACCAAATACATTCTCTTTGTGGCTGTAATAAGCATAAGCGTGTGCAGCGGTACGCCATGACCCGCCGAAAGACGACAAGCGAAAAAATGCCGACTGAAAATATCGGGTAGCTCCCGATTCCGCCAAGACGCACAAAGAGGACAATGATACTCCCGTCCCGTCACAGTCCGAGCGGTAACCAATCCGCCGCAGGCAACCTTTTTGTCATTGCCGTTACCTCGGAATCGAAAGGGGCAAAGGATTATTACACAGTCCGTGTGAAGGTGAAAAAAGAAGATAACGCCAATCTGGAAAAGGCGGAGCTGGAAAATGTGATGCTGGAGGATTCTTTTGTGCCGGGGCAGACCTCTTATCGAGGTGAGACTGCTGAAAATGCGGTAAGCTTCCATTTCACGGCGGAAGAGCCGGGAGCGGCGCTGGCGGTGTATGGCAACAGAAAGAGCTATGCTTCAGAGGACGGCGAGATTACGGGCAGCATGCCGGTGTACCTGGGCGAGAATAAGCTGCTGGTAACTGTGAAGGCCCCGGATGGGACAAAAAAGACGTATACCTTTACCATCGTCGGAAAGGACAGCGTGTATCTGTCGGATCTGAGATGGAAGGAGGCGTCCAGCGGATGGGACGGCCATCCCGCGCAAAAGGATAAAAATGTTCTGAAGGGAATTCTCGCGCTGAACATCGACGGTGTGACCACGAAATTCGCAAAGGGCATCGGAACCCATGCCGATTCCACGATTGTGTACAACATAGCCGGAAAGGGCTATACAGGCTTTGCTTCCTGGGTAGGCGTGGACGCTTCCAGGGAAGGAAGAGGGGCGGTATCCTTCCGGATTCTTGTGGATGGCGTGCAGCGGTATGACAGCGGCGTGCTGACGTCGGCGGATAATGCGCAGTATGTGGAGCTGGACATCACAGGAGCCGAGACCCTTACGCTGATCGCGGATAAGGGAGACGTCAACCGGGATGACCATGCGGATTACGCAGACGCGAAATTTATAACAGGGCTGACGGGAAATCAGGAGCAGGTAAAAATCGGGCTGGATCGGTTGATTCTTTTGATGGAAGACCTGGACGCCTCCGCTTATACCCCGGATAGCTGGCTGGAGCTGGAAGAAGCCCTTGAGGCGGCAAGAAACGTACAGGCGGACGCCAATGCGACGCAGCCCCAGGTGGATGAAGCAGTGTCTCTTCTGCTTCGGGCCTTTGGCGGACTGGAGGACAGCGCGCAGAAGCTGCATCTGGAGACGGCCATCCTGGCAGCGGAAGCAATTCTTGCCCAGGCGAAGGATTATGAGGAGGATGCCCGGGCGCTGCAGGCGGCAGTTGAGGAAGGAAAGACCGTCCTGGCTGACAGGACGGCAGACCAGGAGCAGGTAAATCTTGCGACCTGGGAGGTGCTGGATGAGCTTGCCAGGCTTGCGAGGAAGGCAGACCTGATTTCCCTGGAGAGCATGGTTGACGCGGCGAAGAAGCTGCTGGATGGAAATTATACGGAGAGCAGCCTGGAAGCGCTGGAGGCGGCCATCGGGGAGGCACAGAAGGTCATCGATGACCATAACCGCGGCGACAATGCCATCAGTGACGCTTACACAGCCCTCATTCAGGCACTCATCCATCTGGAGATGAAGGGAAGCAAGGCGGCGCTGCAGGCAATGATTATAAAGGCGGAAGAAATCCTGGCCCATCAGGACGCATATGCTCCCTCCACCATCGAAGGCCTGCAGGAAGTCCTTGACGGGGCGAAGGCAGTGTATGAGGATGACCAGGCAGTGCAGGCTGCCATAGACCAGGCGGTGAGGGAACTGACAGAGAAAGCGGCCCAGGCCCGTCTGCTCGGCGATGTGGACGGCGACGGAAAGGTGGGAACGAGCGACAGCGCGGCTCTTCTGCGCAGCGCGGCGGAGCTTGAGAGCCTGGATGACGCGGCGGCTGAGAGCGCCGATGTAAACAGAGACGGTACGGCGGATACAACCGACGCGGCGCTGATTTTGCAGTATGCGGCGGAGAAGATATCTGGATTTTAAGTAACGGTTTGGGTACAGGTCAGCCTAGGAACTTGCATTTGCCGCAAATTCCGTGAGAATACATAAAATCTGCCTGGGACATGATGGAAAATGTCCCAGGCAGGAGAAGTTCAGTAAATAAGGCGCCCGGTTTGGGGCGCCTTTCTCTTGTGGTTCTAACAGGTTGCGCCGCCGATCACGTTCTTCTCAAGAATCTTTTTCTTATCAATCTTGCTGTTCAGCAGCTTATCCTGTACATAGTCAAATCCCAGTCTCGCGATGGTATCCGCGAAACGTTCTCCGGAGAGGCCCTCGTCGCGGAAGAACAGGATCGCGCGCTCTACCACGTCGATGACTTCTTCCTCAGAGGTGAAGATCTTATCCATGGCGCGTCCTTCCGCCACGACCTTGCCCCAGCGTCCGCCGATGTATACCTTATAGCCTGTCAGCGACTCGTTGACCGCGCCGAAGGGACATCTTCCGATGCAGCGTCCGCAGTGGTTGCACTGGTCGGGGTTGATCTGGATCTTGCCGTCTGCCAGTTTTGCTACCTTGATCGGGCAGTTATTCTGCACCTGGCATACCTTACAGCCCTTGCACTTTGACAGGTCGATCTCCGGCAGGCGCTGTCCGATAATACCGATATCATTCAGGTCTGGTTTTACGCAGTTATTCGGACATCCGCCCACCGCGATCTTAAACTTGTGGGGCAGGGAGACGTCATGGTATCCGATATAATACAGGTCGTGCAGCTTCTCAGAAAGCGCAAAGGTATCGATCAGGCCATACTGGCAGGTAGTGCCCTTGCAGGATACGACGGGGCGTACCTTGGATCCCGTACCGCCTGTCTGAAGCCCGGCCTCTTCCAGAAACGCGAAGATGGCTTCCAGATTGTCGTAGGGCACACCCTGGATTTCCAGAGTCAGGCGGGTGGTCATGGTGATCTCACCGGATCCAAACTTCTCCGCGGCCTCCGCGATCTTCGCCTGTTCTTCTGCGGTCACCTTTCCGTTCCTGGTAATTACACGCACATTAAAGACGTCGTCGTACCGCTTATCCTGCAGGCAGCCCAGACCCTTGACACGTTTGATCTCTGCCGCGGAAAGCTTTTTGCCGTTGCGGGGCACTTTTACCTCGTTAAAGAAGGCGCCGCCTTCCAGAACCTTCGTATTCGTATAGCCATAGGCCTTCAGACGGTTCTGCAGGAAGTAGCCTCTCTTTCCTTTCGCGCACACCAGCAGAAGCTTAGCGTCTTTTTCCAGGCCTTCCAGCGGCCCGTTGACAGACGCCAGGTCGATCCAGCGGGCGTTGGGGATGGCCGGGGCGGGCTGTACATCCAGCACCGTATAGCCCTTGGCAGCTCCGCTTAAGTATTCTGCAGGGCTCATGGAGGTGAGGATACCGTCGATCTTATTTTCCAGGATGTAGCAGGCAGTCACAAAGGGGTGGATCGCCGTGGAAAATGGCGGCGCGTAGGCAAAGTCAAGAGTATCGAAATCATCCAGCTTCATTCCCTGGGAGATTCCCACAACGGCGATGTCGGCCATCTTATCAACGGCTCCCGCGCCGAGCACCTGCAGTCCCAGCAGCCGTCTGGTGGCAGTTTCCGCCGTCAGCTTGACGATGAAGGAAGATGCGCCCGGGTAGTAGTGGGCCTTGTCATCTACCACGCAGATCACGGAGGTCGTCTCAAATCCCGCAGCCTTTGCCTGGGCTTCCGTCAGTCCTGTGCGGCCGCCGTTTAAGGTCGGAAGCAGGCGCACCACGCCGGTTCCGAGACAGCCGCCGTAGCCCTTCCCCATTCCGTTCAGGGATTTTGCCATGGATCTGGCCGCCAGGTTGGCGGTGGATCCCATAGCGGACCACTGGGCGTTTCCTGTGACTGCGTTTTTCACCATCACACAGTCTCCGGCGGCATAGACGTCCGGAAGATTTGTCTTCATACAGTCATCCACTAAAATCGTCCCTTTGAACATCTCCAGGCCGGAGTCCGCCAGAAAATCAGTGGCCGGACGGATGCCGATGGCCAGGATCACAAGATCCGCAGGCAGCGTTCCATTGTCGGTAACGACCTTTTCCGCCTTCTCGCTTCCCTGGATGCCTGTGAGGCTGGTGGAAGTGAGGACGCGCATACCTGCCGCCTTCAGCTGTTTCTTCGAGTAATTTGCCATTTCCTCGTCAAAGGCGTTGGGCATCACCTGGGGTGCCGCGTCGATGACAGTCACTTCCAGGCCCAGGGCCATCAGATTTTCCGCCACCTCCAGGCCGATAAATCCTGCGCCGCAGACAACTGCCCTGCGGCACTTCTGCTCCTCTGCGTAGGCGCGGATCGTTACCGCGTCATCGGGTGTACGCACGCAGAAAACGCCGGGAAGCTGTACGCCGTCTACAGGAGGGACGAAGGGGGCAGCGCCTGTGGCGATGATCAGTTTGTCGTAGGTTTCCGTGAAGGTCTCGCCGGAGGCCTTTTTCAGGCTGACAGTTTTGCACACGCTGTCAATGGCTGTGGCTTCACAGCCGGTGAATACCTCTGCGCCGGTCAGCCCGGAATATTTTGCCGGTGTATTGACGATGATGCCCTCCCGGGACGGAATGTCTCCGCCGATGTAGTAGGGGAGGCCGCATCCGGCATAGGAGATATCCTCACTCTTCGTATAAACCTTTACTTCTGCATTCCGGTCACAGCGTTTCAGTTTTGCCGCAGCTTTTGTACCGGCAGCTACGCCGCCAAGAATTACATATTTCATAATACTTTTTCTCCTTTCGTATTTCACTTACCGTTTCTCTCATTATAAGGCTTGTCATTCGAAAAATAAAATTGTAAAATATTATCTATAACATCGAGAAAAACTATGGATAGGGAAAGTTAGTGAGGAAAAATCTATGACTATTCGACATTTGAAAATATTTATCGCCGTCGCCGAGACGGGCTCCATGAGCGCCGCGGCAAACAGGCTCTACCTGACGCAGCCCACGGTCAGCCAGGCCGTCCGGGATCTGGAAATGTATTACCATGTGCAATTATTTGAGCGTTCCCATAAAAAACTGTTCATCACGGAGGCCGGGCGTCATCTGCTGAACCTTGCCCTCATAACGGTGGGGACTTTTGACCATCTCGGCGTTTCCATGCAGCGCCTCCGGGAGCGGATTCCTCTGCGCATCGGCGCTTCCCTGACGGTGGGAACCTTTTTGATGTCCCAGGTCATCGCGGAGCTGGAGAAAAAGGATCCCCAGACGGATATCTATTCGTTTGTCAGCAATACGGCAGAGATCGAACAGAAGCTGCTGCGGCGTGAACTGGACGCGGCAGTTGTGGAGGGCGTGATCGAATCCCCGGAGCTGGTTTGCGTACCGATCGTGGAGGATTCCCTTGTGCTTGTGTGCGGGAAAAATCATGATTTTTATAAGAAAGACGTCCTGTACGCTTCTGAGCTGGAGGGGCGGAAATTTGCCGTGCGCGAGAAAGGAAGCGGTACGCGGAAATTGTTTGAGGAGTACCTGGCCAGCCACAATATCCATATACGGACGGCCTGGGAGGCCAACTGTCCCCGGACGATCCTGAATGCCGTGATTTATAATAACGCCCTTGCCGTCATGTCCCAAAGGCTGGTCAAGCATGTGTGCATCCATCAGACGGTGAAAATTTTCCGCTATGAGACAGGGGAGTGGGACAGGTACTTTAAGCTGGTTTACCCGAAAAACCATGTGGAGGGCATGGATCCTTCGCGTATCCCTGCGGCCGCGCCGCTTCTCTCTCCCGGCATTGAGAATCTGCGGGAGACGCTGGAGCATTACCGCGCCAAGAACCAGCTCCAGGATCTTCCCGCCTGCGTCTTTAAAAACGATATGGGCCAGGAGTCAAAGAAGTATGTTTGACATGCCCTAAAGAGTGCGCCTTGTGGCGTTATCCTGGAAACGGTGTCGCACTGTATGACACGCATGAGGTTTGTACTCAATGAGCCTAAAAAGGCCGATATTAAAAAAATTGAGGCGATGAAAGTAGTGAAGGGCAGTTTTACCCAGACCGGGCAGTTTCAGGTAATTATAGGAAATACGGTGGCAGATTTTTATAATGACTTTGTAGCCGTGTCGGGGATGGAAGGGGTCTCAAAGGATGCGGTAAAGAAGGCCGCAAAGCAGAATCAGAATGTACTGCAGAGGATGATCACGGCGCTGGCGGAAATCTTTGCTCCGCTGATTCCGGCGATCATTACGGGAGGTTTGATTTTGGGCTTCCGGAATTGCATTGACAGTTTGTATCTTTTTGAAAATGGTACAAAGACCTTATGTGAGATCAGCCAGTTCTGGGCGGGGCTCGATAGCTTCCTGTGGCTGATCGGTGAGGCGGTATTCCATATGCTGCCTGTGGGGATCTGCTGGTCTGTGACGAAGAAAATGGGCACGACACAGATGCTCGGAATCGTGCTTGGACTTACCCTCGTATCCGGACAGCTTTTGAACGCGTATGCTGTGGCTGGGACTGCGGCGGCGGATATTCCGACGTGGGATTTTGGGTTTTTTAAGGTAAATATGATCGGTTATCAGGCCCAGGTTCTTCCGGCTATTTTAGCCGCTTTTACACTGGTTTACCTGGAAAAGTTTTTCCGGAGGATCACGCCCCAGGTAGTATCTATGATTGTTGTACCGTTCTGCAGCCTGCTGCTGGCGGTCATTGCCGCACATTTTGTGCTGGGGCCCATCGGCTGGAAGATCGGTTCCGCGATTTCTTCCGTGGTTTATGCGGGCATCACAGGTTCGTTTAAGATTGTGTTCGGCGCCGTGTTTGGCTTTGTCTATGCGCCCCTGGTGATCACCGGGCTTCATCACATGTCAAATGCCATCGACTTGCAGTTGATCGCAGATTACGGCGGAACGATGCTGTGGCCCATGATCGCTCTGTCAAATATTGCCCAGGGATCTCCACAAGCCTGGAGAACTGCGTGCGCTATTCCAACCCGGAGGAAAAGGAATTGTCCATGTGCTTCAACTTTCATCATTTGAAGGTGGATTATAAAGACGGGAATAAGTGGGAGCTGAGGAAGGCAGACCGGAGAAAATTAAAGGACTTGTTTGAAACGTGGCAGACGGAGATGGAAAAGAGGAACGGATGGAATGCCGTGTTCTGGTGCAACCATGACCAGCCCCGCATCGTTTCCCGGATGGGAGATGAGAAACGGTACTGGAAGGAATCCGCGAAAATGTTTGGAACGTGTATCCACCTGTTAAGGGGCACCCCCTATATTTTCCAGGGGGAAGAGCTGGGGATGACAAATCCCGGGTACGAGACAATCAGCCAGTACCGGGATGTGGAGAGCATTCATTACTACGAGATCCTTCTGGAGGAGGGCATGATGTGTGTGAAATTACAAAAAATGATGTTGGGGGCAGAAGCCTTTTCCCCCAGCTATGATACGGAAATGGCAGGAGAAAACAGATCTCCTGCCATTTTTAATATGCCATATAGAAAACTCATTTCATGGATCACCGGATTGCCTGCATCCTGCGCAGACAATCCAGTAATTCTGCTGCTTTTAGAATGCCGAGATTTTCTCTGCCGCAAACTGGAGAATCAGAACGGCGTCGCTGGTGTCGGCAACACCGTCACGGTTTACATCCGCGCTTGCCGCCTCCTCAGAGGACAGGGTGCCAAGCTCTGCCGCGCTGCGGAGCACCTCCGCGCTGTCGCCTGTGGTGACCTTGCCGTCGCCGTTCACATCGCCCAGGAGACGTGCGTCCGCGATTTCCAGTGTCAGAGCCTTTACAGCCTCATTGATCTCATCCTGCTGTGCGTCTTCTTTATTGTATACCACAACGGCTGCTGCCAGCTCCTCTTCGATTCCCTCGATCGTCGCTGCCACATAGCTGTCCTTTGCGGCCAGAACCATCTCCGCCTTTGCGATCATGGCTGCCAAAGCCGCTTTGTTGCCTCTCATCTGCAGGCCGACGATCGCGTCGATGACCTCACGGTATGCGTTGCTGATGGCGCTGTCTTCCCTGTCAGGATTATCCAGAACAGCTTTGCCGTTGGCGATGGCTTCCTTCAGCGCGTCTACGCTGTCAGGGGTGTATTTGTCGCTGATCAGGCCTTCTGCTGTCTCGATCAGGTTTTTCAGAGAGATGAGATCCGCTTTCTCGGCAAGCTTTGCCAGCTCGTCCAGGATCGTATAGGTCGCGTCATCCACTGCTTCCTGTGATGCGTCCGCGTTTGCCAGAAGGTCTTTGCCGTCTGCTGAGGCGGCCTTCAGAGCGCTGGTATCTTCATAATTATTTGCGAGCTTCAGAAGCTTTTCCGCGCACTGGACCGCTGTCTCAAGATGTACGGTCTGCACGCCGTACGTCAGGCCGCCGATGGCGTTTACAAGAGCTATGGTTACATCTGTAACCTCTTTCTGTGTCGCACTGGGATCCGCCAGAACGGCTGCCGCTGCTGCCAGGGCGTCTGTCAGGACGCCGGCGCTTTCCTTTGTGTATATGGAAAGATCTTCCCGCGCCCATGTGTCGGACAGCGCCTGAAGAGAGTCTCTCATTGTGCCCATCATTCCGTCCTCTCTTGTCAGGGTAAATCTCAGCCAGTTTAGATTAGAACCGCTTTCCGTGAACGCAATCCTCAGGGTATGGATGCCGGCCTCCAAATGTACACTCTGCGCATCCAGGGTTGTCCAGTTCTGCCAGCCGCCGGTATGTACCGGTTTAAAGCTTGTGACCACTTCACCGTCAATGACTACGTCAAAGGCGCCTGCGCCTGCGTTGGATGCCGTACGTGCAGACAGGTCATACTGACCGCTCTTCTCTACCCGGATCTGATACTGTGTCCATGCGCCTGCATCGCAGTAGCCAAGGTTATTGCCGCCGTCCGCATCGGAAGTAGCCTCGCCTCTTGCGGTCTGAGACCAGATGATGTTGTCGGCCGCCTTGAAATAGGTGTCATATCCGATTACCGGTGTCGGCGGATTCACGATCTTATCCTGGAATACATTCACTTTCATGATCATGTTCAGCAGACGGGTTACGCATGCCTCCATGTCGCTGCGTGTAACAATGCCTCTTTCCACTGCGGCGAGAACCGTTGCCGGAGAGCCTGACGGCATCTTCACGTCATTCCCTGCCAGAACCTCTCTTGCATGGTTGGAGTTGTTGCCCCAGTCTGTCATGAAAATTCCCGTGTATCCCCACTCGCCGCGGGCAATATTCGTCAGAAGATCTTTATTTTCAGAGGTTTCAATCCCATTAATGTAGTTATAGGAAGTCATGATACTCCAGGGCTGTGCTTCCTTCACTGCGATCTCGAAGCCCTTCAGGTAGATCTCGCGCAGCGCCCGCTCGCTCATTCTGGAATCACTGCTGTTACGGTTTGTCTCCTTGTTATTTGCCGCAAAATGCTTCAGTGTAATGGATACGCCTTCCGACTGGCAGCCCGTTGTAATGGCAGCGGCCATTTTGCCTGTGATCAGCGGATCCTCCGAATAGTACTCAAAGTTACGTCCGCAAAGGGGATCTCTGTGAATGTTCATGCCAGGCGCCAGCCAGATATCAATGCCGTTGTTGTGCGCCTCAATGGCTGCGGCCCTGCCCACCTGCCCGATCAGGTCCACATCCCAGGTACAGGCCAGGAGTGTGGATACCGGCCATGCCGTACAGGTGGTGCCGATACGGATACCCTGGGGCCCGTCGGCTGTCATTGCATTTGGAATACCGTATTCCATCAGGTTGCCCATGCCTCCGGTATTTGCCACGCCGGTGTTTGGCTGGCCCTGAAGCATTTCTGCCAACTGTTCGTCCGTGAGCTGATCCAGGAATGCATCCATCAGATCCTTGTTGTTGTAAACGTCGATCAGCATGATTTTATCGGATGCAGCCGCAGACACCATGCGCACGGCCCTTGCCGCTGCCTTTGCCGCTGGCTGTGCAGCTTCCTTTTTCTCGATGGTAATATAATCAACATTTGGATATTTGCTGTCAGAACATGTCAGGGTCAGAACCACATTGCCTGCCGGAAGGGTAACGGTTACCGGCTCCAGGTCTTCAAAATTATACCATTCCCCTGCGCCCTCGCCGCTTCCCGTCTGGATGGCCTCAACGGAGGCCGGGAATGCCGTTCCGTTCACAGAGATTCCGGGGTCAAACAGAAAGCCTGCACGGCCGTTTGCCGCATTTAAGATAATGTTATACTGGCCTGCCTCTGCAACCTTCAAATAGTAGGAAGCATAGTTGCCCGTATAATTCAAATATGCCACGCATGCTTCCGTGTCATTGTTGAATTTCTCAATGCGGACCGCATTGTTGCTGGTTGTCATGCCGGACTCATCAAAGTCTTCGCCTTCAATCTTTGTCTGTCCCTCTGGGGCGACTGCCTTTTTGTAATAATCCTCGGGCTCGCCGACTCTTTCGATCCACATGTAATCGTAGTTCGGGTTGTTGCCGTTTGCCACGAAACGGACGAGATTCTTGCCCTCTTCCAGGTTGATATAGAACGGCTTGCACTCGGCAAAGTTGTACCACTCGCTTTTTCCGCTGCCGTCTCCCGTTTGCGGTGCATTAAAGACGATGCCCGGCTGGTAGACGCCATTCACATAAACCTTAAAGCAGTTGGAAAGCTCTGCATAGCCGTTTGCCATGCTCATGATCACAGAGTACCGGCCCGCCTGCTCTGCGGTCAGCTCATATTCCATGTACCTGCCTGCCGCGTTCAGGAATGCCAGACACCTCTTCTGTTCCAGATTGTCATTATAGTAAGATTCAACGCTAAGATTTCCGGAGGAAGTAATAAAGTTTTCGCTTTCTACAAGGGTAGCGCCTTCTGCTGCAACCGTGTAGTGGGGATCCATTTCTTCCGGTGTTTCCAGCTCCTCCCAGGTGCCGTCTGCCAGCAGCCTTCTTGTCAGCTGTGTGGGCGCGCATTGTTCGGATAACTGCTCGGTCACTGTATCCTCTGCCACCTGGTAGGTGAAACGGCTGCCCTGCTGCCCGGCGTTTTTGATGGAATTGCCCACATAAATCTCATAATCGCCCGCTTCCAGAACGTATGCGGATTTCTGGATCTTTCCGCTGTCATCATAGCTGGACATGTCAGTGATCGGGAAGCTCATGGTCAGAACCTGAGAGTCGCCGGGGGCGAGAAGGTCTGTCTTGTCAAAGGCTGCCAGCTCTTTGGCCGGTTTGCCAAGCTTGCCCTGGGGAGCGCTGAAGTAAACCTGTACCACTTCCTTGCCCGCCACGTCGCCGGTATTGGTAACCTTTGCGGTGGCAATGATCTCTTCCTTTTCTGCCTTGACAGTTACGTCGCTGATCTCAAAGGTGGTATAAGAAAGTCCATAGCCGAACTCATAATTTACTTTCTCATAATCCGGGTCGAAGGTTTCAAAATAGCGATAGCCCACAAAAATATCTTCTTCATAGTTTACAAAGGAGGAAGACTCATAGAAGGTATCGGAGCTTGGGTAATTCTCATAGGATTTCGCGAAGGTATCTACAAACTTACCCGAGGGGTTCACGTCTCCTACCAGGACGTCTGCCGTGGCAAGTCCGCCCTCCATGCCTGCCTGCCATGCCATCAGTACGGAATCGATGCCCGGAATATCCTTGATCCAGGAGGTATCCAGAACAGCGCCCACATTGAGCACGACCACCGTCTTGTCAAATTTGGCCGCCACACGGGTCAGCAGCGCTGTTTCCGCGTCCGAAAGATAATAATCGCCTTTTCCGGCGCTGCGGTCGCTTCCCTCAGAGGAATAACGTCCGATCGTCACCACCGCGGTGCCCGCGTTTTCTGCGGCCGCGTTCAGCATATCATCGGTGACTGTGATATTTGCGTCGTTGGTAATTCCGTTGGTGGTAACCTGCTCCGTATAAAAATCAACCAACGGCTGGTAGAGGGAAATTTTTCCTTCGTCCGCCTTGATTTGCATACCCTGCAGAATATTTCTTGTGTAGTCAACAACCGTCGCGCCGCTTCCGCCGCCGCCCCGCACATAATCAATCATAGCGCGTCCGAACATTGCGACCGTCTCACCCTGTGCGATGGGGAGTGCGCCGTTATTTTCCATGAGAACCATACCTTCTCCGGCCACCTGTCTGGTCAGATCGATATGTTCTTCAGGGGATTTTGCTTCCGCCGTCCTGCTGACTGCGGGGACTGCTGTTGCGATCATGGCTGCCGTTAAGGCATACGCCATAATTTTTCGGAATTTCTTTTTCATATATTCGCTCCTTCCTGAAATAGTCTGTGCTTTCAAAGCACAAGGTTCTGTTGCTTCCATCCGGACACAACACAAAATTGCTCTTGGCCCTCCTCTCTTATGCGAGCAATGAATCTCCTTCAGACAATGCCCGGCTTGCCTTTTTATCACGCTGCTACGTTTGCGTTTATATTTGTATATTTTATCATCTTTTTTTCTATTTCTCTATGTAATTTTATTCGATTTATATAAAATTTTTATGATTTTTTTCCGGCCTTCGCGGGGGAAGCGTTACGCCCTGAAGCAGGCCTGGGACGCTTCCTGCCAGGCAGCCGATGGGGGATAGGAAGGGAGGCGAGGGGCTTCTCGCATAATCGTGAAAATCGTAGAAAGTAAGCCTGAATTATTCACGGAACA
>DESK01000011.1 GCA_002361955.1 Lachnospiraceae bacterium UBA3316
TGCAGGGGCGTGAATTGAAATACAAAATCGGCCGGAGGAGACGGGAAAGCCGCGTCGCCCCTCTTGCAGGGGCGTGAATTGAAATTCAGCTGTCGGCTCGCTGATTGTCCTGTGGGGCATGTCTGCCAAGGCTGTGGTATAGTGATTTGGTTTTTTAGAGTGTGTTCCCTTTCCCTTAATGCTTGCGCTGCTTTAAGGGAAAGAGATATTTTTTACGTGGACGTGATTAATCTTCCGATAGAAGAATGGTGGATCCTATCAAATCCTCCACACGGCAGCCAAGTGTATTGGCAAGGGAGGCAACCGTCTGTGCAGATGCTTTGCCGATTTTTTTTGTGCCAAGCTCATACTGCTGCAGTGTACGAAGGTTCACTCCGGACTTTTCGGCAAGCTCTTTTTGCGAGTATCCACATTTTTTTCTCTGTGCCTGCAGTTTTGTCGGCTGCTTTTTCCGCATGAATATAGCGTTTACAGTATCTGCAAACTTTTCTTCAGCGGCTTCATGATGGGTGGGGTACAGTTTTAGAATTTCCTGCATGGAAATACCCGCGTGTATGTCTCTGAACGAACGGGCACTGTACCACTGATAATACGCGAGTATCCAGCCGCACCAATATTTGGCTGAACAGTCATATGCAACTTGTGCATCGGGGAATTCCATCGTTTTTCCTGATTTCATAATCACCTCGATGACCAGTTCTGTTCCCGAAAGTCCCGATATGATTTTAGGGTTGCCTTTGCCAAAGCTATCTGCATATCCGCTTGCGATAAAAAGCTCCATAAAGGCGTCCGGTTCCAGTTTGCAGGCATTTATGGCATAGTCAAAGGCCTCTCCTAAATTTGCCATGGCGTCATGTAAATACTGCTCAGCGTAAGCGCGGATCATTTGGCTTCATCTCCTCCCGAATAATATCACGCATAAAGATTCCATCTAAATCCTCGTTTTCAAGCTCTTTGTTATACGCTTCTCTTGCCTTATCATCTCTTGATTTGCGTTTTGCGTAATAAAGAGTATTATCTGCTATTTCATAATCCAGAAAGTGGATGGTTTCAAAGGCTTTTTGAGACTTCAACACAAACTGTTCGCCGAGCTTGCCAAGCTTCATGGCATACCCCAGCTGCTTCAGCGATATCTCATTGCTCACAAAAGACCGTGCAAATGAAAAGTAGGAATCATCTGCGCGATACCCTATAATGATGTCATAAGACTGAAAAGCCGGAAGAAAGTTTTGAATTAGATAGTCTCTTCCTCGTCTTGCAAGAGGGGTGGATATCCTTGCTTTCCGGTGAAGCATTAAAATGGCAAGCCAATTCAATATCGTAAAATCATCTGAAGAAAGATTCAGAACCGATAAATCGGAAAGGTCGATTTCATACTGATTGACGAATCCGTCTACATTTTCACTGCATGCCCATTCCTTAGCAAGCTCGATATGCTCCGTGCAGTAGAAGCCTTTCCCGTAATCATTATATGCTTTCCCTTTTCCGAAAACAGGGCGCTCAATGATGCTGGACGAACCGTGATATACAATAAGTTTACTCATTTTTGCTTCTCCTATACTTCTATAGAGGTATTTCTTATATTATACCTCCACAGAAGTAGTTCGCCAAGAGGTGAATAATAGAAGTAAATTTAAGTTTCGCTGTGAAAGAGGTGCTTCCGGGTTCCAAAACTATATAGAGATGCTATAGAAATTCAGAAAAATCTTGTAAATTAGCAGTAGTATTTATTATAATAAAAGAAATGGATAGCCTTGTCAGACTGACCGTTTTGTTGGCTCTATCATTGCTTTGCTGTGGCACAGAAGAGAGCCGCAGAAGCAAATATTTTAAAATGATAAGGAGGAGATCATGTATGAAGAAGAAACTATTGTCGTTCCTGATGGCAGGGGCGCTGGCGTTTACCGGTACCGGGTTTAGCGGCCTGGAAGGGATCATCCCGGAGGTGGTCGCGGCAGCGGAAGCTACGGAGTGGAACGGACAGCCCGGTGTGTTCCAGGTAAACCGGGAACCGGCCAGAGCTGCTTTCTACAGCTATGATACGGCGGAAAAAGCAAAAGAAGGGGACAGGACACAGTCCGCTTTTTATCAGCTGCTCAATGGAGATGACTGGAAGTTTTCCTGGGCAGTAAAGCCGGCGGACCGCATTGGCGCAAAGGATGCGGATTTCAACCAGAAGGATTATGACGACAGCGGCTGGGATGATATCACCGTTCCCAAGAGCTGGCAGACTTATGTAAACGAGGACGGCTCCTGGAAGTATGATCCTGTCATCTACTCCAACCAAAATTATCCCTGGATGAACGCGGAAGGGAAGAATTATACTGCCTACAAGGTAGGACAGGCTCCGACGGAATGTAACCCGGTGGGCACTTACCGCAAGACCTTTACGGTGAATCCGGCATGGGAAGGAAGAAATGTATTTCTTGATTTTGAAGGCGTCAGCTCGGCCATGTACCTCTGGGTAAACGGCCAGTACATCGGCTATGCAGAGGACAGCTTCACCAGGAACGAATTCAACATCACCGGTGCGCTGGACTTTTCCGAGGGCAATGAAAATGTCATCACGGTGGAGGTTTACCGCTGGAGTGATGGCAGCTACATAGAAAACCAGGATATGGTACGCCTTTCCGGTATTTTCCGGGACGTTTACCTGACGTCAAAGGATGAAGTGGAAATCCGTGACTATACGGTGGTTACCGACCTGGATGAGACTTATACGGATGCCGATCTGGATGTGGAGGTTGCTGTGCGCAGCCTGTCCGCCCAGGATACGGCCGGCTGGACGGTGGAGGGAAACCTGTATGATGCCAACGGCAGCCTGGTAACCACCGAGCCGCTTCAGGGAACGGTGACAGACTTTGACGCGGAGAGCGGAGAAGCGGCGGTGAAACTGACCCGTCATATCAGCAATCCGGATAAATGGTCTGCGGAGAAGCCAAACCTTTATAACCTGGTTCTGGAGCTGAAAAAAGACGGCGTTACAAAGGAAGCCGTATCATCCAAGGTTGGTTTCCGGGAGGTTGAGATCACAGACACCAACACGGATGACGCAAGGATCCGTGTCAATGGGCAGATCATCACGATTACCGGTGTAAACCGCCATGAGAATGACCCGCAGAACGGATGGACGCTGACGGAGGAGACCATGCGCAGGGATATTGAGCTGATGAAATCCCTGAATGTCAATGCGGTCCGTACTTCTCATTATCCAAACGATCCCATCTTCTACGAACTGTGTGATGAATATGGTATCTATGTGATGGATGAGGCAAATGTGGAGTCCCATAACGGGCGCAGCCAGTATCAGGTGCCGGGCAGCCTGCCGGGCTATATTGAGGCGGCAGAAGACCGCGCGGCCAATATGCTGGAGCGTGATAAGAACCATGCCTGTGTGATCATGTGGTCACCCGGAAATGAGACAGGTGCCGGGGATTCCCTTCAGGCTGAGATCGATTATTTCCAGAATCATGATGACACCAGGCCGGTGCATTACCAGGGCTGGAATGACAACGCAGGTGTGGATGTGTGGTCTACCATGTATCCGAATATCGGTTCTCAGACGAAAAATAAGAAGAAACCCTTCCTGATGTGTGAGTACCTGCATGCCATGGGCAACAGTGCCGGCGGTATGAAGGAGTACTGGGAGGAGATCCGGTCAAACGGTATCCTGCAGGGTGGATTTATCTGGGATTTTGTGGATCAGAGCTACAATACGCCGCAGCTTGACGCGGATGGAAACTGGGACGGTAAGACGACCTACTGGGGCTATGACGGTGACTGGAACTACGGGACTTACACGGACGGCGACGGAAACACAAAGAGCTACAGCTCCTGGAAATCCGGAAATACAGATTTCTGTGTAAACGGTATCGTTTCCCCGGACCGCACCATCCAGCCGGAAGCCTATGAAGTAAAACGTATTTACCAGGCGCTTCAGATGAATCTGAAGGATCTGGATTCCGGCACCGTTACGATCAGCAACGAATGGATCGCAACCAACGCAAAGGAATACACCATGAACTGGTCGCTGGTAAAGGACGGGGAGACGATTCAGAGCGGCAGCATGGAGGCTGATATCCCGGCGCAGAGCACCGCTGACGTGGTAATCCCGTTTACGGCACCGGAAGAGGTAAAAGCAGGGGAAGAATACTTCCTGAATGTATCCTTTGTCACAAAGAGTGACGATCAGTTCTCCTGGGCAGAAAAAGGCCATGTGGTGGCAGAGGATCAGTTTGAACTGGATTTTGCAGGTACGGAAAAAGAGGTGGAACCGGTGGATCCTTCCGCGCTGGAAGATATCCAGACCTTTGAGGAGACAGACCGCTTAGTGACGGTAGCCGGAAACGGCTGGTCTGTGGCCTTTGATAAAGAGAGCGGAGAGATGACCTCTTATCAGGCAAACGGAAAGGAAATGCTTGCAGAAGGGATTGCACCCAATTACTGGAGAGCTTATACCGATAATGATAAGAAAGAAGCAGTTGACGCAAAATGGAAGACAGCAAATGAGAATGTCCAGATCGATGAAGTGACGGTGACAAAGCAGGCGAAGGTGGTTTACGTTTCCGTCGCGCGCACTCTGAAAAACTGCTCGGATTCCAAAGACCGTCTCACTTACGCCATTTACGCCAATGGCGAGATCGTAGTAAAAGCGACGATGGCGCCCAGCTCGAATATGAGCAATATGCAGAGGGTGGGCACACGTCTGCAGCTGGCGCCGGGCTTTGATCAGATGACCTGGTACGGCAGAGGAGAAGCTGACAGCTACAGCGACCGTAAGACCGGCTACGATGTGGGAATCTGGAACAGCACGGTAGAGGAACAGTTTACCGATTTTGTATATGCCCAGGAGACAGGAAACAAGACGGATGTGCGCTGGATGGCACTGACGGATGCGGAAGGCGACGGTATCCTGGTGGACGCAGACGACCATCTGCTTGAGATGAGCGCGCTGAACTGTACACAGGAGGCACTGGAAAAAGCAGGACACCCGTACCAGATCGAACGTACGGAGAACACGGTGGTTACCATCGATTATGCCCAGATGGGACTTGGCACGGCAAGCTGCGGCCAGGCGACCCTGTCGAAATATCTGCTTTCCTCCGGCACGGTTTATTCCTACAGCTACCGGCTTAAACCGATCAGCGGCGCGGATGCGGCAGAACTGATGCAGGAGAGCAAGAAGGTCTATGCAGATGAAACAGAGCTTCTCACCGGAATCCAGGTTGGAGAGAAAGAGCTGGAAGGCTTTGACAATGATATTACATCGTATTCCATGAATGTATCTTCACCGGACGGCAGTGTACCGACGGTAACGGCCACAGCGGCGTCCCAGGATGTGACGGTTGAGATCACACAGGCGGAAGCCCTGCCGGGTATTGCAAAAGTAAAAGCGACTTCAAAGAACGGATATACCAGAACCTGGACCGTTGAGCTGAAAAATGACGGTTCCGTCCAGCTTTCCGAGCTTGGCTATGATAAGCTGCAGAGTACCTCCGGTTACAATGGGATCTGGGTAGACGCGGATAACGGCGGTACGGAGCTGGATCTCTATATTGACGGTGTGCGCACAAAGTTTGAGCATGGATTTGGTATCAACTCAGACAGTGAGCTCTGGTTCGATATCTCCAGCCTGGATGTGGAACGCCTGCAGGGGTATGTGGGCATTGACGCGCACAAGGCAAAAACACAGGACGGCGCTTACGCAAAGATCTATTTCTATTCGGAAACACCGTCTGCGGATGCCTCCGGCAAATGGAACTATGCGGAGGGTGAACTAACGTGGACCAGCAAGCTGTTGAAGCACGGACAGAATGCGGAATATTTTGATGTTACCATTCCGGAAGGGACGAAATATATCTGCCTGTACACAGACAAGAATATCGCAAACGGACATGATGAGGTAAGCTGGTGTGATCCGAAGGTGATCCTGAAAGGCTTCTCTGAGACAACCGCAGAATTAAAGCTTAAGAGTGATGCGGCAGCTAAAATCGACCGGGCAGAAAAGATCCTGTATAACATTCCGGCCGGTATGACGAAGGCACAGCTCTTTGAGATGTTTGAATTGAATGAAAATGAGACTCTGTCCATGGAAGACCCGTATAATGCCACCTTTGATGAGGACGGTGCGCCGGTGGCAACCGGATATCTGGTGAAGCTGCGGGTGGACGGCACTGTGGCAGATACGGTTACCATGGCGGTAAACGGTGATGTGGACGGAAGCGCAAACGGTACGGTGGATATAGCAGATATCAACATGCTGCGGGAGGTACTGGCCGGAAATGCTTCCCTGGATACACTGAATGCCTACGCGGCAGATATCAACCGCAGCGGAAAAGCGGACATCGCCGACCTGGCAGCAGTGCGCGCGCTGGCGGGCGCGTCCATAAGCGGCGCGACAGAAGATGTGACAGTATCCCTGAACGCGGCGGACAATACGGCGGACGCAGACGGAACAATGACCGTGACAGGAAGTATTAGCCAGACTTCGGAGCAGGAGCAGTCAGGCATGGCAGCCGGCAGCTTTATCCTGGATTATGACGCCGGAAATTATGTCCTGCAGAGTGTGGCGCTTGCGGAAGGCGTGGAAGGCACCCTCTCCACCAGAGCCGCCGGAAACGGCAAGGTCCAGGTGGTATATGAGCTGTCGAAGGCAGTTCCGGTACAGGCAGAGCTGTTTTGTGCGGTGTTCACTCTGACAGAGGACGCCATGCAGGTGGAGACGGTCTTTGGCCTCACCGGCCTGGAGATGGCGGAGGCGCAGGGGATGATGACTGCCCGGGCAGAGGATGTGAAAGTAATACCTCAGGGCGGAAAAGAGCCGCCTGTAGTGGTGGAGCAGGATTATTCTTATCTGACCGCGAAGGTGGACGAGGCAAATGGCGTATACGGTACGGATACACCGGCATCGGATGCGTATGGTCTGATCTATCTGGATGTGGCAAATTCCAGTTCCGGCTGGGGCGGTTTCCATGTAAATGAATACGATGGCGGTACCAGCACAAATGGTTCCGTGATCAGCATGAAGGTAAACGGTGAGAAGAAAGTCTTCGAACAGGGTATCAGTGCCAATACAGACTGTACCATGGTATTTGACCTGAGCGGCATTGAGGCGGATCGCTTTGAAGGCTATGTGGGTATCGATTACGTAAAATCAAGCAAGACAGGCCGTGACGGCGCGAACTTTATCTTCTATAGGGACAGCATCAGCGAGGGAAATAAGCTTGCGGAAAGCGGCACGATCCTCCAGCCTGATGATGCAAAGCTTATGAAAGTAGACCTCACCGGCGTAACGAAACTGGTTATTTTCATTGACAAGCTTGGCGGTATGAACGATGATTGTGTGGACCTTGCAGACGCCAGGGTTTACGAGAAAGTGAAAGAGGATCCGGAGAAGCCTCAGAGCCAGGTAAAGGCAGGGTTAGACCGGCTGATTCTTCTGATCGAAGGTCTGGACGCTTCGGAATATACAGAAAGCAGCTGGGCCCAGGCAGAGGCCGCTCTTGCAGAGGCAAAAGCGGTACAGGCGAATGCGGACGCATCGCAGGCAGAAATGGATGCAGCAATCGCTGCCCTGATTCAGGCGTTTGGCAAGCTGGAGTACGGTGTACAGAAGCTTCATCTTGAGACGGCGATTACAGCAGCGGAGGCAGTCCTTGCGCAGGCCAAGAATTACATAGGTGACGCCCAGTCACTGAAAACAGCGGTAGAGGAAGGAAAAGCGCTTCTTTCTGATAAAACAGCAGATCAGGAACAGATCAACGAGGCGGCTTATGCGGTTCTGGATGAATTGGCAAAGCTTGCGGAGAAAGCAGATGTTAATTCCCTGAAAACTTTGATTGACGCGGCAAAGAATCTATTGACCGGTAAGTACACAGAGGAAAGCCTGAAGGCTCTGGAAGAAGAAATCGCGGAGGCAGAAAAAGTCATAGAGGATCAGAACCGAAGTGACAGCGCTGTCGGCGACGCCTATTCAGGAATTATCGAGGCAATCCTTCATCTCGAGATGAAAGCAAATAAGGCTGCGCTGCAGGCAATGATCGCAAAGGCAGAGGAAGTTCTCTCCAACCAGAACGCATATGTTGCAACAACCATTGACGGACTGTCTGCCGTTCTTGAAAGCGCAAAAGCAGTAGAAAAGAACGACAATGCGGCACAGGATGCTGTAGACAACCAGGTAAGGGTATTGACACGGAAGGTGGCAGAGGCGCGCCTGCTCGGCGATGTCGATGGCGATGGCAGAATCAGTACCAGTGATACGGCTTCTGTTCTCCGCTATGCGGCAGAGATCGAGGATCTGGACGAGACCTCAGAAATGAGCGCAGATGTAACTGGCGACGGTATTGCTGATACAAGTGATGCAGTGTTGATTATGAAATATGCGGCAGAAATGATTTCTGAGTTTTAAAAGCAGAGCAAAAGAATAGGAAGGGGAGGCTGTGTCCCGTAGGGGACGCGGCCTCCCTGTTTGTGGTGGGGGGTGTATGCGCAGAGAAAAGACTGAGGGCTGGTAGAAAACGATTTTTTGATTTTATGTATGAAGCCGGATAAACAAAATAATGGTAGAAACCCCCAATATATTGCTGTAAAATATAAAAAGGAAAATGAAGTATTATTTCAATATAAAATAGAAGAAAGCCACACCCAGGGAGGAAATTCATATGAAAAAATTAGCCGTTTATTTCCCAGGCATCGGATACCACTGCGACAAACCTCTCCTGTATTACAGCAGGAAGGTGGCCCGTGAACTTGGATATGAGAATGACAGAAATGTAACGTATTCCTATAAAGCGGGAAATATCCGTGGCAATGAGGAGAAAATGAAGGAAGCGTATGAAGCGCTGTTCTTGCAGGCCGAGGCTGCGCTTGCGGAGGTTGCCTGGTCTGACTTTGAAGATGTACTTTTTGTTTCAAAGAGCATCGGCACAATCATAGCGGCGTCCTACGCGGAGAAGTACGGGTTAAAACACGTAAGGCATATTTTGTATACGCCTTTAGCGCAGACCTATCTTTTTGCGCCCAGGCAGGGGATCGCTTTTATCGGGACGGCAGATCCCTGGAGCGATACGCATGAGATCATCCGACTTTCAAAAAGAAGCGGGATTCCTCTGAGTGTCTATGAGGGCTGCAATCATTCCCTGGAATGTAAGGATACGTTGAAAGACTTGGAGAATTTAAAGGATATTATGCAAAAGACGGTAGAATTTTGCAAAGGCTAAAAAGATTGTTTTAACTTCTTTGTTAAATGTGTGGTGGAACAGTCAATGGCTTCTTTATCTCATTTTGAAAGAGAATAGTTTATGAAAACGAAAAAGATTTCTATCGTAATGAGTGTTTTATGCATTGCTGCAGCAAGTATTACGGGATGCAGCGTTGACTCGCAGTCAACAGTGGCCCCTGTCACAGAAAAGGCGGAGACGCAGCCCGCGGAAAAGCAGACGGCCCTGGCGGAAGAGGCGAATTCCGGGAAGCCAAAGTATATCTTTCTGTTTATAGGCGACGGGATGTCCTATCCGCAGATCGAGAGCACGAACTATTATCTGGGCGCCCTTGAAAATAAGACAAGCATGGGAAACAAGGAGGACGGCACTGCTTTATCAAAATCCGGGGATGCGCTGGGATTTTTGGATTTCCCTGTGGCCGGAAGCGCCCAGACATATGACAGTACATCCTTTTGCCCGGATTCCGCGTCTACGGCGACTTCGATCTCCACGGGCCATAAGACGTATTCCGGTACGATCAATATGAATGAAACGGCTACGGAGGCCTATGAAACCATAGCGGAAAAACTGCACAGCCAGAAGGGGTACAAGGTCGGCATTGTCACAAGCGTCAATCTGAACCATGCCACTTCGGCAGCGTTTTACTGCCATCAGGAAAGCCGTTCCAACTATTGGGACGCTTTCGGGGGGAAACGGCGAAAGCTACGAACCTTTTATCCGGCAGCCTGTCCCAGGACAAGGAATTTTCCGTGGGGGATGAAGTCCTAGTGACCGTCAGCAGCGACGGTGCCTCGATCCTGTCGGTGACGATGGTCGATCATTACCGCGTTGGCTGGGAGCTTTTGCTCGTCATAGCGTTCAGTATCTTTTTGATCGCCTTTGCGGGGCCGGGCGGAATCAGGGCGATGCTCTCGTTTGTGATTACTGTTTTATGCATATGGAAGGTCATGATCCCTTATTGTTTGAGAGGCGGCAATGCCATCCTGTGCGGCCTGTGTATCATAACCCTGCTGACGGCAGTGATTATCCTGTTCGTCTATGGATTTGACGGGCGCAGCATTGTGGCAATCTCGGGCAGCCTCCTGGGGGTTGTGACAGCCTGCGTCTTTGGGATCCTCTTTACCCGTGTGCTGCATATACACGGCGCGATTATGGCGGACAGCGAATCCCTGCTCTACGCAGGGTACGAGCATTTGAACCTGACCCAGATCTTTATGGCAAGTATCTTTATCGGGGCTTCCGGGGCAATGATGGACTTGTCTGTGGATATCACAAGCGGAATGTATGAAGTGCTCTGCAAGAGGCCGGATATCGGCAGATTAGAACTGATAGGAAGCGGCATCCGTATTGGCCAGGCGGCGATGGGAACGATGACGACGACGCTTCTGCTTGCCTATGCAGGGGGCTGCATCACACAGCTGATGGTGTTCATGGCACAGGGCACGCCGATGATCCATATATTAAATTATAAATACGTCGCGGGGGAGATCCTGCAGACGCTGGTGGGCAGCTTCGCCCTTGTTACCGTCGCCCCATTTACCGCCCTGGCAGGCGGCGTGATTTTGCAAAAACAGAATAGGTAAGTGATAAGTATGCGGTTTTAAGCCATTTCTCTGGCGGCAAAGCCGCATATTTTGTACGTGGATGTAGAAAGAATTAAAATTTTAAAAACTGGACATTTTGTATGGATTTGATATAATTATGGTATCATGCTAATAATATGATTTACTTGTATTTTGGAGGTGCTTTTGTGGAAAATCAATATTTGGTTCGGATTATAAAAAATGAGCTTATTCATTTTAAAAATGTTAATCGTGGTGAGATTCGATATATAAACTATAGTTCGGTTGAGAAAGCAGCTGTGATTCAGAAAAACGATATTGTTGGTATTTACGGACAGAATGGATCCGGAAAAACAGCGTTGGTTGAAGCTCTGGATATCTTAAAATGTATTTTGGCGGGAGAAGAAATCCCCTATGAACCCTATGAAGGGTTAATCGATTCTGCAAATGGAAGTAAATTAACAACTGTATTTTTTATAGAATATAAAGATCAAACGTATAAGGCCTGTTATGAGGTGTTATTAAATGTTGATTTAGAAGAAAAGAAAATTAAATTGACTTCTGAAAAGCTTACGTATTGGGATCGGGGCGCTACATGGAAAGGCAAAAGAGAGTTAGAGTTTAAGAACCCCTATTATAATACCAATTCTATTTTGGAAGATGTATCAGTTGAATTTCAAACGGAACACAAAAAGGAATTTGAAAACGTACCTTTAGATAAAGGGCTGCAAAATTTGGCGGTGTTTTGCGCGCAAAAAAATGTTTCTATTTTTTTTAATCCCTTATTCTTGAACAAATTATCAGAGAGTGATGAAAAACAAAAAGAAGAAAAAAAATTGGCTGTTGTTATCAGAGGGCTGTCAAGCTTTGGAAAGCTCTATTTTCAGGTTGTAAAGGTAAATCAATTAGCGGATATTAATAGAAATGCTGTTTTGCCTGTGAACATTCATTTTGAAAATGAAAATTTTGTAATGAAGGGTTGCCTGCCATTGGTGATGAACGGAAGAGGAAAAATTCCGGAAAGTTTATTTATTCAGTTAAAATCTGCTATTGATGCAATTAATATAGCATTAAAAGCAATTATCCCTAACCTGCGGATAGAATTGCGAAATGTGAATGAAGAACCGGATGAAAGTGGAAAACGGAATATTTTCGTGGAAGTATATTCTATACGAAATGGCAAAGAGTTTCTTACACGTTATGAATCGGAAGGGATAAAAAGAATCATTTCACTTTTGAATTATCTGATTGCGTTGTATAATTATCCGCAAATCTGTTTAGTAGTGGATGAATTGGATTCCGGTATTTTTGAGTATCTGTTGGGAGAGATTTTAGGGGTATTGAATGAGGAAGCAAAGGGACAGTTGATTTTCACTTCGCACAATTTGCGTGCTTTTGAAAAGCTGGATATCAAGAATATCATCTGTACAACAGTGAATCCTGAAAACCGTTATATACGGTTAGTAGGCAAAGAAAAGAATCATAATCCGAGAGACTTTTACCTTAGAACAATTACAGTAGGCGGGCAAAAAGAAGAACTGTATGATGAAGCTGATTTACAATCCATAGGGTATGCTTTTAGAAAAGCCTGTCATCCGGAAAGAAGGGTAAAAATTAATTTTTCGGATGAATTCAGAAAAAAGCTTCAAGGCGATGGCAATTAAGGTGGTGGCAAATGGCGAGGAAAAAAGAAGGGACAAAGAAAGCAGTTATATTTATCGTAGAAGGTAATTCAGACAAAAAAGCATTAGAAAAAATTTTTCAAAAAATATATAAACAGAGAGATATCGTGTTTAAATTTATGGATGGAGATATCACAAGCGATGATAATGTAAATGAGTCAAATGTAGAAGACATCTTATACGATAAGGTTGATGAATATAGAAAATATAAAAAGTTATTTAAGAGCGATATTCTGGAGATCGTGCATATTTTTGATACTGATGGGACGTATATACCAGACGAAGCAATCGTAGAGGGGGAGTCCCCACAATTCATTTATTCAGAAAGCCAAATAAGCAGCAGAAACGTAGATGCTGTCATTGAACGCAATAAAAATAAACGATCAATGATGGATTATCTGCTTGGTTTGGACAGTATTAAGGGGATTCGGTATACTGGATATTTCATGTCATCAAATCTGGATCATTCCCTGTATAATGAACAGAATTTGCCAGATGATTTGAAGGGTGAGTATGCGGATGCATTTTACGAAGAGTTTCAGGGAAGAGAAAAATTGTTTGTTGATTTTTTAAAAGAAGAAGTGGCAAATGGTGTGCCGGATATCTATCCAGCTTCATGGAGGTATATAAGGGAAGGGGTACATTCGTTAGAAAGGCACACAAATCTTCATATATATTTTAAGGATAATCCCTATCAGTAGTTATCAATCATGCGGCTTTGCGCTATTTTTATGGCGGCAAAGCCGCATTGTTTTTAATAGGACCCCATAGAATTTGACATAGATTTTACAAAAAGCCCCTATTTCATTTTGCATTGGGCCGATATCATAAGAAGCGTAAAAAGCAAAAAAATCTGCGAAAAGTGAAAATGAGAAAGGGATGTAAGTATGAAAAAAATGGCTTGTGTTTTAATTTTGACTGTAATGACTGCCGGCGTCCTTGCGGGCTGCGGACAGAAAAAGGAAGGCGGCACTGTCTCCACAGACGGCTCCACTTCTATGGAAAAGGTGATCGGGGCCCTGGGGGAGGCCTTTGAGCAGGACAATGAGGGCGTGACCTTTACCTACAACCCCACCGGGTCAGGCACGGGAATCCAGGCTGTCAGTGAGGACAGATGCGACATCGGCCTTTCCTCCAGGAGCCTGAAGGATGAGGAAAAGGCCCAGGGACTTACGGAGACCGTGCTGGCATACGACGGAATCGCCGTGATCGTAAACCCGGAGAATCCCGTCAGCGACCTGAGCCTGGAAACCATCGCGGGAATCTATAAAGGAGAAATCACAAACTGGAAGGACGCCGGCGGGGAAAACGGAGAGATCGTCCTGATCGGGCGTGAGGCAGGAAGCGGTACGAGGGACGGCTTCGAGTCCATCACAAAGACGGAGGACGCCTGCAAATACCGCCAGGAGCTTACCTCCACGGGAGACGTCATCACAACGGTTGCCGGAAACCCGAACGCTATCGGTTACGCGTCCCTGGCGTCTGTAGCGGAGAACGTGAAAGCGGTGAGCGTCAACGGGGTAGCTCCAAGTGAGGAAACGGTGAAGGACGGAAGCTACGTTGTGCAGCGTCCCTTCGTACTTGTCACAAAGGATGATAAAAAATTATCAGAAACTGCCCGGAAATTCTTTGACTATGTTACCTCAAGCGACGCGGCGGATACGATTTCCGGGGCTGGAGTTGTTCCTGTGAAGTAAAGGGAAGCCATTATGAAAAATAAAAAGATTTTTGAAAACGTGGTTCATGGCGTGTTTCTGATTCTCGGACTGATCACCGTGGGATGCGTCCTGCTGATCACCGTCTATCTGTTTGCCGCGGGGATTCCCGCCATACGGGAGATCGGGCTCTTTCCGTTTCTGTTCGGAAAAACCTGGGAGTCCACCTCGGCAGACCCGTCCTACGGAATCCTGCCGTTTATCCTGACGAGTATCTACGGGACGGCAGGCGCTATGATCCTGGGAGTTCCCATAGGATTTTTAACAGCCGTCTATCTGTCAAAGCTGGCGCCAAAGAGAGTCAAGGCAGCGGTGGGGGCGGCCGTCAGCCTCCTTGCGGGAATTCCTTCGGTGGTATACGGCCTGGTGGGTATGCTGGTCCTCGTGCCGGGCATCCGAAAGCTTTTTCATCTCGCGGACGGCGCGAGCCTTTTGGCGGCTATCATCGTCCTGGCGGTCATGGTTCTGCCCTCCATCATCAAGGTGTCCATCACAGCCCTCGACGCCGTCCCGGAGGAATATGAATACGCGTCCCTGGCTTTGGGGGCGACGCCCATAGAAACGTATTTTAAGGTTTCCGTACCGGCGGCCAAAAGCGGCATCGCGGCCGCCGTGGTGCTTGGCATCGGGAGGGCCATCGGCGAGGCCATGGCCGTCATGATGGTGTCGGGAAATGTCGCCAATATGCCAGGGCTCTTTGAGAGCGTGCGATTTCTGACCACAGCGGTGGCCAGCGAAATGTCGTATTCCAGTGGCCTCCAAAGGCAGGCGCTGTTTTCCATCGCCCTGGTGCTGTTTTTGTTCATTATGCTGATCAACGGGGTATTGAATCTGTTGCTGAAGGGGAAAAAGGAGGCTTGAGGATGCAGGAAGGTAAGATTTCGAAAAGGCGGAGAATGTACGAAGCGCTGATGAAGGCGGCCATGTGGATTTCCGTGGCATGTACCTGCGCACTGGTGGCGTTTCTGATCCTGTATGTGCTGGTCAAAGGGCTCCCCCATATTTCGTGGAGTTTCCTGTCGGGAAAGCCAAGCTATCTGTCGGGGAACATCGGTATCCTGCCGGATATCTTAAATACCGTGTACATTGTGCTGGCCGCGCTGCTTGTGGTGCTTCCCTTGGGCGTGGGCGCCGCGATTTACCTGACGGAATACGCCGGGAACAAACAGGTGGTGGGTGTGATCGAATACGCGGCGGAGACCCTTTCGGGAATCCCCTCGATTATTTACGGCCTGGTGGGTATGCTGTTTTTCTGCCAGTTCCTCAATATGAAGACGTCCCTTCTGGCCGGCGCGCTGACCCTCGTCATCATGAACCTGCCGACGGTGATGCGCACGACACAGGAGAGCCTCAAGACGGTTCCCTGGTCCTACCGGGAGGGGGCCTTCGGCCTCGGGGCAGGAAAGTGGCGCATGATCCGCACCGTTGTCCTTCCCGGATGTGTAGACGGCGTAATCACAGGGTGTATCCTGTCCGTGGGGAGGATCTTAGGGGAGTCGGCCGCCCTGCTGTTTACTGCGGGCTTCGCCCATGCCTTACATGGGATCGTGAACGGACTGTCGAGCTCCGGGGCGACGCTGACGGTGGCGCTGTACGTGTATGCAAAGGAACAGGGAGAGTTTGAAGTCGCCTTTGCCATCGCAGCCATTTTGATGGTGCTCACCCTGGTGATCAATTTATCTGCCGTATGGGTTGGAAGAGTGTTTGAAAAAAGGAGAAGGATATGAGCGATATTGTAACCGTAGAAAATATGTGTTTATGGTACGGGGAACATCAGGCACTGAAAAACATAACGATCAAAATCCCCCAAAAAAGCATCACGGCATTTATCGGCCCGTCGGGCTGCGGGAAGTCTACGTTCCTGAAGAGCCTGAACAGAATGAATGATCTGATACAGGGTGTAAAAATCACGGGAGACGTCAAATATAACGGCAAAAATATTTACGATCCGTCGGTGGACGTTAATGAGCTGCGCAGGGAGATCGGTATGGTTTTCCAGAAACCAAACCCGTTCCCTATGAGTATTTACGACAATATCGCCTATGGCCCCCGGACACACGGGATCAGGAATAAGGCGAAGCTTGACGAGATTGTGGAGCAGTCCCTGAAGGATGCCGCCATCTGGGAGGAGGTCAAGGACCGGCTGAAAAAGAACGCCCTGGGCCTGTCGGGAGGCCAGCAGCAAAGGATCTGTATCGCCAGGGCCCTGGCTGTGAAGCCGAAGGTTCTTCTCATGGATGAGCCCACATCGGCTCTGGATCCCATATCAACCTCCAAAATCGAGGAATTGACGGTAAAGCTCAAAGAAGAGTATACGATCATCATCGTAACGCACAATATGCAGCAGGCGGTGCGTATTTCCGACCAGACGGCCTTTTTCCTTTTAGGGGAGCTGGTGGAGTACGGAAATACGGAGACTCTTTTCTCCACTCCGAAGGATCAAAGAACAGAGGATTATATCACAGGGAGGTTTGGATGATGAGAAGCAGATTTGACGAGCAGCTGGCTGTATTAAACAGAGAAATGATCGAAATGGGCGCTTTGTGCGAGGAGATTATTTTAAAGGTGCTAAAGGCGCTGACAGAGGAGGATTCCCAGCTGTTAAAGGGCATCCCGTCGCTGGGGGCTGAGATCGACCGCAAGGAGCGCACGATAGAAACGCTCTGCTTAAAGCTTTTGCTCCAGCAGCAGCCGGTAGCCAGGGATTTAAGGCAGATCTCAGCAGGCTTGAAAATGATCACCGATATGGAGCGTATCGGGGACCAGGCGGAGGATATCGCGGAGATCATCCCGTTCATTGAAAACCGGCCGGAGGCGGCGGACGCCCTGCTGCACGATATGGCAAAGGCCGCCATCCATATGGTGACGGAGAGCGTGGACGCCTTTGTGGACCAGAATGTGGAGCTGGCAAGGAAAGTCATCAAAGAGGATGATGTGGTGGACCATTATTTTACGCTGATCAAACAGACGGTGATCCGTGAGATCGCGAAGGCGCCCGGGGACGGGGAGTGCTCCGTGGATCTGCTGATGATCGCGAAATATCTGGAGCGTATCGGCGACCACGCCACGAACATCGCAGAGTGGGTAGTTTTTTCCGTCACGGGGATCCACAAGGAGGCATAAGATGATCTGGTGTGTAGAGGATGACGTGAGTATAAGGGACATAGAGGTTTATGCTTTGCAGTCTATGGGGTTTGAGGCCCGGGGGTTTGAAAACGGAAATGTTTTCTGGAAGGAGCTTCAAAAAGAAAAGCCGGAGCTGGTCGTGCTGGATATTATGCTGCCCGGAATGGATGGAATCCAGCTTCTTAAGAAAATGAGGGAGAGCAGAGCTTTTCAGGATATTCCGGTCGTCATGGCTACCGCCAAAGGAGAGGAATACGATAAAATCCAGGGACTTGACCTTGGGGCGGACTACTATCTGACAAAGCCGTTTGGCGTGATGGAGCTGGTCTCCTGTATCAAGGCGGTGCTCAGAAGGTGTCAGACGAAAAAGGAGGAGCATCTGCTGAGGGCGGGAAATTTAGTCCTGAACGCAGAAGAACATACGGTGACAGCCGACGGCGCAGGGATCTCTCTTACCTTTAAGGAATTTGAGATCCTGCGTTTATTTCTCTCACATCCCGGGATAGCGTATACCAGGGACCAATTGTTTAATACTATATGGGGGATGGATTATGTGGGAGAGACGAGAACGGTGGACATGCATATACGCACCCTGCGGCAGAAGCTGGGCTGCTATGGAGAATTGATAAAAACGGTGCGGGGTGTAGGGTACCGTCTGGAGGCAAAAGAATGACAAAAAAAATTTTTAAATCTATTATCCTGGTGGCAGGGACGATTTTGATGGCAAGCATGATCATTATTATGGGATGCCTGTACGACTATTTTGAAGGCGTAAGGGAGAGGGGGCTCAAGGACCAGTTAGGGCTTGCCATGGCGGCCGTGGAGGATGAAGGGACCCGCTATTTAGAAAACATCAAGTCCAACAGCTACCGCCTTACCTGGATCGCCGACGACGGAAAGGTTCTGTATGACACAGCCGCCGACGAGGCAAAAAGGGAAAATCATCTGGAGCGGGCCGAGGTAAAAAGCGCCCTGGAGACGGGGGAGGGACAGAGCAACCGCTATTCCGATACGCTGCTGGAAAAGACCATGTACTACGCAAAGCGTATGAAGGATGGCAGCGTGCTCCGCATCTCTACGAGCAGCGCGACGGTGGGCTTGCTGGTTCTTGGAATGCTGCAGCCGATTTTGATTGTGGTGGCCCTGGCCTTGATTATGTCCGGAATCCTGGCAGGCAGGCTTTCCAAACGGATCGTAAAGCCCCTGAATGAGCTGGATTTGGACAATCCCCTGGAAAATGACGCCTATGAGGAGATTTCTCCTCTGCTGGGCAGGATCAACAAACAGAAACAGGAGATCCAGGCGCAGCTCAAAGAGCTTCAGAAGAGGGAGGCGGAGTTCGCGCAGATCACGGCCTGCATGAAAGAAGGGCTTGTCCTGATGGATAAACGGGGCCGCATCCTGAGCATAAATCCGGCCGCCGACAAAATTTTTGCGTCAGACAGGGAGGCCGTGGGCAGGAATTTCCTTTCGATTTACCGGGACCATGAGATGAGCTCCTGCATAAAAAAGGCCTTAGAATGCGGATACGACGAGATACAGCAGTCAAGATTTGGGCGGGAGTACCAGTGCCATGTGAGCCGGATCGAGTCCGACGGGGACGTCCTCGGAATGGTCCTTCTGATCTTTGATGTGACGGAGAAGGTACAGGCAGAACAAAACAGGCGCGAATTTACGGCAAACGTTTCCCACGAACTGAAAACACCCCTTCAGGGAATCATCGGCAGCGCGGAGCTGATTGAAAACGGCATGGTAAAACAGGAAGACCTTCCCCGCTTTATGGGGCATATCCGCAAGGAGGCCATGAGGCTTGTGGCCCTGGTGGAGGATATCATCCGCCTCTCCCGGCTGGATGAGAAGCCGGATCTCGTAAAAGAGCAGGTCGATCTCCTGGAAATCGCCAGGGAAGCGGCCGAAAACTTAAAGGGCATCGCAAACGACAAGCATGTCCGGATCCAGGTGAAAGGGGAGCCTGTGACGCTCTTTGGCGTCGGGGAGCTATTGTATGAAATCGCCTATAACCTGTGCGATAACGCGATCAAGTATAACGTTGACGGAGGGAGCGTGGAGCTCTCAGTCGCCAAAGATGAGCAGACGGCGGTGCTGACTGTCACGGATACCGGCATCGGCATTCCGAAGGAACACATGGACAGAATCTTTGAACGGTTCTATAGAGTCGATAAGAGCCATTCCAAGGAGTCGGGGGGAACAGGGCTTGGACTCTCCATTGTAAAGGGCGCGGTGGCCTGCCACCGGGGAACGATCAATATGAAAAGTACAGAAAACAGCGGCACGACGATAGAAGTGACTTTGCCGCTGTAGAAGGAAAGGCTGAAACCTGTGAAAGGGTTTCGGCCTTTTTTGCACGAAAGAAAAAAGCAAGATTTATAACTTATTCAGCAACAAATGTATAGAGGTATAAGGAACTAAAAAGGTATAGTATAGCTAGGAACAATTATATTGCAAGTATTTTATATTTTCTGCACTTTCTTTTGAGAAACTGGTATGTTAAAATATAAAAAATATTTGTTACCTCCGTGTAACAGGGGGAGTTTAACTGATGGGATACGGCGGGGACAGCCGATGTTTAGGATGCTCCGACCGTTTTTGACAGTTGGATCAGGAGAAAGCAGATATGGAAGAACTTTGGAGAAGGACAGCTGCGTTGGCGGGCAGCGCGGGGATCATGGCCATGTTGTTGGCCGGCTGCGGGAGAAAGGAACCGCAAATTGTAGAAACCCAGAGGCCGGAAGAGACGTCGATTACGGTCATGGCTTCTCAGAACTGGGTGAAGGATATTGACAAGCAGCTATTTCAGGAATTTGAGGAGGAAACGGGAATTGATGTAAAGCTTCTTTTGACGCCGGATAACCGGTATGAATTCTTTGTGGGAGAATGTATGGCGGGGGGAAGCGACGCAGTAGATATTTTTATGTTCCCGGCAGGGAGCGGATATAGTGGAACGGGGATGCAGGACATCGCCGTGGATCTCTCGGAAGAGAAATGGGTAAAGGATCTGGAGGAGTGGGCGCTGGAGGCCTGCAGCTTTGATGGAAAGGTGATCGGGTTCAGCACCTGGGGAGAGGATTATGAAGGGATTCTCTACAATAAAACCTTTTTTGAGGAGAATCATCTGGAGGTGCCTGACACCTGGGACGGGTTTCTTGCCCTGTGTGACAGGATTTGCGAGCTGGGGACGGTCCCCCTCTATGAGGGAATCAACAGTTCGTGGCATACGAGAAGCTGGGTGGACGGCCTGACCCCTGCCTTATATCAGGAGATACCGGATCTGCCCCAGTATCTGAACGCTGGGCCCCTGCATAAATTTGGAGATATGGACGCTTTCGGCGAAGGGGCCGAACAGATCCGGCAGCTGTTTTCAGAGAAGAGATATTATATAAGCGACGGCCAGGATGAGGAGTTTCAGGGAAGCTACGGCTATCTGAAGGAGAGAAAGGCAGTGATGATCTTCACCTACACGGCCTATGCGGCAGAGCTGAAGGCCCACGGGAGCCAGGATGACTGGGGGATGTTTCCCGTACCGCTTCTGGATAACCAGACCGGCATCTCAAACGGCGGAGGAATCGCGAAATATATCAACAAAAACAGTAAGCATATCAATGCCTGTAAGAAGCTGTTCCGTTTTCTGGCAAGGAAAGAAAACCTGGAACGGTATTACAAAGAGCGGACAGACCTCGTCACCTCCGCCTTTAAGGACGTGGAGAGCGTGCACATGACGGATGCGACGAAGGAGATGCTGGAGAGGACGAAGGAGACGCCCCCGGTGATGTTTGTGAAGGATGTGGTTTACGTGGACCCGGACATTTACCAATACATTAAAGGGTTTGCAGACGGTACCTGTACCGCCCAGGATTTTGTCCGGAAATGTGACGAATACCGGACGAAAATGTTTCAGTCAGATCAATAGAGAGAAGAAGATAGAGTCTGTGGGGCTCTATCTTTTTTTGTGGGAGGAAAACATATTTTAGGTGGATTTTTTTATAAAAGGATACAGGCCTCATCGACGTAGCAGTCCAGCTGAGGACTCTGGCAGAGTACGCAAGGAGCATCCAGCAGACAGAGGATTACGAGAGCATGACAGCAGCCTCCAAGGAAGCTCTGGAAGCGGCCCTTGCGGCAGCGGAAGCCGTCCTGGCAGACGCGGACGCGGCCAGAGAAGACCTGGATCAGGCCATGGAGGGCCTGGTAAAAGCCATCGGCGGCCTGGAGTACGGCGTGCAGAAGCTGCACCTGGAGACAGCCATCGAGGCAGCGGAAGCCATCCTGGCAGACGGAAAGAATTATGAGAACGCCGAGGCCCTTGCGGAGGCAGCGGCCAGCGCCGATGTAAACGGCGACGGCAAGGCCGACACCAGCGACGCGGTGCTGATTCTGCAGTACGCGGCGGAGAAGATTGCGGCATTTTAGGCTCATCCGATATTCTACAGAAACGTGAAGCCGAAAGAAGCAGCATCTATGAGGCAGGCATCATAGCAGAGGAGCAACTTAGAAGGCTGAAACCTGTGAAAGGGTTTCAGCCTTCTTTGCGCGTTTAATCCATAGGACAATTACTTTTAGCGGACAAATTTAGATTAATGTCCGCATATAGTGAAAGGGTTTCGGTCTTCTTTGTGCTTTTTTTGCAAGTATTTTATAATTACTGCCCGTTCTTTTGAAAGACTGGTATGCAAAAACGCCAGTTTTTGGATGCTTGTTGTGTATTGGGTTAAAAAATATGGCTTCCACGGGTTTTTTGAAAAAATAGTTTATGGTTATAACCGCAAAACTATTGAAAAGAACAGTGAATTGCGGTAATATAATGATATGGAGGGTGGAAGATATGATTAACAGACCGCTTTATACAGAGAAAATCATGGCTTACACAGATGCGCCATTTGTAAAAGTACTAACCGGTGTTCGGCGCTGCGGAAAATCTACAATACTGAAAATGATCATGGAAAAGCTGCAGAATGAAAGAGGGATTTCGGCAGACCAAATGGTATCCATGCGATTTGATTCTATGGAATATGAGGATATGACTGCAAAGCAGATGTTTGACGCTGTGAAAGCAAAGCTTAGCCCAAACAAAAGGACCTACCTTTTTCTTGATGAAGTACAGGAAATAGAAGGGTGGGAGAAGGTTGTGAATTCGTTGGCCAGTGATTACGATGCGGATCTGTATGTAACTGGTTCCAACTCTCGCATGATGTCTTCGGAAATTTCAACTTATCTCACAGGACGATATGTTTCTTTTCGCATTTTTCCTCTATCCTTTGAAGAGTATCTGACTTTCCGGAAAGAGTATACAGAAGTAAAAGATGTTCATGCAGAACTTGCAGATTATATTCGTCTTGGAGGCTTTCCGGCCATACATCTTCGTGAGTATTCACAGGATGAGGTTTATACGATCGTTCGCGATATTTACAATTCGACGGTCTTTTCTGATATTGTAAGGCGAAATCAGATCCGTAAAGTGGATCAGTTGGAGCGAGTGGTTAAATACACATTTTCCAATGTGGGAAATACTTTTTCTGCAAAATCCATTTCAGACTATTTGAAATCCGAGCATAGAAAGATAGATAATGAGACGGTATACAGCTATTTGGAAAAACTGGAAAAAGCATATCTGCTGCATCGCTGCTTCAGATATGATCTGCGGGGGAAAGAAATTTTGAAGACACAGGAAAAATTTTATCTTGCAGATACTGCGTTGCGCTATAGTGTTTTGGGGTATCATCCGGACAGTGTTGCTTCCAGTTTGGAAAATGTTGTTTATCTGGAGCTTTGCAGGCGAGGCTACGAGGTCAATATAGGCAAGACAATAGATGGTGAGGTTGATTTTGTCGCACAGCGTCAAGGTGAAAAACTGTATGTGCAGGTTACTCAGGAAATACGATCTGAGAAAACTGAGCGAAGAGAGTATGACCGTCTGCTTGAAATCAAAGATAACTATCCGAAATACGTTCTCCGAACGGACGAATTTGCCGGAGGTAATTACGAAGGCATTAAGAGTATGCATGTGGCAGATTTCCTTTTGAGTAAAGAGTACTAATACGACTTAAAAACAAGGCAAAAGAAAGTGGAAGAAGTTATCAACTTTGCTTACAACTCTTTTGAAGAGTTACCACCAGCGACGCGGTGCTGATTCTGTAGTACGCGGCGGAGAAGATCACATCCTTCTAAGTTCTCGGAACACAGGAAAGGCAGCCCATGAATAAAGAGTTATAAATGCAGACGAAACGCCCGGAGGCACAGAGCTTCCGGGCGTTTTTGGCGGAATGCGAAAAAACGCCGGTGGTTGAGAAAAAAGTCAGAAGTAAACAAAGAAGTAAAAAATGTCCTATAAAAAAGGTAAAAAAAGTCTTGTATTTACAGAAAATGCAAATGATATAATGATAAAAAATTTTATAAGTTGCACAAAATGGCGCGGCTTTTAAAATTTTAGTAAATCACCCCTGATTAGGAATATTATTCCGACGAAACAGAATGGCAAAAGGCAGTATACAAATCGTATCAAAAAGAAGGGGGATTGATACAGGAGAGAAACAGGCGGACTGGTCGCTGGTGGTTCTCCAGAACCAGACCCTGGCCCAGGGGGACGCCTATAAGGATTTCTATAAGACCGATTACACGGCGTCCACCAAGGACTGGAAATCAAATCTTCAGCTTCCATGCAGCTGGACCAGGCAGGGCTTTGATTTCTCCATTTATACAAACAGCCTGATGCCCTGGCAGCCAAAGCATGACAGTGATGTGCAGGCTCCCAAGGTTCCGACAAACGTCTGAGGAACCGGTCGTCTGTTGTAATCTGGTCCCCAGCAAACGAAAGCTATCGCGGCGATATGGGTTCCGAGAATTTCGCGGACGGTATCTTTTATGACCAGGTCTGGTACTTTAAGGACAACGACCCCACCAGACCCGTTCACTGTGAATGTGTAGGCAACAACTACGGCGTGGATATGGGAAGTAATATGTACCCGTCCGTGAGCGTTGTGCAAAGCCGCGCGAAGGAAAATATGCCCTACGTAGTCTGCGAATATGCCCATGCCATGGGAAATGCGGTAGGAAACCTGAAGGAGTATTGGGACGCTATCCGAAGCCATGACAATATGATGGGCGCCTTCATTTGGGACTGGGTAGATCAGTCCAGGCTTCTGGACCTGCCGGTGATTTATAAGATGACGGACAGCGCAAACCAGGCGAAGGCTAATCTGAATATCGTAAAATTGAATGAGGAGCCGGGTGAGGGAAGCCTTTCTTCTAAGAGCCTGGAAGGTTATATTACCTTCGATGACGGGGATCATTATAACAAGGCCCTCACCGGAAAAGACCAGTCCTTTACCCTGGAAGCGATCTGCAAACCGACCTCCGATAAAGCTGGTAAGGTCATCTTCTCAAAGGGAGATCGATCCCTGGCGCTGAAGACCAACGGAGATGGAGGATTGGAATTCTTTGTATATAATAACGGCTGGAAGGCAGTAACGGTGGACAAGCCTGAGGACTGGATGGATGGCAGCTGGCACCAGATCGCCGTGACCTACGATAAAGGAAACGTAAAGATCTACTGGGATGGCAGCGTGCTGGAAGAGGGTACGATAGATAACAATATCGCCTCCTCGAGCTTTGACCTTTGCGTCGGGTGCTGCCTGGATAAGAAGAGAGACTTTGACGGCGAGATCTCAATGGCCAGAGTCTACCGGGGAGTCCTGACGGCAGAGCAGCTGCAGGCACAGTATTCAACGGAACCGGTTATCACGGCGGATGACGAGAATGTCATACTGTGGGCAGATTATGGCAACATCGTAGAGGATGAGGAGCATGCGGCATATGATTATTATGCGGAAGCGTCTTCCCATCAGATGAATCATAAGAGTTAAGTAAGAAAAGGAGCCTGGCGAACGGGTTTTTCCTTGGGTTTTCCCCGAAAAACAGAAAAAAGTAAAAAAAATCCACAAAAAGAGGTAAAAAATGTCCTGACAGGGGGCGCGCGAAACTTGCTATAATGGCGATAACAGAGGAAAGAGGGCGCAGATTGCCTGCAGCTTGGAGGTTACAAGAGGCAGGATAGAAAAGGAGGGAAGACATGAGTTGTTTGAGACTGGAAGCGGAATCGGCGGTGGCCGAAAATATTTCGCCCCGTTTAATCTATATATCTAATGTAAAATATGGCGGGGATTGGCATAGTACGATGCATTCCCATAAGTGTACGGAGCTGTTTTATGTGGTTTCCGGGCAGGGGAAATTTCGGATTGAGGAGCTTGACTTTGATGTGGAGGCCAATGAGATCATCGTCATCAATTCCGATGTGGAGCACACGGAATATTCGATCCCGGAAAGCCCCATGGAGTATATGGTTGTCGGAATCGACGGCATCTCCTTTTTTTTGGATGATGTGAAGGATTCCCGGTATTGCAAATTGGACAACAAGCATGAAAATAGAAAAATCCTTTACTATATGCGCGATATTTTCGGGGAGATGGAAAAGCGCAACGAGCATTATGGGATCATCACAAACAACCTGCTGGAGATGCTTTCCTATAAGCTTCTGCGCCAGAAACAAATGTCTATTGCAGAACGCGGTTCGGAAGAGTATACTTCTCGTAAGGTGTCCGCGGAATGCGCCAGGGTAAAGAAGTATATTGATGAGCACTATATGGAAGCCATCAATCTTTCCTATCTGGCGGATATGGTGCATATGAGCAAGTATTATTTCAGCCATTCCTTTGTAAAGGAATACGGCGTGTCGCCGATCGGGTACCTGCAGCGGAAGAAGATTGATGAGAGCAAATATCTCTTGTCCCAGACGGATCACAGTGTCTCCCAGATCGCGCGCATTGTGGGTTTTTCTTCGTCGAATTATTTTACGCAGAGCTTTAAACGGATGGAATCCATGAGTCCTTCGGAATTCCGTCAAAAAATGGGAAGAAATTAAAAACGTGCATGAGAGAGGGCTGTGCTTGGCAAATACAGTCCTTTTTTAAATAGAGGCGGATCATTTACAGAAAGGAGGGTCACTGATGAAAAAAGCAAAGGGCTGTAAGCACAGGAGGATCAAGGAGTCAATCGTAAAGAAGTTATTCCGGACGTATCTGGCCTGGACGATGATGTGTATTTTTGCGATTTTATGCGGTACCGTCCTTTATGTAGGCCATGTGATTGATTCCAATGTGATGGAGACCCAGAGACAGCTGACGCTGAGTATCAATCAGAACATCGAGAATTATTTGCAGGACATGGACAGCTTTTCCATGGAGATTGTGAGATCAGAAGAATTTCAGGAGCTGGTGCAGGAAAGCCTTCCGGCATATTATGAGCAGGGACGCAGCACGGCAGATCTCTTTTCACAGCTTTACAGCAACGCCTACAAGATGATCCAAAATAATTATCAGGTGGGCGTGGTGTCCGACAAGGACTATTATATTTGGATGGGCAATGAATATTATATCGACAGGCTGCAGGGAAAACGGCCGGACGTTTACAAAGATTATGAGATGGACGGAGGGGCCGTGGTAAAGTATGCCGAAAAGAATGTATTCCTGGAGGCCAGCAAGGGGGAGCGTAAGATATCGGGAAATGAGAGGCCCAAAATCACCCTGGCCAGGAGCTTTGGAAGAAAGGACCTTTTGTATAACGGGTCTTCGATCTTAGAAGTGCAAATGGATGCGGAGGAGTTTGAAAGGGATATTTTGCGGCTGGCCTCTGCCAAAAAGGATACGGGGCTTCAGATCCATATTTTGAACGCTGACGGAGAGTCGATCCTGTCTGAGACGGAATGGGACGCCAGAGGGATTCTGGAGAACCATGGGTGGAAGGCGGGAACATACGAGGAGAACGGGGATTACATTTACGTGTACCAGATTTTCCACTCGGAAATCTATGTGGTCTATAAGATTTCCCTGTTTGATTACTATAATCAGTTTCTGGTATTTCTGGGAATCGCGGGGATCGTGTTCCTGGTGGTAGTGGCGCTGATGATCGCGGTGAGCTATTATGTGTCCAGGAAACTGACAAGGCCGATCCGGGCCTTATGCACAGAGCTGGAGAACGTGGATCTGGCCAGGGGAAGAAAGTATCAGCCTCTGGAGACGGATATCTATGAGCTGGACTACTTGTCAAAGGCCATCGAAATGCTGAATGTTAAGCTGGAGGAATCCATGGGCCGGATCATCGCCATGAGGGATTATGAGAACCATGCCAGGATGCTGGCGCTGCAGGCGCAGATGCAGCCCCACTTTTTCGTCAATACGCTGACGACCATGGGAACGATGGCGAGCCAGAGCGAGGACTGGGAGGTGGCCAGGATGTGTACCAATCTGACACAGATGTTCCGCTATATTTCCGTGGAAGCGGCGGACGGGGTGCGGTTTTATGAGGAGATCAAGCAGGTGGACCGCTATGTGGAAATTATGAAGGAGAGGTTTCCGAAGGCGGTGGTGGAGATCGATATCCCCCTGGAAATGATGAACCTGAAAATCCCGAAGCTGACGATCCAGCCCCTGGTGGAGAATTCCTTTAAGTACTGCAACAGGAGCCGTCCCGTGATCCGGGTGTCGGGAAGCATATCCCGGGAAAAGGGATGGAGTGTGAAGGTGACGGATAACGGAGAGGGATTTTCTGAGGAGAAGGCGGCGGAGATCCTGAAAAGGTGTGAGGAAGTCCAGGAGCATTCCAAGAGCCTTTCTGTGGAGATTGACGGCATGGGACTGGTGAACGTATACGCGAGGCTTCAGCTTTTTTATAAAGAGGATATCCTGTTTCGGATGAGCAGGGAAGGAATAGAGATAGGAGGAAGGATATGTGAGTAGACATATCAAGGCCCTTGTAGTAGAGGATGAGATCAAGATCGGAAACTACATAAAGAATAAAATAGAATATCTGGATTCCGGGTTTCGCGTCCAGGGCGTGGCGGAAAACGGAAAGCAGGCCCTGGAGATGATCAAAAAAAGCCAGCCCCAGGTAGTGTTCACAGACATCTCCATGCCGGAGATGGACGGGCTGGAGCTGTCCCGGCTGATCAGGAATACGTATCCGGAGGTGCTTGTGGTCATCATATCGGGCTATTCCGATTTCGAGTATGCGCAAAAAGCTATCCGCTACGGCGTGTTTAACTATCTTTTAAAACCGCTGGAGGACGAAAAGCTGAGCGATGTGCTGATCGATATCAGGAAAAGCCTGATGAATGAAGGCAATGGACGGGAGCGGGCATTGCTCTATTCTGACGGATATGTCCTTAACAAAGAAGGGGCGAAGTATATTATTTTGTACGTCTGCGTCGGAAATATGATCTATGATGTGCGGGAGAGGGAATTGACGGAGCATTACCGGAGGGCGATGGAGGAGATCCCTTGGAGGGCGGTCATGGACAAGCTCTGCGGGGAAACGTATGCCTGGTATCTGGCAGATGAATACGCCTGCAACCAGAAGGTCTGTGGCATCCAGCTGCCGGGAGAGCCGTCGGAGACACCGGAGGATGTGGCCGGGCACCTGCTGGAGCTGCTGCAGGGCTATACGCATCTGGCGGTACATATGATCCTGGCAGAAAAGCCCATGGAATATGAAAAGGTATGGAGCAGGGTGAAGCAATTCCGGTTTTTGATGCAGAAAAAGCTGGCAGCCGCAAAAACCCAGCTCCTGGTGGCGGAGAGGCAGAAGGAACACCCGCAGAACGTCCTGGAAATCGTGAAAATAAAGGTAAACAGCTATATGAAGAACTATTTTATCTCCACGGATCTGAAGGGCTTCGGCGAAGAAATACAGAAGGTCCTGCAATATATGATGCAGAACGGCGCGAGCCAGCAGGAGATCGAGAAGGTGTGCCTTTACGTGATAAAGCTGCTGGAGTTTTCTGATAAGAGCGGCGATTTCGGCTTCCTGGAGGAGATGGAGAGGCGGATGCAGGTCGCCATCGGGCTGTCCGAGACGGAAGAGGAGCTGAATGGCCGGATGATGGAGTGCTTTCGGGAAATCGAACGCTACATGGAGCAGCTTTATGAGAAAAAGATGGAATCCAGGGTGCTGGAATATGTGGATAGAAATTTCCTGACGCTGGAGAGCCTCGAGCAGGTGGCCGATGTTTTTGGATATAATTACACCTATCTGTCCCGGCTGTTTAAGAAGATGGCCGGCATGTCTATGAATAAGTATATCGCGGAAAAGAAGATGAATATGGCAAAGCGGCTGCTTAAGGAAAATCCCGGTATGCGGATTGAAGAAATCTGCGAATTGTGCGGCTATAGTGACTGCAGGTACTTTGGGCGGGTCTTTAAAAACCAGTTCGGAGTGACGCCCAGTGAGTACAGATGCAGCGATACAGCTTCTGACGGATCTTTAAAATAGTAAAAAACCCCCGCACAGCAGCCGGCTGCTGTGCGGCTGGGTAAAAAATTCTTTTTTCTTTTCAGAATCGTAAGAAATCTGGTTCAGTTTTTCCCTAATTTTTCAGTGTAGATATTCCATGATACGTACTTTTTGGCAGGTTAATGTACTTTTGCACATGAAAAAGCAAAAGAAAAGCACTTATTCTATTGCTTTTTACTAAAATTCGTTTAAAATATAGTTAATGAGTAGGGAGAGGGATGCCGTAACAGGAGGAAGGATATGAAGGAAAGAGTTGGACAAAAGATAAAAGCGATTGTTGTGGAAGATGAGGAGAAGATAGGCAGGTATATCAGTGAGAAGATCGAATCGCTGGATCCGTCCATTTCGGTAGAGGGAACGGCGGCCAACGGAGTGGAAGCGCTGCAGCTGATCGAGAAGTGCTGGCCCCAGGTCGTGTTTACGGATATTAATATGTCGGTTATGGATGGGCTGGAGCTTGCGAAAACCATTAAGGAAAACTATCCGGGAATCATCGTTGTCATTATATCCGGCCACTCAAAATTTTCTTATGCGCGGCAGGCGATCCAGTACGGGGTGTTTAATTATATATTGAAGCCCATAGAGGATGAAGAGCTGTCTGACACGCTGTATGACATACGAAAGGCCCTGTCATACAGCCGGCGGGAACAGGAACGCCAGATCCTTTATTCTGATACGACGATGCTCCAGAAAACGGGTTATATCAGGTATATGATCTTTTCTGTGTGCATCGGCAATCTGATGTATGACGGGAAGGATCCGGCGCTGGCCAGGTATTATGGGGATCAGATGCGGCTGATTCCCTGGAAAGAGATTATGGGGGAGGTCTGCGGGGACAGATGGAACTGGTTTTTGGCGGATGAAGAGCCGGTGAACCAGAAGATCGCCGGCATTCAGATCAAAGAGGGCGATGCGGTTTCTGTCAATGGCCTGGCCTATAAGCTCAGTGAGGAGATCACAAGGCAGGCAGAGCCTGCGGTACACATTTGCTGTCCCAAAGAGGCGGTGACAAATGACAAGATCTGGGATACGGCAAAACACCTCCGCTACAGGATGCAAAGAGAGCTGGTCGCGTGCCAGAGGCAGATCCTGGTGGAGAAGGAGGATGACGGGCAGGAAAAAAATATGATGGAAATCGTGAAAATGAGGCTCGGCAGTGATATTAAAAATTATTTCCTCACTATGGAGAGGAAGAACCTGACAGATAATATCCAGTCCCTGCTGTCCTACATGATCCAGACGGGGATGACCCAGTCCAGCCTGGAAAAGGTGTGCCTGTATATTTTAAAGCTTCTGGAGTTTTCGGAAGGGTATCATGACGCGGAGTTTTTAAAGAATCTGCAGATGAGCCTTCAGCGGGGGATCGGCCTTGCCGCCTCGGAGGGAGATCTGCTGCAGCAGATGGAAGGATTTTCCTCAAAGATTAACGGCTATATGAACCGTATCTTTGATGAGAATATCGAGGAGCGGCTGCTGGGCTACGTGGACGCCCATTTCCTTACGATGGAAAACTTAAAGGAGGCCGCGGACGTCCTGGGGTACAATTATGCCTATCTGTCGCGGCTGTTTAAAAAGATAACGGGAATGCCCGTTACGCGCTATATCACCGAAAAAAAGATCAATATGGCCAAGGAGCTTCTCATCGCCCGTCCCGATATCACACTGGAGGAAATTAGCGGAATGTGCGGATACTATGATACCAGCTATTTTATCCGGGTATTTAAAAAACACACCGGCGCGACGCCGGGCGAATACCGTATGGATCAGACAGGGGAGCCCCAGGAGCTGTTGGAGTAGAGGGGGCGGACTATGGAAAAATACATACAGGCTGCGGTGGAAACGCCCAAGAAGCTTGCCCATTTTCTGAGCCAGGATATGGGCCTGACGAAACGCCAGATCCGGCAGGCGAAATTCCGGCAGGAGGGGATCTGCGTCAACGGGATCCGCAGCCGGGTGACGGATGTGCTCAAGCCGGGGGATCAGGTGCGGGTGCTCTTGGAGGAGGGAGACCGGGAGTCTTCCCAGCTGGTGTCCCTGGAGGGAGAGCTTTCCGTTTTATATGAGGATGAGGATATCCTGGCGGTGGACAAACCGGCAGGGCTTGTGGTGCATCCCTCCGGCGGCCATTACGGGGATTCCCTGGCAAACCTGGCCGTGGGATATTACAGGAAGCAGGGGATGGCCGTGAAGATCCGCCCGGTGGGGCGGCTGGACCGGGACACCTCCGGCATCGTGGTTTTCGCGAAAAACCAGGTGGCGGCAGCCAGGTTATCTGCCCAGAAGGCGGACGGAAGATATCAAAAGACGTATCTGGCCCTGGCAGAGGGCGTTCCGGAGCCGCAGAAGGGCACGATCTGCGCGGCCCTTGTCCGGGATGAGGAACATCCGATGAAGATGCGCACGGCAAAGGAGGGCCTTTTGGCGGTAACCCACTATGAAGTGGCGGGAGATTTTGGAACCTATTCTCTGCTGCGCATTGTGATCGAGACGGGGCGCACCCACCAGATCCGTGTGCATATGTCCTCGGCGGGCCATCCGCTGCTGGGAGACCGTCTGTATGGGACGGACACAACCATCGGCCGCGGGGCCCTCCACGCGGCAGCCTGCCGCTTTTTTCAGCCCTTTACGGGGGAAGAGATCCTTCTTAAGGCCAGGCTGCCGGAGGATATGCGGAGGCTCATTCCTTTTCCATCCGTTTAAGCTCCGGCAGCACGGTTGCCAGCATGGTGAGAAAGCACAGGCCTCCGCCTAGGACATTGGATACGGGCTCTGCCATAAAGACGCCGTCTGTTCCCAGGTGGAGGGCGTAGGGCAGCAGGTAGGTCAGAGGCACCACGATAAAGACCTTTCGCAGCAGGGAGAAGAAAATCGCCTGCTTCTTTTTATTTAAGGATTTGAATACGGTCTGCCCGATATACTGAAAATCCATAAAGATAAAGGCCGAAAAATAGAGCTTCAGGGAGGGGGCCGTGGCGGCGATCAGGGAAGCGTCGGAGCTGAAGATTTTGATCAAAAGCTCCGGCACCAGGGTGATGACGCTCCAGGCCACGCCGGTGTAGGCCAGGGTGAGAAGCATCATGACGACGCCGGCTTTCCGCACCCTGGCAGCCTGCCTGGCTCCGTAGTTGTAGCTTAAGATAGGTGAGGAGCCCTCGCTGACAGCGTAGATGGGCGTCTCGATCACCTGCCGGGTGCTGGAGATGATGGTCATGACGGAGATGTAGAGGTCTCCGCCGGTGGAGGCCAGCACGCTGTTGCAGCAGACGGAGACAAGGCTGTTGGTCAGCTGCATGATAAAGCCCGCGCTTCCCAGGCTTACGATATCCCGGATCCGGGAGGCATTTTTCCTTAGCTCTGAAAAGGAGAGGAGGCTTACCTGGAACTCTGCCCTGTTCCGCAGGAAGTAAACCACAAAGGAAGCGGAGAGTACCTGGGAGATGACGGTGGCGATGGCGGCCCCCTGTATGCCCAGCCCAAGGACAAAGATAAAAACGGGATCCAGCAGGATGTTGGCCGCTGCGCCAATGACGACCGACAGCATTCCCATGGTGGCGTAGCCCTGGGCATTGATAAAGGGGTTCATGCCTGTGGAGACCATGGCCGGAAGGGTGCCCAGAAGATAGATCATCAGGTAGGGCAGGGCGTATTTCATGGCGTCCGCGGAGGCCCCGAACAGGGTGAGAACCGGCCGGGCAAAGAGAAGCCCCGCGGCCATCAGCAGCAGGGCGGCGCCGCATAGCAGGGTAAAGGAAACGTTCATGACCGTCTTCGCATTTGCGTGGTCTTTTTTCCCGCGGCTGATCGAAAAGATAGGCGCGCCGCCGCTCCCGAACAGGTTGGCAAAGGCGGTGATCATCATGATAATAGGAAAGCACAAGCCTACGGCCCCCAGGGCGGCCGTCCCCACGCCCCGGATTCTGGCGATGTAGATCCGGTCCACGATATTATAAAGAAGGCTTAAAAGCTGGGCTGCCAGCATGGGGAGTGCGGCATTTAAAATATTGCCCGCTACCGTTCCTTTCTCAAAATCAATTCTCTTCATGTATCCTGACTCCTTCCGCTGTAATGTAGAACGTAACGGCCCAGCCGCAAAATGGCGGCCCGTTACCAAAAACATCTCCAGTATACCATGGGCCAGGGGACAGGGGGACAAAAAAGTGGCTGGCGGGCCCTTCCCTTCTGGAAATTCGGATATAATGTATATTTTTTTTGAAAAATAGCCGTTTAAACTAGATAATGTAGCCAATATGTGGTATGCTTAACTATGCGACAAATGCAAAGCGGATCAATCTGTCCCGGAGGCTTTTCCCGTCACGTTTGGAGGGGGGGAAGAGAAGGGACAGATGAAGAGTTACGTATGAATTTGAGGAGGAAGGTGAGCAATTGGAGAATTATACCAAGTACAAGTTGAAGAGCAGGGAGGAGTTAGCTTCCGTACTGGAGGGAAAAGATCATCTGTTCATCATTGCTTGTAACAAGTGCTTTAAGGAATTTGATACTACCTGCGAACCAGACTGCGGCGAGCTTGAGCAGATAGCGGCCGAACAGGGGAAGACGGTTACGGGCAGCGTAAAGGTAGACTTTCTGTGCAACAAGATTCAGACAGAAAAGAAGCTTGCGGGCCTGATCCCGGAGGGAACCGAGAATGTTCTTGTGGCTTCCTGCGGACTGGGAATCCAGACGGTAGCGGACCTGGCGGGAATGCCCGTCTTTGCGGCCAGCAATTCCCTGAATTACAGAGGCCATCACGGCATGGCGCTGACGAAGAAAAGCTGCGATGCCTGCGCCCAGTGTTATCTGAATGTGACGGGAGGCATCTGCCCCATCGTGGACTGCTCCAAGAGCCTGGTGAACGGCCAGTGCGGCGGCGCGAAGGACGGAAAATGCGAGGTTGACAGCAGCAAGGACTGTGCGTGGGAGAAGATTTACCAGAGGCTTGAAAAACAGGGCCGCCTGGAGGAGTTTTTACATCAGCCTGTGCAGATCCGTGACTATTCGAAGGTAAACGTGAAGGTGATCAGGGAGTATGTACAATCCGTCCGGGAGAACCGGCTGGCGGGCTATTACGGCGGCGTGCATCCCTGCGAGCGTAAAGAGTCCACGGAGCATCTGCCCCTTGTGAAATTCCCGGATCCCAAAACCGTGGTGATCCCCCTGTCCATGCATGCCGGCGCTCCGGCCAATCCCGTGGTGCAGGTAGGCGATACGGTAAAGGTAGGACAGAAGATCGGTGAATCGGCGGCCTTTATCAGCAGCAATATCCATTCCAGCGTAAGCGGAACGGTGACGGCCATCGAGAACCATGGCCATGCTACGAGAGGCGAGTGCCTGTCTGTCGTAATCGAGTCCGACGGAAAAAATACGCTGCATGAGTCTGTACAGCCCCACAAGGATATCGAGGAGCTGACGCCCGATGAGATCGTAGAGATCGTCCGGGAGGCCGGAATCGTGGGCATGGGAGGCGCGGGATTCCCCACGTCGGTAAAACTGAAACCGCCAAAGCCCATCGACACGGTTTTGCTGAACGGCTGTGAGTGTGAGCCTCTGCTGACGGCGGACCACAGGGTACTGCTGGAGTACGCGGACGATGTGATTTATGGCCTGAAGGCTGTCATAAAGACGGTAAACGCTGAGAAGGGCCTGATCGTGATTGAGGACAATAAGCCGGATGCCATCGAGCTTTTGCAGGCTAAGACGGCAGACTGTGAAAATATAGAAGTTGTAGTGGCAAAGACGAAGTACCCGCAGGGCGCTGAGAAGATGCTCATCAAGCGCGTGATGAAGCGCCAGGTGCCAAGCGGCGGACTTCCCGCGGATGTGGGATGCGTGGTGAGCAATATCAGCACGGTGAAAGCCATTTCCGACGCGATCCGTAAGGGACTGCCCCTGATCGAGCGTGTGGTTACGGTGACAGGCGAGAGGCTTGTGAAGCCCGGCAATTACATCGTAAAGATCGGTACGAACACAAAGGACCTGATTGATTACTGCGGCGGCACCACAGGGGAGGACATCACCATCAAGGCCGGCGGCCCCATGATGGGCTTCGTATTAAACGATACCAATGTGCCGATCATGAAGGGTTCCAACGGCATTATCGCCGTGGATACGGACCATACAGCAGAGCAGCCCTGTATCAAGTGCGGCCGCTGTGTGGATGTCTGTCCGATGGAGCTTTCCCCGCTGTATTTCGCGAAATACGCCGACGAGGAGAACTGGCAGGGTATGAAGGATAAGAATGTCATGGATTGTGTTGAGTGCAGGTGCTGTGAGTATATCTGTTCCTCCAAGATTCCATTAGTCAGCAAGATCAAAGCTGGAAAAACTGCGGTAAGGGGGATGAAGTGATATGTTAATTACCCAATTAAAACCCAAGGAAACCATCGCGTCACTGGTGGAAGGCAAGGTCTTTGTCATCAACTGTCATGGATGTAAGGAAGTAAGCTTTCCGGAAAAGGAAGCCGTGGAGCTTCAGAAGGAGCTGGAGGCCCAGGGAAAGCTCACAGGCGTGATCACCACCGATTATATTTGCAATCCTGAAAATATGAAGCTCCGCCTGGAGAGCCATAAGCAGGAGATCGACGCGGCCGATATGATTCTGGTGCTGTCCTGCGGCGTGGGCGTACAGACCGTGGCGGAATATTTTGAGGACAAGAAGGTGTGCGCGGCCTGCGATACCTATCCGCTGCCCGGGTTCCAGGGAGTGACTCCCCTGGAGTATGACTGCGATCAGTGCGGCGAGTGTTATCTAAACATCACCGGCGGCATCTGCCCCATTACGGCCTGCTCCAAGAGCCTGGTGAACGGCCAGTGCGGCGGCGCGAAGAACGGAAAATGCGAAGTGGACAGCAATATGGAGTGCGGCTGGGAGCGCATCTACCGGCGTTTGGCACAGCTTGGACGGCTGGACGTGCTGAAGTGCCCTACCCAGATCAGAAATTATGCCACTGAGGAGAAAACGGAAGCCTGAGATGCGGAGCAATCCGCGGCATCCTGGGGTCAGAGGACTCCAAGATTATAATAAATGTTAAGTATACATATGGTGCCAGGAGGATTGTGGGAGCGCTGTGCGCGGAACAATCCGTAAACCAGTTTTGACACCTAAATCATACATATAAGGAGTAATGTAGAATGAAGATTACGGAAGCATTTGAGCGCGGCGAATTTGTAGTTACTGCGGAAGTAGGGCCGCCAAAAGGAATTCATATTGAACATGTAGTAGAGGAAGCAAAGACGTACCTGAGCGGCATCACGGCTGTGAATGTGACAGACAACCAGTCATCTGTTATGCGCCTTGGCTCCCTGGCTACCTGTAAGGTACTGAAGGACGAGGGACTTACCCCGATCTTCCAGCTTACCTGCCGTGACAGGAACCGGATCGCCCTCCAGTCAGACCTTTTAAGCGCTGCTATGCTGGGGATCGAAAATCTCCTGCTTCTGACGGGAGACCACACCAGGATGGGAGACCATCCCCAGGCAAAGCCGGTCTTTGACCTGGATTCTGTATCCCTGATCCATACGGTGAAACAGCTGGAGTCAGGCGTGGACCTGGGCGGAAACGAGCTGGTAGGGGAGCCGCCGAAATTTGCCAAGGGCGCGGTCGTATCACCCTGCAGTGATTCTGTGGACGCACAGCTGGCGAAGATGGAGCGCAAGGTAGCCGCAGGCTGCGACTATTTCCAGACCCAGGCGGTCTTTGAGCCGGAGAAGTTCATTAAGTTTATGGAAAAGGCAAAACAGTTCGGCAAGCCGGTTCAGGTGGGCGTTATCATCCCCAAATCTGTGGGAATGGCCCGTTTCATGAACAACAATGTGGCAGGCGTACACGTTCCCGACGACATGCTCGAGGAACTGAAAAAAGATAAAGAAAAGACCAAGGCGGGCATCACCGGCGTAGAGATCGCTGCACGCATCATCAAAGAGTGCAGGCCCTACTGCCAGGGTGTACACATCATGGCTCTCGGCTGGGAGGCAAAGGTTCCGGAGCTTTTGAAGCAGGCAGGAATCTGATCTCAGACGCGGCATTAGAGAAGAGGTGACAGCACCTCGTCTCGCCTGGTAAAAAATAAGTGACCGAAGGCTTGAGAGGTTAGGCTTTCGGTCGCTTTTTTCTCATATGGGGGTGATACTGCTTATTATGGATAAAAACTTAAAACAATTATTCCGAACAAAACATCCCTACAGCGCCACGAAAAGGGATGAGGCTTATTTCCTGGCGGCCATAGGCGCGGCCTGCCGGGATTTTATGGTACGGTCCCCGCAGTACCGGAAGATCTGCAGGCAGTATGGGTTTACACCGAAAGACCTGAGGGGCATGAAGGATTTGCAGAAGCTTCCGCCCCTTCCCACGGCCTACCTGAAACGAAGCGACATTTCCGTCCCGCACCGTCATATCATCGAGGTGACCTCCTCAGGGACAGGCGGCAGGGTCAGCCGGATGCAATACTCTCTGTCGGAGCTTTTAAGCCTTGCCCATATGGCGATCCGGCTGGGGCGGGAGCATCACTTATTTTCGATACGTCCCACCCACTACATTATGCTGGGATACCAGCCCCGCAGGGATAACCAGACAGTGATTTCAAAGACGGCGTTTCTGTCTTCGTTTTATGCCCCGCCGCTTTCCCACACCTATGCGCTGAAATACAGAGACGGCGCATACCATGCGGATCTGGACGGGGTGCGGAAACGGATGGAAGAGCTGAGAAGGCAGAGGCGTCCGGTGCGGATCATCGGTTTTCCGGCTTATTTGTACTTTCTTTTGGAAGAAATGAAAAAGAGGAACCTGAAATACAGGATGCCGAAGGGGTCAAAGATCCTGCTGGGCGGAGGCTGGAAGCAGTTTGGCGCCCAGGAGATCCCGAAGGAGGAGCTGTTTGCCCTGGCGGAGGAGAGGCTTGGGATCGGGAAACAGGACATACATGAATTTTTCAGCGCGGCGGAGCATCCGGTGCTCTATTGCAGCTGCCCGAACCATCATTTTCATATTCCGGCCTACGGACGGGTGCTGATCCGCGATGTGCGGACGCTGGAGCCGGTGGAAAAAGGAAAAACGGGGATCATCAATCTCATAACGCCGCTGCACTCGAACCTGCCGATTGTCAGTATCCTGACGGATGACCTGGGGTGCGTCCGGCCGGGGAGCGCCTGCGGCTGCGGAATTAAGAGCGACTATCTGGAGATCTACGGCCGCGTAGGCGTGCAGGGGGTGAAGACCTGTGCGGGCGGCGCCCAGGAGAAATTGCGGGATGGGGCAGATGGAAAGGGATGACAGGAATATCGGGAAGACGCAGGTGGATAGGGATGACAGGAATATCGGGAAGACGCAGGCGGATAGGGATGACAGGAATATCGGAAAGACAGGGCGGAAAGAAAGGAGAGCAGGCAGATGATAGATGGCGGGACAATGGCAAAGATGATGGCAAAAACACTGGAGGAATCCAGGCTGGACCGGGAGATGGTATATGCCGCCTGTGAGCGGCTGGCAGACGACCTGGAGCATGGCGGTTTATGGGAAGAGCTGTCTTCCTTCCTGACGCCGGAGAACCAGAAAATCGGGCAGATGTACCTGAAGCGGTTTCAGAGGGAGGAGCTGCAAAGGCGTGTGGAGCGGGAGCTTCTGCCTTTGGAGCAGGAAGGGGACGTGCAGGTCTGCCCTAAGGGGGTGCTGTTCCATATCGCGGCGGGAAATGTGGACGCGCTTCCGGCCTACAGCGTGCTGGAAGGACTTCTTGCCGGAAATATCAATCTGCTGAAGCTGCCGGGAGGAGATAACGGGCTGTCCCGGTTCCTGCTGGAAAAGCTGATGGAGTACGAGCCGCTTCTGAAAGAATATATTTACATCTATGACACGCCCTCCTGGGATTTGGAGGAAATGCAGGGGCTGATGGCCCTGGCGGACGCCATCGTGCTCTGGGGCTCCGATGAGGCGGTGGGGCAGGTCCGAAAGCTGGCCCCGGTGAATACGGAACTCATAGAGTGGGGCCATAAGCTGAGCTTTTGCTATATAGGGGAGCTTTCCGTCTCCGAGGAGTATCTGGAAATTCTGGCCCGCCATTTTCTCTCCACAAACCAGCTTTTGTGCAATTCCTGCCAGGGCGTGTACCTGAACACAGCAGACGAGAAGGAGCTCCTGGCATTCGCCAGGAGGCTGGCAAGGACGATGAAACGGCTGGAGCCGGAATACCCCCTTCCCGATGATATCCAGGGAAAGCTTACGCTGGAGGCGCTCACAGAGAAACTGGAGCAGATGGAAAAAAGGGCGGAAGAGCGAAAAATTGTCTTTCGGAACGGAAGAAGCAGCGTCACCTGTGAGAAGGACGCCGGGCTCTGCCTGTCGGGGCTCTTTGGGAATGTGTGGGTGAAGCCTTTAAAACAGGAGAATATCGTAAAAACCTTGTGGCAGAACCACCGCAGCCTGCAGACGGCGGTGCTGGTTCCCTGTACACAAGAGCTCTGCCGCACTTTCGCGAAGGCGGGACTTACAAAGATCGTCGGCATAGAGCATCTGGCGGAGCACGGACCGGAGAAAACCCACGACGGGAGCTATGCGCTGCAGAGGTATGTGCGGCTGGTGGAGGTAAAAGGATAAGATAGTAACGTCGTATGGGAGCCTCCTGTGGAACCGAAAAGAAGGGCTGTACGGTGCGGGAAAGTTCATGCTATACTATAGAAGAATTTGCGCAGGCGGCCCATGGAACGAAGGACCGGCCGATAGAAAAAGTGAAGAGGGAAACGGGACATGAGAAATAAAGGAAACCAAAAGCAGGAGATGCCTGTGCGGCAGGAGGCACAGAACTCGGAGTATACCCTTCTGGGAGGCTCCTGGGCGGAGGAGCAGGAGGGGCAGAGCGAAAACAGCAGCATAGAAAAGCTGGAGAAGTACAGCTATTTTCAGGGGACGAAAATCAGAAGCTCCCTGGAGATTCCCCGGAAGTCCTTTGCGGAGGGGGAAAAGCTGTGCAGCCAGGACAAGCTGAAAATGAAGAATATTTTCCACGGCTTTGACATGGCCAAGGGGGAAATCTGGGGACAGATCGAGGCGGAAGGAACCGCCTCCGGGCGGGAAGCGTTCTCGGTAAAGATTCTGTTTTCCCGGGAAAAGGCGGAGCACTTTGAATGCGGGTGCCCCAAATGCCGCAGGGATTATTTTTCGTGGTATTCCCAGAAGACGAAATGCGAATATGTGGCAGGCACTCTGGCAATTCTCGAGAAATATTTGAACGAAAATAATCTGGGCGATGCCACGGACCAGAAGGGACAGAGGATTCTGCGGTCGTATCAGGGAAAGCGGGAAAACAGGATAGCGGCGGACACGTCAGATAAAAAGGGAAGCCTGCGGGTAGTGCCGCGGCTGACGCGGACAGAGGGGAAGCTGGAGCTGTCCTTTAAGGTCGGAGAGGGAAGGCTTTTTGTCATAAAAAAGCTGGATGAATTCTGTGAAAATGTGAAAGCCTCCGTGACGGCTACCTATGGCTCCAAGACCCAGATCAACCACAGTCTGGAGAATTTCACGGAGCAGGGAAAGAAGTGGATCCGCTACATCGGCCGGATTGTGCGGGAGGAAGAAGAATTTCTGGAGCGGCTCCAGGAGGACCGCTATTACTACGGCTACCGGAAAAATTCTGTCGGCGGGGCTTTGAGCCTGTCCGGCTGGAGGCTGGACCAGTTTTATGAGCTGATGGAGGAAGAAGCCGTAGAATTTGACGACAAGGACGACTGGGAGAAAAAGAAACAGACGCTGAGCCGGGGAGAGAAAAACCTGAAGGTGGACATCCATATTTCCGCGGAAGAGCTGGGAACAGGCAGAGAATTTCATGGGATCGTGGTAACGGGCAATATGCCGGGGATCTATATCGGGGCCGACGCGGCCTATTTCATTTCGGAGGGATGCCTGAACAGGATGGACAGGGACAAGATGGAGAAGCTGGAGCCCCTGGCAGAGCTGACCGAGGGAGACAGGTTCTCCTTCCGGGTGGGAAGAAACTACATGTCGGAGTTCTATCACAAGGTGCTGCCTCAGCTGGAGAACGTCGCCAGGATCACGGAGAGTGAGCCGGAGAGGTTTCGGGAGTATCTGCTTCCGGAGGCGCGCTACACCTTTTACCTGGACGCGGAGAAGAACAACGCCTTTTGCAGGATCACGGCCAGGTACGGCGAGAAAGAGGTTTCCGTGCCGGAGATCCTGGAAAAGCAGAGGACAGGGAAGCTAGAGCCCTTCCGGGATGGGGCAGGCGAGGCGGAGGTACTGTCTTTGGCTGCCCAGTGGTTCCCGGAGATCGACGAGAAAAGGGGGGAGCTGCACTGCGGAGAAAATGAGGAGCTGGTTTACCGGGTCATGGAGAGCGGTACGGAGAAGCTGATGGAGCTGGGGGAGGTGCGCTGCACGAAGCGTTTCCTGAACCACCAGACAGTGAAAAAGGTCAAGGTGTCCGTGGGAGTTTCCGTATCCTCCGGCCTGCTGGACCTGGATATCATGACGGAGGATGTGCCCCAGAGCGAGCTTCTCGATATCCTGAACAGCTACCGGTCGAAAAAGAAATATTACCGCCTGAAGGACGGTTCCTTTGTGAACCTGGAGGATTCCTCCCTGCAGATGCTCTCCGAGATGATGGACGCCATGCGCCTGAAACCGAAGGAGTTCGTCCAGGGGAAAATGCACCTTCCTATGTACCGCACCCTCTACCTGGATAAGATGCTGGAGGAAAATGAGGAGGTTTACAGCCGCAGGGACAGTCACTTCCGGGAGGTGGTCAAGGGCTTTAAGACGGTAAAGGACGCGGACTTTGAGGAGCCGGAAAGCCTTTCAAAGATCATGCGGAACTATCAGAAAAACGGTTACAAGTGGCTGCGCACCCTGGAGACCTGGGGCTTTGGCGGCATCCTGGCGGATGATATGGGGCTGGGGAAGACCCTGCAGGCCATCGCTGTGCTGCTGGCGGCAAAGGAGGAAGGGAAGGAAGGCCCCTCCCTAGTGGTGTCCCCGGCGGCCCTCGTCTTTAACTGGGGGGAGGAGCTGAACCGGTTCGCGCCAAAGCTTCGCGTAAGCCTGATCGTTGGAAGCCAGGAGGAGCGCAGGCAGAAGCTTGCGTCCTGGCAGGAGGCTGACGTCCTGGTGACCTCCTACGATCTGTTAAAGAGGGATATTCTGCTCTATGAAGATAAGCAGTTTTTATACCAGATCATTGACGAAGCCCAGTACATAAAGAACCATACGACTGCGGCGGCCAAGGCCGTGAAGGTGGTGAAAAGCCAGGTGCGCTTTGCCCTTACGGGAACGCCCATCGAGAACCGCCTGAGCGAGCTGTGGAGTATTTTCGATTATCTGATGCCGGGCTTTCTGTACAGCTATGACGTGTTTAAGAAGGAGATGGAAACTCCTATCGTAAAAAATAAAGACGAGGAGGCCATGAAGCGCCTGCAGAAAATGGCGGGGCCCTTTATCCTGCGCAGGCTCAAGGAGGATGTGCTGAAGGATCTGCCGGAGAAGCTGGAGGAGAGCCGCTACGTGAAGTTTGGCGGCACCCAGCAGAAGCTCTACGATGGGCAGGTGCTCCATATGAAGGAGAGCCTGGCCCGCCAGGATAACGAGGAATTCAGCAAAAACAAGATGCGGATCCTTGCGGAGCTCACGCGGCTGCGCCAGATATGCTGCGACCCGTCTCTTTGCTTTGAAAACTATAAGGGGGAGGCGGCAAAGCTGGAAGCCTGCATGCAGCTGATCCAGAGCGCCATGGACGGCGGGCACAGGATGCTGGTATTTTCCCAGTTTACCTCCATGCTGGAGATTCTGCAAAGCAGCCTGGATGACGCGGACATTTCCTACTTTACGATCACGGGCAGTACGCCGAAAGAAAAGCGGCTGCAGATGGTAAAGGAATTTAACGAGGGGACAGTGCCCGTTTTTTTGATTTCCCTGAAAGCGGGGGGCGTGGGGCTGAATCTGACGGGGGCGGATATGGTGATCCATTACGATCCCTGGTGGAACCTGGCGGTCCAGAATCAGGCCACCGACAGGGCCCACCGCATCGGACAGACGAAGAAAGTGACGGTTTATAAGCTTATTGCTAAAAATACCATCGAGGAAAAGATCGAAAAACTTCAGGAGACGAAAAAGGATCTGGCAGAACAGGTCATTGGCGGTAACACGGAGAGCCTTGGCAGCATGAGCAGGGAGGAGCTGCTGGAGCTTTTGGAGGCATAACAGAAAGGAGTCCAGAATGAGTTTTTCAAAAAAGAGCAGATATGCCCTGCGGGCGCTGGTGGATTTGGCGGTAAACGGAAAAGAGGAGCAGCAGGCTCTGGGGATGATCGCCCAGAGAAACGGCATTTCCCCTCAGTATCTGGAGCAGATCTTTGGGGCTTTGCGGAAGAATGGTCTGGTCAGGAGCGTAAAAGGCGCCCAGGGCGGCTACTTTCTTGCGCGGCGCGCGGAGGATATCACTGTCTCAGAGATTCTGGAGGCTGTGGACGGCAGCTACAGGATTGAACCGGAGGAGCCGGAGGCCGGGGCCGTGTCGGAGGCGATCCAGAGCACGGTGATCGATCGGGTAAACAGCCTGCTCACCGGACTTCTGGAGGGGATCACCCTGGCAGATCTGGAGAGGGAATATGACGTCTGCAGCCAGGCGGGACAGAAGATGTACTATATCTAAGCGGGAGGTTTTACAGAATGAATGCGGTATATGAAAAGCTGCTGAAATGCTATGACAGCGTACGGGAAAGGATTTCCTTCCGGCCGGAGGCGGCCCTGGTGCTTGGCTCCGGCCTGGGGGATTACGGGGAGAGCATCCGGGTGGAGGACGTTCTTGACTATCAGGATATCGAGGGGTTTCCTGTGTCCACCGTGCCGGGACATAAGGGCAGGTTCCTTTTCGGCTATGTGGGCCATGTGCCGGTGGTGATCATGCAGGGCAGGGTACATTATTACGAGGGCTATTCCATGGACGATGTGGTACTGCCCATACGCCTGATGGGGCTTCTGGGGGCAAAAACCCTTCTTTTGACAAATGCGGCAGGAGGGCTGAACAATGGCTTTGTGCCCGGGGACCTTATGATGATTACGGACCAGATCGCGAATTTTGTGCCGTCCCCTCTGATTGGGGAAAATATAGAGGAGCTGGGGCCCAGGTTCTGTGATATGAGCCAGATCTATGACAAAGACCTACAGGATATCATCCGGGGGGCGGCGAAGGATCTGGGGATTTCCCTGCGGGAGGGCGTCTATGTGCAGCTCACGGGGCCGAATTTTGAGACGCCCCACGAAGTGAAAATGTGCCGGATCCTGGGAGGCGACGCAGTGGGCATGAGCACAGCCTGCGAGGCCATAGCGGCCAACCATATGGGAATGCGGATCGGCGGTATTTCCTGTATCTCAAACCTGGGATGCGGGATGCAGGACAAGCCGTTGTCCCACAAGGAGGTCCAGGAGATGGGCGATCAAGCGGCACCTGTATTTAAGGCTCTTGTCACGGAGGTGCTGCTGCGCTGCTGCCCGGAAGAGAAGCAGTGAGCTGAAAAATCGGGGCAGAAGCGGAGGAGGCGATATACGATGGAGATCAGGCTGCCGAAGAATGTAAAAAAAATCATAGATACCCTGGAGCAGGCAGGCTATGAGGCCTACGCCGTGGGAGGCTGCGTGCGGGACTCTGTGCTGGGAAGGGAGCCCAATGACTGGGATATCACCACGTCTGCCAGGCCCCTGGAGACGAAGGCCCTCTTTAAGCGCACGGTGGATACCGGCCTGCAGCACGGGACCGTCACCGTACTGCTGGACGGAGAGGGGTACGAGGTTACCACCTATCGGATTGACGGAGAATATGAGGATGGCAGGCACCCGAAAGAGGTGCAGTTTACGGAGAAGCTGGTGGAGGACCTGCGCCGGCGGGATTTTACGATCAACGCCATGGCCTACAATGAGAGGGAAGGGCTGGTGGACGCCTTTGACGGCATCGGCGATATGGAGAGAGGCGTGATCCGCTGTGTGGGGGACGCCGGGGAACGGTTTACGGAGGACGCCCTGCGCATCCTGCGGGCCGTCAGGTTTTCTGCCCAGCTGGGATTTTCTATTGAGGAGAATACCAGGGAGGCGATAGAGCGGCTGGCAAAGAATTTAGAGAAGATCAGCGCGGAGCGCATCCAGGCGGAGATGGTAAAGCTGTTAGCTTCCCCTCATCCCGGGGAGCTTCGGACGGCCTGGGAGACGGGAATCACAGCTGTCATCCTGCCGGAGTTTGACGCGATGATGGAGACAGAGCAGCATACGCCCCACCACTGGGGGAGCGTGGGGGAGCATACTCTGCGGTGCCTGGAATCTGTGGAGCCTGACAGGACGCTGCGTCTGGCCATGCTGCTCCATGATGCGGGAAAGCCTGCCCTCCGTACCACGGATGAGGAGGGGCGGGACCATTTCATAGGCCACCCGGAGGCGGGGGAGCGCATCGCGGAGCAGGTGCTGCGCCGCTGGAAGATGGACAATGATACGATCGGCAGGGTGAAGCGTCTGGTGCGGTTCCATGACCTGCGCCCTGTTCCCACGCCCCGCAGCGTGCGCCGGATGATCTATAAGGTGGGGGAAGAGCTCTTTCCCTCCCTTCTCCTTGTACAGAGGGCGGATATCCTGGCCCAGAGCAATTACCGGTGGGAGGAAAAGCTCCGTGCCCTGGAGGAGACGGAGCGCATTTACCGGGAAATACTGGCGGCCCGCCAATGCCTCTCCATCCGGGGGCTGGCCGTGGGAGGCAGGGATCTGATCGCGGACGGCATGAAGCCGGGGCCTGCCCTTGGCAGGACGCTGACGGCCCTCCTGGAGCATGTGCTGGAGGAGCCGGAGCATAACACGAAGGAGTATCTGCTGGCCCTTTCCAGAGCCCTGCGGCAGGGAGAGCCGCCCCTGTTCTAAACAGGCAGTCCCCCACATAGGATAGAAGGACGATACGAGTGGGGGGATTGGAGTGAATGAACGTGGGTTAAGGGTACTGGAGCAGTACGACCTGAAAATAGCGGGAACCAGGCGGGGGCGGGGTTCCTTTATCTGCGAGACAGATAAGGGAATCAAGCTGATCACGGAGTTTTACGGATCGGTAAACAGGCTGCGTTTCCAAAATCTGGTGCTGGACCGCCTGCGGGAGCAGGGCTATGAGCTGGTGGATCGGACCGTGGAAAACATGGAGGGAGAGCTTGTCACCCGGGACCGGGATGAGACGGTGTATATCGTCAAGGACTGGTTTGAAGGGCGGGAATGCGACACGAAAAGCGAGGGGGATATCCTGGCGGCCGTCAGAAATCTGGCGAAGCTTCACAGGCTGATGTGCCTGCAGCCCCGGGAGGGGGAGACCTTTTATCAGGGGGAGAGCTTAAAGGAGGAGTACGCGGCCAGAAACCGGGAGATCAAGAAGGCCTGGAACTTTATGAGGGGCAGGCGGCGGAAAAATCCTTTTGAGAGCTGCTTTTTAAATCATTACTCCTTATTTTTCGAGCAGGCCAGGGAGGCGGAGAGGGCGCTGGCAGCCTCCGGGTATGACAGGATGTACGAGGAGGCCCTAAGACAGGGACTTGTCTGCCACGGAGATTATAACCAGCATCAGGTGCTGAATACGAAAAAAGGCATGGCGACCACGAATTTTACAAAATGCCGGGTCGATGTGCAGGCCGGGGATCTGTACCGGTTCCTGAGAAAGATTCTCGAAAAGCAGGACTGGGACGTGCGCCTGGGGAGCCGGATGGTGGAGGAGTACCACAAGATCCTGCCCCTGGGAAAGGCGGAGCGGGAGTATCTGAGGATACGGCTGGCCTACCCGGAAAAATTCTGGAAGCTGGCCAACCACTATTACAACCATAATAAAGCATGGCTTCCGGGGAAGAATATAGAGAAGCTGGAGACGCTGATCTGCCAGCAGGAAAAAAGAGATGCATTTCTTAAAATACTGGATTTATGACAGGCAGGGTGATATAATGACCCCATAAACGACCAAATGAGGAGGGTTTATAATGGACTATAAAAAAGTGTATGAAGAGTGGCTTTCTAACCCGTATTTTGACGATGCCACTAAGGCGGAGCTGAAAGCGATCGCTGAGGATGAGAAAGAGATCAAAGAGCGCTTTTATGCAGATCTGGAATTCGGTACAGCAGGCCTTAGAGGAATTATCGGCGCGGGCACCAACCGCATGAATGTGTATACGGTAAGAAAAGCAACCCAGGGATTGGCAAATTATATTCTTTCTGTGGGAGCAAAAGACAAGGGAGTGGCGATTGCCTATGACTCCAGAAGGATGTCACCGGAATTCGCCGATGAAGCTGCCCTGTGCCTGGCTGCCAACGGTATCAAGGCATATGTGTTTGAATCCCTGCGCCCTACGCCGGAGCTTTCCTTCGCAGTGCGGACTCTGGGATGTACGGCCGGTATCAATATCACAGCCAGCCACAATCCGCCTGAGTACAACGGCTACAAGGTATATTGGGAGGACGGCGCGCAGATCACACCTCCCCACGATACGGGAATTATGGCGGAAGTGCGCAAGGTCACCGATTATGCCACTGTGAAGACTATGGACAAGGAAGCAGCTATGGCGGCAGGCCTCTATGAGGTGATCGGCCAGGCGATCGATGACAGATATATGGAAGCCTTAAAGAGCCAGGTGCTCCACTGGGATGCCATTAAGGAAGTGGGAAAGGATCTGAAGATCGTCTACTCACCCCTTCACGGCACAGGAAATATTCCGGCCAGAAGAGTTTTAAAGGAGCTGGGCTTTGAAAATGTATACGTAGTAAAGGAGCAGGAGCTTCCTGACGGGGAATTCCCCACAGTCAGCTATCCGAACCCGGAGGCTGCGGAGGCTTTTGCATTAGGCTTAAAGCTTGCGAAGGAAGTGGACGCGGACCTGGTTCTGGCGACAGACCCGGACGCGGACCGTTTAGGCGTTTATGTGAAGGACACAAAGAGCGGCGAGTACCTGAGCATGACAGGAAATATGTCCGGATGCCTGCTGGAGGAATATGAGCTGAGCCAGAGGAAAGCGCTTTTCGGCCTTCCGGAGGACGGCGCAGTTGTCAGCACCATCGTTTCTTCCAATATGGCGGGCGTGATCGCAAGATCCTACGGCCTTCGTTTTATTGAGGTTCTGACGGGCTTCAAGTTCATCGGACAGCAGATCTTAGGCTTCGAGAACAGCAAAAAGGGAACATACCTCTTTGGATTTGAGGAGAGCTACGGCTGCCTGATCGGGACACATGCCAGGGATAAGGACGCCATCGTGGCTACCATGGCCCTGTGCGAGGCGGCGGCCTACTATAAGACCCAGGGCAAGACCCTCTGGGATGCTCTGATCGATATGTATGAGAAATATGGCTACTTCAAGGATGATGTGAAGGCGATCACCTTAAAGGGAATCGAGGGCTTAGAGAAGATCCAGCAGATCTTAGAGAGCCTCAGAAACGATCCCCCGGTACAGATCGGCGCTTACAAGGTGATCTCCGCAAGGGATTACAAGAAGGACACCATCAAGAACCTGGAGACAGGAGAGGTGACGCCTACCGGGCTTCCCAGCTCCAACGTGCTGTACTTCGACTTAAATGACGATGCATGGCTGTGCGTAAGGCCCTCCGGTACAGAGCCCAAGATTAAGTTCTACTATGGAGTGAAGGGAACCTCCATGGAGGAAGCGGACGAGAAGTCAGCGGCCCTCGGTGAGCAGGTTCTGGCTATGATCAATGAAATGCTTTAATTTTCAAATGGACGGCCCCCACAGCTTCGATGATTTCAGAGGGATCATCGAGGAGCTGCGGCGGGGCTGCCCCTGGGACAAGGCTCAGACTCTTTCGAGTCTGAAGCCTTCTCTTTTTGGAGAAATGGCAGAGACGGCGGCAGGCGTCAGCCTTTGTGAAAAGACGGGCAACGGGGAAAATCTCTGCGAGGAGCTGGGGGATCTTTTGATGGTTCTTATGCTCATGAGCCGCATCGCCGAGGAGGACGGGCTCTTCTCCATCGACGATGTGATCGAGAGCGCCAGCAGAAAAATGATACGCCGCCACCCCCATGTGTTTGGGACAGGCTTTGTGGATGAGAACGGCGACCTGGTGCGGGGCTGGAAGGAGATCAAGAGGCTGGAGAAGGCCGGGAAATCCCAGGAAGAGCTGAAAGGCCAGGAGGATGCCGTGAAGGATGCTGTGAAGGAGCTGGCTGCTTACTACAGCCAGGAAACAGAAACAGAAATTTCTTGACAAACCCTGTGGAAAAGCTTATAAATAGACGTAGGCTTTGGCTGAAGATAAACAGAAGAGGCCAGAAATGGAAAATATGTATCGAACAAAATAGAACGAAAAGAGAAATCAGAGGAGGAATTTTCCATGAATAAAACAGAGTTGATCGCAGCGATTGCAGAGAGAACAGAATTATCCAGGAAAGATGCGGAGAAGGTATTGAAAGCCTTTACAGACGTGGTAGCAGAAGAGTTAAAGAAGGGCGAGAAAATCCAGCTGGTAGGCTTCGGTACGTTTGAGGTATCTGAGAGGGCGGCAAGAGAAGGAAGAAATCCCCAGAGCGGTGAGACTATGGTAATTCCGGCCTCCAAGGCGCCGAAGTTTAAAGCAGGCAAGGCTTTGAAGGATCTTGTAAACGAGAAATAAATCCTTCTGAGACAGGAACGTAAGGGATGAGCTGCCGCAGGCCGTACAGGCGTGAGGGCGGCTTTTTTCATGCCATCCATGGGATGAATCATAAGAAAGGAGAAGGAAGATGCGCTTAGATAAATTTTTGAAGGTTTCCCGTCTGATCAAACGCAGGACGGTGGCGAATGAGGCCTGCGACGCGGGAAGGGTGCTTGTAAACGATAAGCCTGCCAAGGCTTCCGCCGCCGTGAAGGCCGGGGATATCCTGGAGATCCAGTTTGGCACGAAAGCAGTCCGGGTGGAGGTGCTGGATGTGCAGGAGACAGTGAAGAAGGACGACGCGAAGGAGCTGTACCGGTACTTGTGACAGAGGAACTTCCGGCTTTCCTAAGAATAATTTTTTGCCTATCCTAATATATTTTACTATGAAAGTCCCGGAGCATCTGACTTTCATAGAAAGTCCCGGACGGCAGCCATGGCCGTTTAGAAAGGCAGCTGCGGCGGGATATAAAAAGGAGAGGGCATGGAAGAAAAGCAGATACAGAGGGCACACAGACTGACAGTCACCGACAGGCGCGGCGGGACGATCACCGGGGTGAAGGATGTGCTTTCTTTTGACGAGCAGGAAATTCTTTTGGAAACGGAGCGGGGGAGGCTTACCGTGAAGGGAAAGGAGCTTCACGTCAGCCGCCTCACCCTGGAGGCGGGCGAGGTGGATATAGACGGCAGGGTGGACAGTCTCGTATATTCAGAGGCCGGGCACAGCCAGAAGGGGGCATCCGTGCTGGCGCGGATATTTCGGTAGCCCATGAGCGGAGAGATCCGGGGGGAGGTTTTCTTTTTTTTGGTATGTGCCTCCGCAGGGGTTCTGCTGATGTTTGGCTATGACCTTCTGCGGGCCCTCAGGCGCGCCTTTCCCCACAAAAACCTTCTGACGGCCCTGGAGGATTTTCTGTACTGGAGCCTGGCGGGCGTCTTCGCCTTTGGGGTGGTTTTTGTGGAGAACAGCGGCGCCATACGGGGCTTTGCCCTGTGCGCTATGGCGTTGGGAATGGGGAGCTACCTGGGGGCGGCAAGCCCCTATGTGCTGCGGGCGGCGTCCTTTATATTAAAAATAATAAAGATAATTTTGAGTAAAATAGCAGGAATTGTGTGCGGGCCCGTAGGATTTTTTGTAAATAAAGCGAAAAAACCATTGAAAAACATGGTAAAAGAGGTTAAAATGGCATTATGCAAAAATAGGGGAAGCAATTAATAAGGAAGGTCATTTTATGAGAAAGAGAAGGGGACGCAGAAGAGGGGCTAACCGCGGCGCCATGCTTGGCATTTCCGCCGTTGTTGCTGTTTTGCTGGTAAGCCTGACGTTTCAGAGCCGTTCGCTGATGGCAAAAAACAGTGCCTATGAGCAAAAAGAGGCGGAGCTTGAGCAGCAGCTGGAGGCGGAGATGAAACGGACAGAGGAGATCAGCGGTCTGGAAGAGTACATGAAGACGGATGAGTATGTGGAGAAAATCGCCAGGGACAAGCTGGGATTGGTTTATCCGGATGAGATACTCATCAAGCCGGAGGAATAAAAGAGTGCAGGAGACATCGGGAACAGGAAGATTTCCCGGTGTCTTTTTTCGGCTTCCGCCGCGCCGGTGACCGGCGGGGTATGGTTTGTCGATAAATTTTGGCCAGACGACAAACTCTTTTGACAAAAATCACCTGTTACCCTGCGTATACTGTCGTTATCGTTACTTATGGGAGGGTACAGGAAAATGAGTGAATTTATCATAGCGGTGCTGATCGTGAGCCTGCTCTGGGTCATGTGGGATGTGGTCAAGCTGATATTGGGGGAGAGATACCGGGAGGAGCAGATGCTGGAGGCCTGTGAGCCGGGAAGGGAGCGGATGGAGCGCTACGCGGAGTCCTTCCGGCAGCTGGCGGAGACATTTCGTGATATGCCGAGCCGGAAGGAGGGGCTTTCCGAGCAGGATGTGGAGGAGATTTTCCGGGAGGTGCAGTATAAGGTGTGCAGGTATTGCCCCGGCTGCTCCTGCTGCTGGGAACAGAACGGCTCCGCTACCTACCGGGAGGTTTACGACCTTCTGCGCAGGATCGAGGAGGGAGAGGGGGGAGAACGGGCCCCTTTTTTCGAGGTCTGCTCCAGAGGGACAAGCTTCCTTGAGACGATCCGGGAAGGCTTCCGGGTGGCCAAAGTGAATCTGATGTGGAGCAACCGGCTCCTGGAGAACCGGGAGGCTGTGGCGGAACAGCTCTACGGAACGGCGGCCATTATGGAGGCGGCGGCCAGCCTGACCTACGAAGTGCGCCCGGTGGATCCGGCCCTGGAAAAGCAGATGGATATCAAGCTTCGGATGAGGGGAGTGATTCTCCGGGAGATGTGGGATTCCAGGCGGGATGCGGACAGGCTGGAGCTTTTTATCACCATGCGGGCGGCCAGGAAGGGCAGGTGTGTGTCCACCAGGGAGATCGCAGGCGTCGTCTCGGAGGTGTGCAGCCGCAGGATGGTGCCCGACAGGGACAGCCGCACGATCATTAATGGAGAGTACAGCACCGTGCTTTTTCTGGCGGAGCCGGAGTATGTGATGACAAATGGCGTGGCAAAGGTGACAAAGGAGGGGGAGCTGGTATCCGGGGACAACTTCGCCATGTTCCGCCGGGAGAATGGCCAGATGATCATGAGCCTGTCAGACGGCATGGGTTCCGGCACCTGCGCCTGCCGGGAGAGCGAGACGGTCATCGAGCTTCTGGAGCAGTTTCTTCACGCGGGCTTTTCCAAGGAGACGGCCGTCCATATGATCCATTCCACCATGCTGCTGCAGAATCATAACCAGATGTTTTCCACCGTGGACCTGAGCATGGTGGATCTGTATACAGGGGAATGCGAGCTCCTGAAGGTAGGCGCGTCCACCACGTTTTTCAAGAAAAAAAATTGGGTGGAGGCTCTTTCCTCTACCAGCCTGCCCATTGGTTTTATGGGAAAGCTGGATTATGAGAGCGCGAAAAAGAAGCTGGAGCCGGGGGATTTTATCATCATGGTGTCCGACGGCGTGCTGGACGCCCTGCCCCACGGGGAGGCGGAGGAGATCATCAAAGACATCATCTTACAGCAGGAAACGAAAAACGCCCAGGAGATGGCCCGGGACATTCTGACCCGCGCCCTTCTCTACCAGGAATGCAGGGCCAAGGACGATATGACTGTGCTTGTGGGGGGCATGTGGAGAAATTGAACCCAAGCCTATCCGCGCAGGCTCTGGGGGAAAGTGTGGCTTGATGGCGGAAGGATAATGTGTTACGATGCTTCCATGGCAGAAAAAGAGAATCGGACACTTCGCTCATTCACAGGATAACGGGCATGGAGGATCCCATTATGGAGAAAGAGGTAGCAGAATATATCAGAAAGTACGGGATGATAAGCCCGGGCGACCATATTTTGGCAGGTGTATCGGGAGGCGCGGACTCCGTATGCCTGCTTTTTGTGCTGGAGAGCCTCAGGGAGGCGTTTGGTTTCACCCTGGAGGCCGTGCATGTAGAGCATGGCATCCGGGGGGAGGAGAGCCTGCGGGACGCGGCCTTTACGGAAGGGCTCTGCAGGGAGAGGGGCATCCCGTTTCACCTATATACCTGGGATGTGCCGGCCCGGGCGCTGCGGGAGCGGCTGACTCTGGAGGAGGCCGCCAGAAAATGCCGCTACGAATCCTTTCGGAAAGCCATGGCGGGGAAGGAGCGGGCCAAGATCGCGGTGGCCCACAACCAGGACGACCAGGCGGAAACGGTCCTGTGGAACCTGGCCCGGGGGGCGGGGCTTCGGGGCCTGGGGGGAATGAGGCCTGTAAACGGGGACATTATCCGTCCCCTGCTGGGCGTTTCCAGGGAGCAGGTGGAGGCCTATCTGAGAGAAAAGGGCCAGGAATTCTGCACGGACAGCACCAACCTGACGGAAGAATATACCAGGAACCGCCTGCGCCGCCAGATACTTCCTGCGCTGGAGGAGGGGGTGAACGTCCGGGCGAAGGCCCATATTGCCCAGGCCGGAGAGAGGCTGCAGCGTGCCTGGGGATACCTGGAACGCCAGGCGCTCCGGGGGGCGGAACAGATTTCCGAGAACCGGGGCGGGGAGCTTTGGATCGATGCGGAGGAGTTTCTGGCCAGGGACGAGGTGCTCCAGGAGGCGATGCTGGGGATCTTTATGGAGCGGCAGGGCATGGGACTCAAAGATGTAGGAGCCGTCCATATCGAAGAGATCAAAAGCCTTGCGGCGGGACAGTCCGGCAGGGCGCGGAGGCTCCCGGGCGGGCGTACCGCCAGAAGGACAGGGCGCTTCCTGGTGCTGGGAGACGTCTCCGGGGAAGTACCTGCAGAGGCAGAGGAGGTGCTGCTCCCCGTGCCGGGGGAGGCCGTATGGGGGAGGTACCGGGTGAGGGCCAGCCTGGAACCCTATAAAAATCAGAGGATTCCAGAAAAAAAGTATACGAAATGGCTGGATTATGATACAATAACAGATACGATTCATCTGCGGAGCCGCAGAAGCGGAGATTATTTTATGACAGAGGGCGGACGCAGGAAATTGAAAAAATATTTTATTGACGAGAAGATACTGAGGGAGTGCAGAGGCCAGATACTCCTTTTGGCGGACGGGAGCCATATCGTGTGTATCCCGGGCCGCCGGATCAGCTCCTCGTGCAAGGTGACAGAGCGCACCAAAACCATTTTAAAAATAGAGATCATGGAGGAACGGGATAATGGAAGAAAAGATTCGTGTACTACTGTCTGAGAAGGAAGTGGACGACAAGATTGCAGAGCTGGGAAAGAAGATCAGCGAGGATTATGAGGGAAAGAGCGTACATATGATCTGCGTGCTCAAGGGAGGAATATTTTTCACCTGCGAGCTGGCGAAAAGGATCACAGTTCCGGTATCCCTGGATTTCATGTCTGTGAGCAGCTACGGAGCCGGTACGAAATCCAGCGGCGTGGTAAAGATCGTCAAGGATCTGGACGAGCCCCTGGAGGGGAAGGATGTTCTGATTGTGGAGGACATCATCGATTCCGGCCGCACCTTAAGCTATCTGATTCAGATCTTAAAGAAGAGAAATCCTGCCAGCATCCGTCTGTGCACCCTGCTGGATAAGCCGGAGCGGCGTGTGACAGATGTGAAGGTGGACTATGCAGGGTTCAATATTCCCGATGAGTTTGTAGTGGGATATGGCCTTGATTATGACCAGAAATACAGAAATCTGCCTTTTATCGGAGTGGTAGAGTTCTAGAAAGCGAGGAGTTTTAAAAATTGAAAGATAGTTCAAAAGGAATTGGCTTTTATGTCCTGATCATAGCCCTGGTGATTCTGTTTGTCTATATGTTCCGGAATGGATTTGATACGAGGATGGCGTCGTATTCCTATCAGCGCTTTGAGGAGGCTTTGGAGAATAAAGAGATCTCCTATGTGGAGATCCACCCCAATGAGCAGGTTCCCACAGGACAGCTCTTGATCACTCTTGAGGATAATGATACTCCGGTGAAGCTGAACGTGGCTGACGTGAAGGAAGTCCAGGAGCAGCTGGATGACAACGGAGTCCCGAATTACATGTATGATATCGAGAAGGAAAGCACCTTTATGACCACCATCCTTCCCCTGCTGATGATGGGGGGAATGTGCATCTTTATTTTGATGTTTATGAACCGTCAGGCCAACGGCGGCAATAATAAAATGATGAATTTCGGCAAGAGCAGGGCGACGCTGATCCTGCCCGATACGAAGAGCATCAGCTTTAAGGACGTGGCGGGCCTGGAGGAAGAGAAGGAGGAGCTGGAAGAGGTCGTAGACTTTCTGAAGGAACCGAAGAAGTATGTGCAGGTGGGGGCCAGGATCCCCAAGGGCGTGCTTCTCGTGGGACCTCCGGGAACGGGTAAGACCCTGCTGGCCAAAGCGGTGGCAGGGGAGGCGGGCGTTCCCTTCTACAGCATCTCCGGCTCTGATTTTGTGGAAATGTTCGTGGGAGTGGGCGCTTCCCGTGTGAGGGATCTCTTCTGGGAGGCCAAAAGGCATGCTCCCTGTATCGTCTTTATCGACGAGATCGACGCGGTGGCCAGGAGACGGGGCACCGGGATGGGCGGCGGACACGACGAGCGGGAGCAGACCCTGAACCAGATGCTGGTGGAGATGGACGGCTTTGGCGTAAATGAGGGGATTATCGTGATGGCGGCCACCAACCGGGTGGACATCCTGGATCCTGCGATTCTGAGGCCGGGGCGTTTCGACCGGAAAGTGGGCGTGGGAAAGCCGGATGTGAGAGGCAGGCAGGAGATCCTGCAGGTACACGTGAAGGGAAAGTCCCTGGGGGACGACGTAAACCTTGCGGAGATCGCCCAGGCCACGGCGGGCTTCACGGGAGCAGATTTGGAGAATCTGCTGAACGAGGCGGCGATCCTGGCGGCAAAGGCCAACAGATCCTATATTGTGCAGAACGATATCCGGCAGGCCTTCGTGAAGGTGGGCATAGGCGCGGAAAAGAGGAGCAAGGTGATCTCCGACAAGGAAAAGCGCATCACGGCCTACCACGAGGCGGGCCATGCCATTCTCTTCCATGTGCTTCCTGATGTTGGGCCGGTGCATACGGTTTCCATCATTCCCACGGGGATGGGCGCGGCGGGTTATACCATGCCCTTGCCCGGAAAGGATGAGATGTTCCAAACCAAAGGGCAGATGCTTCAGGAAATTGTGGTAGGTTTTGGCGGCAGAGTAGCGGAGGAGCTGGTCATCGGAGATGTGACGACGGGCGCTTCCCAGGATATTAAGCAGTCCACGGAGCTGGCCAGGGCTATGGTCACACGGTACGGAATGTCTGAAAAGGTTGGCATGATCAATTACGGAAGCGACGATGAGGTGTTTATAGGCCGTGACCTGGCCCATACGAGAGGCTATGGGGAAAATACCCAGGCGCTGATTGACAGTGAAGTAAAGCGGATTGTGGATGAGTCTTACGAGAGAGCGAAAAAGCTGATCCTGGAGCATATCGACGTCCTCCACAGCTGCGCGGCTCTTTTGATAAAAGAGGAAAAGATTGGGCGGGAGCAGTTTGAGGCCCTGTTTGATGAACCCAAAGAGGGAAATTTGACGATATAGGGGGAAAAATGTTTGGTGGGATGTTGTCAAACCTGTATAGAAATACAAAGACAAAAAAATGAACTTTGTGCAGACTTCGCCGGAAAGTGATGCTATAATACACAACGTAAAACCCCCAATACATTATATAGTTTTTGCTACACCCCATAAGAGAAATACCTTCTCCAAAAAAGACGGCCAGAAGCCGTCTTTTTTCTTGTGTGAAAAGGAAAGTTAGTATAAAATAACTGTAAGAAAACAAGTTGTGGAGGAAACCTGAATATGAATCAGAATAAAACGGATATTGATTACCTGCAGAAATCGGAGGTTTATGCCATGCGAATGAGGCCGGTGTTCCGTTCCGATGGTCTGTTTAGTGATGAGACGGAGAACTATGTCAGCCCCATGGAACCAGAGGCAGGAGACAAGGTTACGATCCGTTTCCGGTCTTTAAAAAATAATATTGATTACGTATATTGGATCAGCGGAGCCAGAAGGCTTTTGATGGATTTCGAGAAGACGGAAGGGGATTTCGACTACTATAAAATAGAGGTGGTCATGGGAGAGGAGATCCTTCATTATTATTTTGAAGTCCGTGTGGGAAAGATCCATTGCTTCTATAATAAGATGGGAGTGTCAAAGGATCTGCAGGATTATTATGCTTTTGCCATTGCGCCGGGGTTCAAGACGCCCAAGTGGGCCAAGGGAGCTGTCATGTACCAGATCCTGGTAGACAGGTTCCGAAACGGGGATCCTACCAATACGGTGGAGGACAGGGAATATTATTATATCGGGGATACTGCGGTGCATATCAAGGACTGGAACCAGTGTCCCGCTTCCAATATGGAGATTCGTGAATTTTACGGGGGAGATCTGCAGGGAGTGCTGGATAAGCTGGATTACCTGCAGGAGCTGGGGGTGGATGTCATTTACTTCAACCCTATTTTTGTGTCCCCTTCCAATCACAAGTATGATATTCAGGATTATGATTATGTGGATCCGCATTACGGAAAGATCGTCAACGACGGGGGCCAGGTGCTGCCGGAGGGCTGCAGCGACAATTCCCAGGCCACTAAGTACATTCAGAGGGTTACCGATAAGGAAAACCTGGAGGCCAGCAACCAGCTTCTGATCACATTGATCCAGGAAGCCCACAGCCGCGGCATGAAGGTGATCCTGGACGGCGTGTTTAACCATTGCGGTTCCTTCAACAAATGGCTGGACAGAGAGCGCATTTATGAAAAGCAGGAGGGATACGAAAAGGGGGCGTACATATCTGCCGACAGTCCCTACAGAAGCTTCTTTAAATTTAACAATGAGCATGAATGGCCCTATAATCCTTTCTATGACGGCTGGTGGGGCCATGAGACGCTGCCGAAGCTGGCTTATGAGGATTCCCCGAAGCTTTACGAGTATATTATGGAGGTGGCCAGAAAGTGGGTGTCCCCGCCCTTTAACGCCGACGGCTGGAGGCTGGACGTGGCGGCGGATTTAGGCTTCAGCAGTGAATACAACCACAGGTTCTGGAAGGAGTTCCGGAAGGTGGTAAAGGAGGCGAATCCGGACGCCATTATTTTGGCGGAGCATTACGGAGACGCCGGCTCCTGGCTGCGCGGGGATGAGTGGGATACGGTGATGAATTACGATGCGTTCATGGAGCCCCTCACCTGGTTTTTCACAGGAATGGAGAAACACAGTGACTTCTACCGGGAGGATCTTCTGGGAAATCATGAGAGCTTTATAGGGGCTATGAACCACCATATGTCCAATTTCCTGGCGCCCTCCCTGCAGACGGCCATGAATGAGCTGTCCAATCACGACCACTCAAGATTTCTGACCAGGACGAACCATAAGGCAGGAAGGGTCCATGTGCTGGGAAGCGACGCTGCCGGAGAAGATGTGGATAAGTCGGTGATGCGGGAGGCCATCGTGATGCAGATGACCTGGCCGGGAGCGCCTACCCTGTACTACGGAGACGAGGCGGGAGTGGTAGGATTTACGGATCCGGATAACCGCAGGACCTATCCCTGGGGACAGGAGGATCAGGAGCTGATCGATTTCTACCGCAGGATGATACAGATCCACAAAAAATATGATGTTTTGACTCATGGTTCCTTAAAATTTTTGGAGTGCTGCCATAACAGCATCAGCTATGCCCGCTTCAGCGACAGGGAGCAGATCGTGGTGGCCTTTAATAATGGCAGCGAGCCCATGGAGCTTACGCTGTCCGTATGGCAGGCGGGAATCCCGGGGGGCAGCAGCCTGGTGAGGCTGATGCTCAGCAGCAGCGAAGGTTTTACAGAGGAGCCGGAGACATACCGCTGTGAAAACGGCCAAATCTGTCTGGAACTTCCGGCGAAAGCTGCCATTGTATTGAAAAGACAGAAAAATTTTACTTGCTTATCGGAGCCCGCCGAAGTATAATAGAACCATGTTTAGTGAAAGAAAGAGGGAAAGAAATGGCAACGATAAGAGATCTGGCAAAGCGTACGGGTTACTCTGTGACGACAATTTCAAGGGTTTTGAATAATGACCCTACCATGAAAGTGACAGACAACACGCGGGTGGCTATCCTGGAGGCTGCGGCGGAGTTGAATTATTCCCTGCCAAAGCCCAAACGCTTGGGAAAAAACCATGCGCCCCGTATTGCAGTAGCGGAGATGATGACCCAGAAGGAGCAGTTGTCTGATCCCTATTATCTGTACTTAAAAAACTATGTGGTTCGGGCCTGCATGGAGCAGGGATATATGGTGTCTTACCTGTCAGAGGTAAGCGAAGGCGGCGGGATCGCGGGACAGGGAGAACTGGACGGCATCCTGGCCGTGGGAATTTTTTCGGAGGAACAGATCCGGCAGATGGAGGAGATCAGCAAGGCGATCATATTTGTGGATTCCTCCCCGGATGAGCAGCAGTATGATTCGGTGGTGCTGAACTTCAAGCTGGGAGTGGAGCAGGCCCTGGATTACCTGATGCAGCACGGGCATTACAGGATCGGGTTTTTAGGTCCTACTTATAAACTGGATCAGAAGAAGCGTCCGGCTCCGGAGGTGAGGCGTCAGTATTTCAGGGAATACATGACGGAGATCGGGCGGTACGACGAGTGCTGGGTTATCGACACGATGCTTACCCTGGACGAGACCAGGGAGCAGGTGAAAAAATGGCTGCAGTCAGGAGAGCAGCGCCCCACGGCATTTCTTGCCTACAATGAGGAGACGGCCATCACGGCTGTGAGCGTTTTCCAGGAGGCGGGAATCCGTATCCCGGAGGACATCTCCATCATAAGCTTCAATGACACGCCCCTTTCGATTCTCATTGAGCCGCCCCTCACGAGCATCAACGCCCATCTGGAGAGCATGGGCAGGGTAGCTGTGAAGCTCTTAAAGGAGAGGCTGGAGGATCACCAGCACATTCCGTATAAAGTGGTGCTTCCGCTGACACTTTCGGAGAGAAGCAGCGTGAAGGATTATCAGGAATAGACTTTAGTAAACAAGAAACCGTCCTTTTTGAGGACGGTTTTTTTGACTCTTTTGACGGCAAAACATAGAAAAAAGAGGAGAATAACGAAGTAAAGGATACAAAAAGAGGATAATCGTGCAAAAAGAATTGTATAAAATTCACAAAAATGAATGTGATATTTCGGATATAATGTCAATAACACATCACTAAACAAATGATATAATAATAGACAAGGGCATATTGCCGCATTTTGGTGAGCAAATAAAACGTATCGTCGGCAAAGTGATGAAGGAGGGAGGAAAGAAGACGTTTGTCCGGGGATGCCGCCGGCAGGACCTGCTTGGCCGCAAAGCCGAGGGAGTGGGGATGGCCGGGTTCCCAAGGTGTAAAGAAGAAATGGGAGACACACATATTTGATTGCAAAAGGAGACTGACAGATGAATTGGAAAAAAGTACTTTCAAGTGTTCTGGCATTTTCGATGGTAGCCAGCACGGTGGCTTATGCAGCACCGATCACGGCCCAGGCCGCCGGAGAAAGCAGAGAAGCAGCGTCCAATACGGAGGAAGGTTATCAAGATCCGTGGGGTGACGCAGCAGCTCCCGGGCTGGAAGCAAAAAAGAGTCCGGATGTAGACAAGATAAAATTTACGCACAAAGAGTGGACAGGAACCTCCTACACGGATGTGGATGGAAACACCGTAAAAGGGGCGGATGTCTACGATATCAACAGAGAAGAGGCGAGTACCTTCGCCAGCACCAGCGTGGTCTACGATACGGTAGATAAGGCCATCAACGGCGCGGTGAATTACAACAAGGCAGGATCGAAGTACGTGCAGTTCCTGACAGGCGCAGACCAGAAGGACTGGTCCCTGGTGGTGCTGCAGAATCAGGACCTGGCCCAGGGCGACGCCTACAAGGATTTTTACAAAAAGGATTTTAAGGCGACAACGGATGACTGGAAAGGAAACCTGGAGCTTCCCTGCAGCTGGACACGTCAGGGAGACTGGGATTTTTCTATCTATACGAACGTGACGATGCCTTTCCAGAGCAAGTATGATAAAAGTGTAAGCTGTCCTGCAGCGCCCACCAATTACAATCCCGTGGGTCTTTACAGGAAGAGCTTTGATGTGAGCGACAATATGAAGAGCGCCAACGGAAGAATCTATATTTCCTTCCAGGGTGTTGAGTCTGCTTACTATGTATATGTAAACGGAAAAGAAGTGGGATACAGCGAGGATTCCTACGCTCCCCACAGTTTTGATATCACAGACTACCTGACAGAGGACGGCAAGGATAATCTGCTGGCTGTGAAGGTGCACAAGTTCTGTGACGGTACATGGATGGAAGACCAGGATATGTTCTACGACGGCGGTATCTTCCGTGACGTATATCTGTACACGGCTCCCCTGGTACATATCCAGGATTATACCGTAAGGACAGACCTGGATGAGAATTACGAAAACGCAGAGCTGTATGTGAGCGTTGATGTGGCCAATGCCTCCAACACCCAGGTGGACGGCTACAAGGTAGACGCGAAGCTCTACGACGAGAACGGCCAGGTATTTGTAAACGGCATCACTCTGGATCCGGGAGCGATCCCCGCAGCGAAAGACGGTAAGGACGGAAAGGCTACGGTTTCCGGAACGAAGAACGTGCTTTCACCGAAGCTTTGGTCCGCGGAGACGCCGAACCTGTATACGCTGGTGCTGACGGTGTACGATTCCGGCTCAGGAGCCTATCTGGGAAGCGTTTCCCAGCAGCTGGGCTTCCGTGAGATCGAGTTCGTAAAATCTGAGGTAGATGAAAATGGAAACAGGAAGACGAAGGACGCCGATTTTGAGCCGATCAGGATCAACGGCAAGCAGCTTCTGCTGAAGGGAACCAACCGCCACGATACCGACCCGGTATATGGCAAATATGTTCCCCTGGAGACCCAGGAGAAGGATGTACAGCTCATGAAGGAGTACAACCTGAACGCGATCCGTACCTCCCACTACAGCAACGACGAGTATCTCTATTATCTGTGTGATAAGTACGGGCTGTACATGATGGCTGAGACCAACCTGGAATCCCACGCGATCATGAATAATGGCAATGCCCAGAGAAACTTCAAGAACCTTTCCATGGACAGAACCATCACCACCTTTGAGCGTCTGAAGAACAGAACCTCTGTTGTGATTTGGTCCACAGGAAATGAGAACTACTATCAGAGCAGTAAAGACTATGCGGATTCCATGTTCTTTGATATGATCTGGTATTTCAAGAACAACGATCCCACGAGACCGATACATTCCGAGAGCTCCGGCAAGGCAAGCGGAACCGATATGGGAAGTAACATGTATCCCAGCGTAGGCACCGTGCAGGGAGAGGCCAAGAACAATATGCCGTATGTGATGTGTGAGTATGACCATGCCATGGGTAACGCAGTCGGAAACCTGAAGGAGTACTGGGACGCGATCCGCTCCTCCGACAATATGCTGGGCGGATTTATCTGGGATTGGGTGGACCAGTCAAGGCTGCTGAGCCTGGATACCCTTCCGGCCACTTATATGCTGACAGATAAGAGCAAGGGCGTAAAGGGCTCCGCGAGCATCACGGCCATCAACAATAAACCGGAAGAAGGCGCGCTGGCAAGTAAGAGCGCGGCAGGCTACACACTGTTCCAGGATGATTCCTACAATGAGGCCCTGGCAGGAGACGGCAAGCAGTTTACCGTGGAAGTGATCTGTAAGCCCACCAGCACGAGATCTGACCAGGTGCTGATCGCGAAGGGTGACAAGCAGTTTGCCCTCAAGACAAACAGCAGGAGCGAGCTGGAGTTCTTCGGATACGGCACAAGCTGGGATTCTGTCATCGTAGCGCTGCCCGAGAACTGGATGGACGGCGGCTGGCATCAGGTGGCAGCTACCTATGATAAGGGCACTGTAAAGATTTACTGGGATGGACAGCAGCTTGCGGTAACGTCAAGCGACGATAAGACCCAGTCCACCATCGCGGCCACAAGCGTTAAGCTGGGCGTAGGCTGCAGCGCGGACAATGGAAGAAACTTTGACGGCGAGATTTCCATGGGCCGTGTATATTCCAAGGCCCTGACGGCAGATGAGCTGAAGGCTCAGAACAGCAAGACTCCGGCGATTGCCGCAGATTCCGAGGATGTGGTTCTGTGGGCAGATTATTCTGACTTACAGGTAGACGAGGAAGCCGCACCCTATGATTATTATGCGGAGGATTTCGCCTACAAGACACTGTACCAGGAAGAGGCGAAAGGCGGCTTCTACTGCTATGGCGGCGACAACGGGGAGAGCCCCAACGACAATTCCTTCTGTGTAAACGGTTTGGTATCTCCTGACCGTGATCCTCAGCCGGAGCTTGAGGAAGTGAAGTACCAGTACCAGAGTGTATGGTTCACAGCCTCCGATATCCAGCTTCTGGGCGGAAAGATCAATGTTTACAATGAGAATAACTTCCTGAACTTAAATGAGTTTGATGTGAAGTGGGAGCTTCTGGAAGACGGAAAAGTCATCGGCTCCGGCCTGGTGGCTGACACTGATGTGGCAGGAAGGGAGAAGGCAACCCTTACCGTTCCGTATCCGGAGAAGATCCCTGCGGAGAAGAAGGCTGGCGCCGAGTATTTCCTGAACCTGTCTGTACAGCTGAAGAAGGATACCCTCTGGGCAAAGGCAGGCTATGAGGTAGCCCATGAGCAGTTCCAGCTTCCGGTAGAGATCGAGCAGGCTGCAAAGACGGTTTCCGCCGATGTGACAGTAGATGAGAGCGCAGAGGATGTGATCGCGGTCAGCGGCGCGGACTTTGGCTTCCAGATCGACAAGGCTACAGGAACCTTAAAGAATTATGTTTATAAAAATGAGACACTGCTGACTACCGGCCCCGTTCCGAATTACTGGAGAGGTCTGGTCAACAATGATAATGGAAATTATGACGGCAACTGGCAGAATGTAAACAAGGGAGTGACCGCTTCCGCTATCACAGTAAGCGAGAACGAGCAGGGCCAGAAGGTGATCACTGTGGAGCTGGCAGCCAAGGGCAGGGACAGCCTGAAGCAGACCATGAGCTACACGGTGGACGGCAGCGGCGCTGTGACGGTGACGGCATCTGTGGACGCCAGGGGAACCGGCCTTGGAAGATACCTCCGTATCGGTACGGTGATGGAGCTTCCCGCAGGCTATGAGAATGTAACCTGGTACGGAAACGGCCCGGTAGAGTCTATGTGGGACCGTGAGAATTTCGCGAGCGTGGGCATCTACAACACGACAGTTTCCAGAATGTTCTACCCGTACCTGGATACCCAGGATACAGGTACTGTGACAGGTGTGAAGTGGTTTACGGTGACAGATCCCGCAAAGGCGTCTGCCCTGGCCATCGCGGCTGAGAACCCGGTGGAGGCATCCGCCCTGCACTTTGACGTGGACGACCTGACCCAGGCCCAGCATCCTTATGAGCTGACGAAGCTGGATCAGACGATTTTGACAGTAAACTACCGCTCACAGGGTACCGGTAACAGGAGCTGTGGCCCGGATACCTTATCTGCGTACCTGCTTCAGAATGACAAGGCTTACACCTACGAGTACACGATGGTTCCGTACACCACAAAGGGCACGGATGTGATGGAGCTGACACGTCCCTACAGGTCGGCAGCATCTGTTTCCGAGAAGGATATCATCGAGGCGGCAGCAGAAGATCTGATCGGCCAGGTAGACAGTATCTTTATGAATTCGGCGGATCTGGATGCTTTGAAGGAAATGAAGAAAGCATACGAGACACTGCCGGAGTATGGCAAAGCGATCGTGGGCGCAGAGCGCGGCCGCAAGGTGGAGGAAGCAATCGCGCTGGCTGAACAGCTGGCCCAGAGCGATAAGGCCCTGATGATCAGGGACAAGAGCTCCAACCATTTTGATATGGATATCAGCGCCGAGGCAGATGCGGCACTTGCCGAGAAGGATGGCATCACAGCCTTCAGAGGCCGGGCGTCCGTTAAGGGAGAGGGAGCTGACGCTACCTTCCATGACCTGATGATGGGCAAGAACCCCTTCACAGTGGAAGCCTATGTGAACCCCAATAACAATGAAGATTACAACATGGTATTCGGCAGAGGCGACCACAATGTAGCTATGCGTATCTCAGAGAAGAGCGTTTACCTGTTTATCTACAATGGAAGCAACTGGATCGTATGCCAGAATCCGATCACGGATGCGGAAAAGAATTCCTGGCTGCACGTGGCAGGCATCTATGACGGAAACAACCTCTCTGTCTATGTAGAGGGCAAAGAGATGGCAGTGAAACAGAATGTGGGCAGCGTAGCAGAGGCCGACTATTCGTTCTGCATCGGCTACTGTCCGGAGACAGGGCGCGGTTCCAATAACTACATTAAAGGAATCCGTGTCTATGACAAGGTTCTGACAAAGGAAGAACTGGACGGAAAGACGATCACACCGGACAGCGAAAATGTAAAGCTGTGGTATGATTTTGACGAGTATGAGTATCAGAATATTGACGCTGCAGCTACAGGCGTGCGCAGCTACACGACAGAGCTGACACTGGGAATCGGTGAGACGGCAGGCATCGTGGCAGGCATGGTTCCCTACTATGCGAAGGGCGAGATCAGCTACGCTTCCGCAGATGAGGCCGTGGCCGCTGTGACAGCAGACGGTGTGGTGACAGCCGCAGGCCCGGGACAGACAGAGATTATTGTTTCCGCAAAGGATCATGCGGACTGGAAGGTTTCCGTACCTGTTACGGTAACGGAGCCGGAGAAAGACAAAGAGATCACAGCGCCGACGGTAGCATTCACAGCTCCGCTGGCAGGGGAATATCCTGCGCCTGCGACAGTGGCGAACGCGGAGGGCTCTGTCCACCACGAGACGATCGCTGACCATGGGGCAAATCCCACGGAATTCACAAAGATCAGTGAGGACTCCGAGCAGGTGATCGTAAATAAGGACGGCGTATGGGGCTTCATGGATCTGATGAAATCAGGCAGTGCTCACGATAAGTTTGATATCAGCGGCGAGACGCCACTTGTGATGTCCTTCAAGCTGTTTGTGAATAGCGCAGTTTCGGGCAATTCCAACATCCTTGGAAAGACAAATACCCAGTACGGCTTCCAGATCGAGTCTACAAGGCTGATCCTGTATTGCCAGTCCGGAGGCGGATGGCCGGAGCAGACCGTGACGATCGATTCCGATTTCTATGGAAAATGGCATGACGTTGTACTTGTCTTTGACGGAAAGGGCCAGATGGGATTCTTTGTGGACGGAGAGGCTTCCGCAGCTACCTCAGGAAGACCTACATCGGCAGTTCTTGAGTCAAACGACAATCCGTTTACCTTTGGATACAATTACCAGAATACGGCAGACACCTTTACGTCCGACGAGGGATACCTGGCAGACGTGAAGCTTTACAACACAGATGTGACAGAAAGCCTGACAAATGATTATCAGGTAATCAGAAACCTTCTGGAGGCGGCAGAGCCTCTGGCTAACGTAACAGTAACTCCTTATGACGCAAAGACCACCTGGGCAGTGACAGGCCAGGATGCCCTGGATGCAAAGGCAGTATTTAACGGGGCGACGGCTTACACGGCAACAACGGTACTGACGGCTCACGAGGGCTACGCCTTCGGCAGCGCGGCCGACATCAAAGCGGCAGCAGAGGCGGCAAACGAAGGCGCTGATGTGGCAGTAACTGTCAGCGAGGATGGAAAAACAGCCACTGTAGCAGTTTCCTTCCCGGCTACCGCCGAGGTAAGCTGTACCTGCGGCCTGACACTTACAGCCTCCGATCTGGCCTTTAAGCTGGATGAGAACTTTACAGAGCAGACCAAGAAGCTGAACGTGACTGCGGCAGCTACAGACGGCTGTAAGGTGGAGGGACATCCCCAGGCTCCGACAGTTGCTTATGAAGTGACAAAGGGCAGCGACCTTGTGGCTGTGGACGCAGAAGGCAATGTAACCGCAAAGGGCGCCGGTGAGGCTGAGGTTACCGTGACCGCAACGCTGGCACGGAAGGACGGAGAAGAGCCTCTGAGGGAGTCCAAGGCTGTGAAGGTGACGATCACCAGCGACAGGGCTGACAATGATCTGGTGGAGAGCCTGAGAGGGGCTGTTGACCAGGCGAAGGCCAAGATTGAAGGCGAAAACGCAGAGAAATATGTGAAGGAAGACGTAGAGAAGCTTCAGAATGCCATCACGGCGGCAGAGGAGGTTCTGGCGAAGGCTCCGGCGGTGACTGCAAAGGCAGTAAGCGACGCCATCGAGGGACTGAACGTGAACCTGAGGCTTCAGGCTGACATTGATAAGGAAGAGGCGAGAGCTCTTCTGAACACAGCCATCGAGGATGCGAAAGCGAAGATTGAGTCCGGTCTGTACACAGACGCTACAGTGGCGGCATTGGCAAACGCGAAGGCAGCCGCGGAGGCCGTTTATGAGAAGGCGGCAGACATTAACGCAGTGACCCTTGATGAGCTAAAAGGCGCTTACAACGCGATCCAGGATGCGATTGGCAAGCTGGTGACAAAGGCAGAGGCAGAGAGAGCTGCTTCCCTGGATGCCCTGACAAAGGCAATCGCTGCCGCTAAGCCGGTGGCTGACGCAGGCCAGAGCAATTACACAGACGCTACATGGAAAGCCTTCAAGGCAGCGTATGACGCGGCTGTGGCAGGCAAGGCGAACAACAATCTGGCTGCGGCGCAGATCAGAAGCCTGGCAGACGCCCTGACAAAGGCGCAGGCAGCTCTCGTTAAGAAGGCAGAAGGAATTCAGAACGGGCAGGAAGCTCCTCTGGCAAGCGGCCGCTATAAGGTGCTCAGCGCCAATAAGAAGACGGCAGTGCTTCTGCAGGCAAACACAAAGAATAAAAAGAAAACCAGTATCGCGATTCCGAACACTGTGACTATCGCAGGTGTGAAGTGTAAAGTGGTACAGATCGGGCCGAAGGCATTCGCAGGCTTCACGAAGCTGAAGAAGGTAGCTCTTGGAACGAACGTTACGACGATCGGCAAGAACGCGTTCTACGGATGTACGAAGCTGAGCAGCGTGGTTGTGAAGGGTACAGGCTTAAAGACGATCAAGACCGGCGCCTTCAAGAAGACCGCGAAGAAGATGACAGTGACCTTCAAGTCTAAGAAAGTAAAGACAAAGACACGTAAGGCATTGCTTAAGAAGATGCAGAAGGCCGGCATGAGCAAGAGTGCGAAGCTGAAATAATAAGCGTTTCCCGGAAGGGAAAGGACAAAAAAGTCGTCCGGCAGGTGGAATCCCACCTGCCGGACGGCTTTTTTATATGATAAATAAAGACAGTCACTTCTATTAAAAATCTCCTACCACGCAGGCGCGGAGGATATTGGTGTTTCCGGGTTTGCCAAGAGGTACGCCGGCCGTCATCGTGATGATGTCCCCCTCTTTGACATAGCCTTTTCGTTCCGCGGCCTCCACCGCATGGAGGAAGAGGATCTCGGAGCTGTATTCCTCCTTGATGAGAACCGGCTTGATGCCCCAGGACATGTTTAACTGGCGGCAGGTGTGGGCGGCTGTGGTACAGCCTACAATCAGGCAGCCGGAGCGGTACCGGGATACCATGCGGGCTGTTTTTCCGGATTTGCTGACCGTGATGATCGCCTTAGCGTCCAGTTCAATGGCGGTCAGGCAGGCGGCGTGGGAAATCGCCGTGGTCATATCCGGATGATCCATACGCGCCGTTTCCCGGAAGATCTGGGCATAATCAATGTCCTTTTCCACACGTTCCGCGATGCGGCTCATGGTCTTCAGAGATTCTACAGGGTACATGCCGGCGGCCGTTTCCCCGGAGAGCATGATGGCGCTGGTGCCCTGGTAGATGGCGTTTGCCACGTCGGTGGTCTCAGCCCTGGTGGGGCGCGGGTGTTTCATCATGGAATCCAGCATCTGGGTGGCAGTGATCACCTGCTTGCCCACGGAATAGACCTTGCTGATCAGCTTTTTCTGGATCACAGGCACTTCCTCCAGGGGGATTTCCACGCCCATGTCGCCCCTGGCGATCATGATGCCGTCGGCGGCCCGGATGATCTCGTCGATGTTGTCCACTCCCTGCTGGTTTTCGATTTTCGCAATAATATTGATATGGCTGCCCCCGTTTTCCTGAAGGATCTTCCGGATCTCCAGCACGTCATCGGCAGTCCTTGTAAAGGAGGCTGCGATAAAGTCGAAGCCCTCTTTGATTCCGAAGAGAATATCGTCGCGGTCTTTGGGGCTTACGAAGGGCATCTTCAGCTCTACGCCAGGTACGTTGATGCCTTTGCGGTTGGAGATCGTGCCGCCGTTCTTTACGGTGCAGACGATGTCCTCCCCGCGGATTTCCTGAACCTCCATACCGATCAGTCCGTCATCGATCAGGATAGAGTCCCCGGGTTTCACATCCTGGAAGAGCTGTTTGTAGGTGATGGAAACCTTTTCCTGGTTTCCCTGGATTTCCTCTGTGGTGAGGGTGAAGGTCTGCCCCTGCCGGAGCTCGATGCTGTTATTCTCGAAGCAGCCGATGCGGATCTCAGGCCCCTTGGTGTCCAGCAGCGCGGCGATGGGCTTGTCATATTTTTCACGAAGCTTCTCCAGCAATGCCAGGCGTGTCCTCTGCTCTTCATGGGAGCCATGGGAGAAGTTGAAGCGGGCTACGTCCATACCTTCTTTTACCAGTGCCTCCAGGATACCTTCCTGATCCGTGGAAGGGCCAAGCGTACAGATAATCTTTGTTCTTCTCATAGTTTATCCTCTCTATTAGGTTAAGATTCAGGCGGCACCGCCGGCGCAGCCCTGATGGTTTTCTTTTTTATTATACTATAGTTTTGGAAAAATAAAAATCATTTTAGGGAATCTTGATGTAAAATTAATGAAAGATGAAGAGGCTGCCGGGGATAAGGCGAAACGTGACCAGTGAATAAAAAAAATCCCGAAACATTTGTTTCGGGACATGAAAAAAGCGCGAGACGGGACTCGAACCCGCGGCCTCGACCTTGGCAAGGTCGCGCTCCACCAACTGAGCCACTCGCGCATTTTGTATCCGCTCTTGCGGTACGTTTGATATAATACCAGATGTTTTCGCGTTTGTCAACAGGAAAAAATAAAAAAATGAAAAAAATTAGAAAAAATAGAAAAAATAGAAAATAGCAACAATTATTTTTCTTTGCCTTTCCCTGCCGCCCATTGTATAATACAATGTAATGATACCAGGGTTACAAGGTCATGCGTTTCATGCCTGCATGAAAAAGCATAGCTTTGTAACCCGTAAAGCACCGAAAAGCAGCCATTTTTCGGAGAAATCCGTATCATAGCTGGCGTCAATTCAAAGAAGGGAGAAGTGTTTTCTGACGGCGGAAAACCATTGAGACTGGTATGTTTAAACTGAGAAAGTATTTGGCAAATTACAGGAAGGAGAGCATCATAGGTCCCCTGTTTAAGCTTTTGGAGGCCTGCTTTGAGCTTTTGGTGCCTCTGGTGATGGCGCGGATCGTGGATGTGGGCATCCGTCAGGGGGATGTGCCCTATATCGCGAAAATGTGCGCCGTCATGGTTGCTTTCGGCATCTTAGGGCTTGCCTGTTCGTTCACAGCCCAGTATTTCGCGGCGAAGGCGGCCACCGGCTTTGGAACGGCGGTGCGGAACGATCTGTTTGACCATATCCAGAATTTTTCTTATACGGAGCTGGATACCATCGGCACTTCCACGCTGGTGACAAGGCTCACCAGCGATATCAACCAGACCCAGGCGGGGATCAACCTGCTGCTGCGTCTGTTTTTGCGTTCACCCTTTATTGTGGTGGGGGCGGTGATCATGGCGTTTACCGTCAACGCGCATCTGGCCTGGATCTTTGTGGTGCTGGTGCCTGTCCTGTCGGTGGTGATCTACGGTATCATGATGGTGACGATCCCCCTTTACAAAAAGGTGCAGAACCGGCTGGATGTGGTGCTGCGGCTGACCAGAGAGAGCCTGGCAGGAGCCAGGGTGGTGCGGGCCTTTTCCAGACAGGAGGATGAGATCCGCAGGTTTCATGAGGAGAGCGGGCTGCTGATGAATACCCAGCTCTTGGTGGGAAAGATTTCCGCCCTGCTGAATCCTGCTACCTATATCATTATCAACGCGGCTACGATCCTGGTGCTGTGGTTGGGGGGAAAGACGGTTTACTTCGGTGAGCTGACCCAGGGGGAGCTGATGGCCCTGATCAATTATATGTCTCAGATTCTGATCGCCCTGGTGGCTTTGGCGAACCTGATCGTTTCGGCTACGAAGGCCTCTGCCTCCGCGGCCCGGATCAATGATGTGTTTGCGGCGAAATCCGGCATGGAGGAAGGAAAGAGAGAGACGGGAGACCCGGGCGCGGAGTGGAAGGTATGCTTTGACCATGTGGATTTCGCCTATAAGGGCAGTAAAAACGCGTTGACAGATATCCACATGCAGGTGAAAAAGGGCCAGACCGTAGGAATTATCGGCGGTACAGGCGCGGGAAAGAGTTCCGTGGTGAACCTGATTCCCAGATTTTATGACGCGGCGTCCGGCAGAGTGCTGGTGGACGGCGTAGACGTGAGGGATTATACCTTCCGGGGGCTGCGGGGGAAAATCGGAATCGTCCCCCAAAATGCCATGCTTTTTGCGGGAACGATCCGGGAAAATATGCGATGGGGTAAGAAGGACGCCACGGACAAGGAGATTTACCGGGCGCTGGAGATCGCCCAGGCCAGGGAATTTGTGGACGGAAAGCCGGAGGGGCTGGATACCCTTATCCTCCAGGGCGGAAAAAATCTGTCCGGGGGCCAGAGGCAGCGCCTGACGATCGCAAGGGCCCTGGTGGGAGAGCCGGAGATTCTGATCCTGGATGACAGCGCTTCGGCCCTGGACTTTGCCACAGACGCGCGGCTGCGCCGTGCCATCGCCTCCCAGACCCGGGGGATGACCATGTTTGTGGTATCCCAGCGGGCAGCGTCCCTCATGCACGCAGATCAGATCCTGGTGCTGGATGATGGAAGGCAGGTGGGCCTTGGAACCCACAGCGAGCTTTTAAAAGACTGCGGTGTGTACAGAGAGATCTGTATGTCACAGCTTTCAGAGGAGGAACTGGGCCGATGAAAAATAAAAAAATATATGGAAGAATCCTGGGGCTCATAAAGCCCTACCTGCATCTTGTGATCCTGTCCCTGCTTCTGGCTGTGGTCAGTGTGGTGCTGACGCTGTATGCGCCCGTCCTGTCCGGCCGGGGGATTGACCTGATTTTGGGGAAGGGCCAGGTGGATTTTGAAGGGCTTTGGCCTGTTCTGGTACGTCTGGCCCTGGTGGCGGCCATGACGGCCGTGGCCCAGTGGCTGATGAATTTGTGCAACAATAAGATCACCTACCATGTGGTGAGAGATATCCGCACCCAGGCTTTTGAACGCCTGGAGGAGCTTCCCCTGTGCTACATTGACAGCAACCAGTACGGGGAGATCATCAGCAAGGTAGTGACGGATGTGGACCAGTTTTCGGACGGGCTGCTCTTAGGCTTTTCCCAGCTCTTTACGGGAATCATCACGATCCTGGGAACCCTGGGCTTTATGCTCAGTATCAATGTGGCCGTCACAGTCTTTGTGGTGGTGATGACGCCGTTGTCCCTTTTTGTGGCGGCCTTTATCGCCAAGCGCACCTTCTCTATGTTTAAGGCGCAGTCGGAAGCCAGGGCCGAGATGACGGGGCTGGTGGATGAGATGGTGGGAAATCAGAAAACGGTACAGGCATTTTCCTATGAGAAGGAGGCGGGGCAGCGCTTTCGGGAGATCAATGAGAAGCTGCGTGCCAGCAGCCTGAAGGCCATTTTCTTTTCCTCCCTGACAAATCCCTCCACCCGTTTTGTGAACAACCTGGTGTCCACGGGAGTGGCGGTTTTCGGCGCCTTCCTGGCAATCAGGGGAAGGATCACCGTGGGACAGCTCTCCTGTTTTGTGAGCTATGCGAACCAGTACACAAAGCCCTTCAATGAGATCTCCGGGGTGGCCACCGAGTTTCAGAATGCCGTTGTCTGCGCCGGGAGGGTTTTTGGCTTGATTGACGAAAAACCTCAGGAGCCGGACGGGCCGTCAGCCATAGACCTTGGGGAGGTGGACGGCAGTGTGAAGCTGGAAAACGTGGCTTTTTCCTACAGGAAGGATACGCCGCTGATCACAGATCTGAATCTGGATGTAAAGCCGGGCCAGAGGATCGCCATCGTAGGGCCTACGGGCTGCGGGAAGACGACGATCATCAACCTGCTGATGCGCTTCTATGACGCGGATGAGGGGCGGATCCTGGTGAGCGGCCATTCCGTCAGGGACGTGACGAGGGACAGCCTGAGAAGAAATTATGGGATGGTGCTGCAGGAGACCTGGCTGAAGGCGGGAACCGTTGCGGAAAATATCGCCTACGGAAGGCCTCAGGCCTCCAGGGAGGAAATCATCCAGGCGGCCAAGGAGGCCCACGCCCACGGCTTTATTTCCAGAATGCCCGAGGGCTACGACACGAAAATCACGGAGTCCGGCGGCAACCTGTCCCAGGGACAGAAGCAGCTGCTGTGCATCGCCAGGGTGATGCTCTGTCTGCCGCCTATGCTGATTCTCGACGAAGCCACATCGTCCATTGATACGAGGACGGAGATCCGCATCCAGAAGGCGTTTGCCCGTATGATGCAGGAGCGCACCAGCTTTATTGTGGCCCACAGGCTCTCCACCATCCGGGAGGCCGATGTGATCCTTGTCATGAAGGACGGGCACATCATCGAGCAGGGAAGCCACGAGGAGCTTTTGGAAAAGGGCGGATTTTATGCAGAACTTTATAACAGCCAGTTTGCGGTTTCCGTGTAAAGGACAGAGCGTATGAAAATACTTTTGATAGCGATTAATGCAAAATATATTCATTCTAATTTGGCGGTGTACTGCCTGAAGGCCTGCGCGGGAGAGCTTGAGGCTCAGGTAGAGATCGCGGAGTATACGATCAATCACAGGAAAGAGGATATTCTGGCGGATATTTACCGGAGAAAGCCGGATGTGGCGGCTTTTTCCTGCTATATCTGGAACAGGGAATATACGGTTTCCCTGATCCGGGATTTCCACCAGATCGCCCCGGAGGTTCCCCTGTGGGTGGGAGGGCCGGAGGTGTCCTATGATGCCCCGGAGTTTCTGGAGGAATTTCCCCAGGCGGCGGGAGTGCTGGCAGGGGAGGGAGAGAAAAGCTTTGCGGCTCTGGTGAAGGCGTATGCCAGGGGAGGCCGGGCGGAAGACATTCCCGGCCTGGTCTGGCGGGGAGAGGACGGCAGGATCCATGAAAATCTTCCGGCGGAACGGATCGATATGGATGAGATCCCCTTTGTGTACAAAAATATGGAGGGCTTTGCCCACAGGATTATTTACTATGAGAGCAGCCGCGGCTGTCCCTTTTCCTGCAGCTACTGCCTGTCCTCCATCGACAGGCAGGTCCGCTTCCGCAGCCTGGATCTTGTACTGCCGGAGCTGCAGTTTTTTCTGGATCAGAAGGTTCCCCAGGTGAAATTTGTGGACCGCACCTTTAACTGCAGCCACAGCCGTGCCCAGGCGATCTGGCGGTATATCGCGGAGCATGACAATGGGATCACGAATTTCCATTTTGAGATCGGGGCGGACCTGCTGAATGAGGAGGAGCTCCGTCTCTTATCCTCTCTCAGGCCGGGGCTCGTGCAGCTGGAGATCGGCGTCCAGTCGGTAAACGGCACGACGATCCGGGAGATTGACCGTGTGACGGATCTGGAGAGGCTTCGCAGGACTGTGGCCGCCGTCCGCGCCGGGAAAAAAATTCACCAGCATCTCGATCTCATCGCCGGGCTGCCCTATGAGGATTATGAAAGCTTTGTAAATTCGTTTAATGCGGTGTATGCCATGAGGCCCCAGCAGCTTCAGCTTGGGTTTTTGAAGGTTCTGAAGGGCTCAAAGATGAGGGCGAAGGCGGCGGAGTATGAAATCCTTTACCGGCAGGAGCCGCCCTATGAGGTGCTGTCCTCCCGGTGGATCTCCTACGGGGAGCTGCTGCGGCTGAAAGGGGTGGAGGAGATGGTGGAGGTCTACTATAACAGCAGCCAGTTCGCCCACACCCTGGAGGCCTTAGAGGGGCTGTTCCCCCATCCCTACGCGATGTTTGAGGCTCTGGCCGGATATTATGAGAGGGAGGGGCTGAACGGCAGAAGCCATTCCCGGCTGGCGAGGCTGGAGATTTTGCGTGCCTTCGCCCTGGAGAGGGATCCGGAGCATCGGGAGCTTTACGAGGAGCTTCTTCTTCTCGATCTCTACTTAAGAGAAAACAGCAAGAGCCGTCCCGCGTGGGCGAAGGATCTGTCCCCCTACCGGGAGGATTTCCGCCGCTTCTATCAGAGAGAGGTCACCAGTCCCGGATCCCTGAAGGGATATGAGGGGTATGATTCCAGGCAGCTGGCGCACATGACCCACGGGGAAGTATTTTTCTATGATGTATTTCACACAGGCGGGACGCCGCCCTATCTGACCGTCTTTGACTACCGGAACAGGGATCCTCTCACCGGGAACGGGGCGGTGGTGAGAGTGGAGCTATAGCTTTTCTATTATAATTTTTAGCTGTGCAGCTATCCAAAGGATGGCTGCGCTTTTTTTGTTTTAAGGGATAGGGCTGCCGTCCGGGACTTTCGGATAGGATTCATGAAAGTCAGATGCTCCGTGCCTGTGGCACTCCCGCATCTGCCGCCGGTATTCACAATTCGCGCTGGCGCGCTGCTTGTTCATACCGGCTTGCCCGTCCGATATCCATGGACCGGAGCATGTAAACCTGCTCCGATCCATGGCTGCCGTCCGGGACTTTCATGATAAATAAAAAACGGAAAATGCGCCATAATAATACAAGACGTCAAACCAATGGAATGAAGGAGGATTTTTTATGTCTGAGGAAGCTTTAAGCTTAGATCCCACGCGCCTGGTGCTGGCGGCTGTGATCGGGCTGGCGCTTTTGCTGGTGCTGATTATAAAATTTAAGGTTCAGGCAATGGTTGCCATTCTTGTGGGGGCTATTGTGATCGGAGTGGCCGCGGGAATGCCTTTTGAGGCCATTGTAACTGCGGTAAATGACGGAGTCGGAAATACCCTGCGGGGCATTGCCCTTCTGGTGGGGCTGGGCTCTATGTTCGGGGCCATACTGGAGACGTCGGGAGGGGCCCAGGCTCTGGCGGTAACCATGGTCAAACGCTTCGGCGACAGAAAGGCGGCCTGGGCCCTTGGCATCACAGGCCTGGTGATCGCCATGCCGGTGTTTTTTGACGCGGGGCTGATCATTTTGATTCCGCTGGCCTTCTCTCTGGCAAAGAGGACAAAGCGTTCCTCGCTGTTCTATGTGATTCCACTGCTGGCGGGGCTTGCGGTGGGGCATGCTTTTATACCGCCTACGCCGGGGCCGGTTCTTGTGGCGGCCATGCTCAATGTGGAGCTTGGCTGGGTCATTCTGGTGGGAGTTTTTTGCGGGATCTTTGCCATGATTATGGCAGGGCCGGTGTGGGGGGCGATCTGCGGCAGCCACTATATGGTGCCGATTCCAGCGTATGTGGCTGAGCAGGAGGATATGGATGAATCAAGGCTTCCCGGTTTCTGGACCATCGTCGGGATCATCCTGATTCCGCTGGTGCTGATTATTCTTGATTCTGTGGCCGGGGTCGTACCGGCCCTGGGCGGCGTGGCCGGTGTGTTCGCGTTTCTGGGCGAGCCTTTTGTGGCGCTGCTGATCGCTACGGTGGCGGCGATGCTGGTGCTGGGCGTCAGGCACGGGTATTCTCTGGAGGAGCTGGAGAGGATTATGACGAAATCCCTGGAGCCTGCGGGGCTGATCCTGCTGGTGACTGCCTGCGGCGGCGTGCTGCGCTATGTATTGCAATATTCCGGGCTAGGGGAGGTGATTGGCCATGGGGTTGCCTCCGCGAACCTTCCTATCGTGGTCGTGGCGTTTGTGGTGGCCGCATTGGTGAGAATTTGTGTAGGGTCCGCCACAGTGGCTATGACAATGGCTGCCGGCATCGTGGCCTCCCTCCCCGGCATCGCGTCCCTTTCCCCCCTCTACCTGGCCTGTGTCACCGCCGCAGTGGCGGGAGGGGCGACCGTCTGTTCCCATTTTAATGATTCCGGCTTCTGGCTGGTCAAATCCCTGGTGGGCATGGATGAAAAGACGACCCTGAAAACATGGACGGTCATGGAAACACTGGTGGGCGGAGCGGGGTTTGTGGTGGCGCTGATTATTTCGTTTTTTGCGTAGCCCGGCAGGTATCGTCCGGAAAGGGCGATGGAAAGGAGAATGTTATGGAACTAAAGAGTCAGAAAATGCGCCGGATCGCGCCGGAGCTGGATCCTCTCCGGATCGGCACCGGGTGGAAGCCGGAGGACCTCTCAAAGCCCCAGGTGCTGATCGAAAGTACCTTCGGGGACAGCCATCCTGGAAGCGGCCATCTGGATGCTTTGGTGGAGGAGGTAAGAAAAGGAGTCGTGGAGGCAGGAGGATATGGGGCCCGCTATTACTGCACAGACATCTGCGACGGGGAGAGCCAGGGGACGGACGGCATCAATTACAGCCTGGCAAGCCGTGAGATGATCGCGAATATGATCGAGATCCACGCGAACGCCACGCCCTTTGATGCAGGGGTTTATCTGGCGAGCTGCGACAAAGGTCTTCCCGGAAATCTGATGGGGCTGGCCAGGGCAGATATTCCAGCGGTGGTAGTGCCGGGGGGAACGATGAACGCGGGACCCGGGATGCTGACCTTGGAGCAGCTCGGCATGTACAGCGCGCAATACCAGCGGGGTGAGATCGATGAGAAGAAGCTGAACTGGGCCAAGTGCAACGCGTGTCCGGGGCACGGCGCCTGTTCGTTTATCGGGACGGCTTCCACTATGCAGATCATGGCGGAGGCCCTGGGCCTTGTCCTTCCCGGCAGCGCCCTGATGCCGGCCGCCAGCCCGAACCTTCGGAAGTATGCCAGGGAAGCGGGGCGCCTGGCCGTCCGGCTGGCGTCCATGCCCCATATGCGCCCGACGGAGCTTGTGACGGAGAAGAGCTTTGAAAATGCCATTCTTGTCCATGCGGCGATCTCCGGAAGTACAAACTGCCTGCTGCACATTCCGGCGCTTGCCCACGAATTCGCTATAGAGATCACTGGGGATACCTTTGACCGGCTGCACAGAAACGCCCGTTATCTTTTAGATGTGCGTCCGGCAGGCCGCTGGCCGGCAGAGTGCTTCTACTATGCGGGGGGCGTGCCGGCCATTATGGAGGAGATCAGGCCCCACCTGCATCTGGACGCCATGACGGTTACGGGAAAGACGGTGGGTGAAAACCTGGAGGAGCTGAAGAGGGGCGGTTTCTATGAAGAGTGTGAAAAATGGCTCCGGGATTTCAACGGACGCTATCATACGGCCCTTAGCCGGGAGGATATTATCCGTCCCTATGAAAAAGCCCTGGGTACAGACGGAAGCATCGCCGTCCTGCGGGGGAACCTGGCGCCGGAGGGGGCAGTGATCAAGCATACAGCCTGCCCGAAGGAGATGTTTCAGGCTGTCTTGCGGGCGAGGCCCTTTGACAGCGAGGAGGAATGCCTTGATGCCGTCTTAAAGCACAGGGTGCAAAAGGGGGATGCCGTCTTTATCCGCTATGAAGGGCCTAAAGCCAGCGGGATGCCGGAGATGTTTTATACCTCGGAGGCCATCAGCAGCGATGGGGAGCTGGGAAGGAGCATTGCGCTGATCACAGACGGCCGGTTTTCTGGCGCGTCCACAGGGCCTGTGATCGGGCACTGCAGCCCGGAAGCTGCCGAGGGCGGCCCGATCGCCCTGGTGGAAGAGGGAGACCTGATCGAGATCGATGTGGAGGCCAGAAAGCTGAATATCATCGGAATCCGCGGCGAAAAGAAATCCATGGAAGAGGTCGGCCTTGTCCTTGAGGAGAGGCGTAAAAAATGGAAACCGGCGGAGCTGAAATACAAAACGGGCGTTCTGCGCCTGTTTGGTGACCATGCCGCAAGCCCCATGAAGGGCGCTTATATGGAATATAAAGATACCAGGGCCGAAAGGTCACGGGTTTCCTGCGTGCATGAAAAAGCATGATGTTGGAACCTGCGAAAACCCGTATCATAGTTGGGGGCAGAGGCTTTTGGCCCCAACATTATAGAAAGGAGGAAGTAAAGGAATATGAAAACACTGGAAGAACAGTTTTATGAGTATGGGGTGATCCCGGTGGTAGTGCTGGAGCGGGCGGAGGATGCGCTGCCTCTGGCGAAGGCCCTGGTGGAGGGCGGCCTTCCCTGCGCGGAGGTGACCTTCCGCACGGAGGCGGCGGAGGCGGCGATCCGGCAGATGCGCAGGGAGTATCCCGGGATGCTGGTAGGGGCGGGCACCATACTGTCCGTGGAACAGGCCTACCGCGCAGCCGCGGCAGGGGCAAAATTTATTGTCAGTCCCGGATTTGACCCGGAGGTTGTGGATTACTGCAGGGAAAGGGGGATCCCGGTTTTTCCCGGCTGTGTCACTCCCTCGGAGATCGCCCAGGCTGTCAAAAGAGGGATTCAGGCCGTGAAATTCTTTCCGGCGGAACAGAACGGGGGCATTGCGGCCCTGCGGTGCCTTGCCGAGCCCTACAGGATGCTGAAATTTATGCCCACCGGAGGCATCAACGCGGCGAACCTGGAGGAATATCTGCGCTTTGACAGGATTCTCTGCTGCGGCGGAAGCTGGATCGTAAGGGAAAAGATGATCAGGAACGGGGAATTTGATAAAATACAGGGACTCGCCCGGGAGGCGGTGGAACTGGCGGCTTCGGTTCGCAGGCAGGCAAAGTCCCCGGAGCAAAACGAGAACGGAGGGGAATGATGGACCTGAATTTGAGACCTGAAAAGGAATGCGCCTTTGATGCGGTATCCCTGGGGGAAGTCATGCTGCGGCTGGATCCGGGGGAGGGAAGGATACGCACAGCCCGCAGCTTCCGGGCCTGGGAGGGCGGCGGAGAGTACAATGTGGCAAGAGGGCTGCGCAGATGCTTTGGGATGAAGACGGCTGTCATCACAGCCCTTGCGGAAAACGAGGTGGGGCTGCTGCTGGAGGATCTTGTCCTGCAGGGGGGCGTGGATACGTCCCTGATCAAATGGATGAAAACGGACGGGATCGGGCGAACCTGCCGCAATGGCCTGAACTTTACGGAGAGAGGCTTTGGCATACGGGGGGCTGTGGGATGCTCTGACAGGGCGAACACGGCCATCTCCAAAGCGACGCCGAAGGATTTTGATTTTGACCATATCTTTGGGGAGCTGGGCGTGCGCTGGCTGCACACCGGGGGAATCTACGGGGCCCTGTCGGAGCAGTCCTGCGAGACGGTGCTGGCTGCTATAAAAACGGCGAAAAAATATGGAACCGTGGTCTCCTACGACCTGAATTACCGTCCCTCCATGTGGAGCGCCATCGGAGGGCAGGAAAAAGCGCGGGAGGTCAACAGGGAGATCGCCGGGTATGTGGACGTCATGATCGGAAATGAGGAGGACTTTACGGCCTGCCTGGGCTTTGAGATCGAGGGAAATGACAGCCAGCTGAAGACGCTGAGCCTGGAGGGGTATAAGGAAATGATGCATCAGGCTGTCCGGTCCTATCCTAATTTTAAGGCGGTGGCCACGACGCTCCGGGAGGTGAAGACGGCCACCGTCAATGACTGGAGCGCTATTTGCTGGGCGGATGGGGAGATTTTCCAGTCCAGGAAGTATCAGGGCCTGGAGATCATGGACAGGGTGGGAGGCGGGGACTCCTTCGCCTCAGGCCTGATTTACGGGCTGATCACCACCCAGGATGCCCGGACCGCCGTAAACTACGGCGCCGCCCATGGGGCGTTGGCCATGACCACGCCGGGGGATACGACGATGGCCGTCAGAAAAGAAGTGGAAGCCGTGATGAACGGCGGGGGCGCAAGAGTAAAGAGATAACAATGGCAAACGGCCAAAGGGTGCCGGAAAAAGGACTACGGACTTTGCAATAGATGCAAAGTCCTGAAAAAAATGAGAAAAAAATGGTAACTTTGACGAATTTGCAAAAATGTAAAAAAAGGGGTTGATCTTTTGGGAAGGACATGATAGTATAAAGAAGAATTAAATAATGTTTGGCAAACCTGTGGAAACGCAGGGACGCAAAGTCAAAGGGTCTAACCCGCCGAAGGCGGTATGGCAGCCGATTGCCGTTCAACTTTAGGTTGAATGTATTCAGATACGCCCATAATAGGAGTATGTAGCTGTGATTGTCTTTGATTTTTGCTGCGTATTCTTCGCATTGAGGCGTTTTTTGTTTCCCGGCAACCAAACGGAAGGGAGGGGTTGAAAACAGTATATCATATAACCAAATAAGGGCAAACCTGTGGAAATGCAGGGGCGCAAAGCCAAAGGGTCTAACCCGCCGAAGGCGGTATGACAGCCGGTTGCCTTTCTTTAAAGGAAAAAGAACAAACTAATGTTTAAGAAAGAGGTGTAAAAATATGAAGAAAAGACTGTTTGCAATTTTATTATCGTTGGCTATGCTGGGCCAGTCGCCGATGGCTGCATTGGCAGCCGATGCCGGTGCCGAAACACCAGTGGCGACGGAGAATGTTTTAGAAAATGATTCTACAGTAGATCAGGGAACAATAACAATCTTAAATGATACAGAGAGTACAAACGGTGATGCAAATGCTGCAGCGCCGACGGACATCAATGGAAACAGCTACCACTATGATCAGCTTGATGAACTGGGACAGAAAATTTATGACGGCATGGTGGCAATGTCCAAGAAAGAGGATTTTAAAGCCGGTACAGCTTCGTATGACCTTGTGTCTGAGGGCGGGGTTGCTGCGAGCAGCCTGCCGAGCAATGCCGAGCTGAACAAGGCAATGTATGCGGCGCGGTATGCATTTTACGCCGATCATCCTGAGATTTTTTGGGTCGACTTCTCGAAGCTGGCGATGAGGACCACACAGGGCAATGACGGTAAACACGTTACGATCGGTTCCGGCAGAAATGCGAATTATCTGAACGAGGGCTTCAAAAACCAACAAGCGGTAGAGTACGCCGTAGAGGAGTTCAACAGCCGAGTAAATGAGATCGCCGAGGGCGCAAATGCACTGACCAAACCGCTCAACGGAAGCCTGCAGGCCGCTAAGGTTAAATATGTCCACAAGGAGATCAACGAAAATGTCACCTATCGACTGGAGGATTTCGCCTATCCGGGGGACAATCCTGGTGCCGCTACAATGAAGGACAAAAACGGTGATGTGTTAAATAATGCTCCGCTTCTGGGCACTCCATACGGCGTGCTGGTGAGAAAACAGGGTGTCTGTGAGGGCTATGCCCGTGCATTCAAGACGGTCATGGATAAGCTGGGCATCAACTGTATCCTGGTGCAGGGCGCTCATCAGTATAGCGGCGAAGTGGCTGTCGCTCATATGTGGAACTATGTGGAGATTACCGACTCCAACACTGACGGCTCCGGCGCTGCCAAAATGCGCGCTGCCAAAATGCGCGCTGCCAAAACGATAGGCGGCAAATGGTATGCGGTGGACGCTACCCTGGATGATCCGGAGATCCCTGTTGTTAAGAAACCTGAGGGGACGGTAGATGAGATAGATGCAGAATGTAAGGAATACGAGAACACATTTAATCTTAGTCTTGACCAGATTGAGACTGGATTAATGCCATATGGCAAGAGCGGCTTTGAGTATGAGAAGTACCTGCTGGCCGGCCAGCTGACCATGAATCAGGAGCATTTTGAAGCGGAGGAAGTCGCTGCCGCCGACGACTATCACTTTGACTATCCTGTGCTGGAGGATAATGACTTCACGGTAACGGACGCAGCCAATAACCTTGACGGTTTCATCGTAACAACAAAGGATGTTACCGACCAAGCTGTCGGTGGTATGGTCACCGAGTACCAGTTCAGTTATTTGGGCATGAACGTTACCGAAGCCAGAGAGAAGGGTATTTATCTGGTCTGGCGGTACTATGTAGTGGATGAGCAGACCGGCGAGGTTGTTCCTATTTTCAATAAGTACGGTAGCTGGAACTATCTGGATCCGAATGTGTATTCTCTGGACGAGACACCTAGTGACCCAGAGAAGGGGACACCTGGGTACACTTCTATTCGGGAAAATAGAGCGCCTTATGTGGAGATCGCTGCTACAACTGTTCCACCTGAAAAAAATTCTAGCAAACCTTTTGCGGAGCTTACATATCAGGGCGATGACTCTGGTCTGATCGCCAGAACCGGCAAGATTGCTAACCCTAACCAGAATGATTACCAAGCTCCTCCGTTTATTAAACGGCAGACCCCGACCGCAACCGCTTGCATTAATGTCAGCAACAGATATTTTCATATCACCGTAGAGTATGATGAGGCGCTGAAAATTAAAGAGGGCAAGGAAGGGAACGAGACCAAAATCACGTGCCGTGACCGCATAGGCTCTAATGTCACCGGTGCGGAGTATTCCGATATCAAAAACTTCCGTTGGGACGGTGACAGGACTGTGGAGTTCGATATGAAGTTCTCTACGATGTTTGCCGATGATAACGTCATCTACCGCATCTACCTCGAAGGTCTGGTCGGTAAAGAAAGCAACAAGGCTCCGAATCCAATCGTCTATGCTGCCGCACAGGGTACCGCCTGCCCATGCGTTATGGCGAGTAGAGCTGACTGGGACATCTTTGGTAAGCCAACTCTGTTGGCGAGCGACGACCTCTCCACGAAAGGCTGGACAATGTCCAACGGACAGGCAGTCTCCGAACGCTTAAAGGATCGTCTGACGCTGGTTACCACCAAAACGACAGCGGCCCAGGAAAAGCAGATGAACGAGGCACTGAAGAATAATGCGTCTATCGATGAAACCAAGATTCAAAGCAGCGCCACCTATAACATCACACTTTCCGTTTGTAAGTCGGTTGTCATCCCGAACGGCCACAAGGTTCAGGTTCGCCTTGGCTTCCCTGACGGCTACGGCCCGGATGATGAGGGCGTTACTTTCAAGGCATATCACTTTAAGAGAGACAATCAGGGCAATGTGACTGGCGTGGAAGAAATCCCATGTGTTATTACCCAGTATGGTCTGATTCTCACCTGTGATGCGTTCTCTCCGTTTACCGTTGCAGCTGTCGAGGAAGACCCGACTACTGCTCAGTCAACGTCGAAGACCTTGGTTGTCACCACCTCCGACGGCGGCGCTGCTACTAGCGAGGATTGGGACAAGGATGAGTCCGGAAACGCTTCGTACGGTATGGTTACGATGAGCGAGAACGATAGCAAGACCCTGACGTTCACGCCGAACGAAGGATATCAGATTGAGTCTATCACCGTCTGCGGTGAGACTAAGGAAGTTACAGCAGGCACGGATGGTTCCGCAGCCGTAACGGTAAGCTACAATGATATTAAGGATGCGGCAAACAACATCATCAACGCTAACTTTGTTGCGAAAGCAGTCGCACAGGCAGAAGTGGAGGCTGGACAGACGGTTGTAGAACCGACAGTTCCCGCAGTGACGGTAACAATTCCGTTAGAGAAATCTTGCGGCGCAAATGGCACATTGAGCATCGTACCGGACGGTATAACTGAGGTAACCGATGGCGTGCAGACCTACCAGTGGTACAAAGGGGAGTCAAAGCTGGAGGGCAAGGTAAACAGGGTTCTGGAAATCCAGGATGTCTCTGATGCGGATGCAGGCGAGTATTCCCTCGAGGTAACCACCACTGTCGGCACTTTAAGCCGTACAGACCGTAGCGAGGCATGCGCAGTTACGATCACCGAGTGCCAGCACATTAATCAAACAACGACTGCGGCGAAGGATGCTACCTGCAAAGAGCAGGGCAATGAGGAGTATACCACATGCGACGATTGCGGTGCACTTGTCAGCGGCAGCCAGAAGCCACTGAAAACCATTGCACACACTTACGAACAAGATGCAACAGCTGATCATCTCAAATCTGCCGCAACTTGCAGCAAGAGTGCTGTATATTATGAAAGCTGCTCCATGTGCCACGAAAATGGTACAGCAACCTTTATGGCTGGAGAGTTGGAGGAGCACAATTACGCAGAAACGGTAGCAGACAACCATCTGAAATCCGCCGCAACTTGCCAGAGCAAAGCCGTGTATTATAAGAGCTGCTCCATGTGCGGACAAGACAAGGCGACAGAAACCTTTACATATGGCGAGGTTGATTCGAATAACCACCAGTTTGACACATATAACCCGACGGATGCCGATGCGAGCCTGAAGGTTAGCGACGCGACATGTACTGCACCAGCCGTTTATTACGAAAAATGTTCTAGATGCGGCGCAAAGGGTACAGAGACCTTTACATATGGCGAGGTTGATCTCACTCATCATGTTGGGGAGACTGTATTGAAGAATAAAAAAGAAGCAACCGCAACAGAAGATGGCTATACAGGTGATAAGTGCTGCGCAAGCTGTGATACAGTGCTTGAGAGAGGAAGTACGATTCCGGCAACCGGAGAGACACAACCAGTGTCGCAAGATCCTGAAGTAACTGTAGCAAACGGAGGAATGATTACAAAAGTAAACGGAATTGCTGTGGCGGAAGATGTCACAAAAGGAAACTATCCGTTGAATACCGTTTTAACCGTGGAAGCAAATACGCCGGTAGGAAACAAATTCGCAGGTTGGTTTAAAGATGAAGAATGCATCAGTTATTCTGAGACCTATCAGTTCTATGTAAAAGGAGACCTGAGTATCGAAGCAAAATTCGTAGACGAAAGTGTTCAGGTTACTCCAGAGCCCACGGTAGTGTTTATGAATTCTGACAGATCAGAGGATGAGACGACAGGAAAGCAGACAGTAAAGCTTGGCATTTCCGTTGAGGTTCCGGGCGATTATTCGGTTGTCAGTGAGGGAATCGTAAGATCATATAGAAGACCTGACCTAGAGGCAAGCGATCCTAATAACACTGGACTGGAAATTGGAAAAACAGGCGTGACGAATAATGCCAGCAAGACAGTCTTCACAAAGGGAAGCTATACATATTCCTTCACTATCGCAAAGACCAGCGTCAATAGAACCAAAACGGTGTATGCACGCGGCTATGTAAAGTATAAAAATGAAACAACTGGAGATATAGATATAAAGTATACGGATATTGTATCACTCACCCCGTAAGCTGGTAACGAAGTAAAGAAAATGCAGGCGGGTTTGAAGTAATCAGCCCGCCTGCGGGAAATAAGGAAAAGATCATGAAATTTAAAAAAAGTATTTTCTTTCTGATGTGCGTGACGGCTTTGTTCTGCGGCGGCTGTAAGCAGCAGCCGCAGAAAGAGGCAAAGGAGCCGATGCAGACAGTAGAAGAGACAAAAGAGACGGGAGAGACTCCGGCGGATATCTACGAAGTTCAGACAGAAGAAGAATAATCGGAAGCAGGTGAATCAAAATGGGCGATGTTACCAAGGAAAAGAAAAAAACTTCTCTGCGGCATAAGATAGGGACGATAATCGGAGCGATACTGTGTATTATTTTGATTCCGATTTTGATCATCAATATTACGCTGATTACAAAGACCTATATCATGAAAGAAAAGATATCCGGTATTGGCGGATTTGTACCTCTGGTTGTACTGACAGATTCTATGTATCCCACGATACAGAGCGGTGATTTGGTCATTTACCATACGGCGAAAGCGGAGGATGTTCAGGAGGGAGATATCATTGCCTTTTTTGATCCCGCCGGAGACGGAGACAGTGTTGTCACCCATAGAGTGATTGAGAAAACCTCGGAGGGAGGACAGCCGGTGTTCCGCACACAGGGTGACGCAAACAACACCCCGGATGAGCTTCCGGTTCCCGGCGATCAGTTGGTCGGCGTTTACAGAATGCGAATTGCCGGGGCCGGTAATGCGGCGATGTTCCTCCAAAGCCCTTCGGGACTGATTATTTGTGTGGTGATACCGCTGCTGCTCTTGATCAGCTATGATATGATCCGCAGACGGATCTATGAGAAAAACAGAAAACAAAATACAGAAGCCATGTTGAAGGAGTTAGAAGAGCTGCGTGCGCAGAACGCGGAAGATGAAAAAAGGAAAGGAGAGTTTTAATTATGAAGAAAAATAAAGTAATGCGTTTATCATCTGGTCTTTTGGTACTTACGATTTTGACTACCTGCATTATCAGCGGAACCTTCGCAAAATATGTAACCGGTGATAAGGAACAGGATTTCGCCCGTGCGGCAAAGTGGGGCGTGACAACGACGATTTCCGGAGCTTTGTTCGGACAGCATTACGGTGCTTTTGAGGCAGACAGCGAGAGTACAGGAGTTGACGGATCCAACCAGATCAGCGCCGTTTACACAGGCAGTGTGGACAGATATGCAGAGGGAGAATCCGGTCCCGAAGAGAATATCGTTGCTCCGGGCACAAAGAGTGAGAACATGACGGTCAGCATTTCCGGAAAGCCGGAAGTGGCAGGTAAGATTGCTGTTACTGTGGATGATACGGAAGGCAAGAATTATTCTGATATCTGGCTGGCATCCGGTAAGTATGGCGTGATGACGGATGTGACAGAGACTGTGAAAACGTCGGATGACATAGTTGGTTTGTATGTAAAAGAGGATAATAGCGAAAATTATGTAGCTGCTAAAAGTTTTACCGAGGAAACAACATATTACAAACTTAGCTATGATTTTGTATTGGACAGTGAGGCCTATTATGGAACAACGGAGGAAGATGTGCCTCGTTTTGTTTCAACAAATGCAGGAAATCCTGATGATAAAACAGGTAAGTATTATCCGATCCTTTGGGGTTTGGCGAATAAAAAATCAGGAAACGATTTTGGGGATGTTGACTGCTCCATACAAAGTGTGCATGACATCAAAGCTATGATTGAAAAACAGTTCACAGGAAAGGACGGAGAAGAGGAATATTCATTTTCTTCCCATACAGATTTAGGAGCACAGGTCGGCAATACAACGATTAACTGGCAATGGCCGTTTGAAGCATCGGATGCAGAGACAGGCGAGAGCAGCTCTGTTGTAGATGGATGCGACACAATTCTCAGTAAGCTGATGGCCTGGGAGACGGACAGTAACTATCAGGTAGTTAAGATCAGTGGCACTGAGGCTACACCTACATATACCGGTGTTACGAAGACTGGTCCGACTACGGAAGATCCGGAGGCTGCTACCTATGCTGTGGTAGATGAAACAGGTGAAACAGGTGAAACAGTTGAAAAGCAGGTTGCCTGCCTGACCGTAGGATTCAACCTGGAGGTTACTGTAAGCCAGGTAGACTAAATCGGATATGCATATGATTGGAAAGAAGCGTATCCCTGAATAATAGGAGATGACTATAGGGAGTCCGTCTGCCGATATGATAGGCAGACGGACTCTTGGCAAATATACGCGTTCTCACGGCCATGCGGCGGGTGCAAACTCCTGGGCGGAACGGTTCCCTTTTTTACCTGTTCAGAGTTTCGAAGGGCTTTTCGGGATTGTGAATAGGCAAAAGAGAAAAGAGGAAGGAAGAATAGACAAATGAAATGCGGTTCCAGAAAAAAAAGAAGGGGAACATGGTCCTGCTTTTGTGGTATACTCATATTGACCGGAAGCTTGATTTTGGGAATCAACAGTTATCTTTGGATCGGGCGCCAGCTTGCGGGAAACAGACTGCCCATGCCCTTCGGATATGGGACGGCGGTGATTCTTTCCGGGAGCATGGAAGGGACGCTGTCGGTCAACGATCTGGCGGTGGTTCACCGGCAGAAAGAGTATGAGGTGGGAGATATTGTTGTCTATGAAGCGGACGGGGACTTGATTATCCACCGGGTGATTGAGAAGGAAGGGGAGAAGCTGGTTACCAAGGGGGACGCCAATAATGCCCCGGACGCACCGATCCGGTTATCGGATGTAAAGGGGAAAATGATCGGACACATCCCGGGAGTGGGCGGCGTCGTCCGCAGATTAAAAACGCCGGCCGGGGTTTTCGCCTCTTTGGCAGTGGTAGTTCTGTTGCTGGAAGTATCCTATTGGAAAGAGGGAAGCAAAGAAGATGAGGAGCAGGAGAAGCTCAGGGAGGAGATTTGCCGTTTGAAGAGTGCTTTACACGAGAGTGACGGGGAAATGTAAGAAAAGGAGAAGAGTCGGATGATGCAGGACAAAGCAAAAAGGGTCAGTTGGATATTACGTATCTTAGCGTTTGCCATATTGTTTGCTACGCTCTTTGTTTTACTGTCCTCCGATTTCTGGGCGAAATATATCTCCTCGGATGAAGAAGCGAAAGGGGCAAGAACGGCGAAATTTTCTATTGACGCGGATTTTAGAGGGTTTGAACAGAGCTTTCCCTTGCAGCTGGAGCCTGGATCCAGCCAGGAGCTCCTGTTTACTGTGACGAATAACAGTGAGGTAGACGTCCGTATTTTAGCTGTGGCGGAATTGGAGGGGAATCTGCCCCTTACGCTGACGGTTACAGAGGCGGATCCGACGGTTTCGGACGAAGGGGGTCCGCAGGAGTTTCCCATGGAGTGGGAGGATGAGCTGAAGTCCAACGGGCAGAGCGTGACTTATAAATTGACCGTTTCCTGGAAAAAAGAGGCGGCGCAGTACGAGTATGCCGGCGGGGTAGGCGCCATCGGCCTGTCTGTCCACGCGGAACAAAAGAGGTAGGGGGAACATATGGAGCGGCGATATAGAGACAGAAGAAAGAACGGCAGAAACATTTTAACGCTATGGATCGTATGCCTTGCGGCCTGTTTTCTTGTGCCGTCTGCTTACGCAAAATATCAAACGGTTTATCAGGCAAAGCCCTGCGCGGTGACCTCGGATCCTTTTTATTTTTCCGTGGACCTGACAGGGGACAGTAAGATGGAAAACGGCCGGTTTTCTGAAAAAGAAGAGAAAACCTATCATTTGTACGGGGGCTCGCGCCATACAATTACCATGGAGCTGCGCAATTATTATGATAGTCTGCGCGTAACCCGGAAAAAGATTGTATACCAGGTAAGGCTTGAGGCTTCCGCAGGCCTGGCCTCTGTCAAGACGGCGGATGAGGAGGGGCTTCTCAGCGCAGTTCGGGGAGGAAGCGAAGAGGGAGAGCCTTTGCTGCAGGGAACGCTCGGAAACGAGGAGGGGGCCGCCTGTGAGCCTGAAGAGCGGGAGATGATCCTGGAGCTTGCGTCCTGCGCAGAGCAGAACTATCTGGACGGCGAAGAAGTGATACTTTCTATAGAAAGCACAGCTCCCTATAAAAAGACGATAGAATTGCATTTTATTTTACATAGGGAAGAGCAGGCACTGAGCTATGAGATTCAGGATTCCCCGGGAAACGTGTATGCGGAGCTGATTTTGAAAAATCATATTCCAAGGGAGGAAGGCATAACCGATGGGGCCAGGCCGTATATCATCTGGCCCATGGGGCTGTCGGTTGACCAGACAAATGCCCTTACGTATCAGTGGGACGCCGACAGGAAGGTATTTTCGCAGCAGCCTATCGAAGAGCAGGGAGCGGACAGAAAAATGCAGATTTCCAGGCCGCTGGAAATGAATGAGAGCTGTTCTCTTTATTTCTTTAAATCGGATGTGACACAGGATTACACAAAGGAGACGACGGTTCTGCGCCCCGATGCTGACGGAAAGCTGGAGATCTTGATTCCGGAAGCAAACGTGGGGACGGAATTCTCCTATGGGGAGTCTTTGCCGATGGAAAACCCGGAGACAGTGCTTCCTGCGCAGACGGCTGTGGGGGCTTATGGACGGCAGTACGGGGGAATGGACGGAGGAGAGCAGGTGAAGCCTGCGGCTCCGGAGGAATCGGCGTGTACGTTCGCGTTTACCACCCAGTATATGCCCGGCCGGTATGAGAAGCAGCAGGAGGTTTTGCAGACAAGATTTCATGAGCTCCGTCTGCGGGGCGGAGAGGACATCCTGGTGACTGCCGTGAAAGAGGGATCCGCCGACGGACAGGCCAGTTTGCAGTCGGTGATACAAGGGGGCGTCCCCCAATCTTTAGAGGGATATGAGCTCCGGCAGGAAGAGGCAGAGGGAAACCTGGCGTATTTCCTGCAAACTCCGGGAAATGAGGAGATTCCGTTAGAGAAGGAATGGCAGGCAGACGGGGACTTTGCCTTACCGCCCGGAACGACGGTTCTGATGATCGCAAAGATCCAGGACTATGGGCCAAGCTACTGGTATTATTATTGTACAGAAGAAAAAGGAGAGATTTCCTTATCGGATTTCAGGCAGATGGGCGCGGCAGGTGAGTGCAGTATGTACAGCCTGTCAGCAGCACTTGGCAGCCAGGGGGACATCCCGGCGGAAGGGCCGGTAAAAGAAGAGCTGCGCTTTATCCTGGATTTTGGCAATGGGGAGACTGGAATGCCAGAGGAGCAGACGGTTTGCGCAAAGCTTGGACATATCGCCACGGTGGGAGACGCAGCAAATGTAGAAATAATGTACCCCTCCCATCCGGAGGTAAGCGATCCGGGGCTCCTTTCTGGAAATACCTCGGAGAGCCATTCGGTGAAGGTGGAACTGGCGGATGGTGGCAGAGCCTGCAGCTGCCGTGATACATATGAATTGCAGCTGGAGATTACAGAGACTCCGGAGGTTACCGATACACGCTGTCTGGGACGGGAGTATGCGGTGAAGCTGGAGCTGGTCGAAGTGGATGAAAGTGGAAAGTTAAAGACAGACGAAGCTGGAAATGTCCTTACCTGGCCGTTCCCGGAGGGGATGACGGCTGTGTATGGCGGGCAGCAGGTGGCGGCAAGCGAGGGGCACCGTGCTTTTATCCTTCCGCTGAAAGAGGCCGGCACGCACAGGGTGACGCTCCATGCCGGGGTCGGCGCTTTTTGCGGCGGTGAAGGCGGACAGGTGACGCTCCTTGCCAGTTTATATGCCGTGAGAGACGCGTCCTATTACCGTGAGGTGGACCTTAAGACCCGCGGGATCGCAAGCTTTCCGGTGCAGGCGGAGCCGAGGTACACGCTGGGCGTGGGAACGGCGCAGGCTGACGGTGAGGGAGAGCAAAGACGCCTGCTGGAAAAAGGCGAGGCGTTTACGTTGAAAGTACGTGCCTTCGAAGAGGGGACGTCAGGAACGGAAGATGAGGTATCGGTAGCAGTCTATCAGTTTGATAAGGAAAACCGCAGCTATACCTGCCTGGATTGGCAGGAGGTGTTTGCCAATGAAGACGGCTGTTTGGTGAAGCTGTCAAAGGGAGACGCCCTGTGGAAGGGCCTTGTCTCGGAAGAAGCGGGATCCGGCGTGTACCGCCTGGAATTTTCTTACCATGACAAGACGGAATATGTGGATTTTATTGTAAACTGATAAGTGCAAAGGCTTATCGCCAAAGACAATTTTAAACGGATGAGCGATCGTCAGAGGAGGAAGAACATGTCTATAGAGTACATAGCCCTTGACCTGGAGACTACCGGCATTGACCCAAAGAAGGATAAGATCCTGGAGATCGGGGCCGCCAGGGTGAGGGACGGGGAGGTGCTGGAGTCGTATCTCACATTTGTCGACCACGGGATCAGGATCCCGGAATTTATTACCGGATTGACGGGAATCACCGACGAGATGGTGGCTGGGGCGCCCCGGCTGCGGGAGGCGGTGGAGGGCTTCCTGGATTTTAGTGGCGGGACGCCGATTTTGGGACATAATATCCGTTTTGATTTCAGCTTTATGAAAAAGGCGGCCGTAAATCTGGGCCTGGAGTTTGAGCGGGAGGGGATCGATACCTGCGGGATTGCCCGGAAGTTCATGGAGGAACCAAAGAGCAAAAGCCTGGAATCCCTGTGCAGGTATTACCAGATCGACAGGGAGCACTGCCACAGGGCTTACGACGACGCGGTGGCGGCAAGCAGGCTCTACCAGTATTTGCGCAGGGATTTTTATGAGGTGTCTCCCGCCGCCTTTGAACCGTCCCCTCTGTACTACACGGTGAAAAAAGACAGTCCCATCACGAAATCGCAAAAAGTTTACTTGAATGATTTAATAAAATATCATAGAATAGAACTGGATGTGCCCGCAGAGTCCATGACAAAGAGCGAGGCATCCAGGATGATTGACTCTATTATATTAAATTATGGAAGAATCAAGAGGTGAGCCGTATGATTAATTTTAATGACAACAAAACAAAGAAAAGAATCGCGTCAGTAATTATTATTGTTGTGATTGCCGCCATGGTAGTTCCCAGCGTGCTGGCATGGCTGGTTTAATTTAGCGGGTAAAGTGTTACGGTTCAGCCTTTGGCTGAACTTATAACGTTAAAGCTTAGAAAAGAGGGGTAAATAATGAAAAAAAGAGGATTTGTGCCGGTTTTGATAGCAGCCGGCGTATGGTCGCTGTCGCTGGCAGTATCAGGGGGAGCAGTGCGGGCGGCAGACACGGAGGAGAAGATTAACAAGGGCGTGGTGATCGGGACTACCGATGTATCCGGGATGACGGCAAAGGAGGCGTCCGACGCGGTGAAGAAGGAAGCCGCGGAGGAGCTTAAGGATAAGGTGACCCTTACGGCCGGGAGCAGTAGGGTGGAAGCCAGCGCCGCGGACCTGGGCATGAGCTGGGCCAATGAGGAGATCGTGGAGGAGGCCATGGGCCTTGGAAAGTCCGGCAATATCGTAAAACGCTACAAGGACAACAAGGATCTGGAAAACCACAACAAAACGTATGACCTGGAGTATGAGGCCGACAAGTCGGTGATCAAGTCTTACCTGAAGAGCCAGAAGGAAGAGCTGGACTGTGAGGCTGTGCCGGGAAGCCTTTCCCGGGGCGAGAACGGGGAGTTTGTGATCGAGCCCGGAGTCACGGGCGTGGTTTTGAATGTGGAGAAATCCGTAACAAAGGTTTATGAATATATGAATAAATCCTGGAAGGGCCAGGGCGGTGAGATACAGCTGGCGGCGGACGAGGATAAGCCCCGGGGAACAGAGGAGGAGCTGTCCCAGGTGAAGGATGTGCTGGGGACAGCGACGACATACTATGGTTCCACCTGGCAGAGAAATACGAATGTGGAGGTGGGCGCGTCAAAGATCAACGGGACGCTGCTCTATCCCGGCGAATCCTTTTCCGTGACGGCCGCTGTGGAACCCTTTACGGCGGAGAACGGCTATGAACTGGCCCCCTCCTACGAGAGCGGGAAGGTGGTGGACAGCTACGGCGGCGGGATCTGCCAGGTATCTACCACCCTGTACAACGCTCTCTTAAAGGCGGAGCTGGAGATCATTGAGCGGCATAACCACACCATGACGGTGTCCTATGTGGATCCGTCCAAGGACGCGGCTATCGCGGAGGGCCTGATGGACCTCAGATTTGCGAATAATACGGATGCCCCGGTCTATATCGAGGGCTATGGGTACGGCGGGGAGCTGACCTTCACGGTCTACGGAAAGGAGTACCGCCCGGCGGACCGCACGGTGAGCTATGAGAGCCGCACCATCAGCACCTCAGAGCCCAGCGGCGTGAAGCTTTATGCCAGATCCGACGCCAATGTGGGATATCTGAGCCAGACCCAGAGCGCCCATGCGGGGCTGACAGCCCAGCTGTGGAAGATCGTCACGGAGAACGGGGAAACAACGGAGACTCAGGTAAACAGCAGTACGTATCAGGCCACGCCGACCTGCTACGACGTGGGAATCGCTTCCTCAGACCCGAATATCGTGGCCCAGCTACAGGCGGCCATCGCCAACAATGACCTGGCGGCAGTCCAGAGCATTATCGCAGGCGGCGGCACCACGGGAGAGAGCGAGACAGGGGAGAGTGAAAGCCAGTCTCAGTCAGAATCTCAACTGGAGTCCCAGCCGGAGAGCCAGCCCCAGTCTGAGTCACAGCCCCAGACGGACGCTCAGCCGGAGACGCCTCCCACCGAGGAACAGATCGATCCGCCTGAGCCGGATGATATGGTGCCGGATATCCCTACCGTAGAGATGTAAAGGGCTGCTGTGGGCAGCAATTGTAAAATATACGGCAGCCGGAGGATAACGAGACGGCTGCGACAGGGAAAGGGGCTGCGTTAGCAGCCCCTTTTGACCTTTCAGAGATTTAGGTTACTGCGCAGACCGTGAGAAAGTGATACAGGTGTGGGCAAATTTTGGATGGATTTGTGAACGTTACTGTGAACGGAGTGAACCGTACAGGTTTATAGAAAGCAAGGGAAATTTGGATGGACTTAATCGTGACAAAATGGATCGCTATGGAGGCTACGGCAATGCTGGCGGCCGACCGGGGGGAGGAACTGGGACGGCGGTTCCCGGCGCCCTTCCTGCGGGGGGCCGGGAAGCTCGGGGAGCAGATCACCGTGGAGGCGGACAGGCAGGTACTTCTGGGCCTGGGCGCGGAGGAGATCTGCCCTCTTGGGGAGGGCGGTATTTTTACGGCCCTCTGGAGGCTTGCCGAGAAGCTGGGAGCCGGGATGGAGGTAAATCTGAGGCAGATTCCCGTAAAGCAGGAGAGCATAGAGATCTGTGAATACTTTGATATCAACCCGTATAACGTGCTGTCCGCGGGAAGCCTGCTGGTGGCGGCGCCCCAGGGGGCGGCTCTGGCGGAGGAACTCGCAAGAGAGGGAATCCCGGCGGCAGTGATCGGCAGGCTGACAGACGGAAACGACCGTATTCTCTGGAACGACGGGAACAAGAGATTTCTGGATCGGCCCCAGAGGGACGAATTTTATAAGATAAAAGAAAGGCGGCAGTGAAAAGACAGGACGGCCGCGCGGAAAGAACAGCCGCGGACAGGCGGCAAAGGAGGGAAAGACTATGAGAGATCAGATTTTAACATTTATTGAGAAGAACAGCCGTGTGGATTTGGGGGAGCTGGCAGTGCTTTTGGGCTCAGATGAGGTGACTGTGGCAAATGAGATCAGCCGGATGGAGCAGGAACAGGTGATCTGCGGTTACCATACGATGATCGACTGGGATAAGACAGGAGCGGAGAAGGTGACGGCTCTCATCGAGGTGCGCGTGACGCCTCAGAGAGGGCAGGGCTTCGATTCGATCGCGGAGCGCATCTATAATTACCCTGAGGTCAAGTCTGTGTACTTGATCTCAGGAGCCTATGACCTGATGGTGATCCTGGAAGGAAAGACACTGCGGGAGGTGTCGGGCTTTGTATCTGATAAGCTGTCCACCCTGGATTCGGTGCTGAGTACGGCCACTCACTTTATTTTAAAGAAATATAAGGATCACGGGACTATTTTCGCCAAGAAAAATAAGGATGAAAGGATGCTGGTGACGCTATGAGAAACCCGATTGCCGATAAAGTAAAAGACATACAGCCCTCTGGTATCCGGAAATTTTTTGATATCGTAAGTGAGATGGACGATGTGGTATCCCTGGGCGTGGGAGAACCGGACTTTGATACTCCCTGGCATATCAGGGATGAGGGTATCTACAGCCTGGAGAAAGGGCGTACCTTCTATACCTCCAACTCCGGCCTGCGGGAGCTGCGAGTGGAGATTTGCAAGTATCTGAAAAGGCGCTGCCATGTGGAGTACAATCCGGACAAGGAGACGCTGATTACTGTGGGGGGAAGCGAGGCCATCGACCTGGCTATGCGGGTGATGCTGAACCCCGGCGATGAGGTGCTGATTCCCCAGCCCTCCTTTGTGTCCTATCTGCCCTGTGCCGTGCTGGCAGACGGCGTGCCGAAGATCATCGAGCTGAAGGCGGAGAATGAGTTCCGCCTGACAAAAGAAGAGCTTCTCGAGGCCATTACCGATAAGACGAAGCTGCTGGTGCTGCCGTTCCCGAACAATCCCACAGGCGCTGTCATGCGCAGGGAGGATCTGGAGGCGATCGCAGAGGTGATCATCGAAAAGGATATCTTTGTGCTGTCGGATGAGATTTATTCCGAGCTGACGTATGATGTGGAGCACGTATCCATCGCCAGCCTGCCGGGAATGAAGGAACGGACGATTACCATGAATGGGTTTTCCAAGGCCTACGCCATGACCGGGTGGCGGCTGGGATACGCCTGCGGCCCCCAGGAGATCATCCATCAGATGACAAAGATCCATCAGTTTGCCATCATGTGCGCCCCCACAAACAGCCAGTACGCGGCGGTGGAGGCCCTCAGAAACGGCGACGCGGATGTGCTGGAGATGCGCAATGCCTACAATGGCCGCCGCCGTTACCTGATGCATGCGTTTAAGGAGATGGGGCTGCCCTGTTTCGAGCCCTTCGGCGCTTTTTACGTATTTCCCTGTATCAAGGAATTTGGCATGACCTCCGAGGAGTTTGCCGAGAAGCTGCTGGCGGAGGAGCGGGTGGCCGTAGTTCCCGGCTCTGCCTTCGGCGCGTGCGGGGAGGGCTATCTGAGGATCTCGTATGCCTATTCGCTGGAGGATCTGAGGATCGCCTTAGAGAGGCTTAGAAGGTTTGTAAAGAGATTAAAGGCGATTTGAGGAGGCTTGCAATATGGCATTGAATATCGTGCTTTTTGAACCGGAGATACCGTCCAATACGGGAAATATCGGCCGCACCTGTGTGGCCACAGGCACCAGGCTTCATCTGATCGAGCCTCTTGGCTTCCGCTTAAATGAAAAGGCGCTGAAGCGGGCCGGTATGGACTACTGGAAGGATCTGGATGTAACGACTTATATGAATTATGAAGAGTTCCTGGAAAAAAATCCGGGGGCGAAGATCTATATGGCCACCACCAAGGGATCCAGGCTCTATACGGAGGCTTCGTACGAGCCGGACTGCTACCTGATGTTTGGGAAGGAGAGCGGCGGAATCCCGGAGGAGATCCTGGTGGAAAACCAGGAAACCGCCATCCGCATTCCCATGATGGGGGACATCCGCTCGCTGAATCTGTCGAATTCCGTGGCGATCGTCCTCTACGAGGCCTTGCGCCAGAACGGATTCGCAGATATGCAGCTTGCGGGAAAGCTTACGAAGTATGAGTGGAAATAGAGAAAGGGCTGCTCAATCCGCAAGCAGGTGTTTTTCCAGTACGGAAAAGGGCGCCGGGCCGATTTCCAGGATTTCTCTGTGGAAGTCCTTTAAATTGAAATCCTTCCCCCTGGCCTTTTGAACCGCGTCTCTGAGATCGGAGAAGCAGAGATATCCCACATAGTACTTCAGGTAGTTGGCCGGGGACTCAATGAGGGCGTCGTAGAGGGAGTCGGCGGCAGCGCTGCTTGAAAAGCCAATCTTTGACAGGCAGTCCGCCACCTGTTCCCTGGTAAAGCCGTGGTAATTGACAGCGATGTCCAGGGCGCTGGAGACGCCCAGGATGATGGAGCGGTTCAGCCGGTACAGGTCTGCGGCGGCGGGGTCCGCGTCCGCCAGGCCGTAGGAATACATTTCCACATAGGTGGCCCAGCCCTCCACATAGCCGCCGAAGTTTAAAATATTGCGCACCTTATTGGAGGGGGCGCTGCCGGAGCAGATGGTCTGGTAAAGATGGCCCGGATAGCCTTCGTGGGCCAGGGTGGTGTACAGCTCCAGCGGCGTGTAGCCGGAAAGGTTGTTGATGTAGATCACGTTGGAGGTAAGGTTATCCATGGGCGGCGTCAGATAAAAGGCGGGGCTCAGAAAGTCCTCCAGGGACTTATGGACGTATTTGACCTCGCAGGAGACGGCGGGCGGCGCCGGAAAATCGGCAGCCATCTTTTTCTGAAGATCGGCCAGGATGGCGGCGGGGTCAGGGCGCTGGCCGCCGGAAGCAGCAAGCTCCGGGGCTTCCGGGTGGGTCTTGAGCAGGGCCTGAAGCTCCTCATAGTCAGACGCAAGCTGCTTTTGGATGCGCTGTTCAAGCGCAGATATGGAATCGAAGCATCCGGTGCTGTCTTTGACCAGGTATTCGTAGTACCGGCGGCCCTCCGGCAGGTTTGCCAGCCCTCCGGGATTTTTGCCGGTTCCCTTCAGGCCCGATAAGCCCTCGATCAAAAGGCTGTAAGCCGGGATGACGTGGTTTTTTACGATGGCTTCATGCTGTGCCGTGAGCTCCTCCCTCTGGGTGTGGGAGAGGCCGGGCACAGCTTTTATTTTTTCTTCAAAAATTGGAAGAAGGAAATTCTCGTCGGCGTCGATAAATGCCTGGCATTGAGAGATAATATGATCAGCGGAGGAATCGCTCATGAAAAGGCCGGCGTCGGATTTGGCCTTTTCAAACTGGAGGATGGAGGCGTAATACTCATCCATCTGGGAGAGGAGCGTCATGTACTCTTTGATATCAGATACGTTCCGGAAGGTATACTCTGCCAGCAGGACGGGGAGCTGGGCCTGGGTGCCGATGGTGGGCCCCAGAGGCTCCGCGTAGAGCAGAAAGTCTTTGCCCTGTTCCTGGATCTCCAGGTAGGAGGCGAGAATCTCGTAGGTCAGCCGGTTCTGCCGGGAGAGATTTTTGCAGGGGATGGAGGCGAGGGCCTCCCGGTAATGCTTTAAGGCGGAGACGCCCTGAGCCAGGGCTTTCGGGGAAGCGGAGCCTAAGGTCACGGGATAAGACTCTATGCCGCAGGCCTTAGGGTCTGACAGGGTATAATGAAGGTTCAGGGTATTTCCGGTAATCTCATCACGAAACATTTTTTCGGTAAAGCGGGAAAATTCCCGGTTGTCCGCGTAGAAGCGGATGGAGAGCAGAAGCAGAAGAGCTGCCGGGAGCAGCAGGATTTTCAGGATAAGGGAGCGTTTGTCTTTTTCCATAGGCCACCTGTAGGGAAACAATGTCCTTGCATTCTATGAGAAAAGGTTGAAAGAAATGCGTTTTTGTGGTACTCTATCGAAAACTGTTTTCAGATAGAAGCAAAGAGGCAGGTGACAGAAGCTATGAAAAATATCATCCTGATCGGGATGCCCGGTTCCGGGAAAAGCACGGTAGGCGTGGTACTGGCCAAGGTACTGGGATATGGATTTTTGGATTCGGATCTGATCATTCAGGCGCAGGAGGGCAAGCGCCTGTTTGAGATTATGGAGGAAGTGGGGAATGATGGGTTCCTTCTGGTGGAGGAGCGGGTCAACAGCCAGCTTTGCGCGGAACGGTGCGTCATTGCCACGGGAGGCAGCGCCGTATACGGGGCGAAAGCGATGGAACACCTGAAAAGCATAGGTACGGTCGTTTACCTGGAGCTTCCCTACCGTGAGCTGGAGCGCCGCCTGGGCAACCTGAAGCACCGGGGAGTCGTCCTGAAGGAGGGCCAGACCCTGGAAGACTTATATCGGGAGCGTGTCCCTCTTTATGAGAAATATGCCGACATTACCGTACCGGAAGGGGGACTGGATGTACAGCAAACCATAGAAAAGCTCCTGCCCAGGCTGAAAGATTTATAGAAAATTACTGAAATCTTAATTTTTATTTACAAAGGGGTAAAATATGATATAATGTTGAGGTAAACATGTATACAGAGAGCCGAAAAAAAGAGACTGTTTCTCATTGTAAGGGGCAGTGAGGAATGATTGGCTTAAAAATTAACAGAAAGTGCCCTCATCGCAAGCACTTTTTTATTAAATAGTGGGTAGTATATGAATAAGGGCGGCGGCATACATCGGTGATCTGATGTGCGCGGCCGGAAAGAAGAATTCGAGGTGTCCTATGGAACAGTATATTATCAGGGGTGGAAACCCGTTAGTCGGTGAAGTAGAGATCGGCGGCGCGAAAAACGCGGCGCTGGGAATTTTGGCAGCAGCGATCATGACAGATGAGACTGTGCTTCTGGAGAATCTGCCGGATGTCCAGGATATCAATGTATTGCTGGAGGCCATCAGCGGAATCGGCGCTACGGTAAACCGGATTGATCGGAACAAGGTGTCCATCAATGGATCCATGATAGGTGATTTCAGCGTAGATTACGAGTATATCAAACGGATCCGTGCGTCTTACTATTTGCTGGGCGCTCTGCTTGGAAAATACAGGCGGGCGGAAGTTCCTCTTCCCGGCGGCTGCAATATTGGCAGCAGACCTATCGACCTGCACCTGAAGGGCTTTAAAGCACTGGGAGCCAGCGTCAAGATCATAAACGGCGCGATCGTGGCGGAGGCTGAGAGGCTGCGGGGCAGCCATATCTTCCTGGATACCGTTTCTGTGGGAGCTACCATCAACATCATGATGGCCGCAGCCATGGCAGAGGGGCGTACGACCATTGAGAACGCAGCCAGGGAGCCTCATGTGGTAGACGTGGCGAACTTCCTGAACAGTATGGGAGCCAATATCAAGGGCGCCGGAACGGATGTGATCCGCATCCGGGGCGTGGAGAAGCTCCACAAGACAGAGTATTCGATCATCCCGGACCAGATCGAGGCCGGAACCTTCATGTTCGCGGCAGCGGCGACGAAGGGCGACGTGATGGTAAAGAACGTGATTCCGAAGCATCTGGAAGCCACCACGGCAAAGCTGGTGGAGATCGGATGCGAGGTGGAGGAGTTTGACGACGCTGTCCGTGTGGTGGCCTCCAGGCGTCTGACGAACACAAACGTCAAAACACTGCCCTATCCGGGATATCCCACGGATATGCAGCCACAGATCGGCGTTACTTTGGCCATCGCCAAGGGAACGAGTATTGTGACAGAGAGTATCTTTGAGAATCGTTTTAAATATATTGACGAGCTGGCCAGAATGGGCGCTTCCGTGAAGGTGGAGGGCAACACCGCCATCATTACCGGGGTGGAGAAGCTCACAGGAGCCCGCGTCAGCGCGCCTGACCTGCGTGCCGGGGCTGCCCTCGTGATCGCGGGGCTCGCGGCAGAGGGGATCACGATTGTGGACGATATCGTGTATATCCAGCGGGGCTACGAGAATTTCGAGGAGAAGCTTCGCGGCCTGGGAGCGGAGATCGAGAAAGTCTCCAGCGAGAAGGAGATCCAGAAATTCAAATTAAAGGTTGTATAGATTCGTAAAGAAAAGGCTTGACTTCCCACATTTGCCTGTGTTACACTGGACAGGCGAATGGAAGTAGGTCTTTTTTTTATGCCTAAAATCGACGGCCTTCCGGCTGTCGGCAAAATACAACGAGAGTGAGGTGGAAGTTGTGCGCACAAGAATCACATTGGCTTGTACGGAATGTAAACAGCGTAATTACAACACGACGAAGGATAAGAAAAATCATCCGGACAGAATGGAAACTAAGAAATATTGTAGGTTCTGCAGAAAACACACAATGCACAAGGAGACAAAGTAGTCGCCGGAAAGGAAAGTGACGAGATGGGAGAAACTGCAAAGACAGATAAAACTCCAAAAAAGAGCTGGTCCGACGGCCTGAAGGCTGAGTACAACAAGATCGTCTGGCCGGACAAGAAATCACTTGGCAAGCAGACTACAGCTGTGGTCGTTCTTTCTGTGATACTGGGCGTCATCATCGCCGTTTTGGATTTCCTGGTACAGTATGGTGTAGATTTCATAGTGAAGTAAGGGCAAGGGTGATTTTATGTCAGAAGCAAACTGGTATGTCGTTCATACCTATTCCGGGTATGAGAACAAGGTAAAGGCCAACATTGAGAAGACGATCGAAAACAGGCATCTGGAGGATCAGATCCTGGAGGTCAGAGTCCCCATGCAGGATGTTGTCGAGGTAAAGAACGGAGCCAAGAAGCAGGTTCAGAAGAAGCTGTTTCCGGGATACGTGCTTCTCAATATGATTATGAATGATGACACCTGGTATGTAGTGAGAAATACCAGAGGTGTTACCGGATTTGTTGGACCTGGATCTAAGCCAGTGCCACTTACCGAAGAGGAAATGAAACCTCTTGGAATCAGGGAAGCAGAGCTTCTTGTGGACTTCAAGGAGGGCGACACGGTAATGATTACCGGAGGTGTCTGGAAAGACACCGTGGGCGTCGTTCAGGCTTTGAACGACAGTAAGCAGATCGTTACGATCAACGTTGAGCTGTTTGGCCGTGAAACACCGGTTGAGATCAGTTTCACGGAAGTTAAAAAAATGTAACTAGCAGTAATTCCGGTAAGCGAATTCGCGGTTTATCGGACGTGGGAGGGAAACCCCCGACATTACCACATAGGAGGTGCCTAAAATGGCAAAAAAAGTAACAGGTTATATTAAATTACAGATCCCGGCGGGCAAGGCTACACCGGCTCCGCCAGTTGGTCCTGCTCTTGGACAGCATGGTGTCAATATCGTTCAGTTTACAAAGGAGTTCAACGCAAGGACAGCCGATAAGGGCGATCTGATCATCCCCGTAGTGATCACTGTTTACGCGGACAGAAGCTTCAGCTTTATCACAAAGACTCCGCCTGCAGCCGTTCTTCTGAAGAAGGCTTGCAACCTTAAGTCTGGTTCAGGCGCACCGAACAAGACAAAGGTAGCTACGATCTCCAAGGATAAGGTAAGAGAGATCGCAGAGATGAAGATGCCGGATTTAAATGCGGGAAGCATCGAGGCGGCTATGAGCATGGTCGCAGGTACTGCGCGCAGCATGGGTATCACGGTTGAAGAGTAAATCGAAGATAAAGTGGGAGGGAGATTCCCGCAAACACCACCAGGAGGTTATTTAATATGAAAAGAGGAAAAAAATATGTAGAGGCTGCTAAGGCGATTGACCGCGCAGTGCTCTATGATACAGCGGATGCTATTGCATTAGCGAAGAAGACAGCAGTAGCGAAATTTGACGAAACGATCGAAGCTCACATCAGAACAGGCTGTGATGGCCGTCATGCGGATCAGCAGATCCGAGGCGCTGTCGTACTGCCCCACGGAACAGGTAAAAAGGTTCGTGTTCTGGTATTCGCAAAGAACGCGAAGGCAGATGAGGCTCTGGCAGCGGGCGCAGAATTCGTCGGCGGCGAGGAGCTGATCCCGAAGATCCAGAACGAGAACTGGTTTGACTACGATGTAGTCGTAGCTACACCGGATATGATGGGTGTAGTTGGACGTCTGGGCCGTGTCCTTGGACCGAAGGGCTTAATGCCGAACCCCAAGGCCGGAACTGTAACCATGGACGTAACAAAGGCAGTTAAGGATATCAAAGCCGGTAAGATCGAGTACAGATTGGATAAGACCAACATCATTCACGTGCCAATCGGAAAAGCTTCTTTTACCGAGGAGCAGTTAGCGGACAACTTCCAGACGCTTATGGGTGCTATCGTAAAAGCGAGACCCAGCGCACTTAAAGGCCAGTATTTGAAGAGTGTCACCCTTGCGACAACCATGGGACCTGGCATCAAACTGAATACTGCAAAATTCGTATAGGAATATGCGTAAAAGAGAACTGCCGGAAAAGGGCGGTTCCAAAAACAGCAAAGAGCCTGCGGCTTGTATGAGCCGCAGGCTCTTTGCTGTTTTTTGCGGTGATCTTAACGCTGTTTTTGCGGAGAGGGCCTCTTTTTTAACACCAACTTTTTAAGGTCTGTGGTACGATTATCGGAACTTAAAATTAAAGGAGGAATAAAAAGGCATGTTACAAATTGCTTTGACCCTGGCCATTTTTTTACTGGCCGTGATTCCCGCCGGCACCTATATGTACCATATCGCGGCGGGGGAGAAGACCTTTGGGGATCCCTTTTTTGACAGAGTGGATCAGGGGATCTACAGGCTCTGCCGGATTGACAGGAGAGGCATGGGCTGGAAGGAGTATATGGGGAACCTGGTGTTGACAAACGGTGTGATGATCCTGATGGGATACTTTCTGCTGCGGTTTCAGGGAAGGCTGTTCCTGAATCCCAACGGCGCTGCGGGAATGGGGCCTGTGCTTTCCCTTCACACGGTGATCAGTTTTATGACAAACACCAACATGCAGCATTCCTTTGGGGAGGAGGGGCTCTCCCATCTGAGCCAGATGCTGGTGGTTATCTTTATGATGTTTACGTCGGCGGCCACAGGCTACGGGGCCTGCATGGCTCTGTGCAGGGGATTTGCAGGAAAAAGGGAGGATGTGGGAAACTTCTACGAGGATATGGTGCGGGTCACCACCAGGCTCTTACTGCCCGGCTCCCTGGTCATCGGGCTGGCGCTGGTCTGGCAGGGGGTGCCCTGTACCTTCGGGGGAAATGTGACGGTGGAGACGGTCACGGGAAGCTTTCAGGATATCGCCCTGGGGCCTGTGGCGGCCCTGGAGAGCATCAAGCATCTGGGCACGAACGGCGGCGGATTTTTCAGCGCGAACGGGGCGTCGCCGCTGGAGAATCCCACGATCATCAGCAATCTTCTGGAGCTTTTCTCCATGATGCTGCTCCCGGCCGCCTGCGTCCTCACCTTCGGCAAAATGGCGTCGAAGGGGAAACAGGGCAGGGCGATCTTTGCCGCCATGGCTATTCTCTTTCTGGCCGGCCTGGCCCTCTGCTATGGGTCTGAGATGGCGGGAAATCCCAGGCTTGCCCAGGCAGGGCTCCAGGGGCCGGGAAGCTATGAGGGGAAGGAGGTGCGCTTCGGGATTGACCAGTCGGCGTTGTTTACTGCCGCCACCAGCGCCTTCACCACAGGCTCCGTCAACAATATGCATAGTACCCTGACGCCCCTCGGCGGTATGGTTCCGATGCTTCACATGATGATGAACTGTGTGTTCGGAGGCATGGGGACGGGACTGATGAATATGATGATGTATGTGGTCCTGACGGTGTTTATCTGCGGGCTGATGGTGGGACGCACGCCGGAGTATCTGGGAAAGAAGATCGAGGGAAGGGAAATGAGGCTGGTGGTGCTCGTGTTGGTGCTGCACCCTCTTTTGATTCTTGGATTTTCCGCTGCCGGGGCTGTCCTTCCGGCCGGGATGGAGACCCTGGCAAATCGGGATTTCCACGGCTTTTCGGAGATCCTGTATGAATTTTCCTCGGCAGCGGCAAACAATGGCTCAGGGTTTGAGGGACTGGAGGACAATACAGGCTTCTGGAACATCACCACGGGGATTGTCATGCTCCTGGGGCGTTATGTCAGCCTGGCCGCCCAGCTGGCGGTGGCGGGCTCTCTTCTGGCCAAGAGGCGGGTGAAGGCCTCGGCCGGTACCATGCCCACAGACAATGGCCTGTTTACGGTTCTGCTGGTTTTTATCGTATATATTTTTGCCGGGCTGACCTTTGTCCCGGCCCTGGCGCTGGGGCCCGTGGCGGAGCATCTGACGCTTTGGTTTTAGGTGGAAAGGATGGAAAGAAAAATGTCTGACAGACAGGAAAAGACAAGGTTGCTTACAAAAGATATTTTCAAAAGTTCACTGCTGGGGGCTGTAAAGAAGATGGATCCCCGGTATATGCTCGGAACACCGGTCATGTTTGTGGTTGAGGTGGGGGCTGTGCTGGCCCTGCTTTTGACGGTGGCCCCCACGGCCCTTGGGGACAGCCCACAGGCTGTGGAGGAGCAGAATCTGCGGCTTTACAATGGAATCGTATGCGGACTCCTGTTTCTCACAGTTCTCTTCGCGAATTTCGCGGAATCTGTGGCGGAGGGCCGGGGAAAGGCCCAGGCGGCGTCCATGAAAAAGACGAGGCAGGATACCGGGGCGCGGCTCCTAGGCCCGGACGGGAAGGAGACCGCCGTGAGTGCTTCCCTGCTGAAGCGGGGGGACGTCGTCCTGGTAAAGGCAGGGGAGGTCATTCCCGGCGACGGCGAGGTTATCGAGGGGATCGCCTCTGTGGATGAGTCAGCGATCACGGGAGAGTCCGCGCCTGTTACCAGGGAGGCGGGCACCGATTTTTCTTCTGTCACAGGGGGCACGACGGTGGTCAGCGACTGGCTGAAAGTAGAGATCACCTCCCAGCCGGGAGAGTCCTTTCTTGACAAAATGATTTCTCTGGTGGAGGGGGCGTCCCGGCAGAAGACGCCCAATGAGATCGCTTTGAATACTCTGCTGACGGCGCTGACGGTGATCTTTCTGCTGGTGGTGGCGACGCTGTACCCGTTTGCCCTGTATGCCGGGGTGAGGCTTCCGGCCTCTGCCATGATCGCCCTGCTGGTCTGCCTGATTCCCACCACCATCGGCGGCCTGTTGTCGGCCATCGGTATAGCCGGGATGGACCGCGTCACCAGGTTTCATGTGATCGCCATGTCCGGAAAGGCGGTGGAGGCCTGCGGGGACGTGGACACGATGATCCTGGATAAGACAGGAACGATCACCTTCGGAAACCGTCTGGCCGCAGATTTCTATCCCGTGGGGGGAAAGAAAAAGGAAGATCTGATCGATTACGCGGTACTTTCCTCCCTGTATGACCCCACGCCGGAGGGGAAATCCACAGCGGAGCTGGGACGTGGGATGGGAACCAGGGTTGGGGAAATGGAGGGGGAGGAGCCAGAATTCCTGCCGTTTACAGCCCAGTCCAAGATGTCGGGCGTCAACTTAAAAAGCGGCGTAAGGATCCGCAAAGGCGCGGCGGAGGCCATAAAGGAGATGGTGAGGGCAGAAGGCGGAAGCATACCGGAGGATCTGGACTCTGTTGTGTCGGAGATTTCCGGATGGGGCGGAACGCCGCTGGTGGTAGCCGCGGACCATGAAATTTACGGGGTTATTTACTTAAAGGATACGGTAAAGCCGGGGCTGGCGGAGCGGTTTCAGAGGCTGCGCGACATGGGCATCAAGACCATCATGTGCACGGGGGACAATCCGCTGACGGCGGCCACCATAGCGAAGGAGGCGGGAGTGGACGGCTTTCTTGCGGAGTGCAGGCCGGAGGATAAGATCGAGGCTATCAAAAAGGAGCAGGCGGAGGGCAAGCTGGTGGCTATGACGGGGGACGGCACCAACGACGCGCCTGCCCTGGCCCAGGCGGACGTCGGGCTGGCCATGAATTCCGGCACGTCTGCGGCGAAGGAGGCGGCCAACATGGTAGACCTGGATTCTGACCCCACAAAGATCCTGGAGGTGGTGGAGATCGGAAAACAGCTTCTGATCACCAGGGGAAGCCTGACGACGTTCAGCATCGCCAATGATGTGGCTAAGTATTTCGCGATCATTCCGGCCATGTTTACCCTGGTAGTTCCCCAGATGCAGGTATTGAATATTATGAGGCTGGCTACGCCTATGTCGGCGATCTTGTCGGCGCTGATCTTCAACGCCGTCATCATTCCCTGCCTGATTCCCATCGCCATGCGGGGCGTCAAGTACAGACCCATGAGCGCGGAAAAACTTCTTTTGAAAAATATGGGAATTTACGGCCTTGGGGGGATTTTGTCGCCCTTTATCGGTATCAAGCTGATCGATCTTTTGACGGCTCCCGTTCTGGAGCTGCTCGGAATATAAGGAGGATGAATGGAATGAAGCCATTTCTGAAGTGTTTGAGGAGCGCTATCAGCGTATCCCTGGTTATGATGGCAGTCTGCGGCCTGGCCTATCCGGCGCTGGTAACGGGGATGGGGCAGGTGCTGTTTTCCTGGCAGGCAAATGGAAGCCTGCTCACGGCCCGGGGAGAACGGACGGAGGATCCGGGGCGGGCCGCAGGTTCCGCGCTGGTGGGCCAGGATTTTTCCGGGAATCCCATGTATCTGCGGGGCAGAATCTCGGAGGGAGGATATGACACCTATGCGAAGGAGGAGGGAGGCCGCGGAGGTTCGACGGGCAGCGCCAACTACGGCCCCACAGACGAGAGACTTACCCGGCGGGTGGAGAGGGACGTGGAGGAATTTCTGCGCAGCCATCCCGGCGTGGAACGGGGAGATATCCCGGCGGATCTTCTCACAGCGTCGGGGTCGGGCCTGGATCCCCACATCTCGCCGGAAGCCGCCGAAATCCAGGTGAGCGCCGTGGCGCAGGCTTCGGGCCTTGCCGAGGAACGGGTGAGGGAGATCATAGAGAGGCATACGGAAGGGAAGGTTCTGGGCGTGTTTGGGCACGGGAGAGTCCATGTGCTGAAATGCAATCTGGACATTGCAAAAGCAATGGGAGAGATGTAGATGGAAGGCGACGGACGGCCAAGCCCCGAACGGCTTCTGGCCAGGCTCCATGCGGAAAATGAGAGGGTACATAAGCTGGGGTATGGGAAGCTGAAGATCTTTTTGGGGTTTGCCGCCGGGACGGGGAAGACGTACGCTATGCTGGAGGCCGCACAGAAGCTGAAGGCCCGGGGGGTGGATGTGGCGGCGGGCTATGTGGAGCCCCACGCAAGGCCGGAGACCATGGAAAAACTGGAGGGGCTGGAGCAGATTCCAGCCAGGATGGTGGAATATAAAGGGGTGAAGCTCCGGGAGTTTGACCTGGACGGGGCTCTGGCCCGCCGTCCGGGAGTCCTGCTGGTGGATGAGCTGGCCCATACGAATGCCCCGGGCTGCAGGCACCAGAAACGGTACCAGGACATCCAGGAGCTGTTAGAGCATGGCATCCAGGTATATACCACGGTAAATATCCAGCATCTGGAGAGCCTGAACGATATCGTGGGGGCGATCACCGGGATTGAGGTGCGTGAGCGGATTCCGGACGCGGTGTTTGACCAGGCGGATCAGGTAAAGCTTGTGGACATCGAGGCGGAAGAGCTGGTGGAACGCATGAAGGAGGGGAAAATCTACCAAAAGGCCCAGGCGGAGAGGGCTCTGGAAAATTTTTTTACAATGGATAAGCTGGTGGCCCTGCGGGAGATCGCCCTGCGCCGTATGGCCGACCGGGTGAACCGGCTGGCGGAAAAGGAAAAGCTGGTCATGGGAACCGGGGAATTTTCCGCAGGGGAGCATGTGCTGGTATGCATCTCCGCCTCCCCGGCCAGCCCCAAAACCATCCGGGCGGGGGCGCGCTTGGCCTTCGCCTTCCATGCGGACTTTACGGCCCTCTATGTGGAGACAAGGGAATTGCAGAATATGGAGGAAAGCGATAAAAAGCGGCGGGATGAAAACCTTCGCCTGGCCAGGACGCTGGGGGCGAAGATCGTGACAGTGTATGGGGAAAATATTTCCAGACAGATTTCGGAATATGCCAGGATCGGAAATGTGACAAAGCTGGTTTTGGGGAGAACGAACCATAAGATTTGGTTTGGGCAGACGAAGGGGACTCTGGTGGACTGCGTCAGCCAGGCCGTACCGAATATGGATATCTATATTATTCCGGATCTGAAAAACGGAAGGGGAACGGAGAAGAGCTATAAACCGAAGCACAGAAATACCAGCCAGATCACCAGGATCTCTGCCCCGGATTTTGGAAAGACGGCGGGGCTTATGGCCTTGTCCACGGTGCTGGGGATCGGCCTTGCGGGGCTTGGATGGACGGAGCCAAATATCATTATGATTTATCTGCTGGGCGTAATGGCGACAGCCGTGCTGACCAGGGGCTATCTCTGCTCGCTGGCAGCCTCCGCCGTCAGCGTGTTTTTGTTCAACTATTTTTTTACAGGCCCCAGGTTTACCCTGACTGCAGGCGATTCCAGTTATCCTGTGACCTTCTGTATGATGCTCGCGGTGGGGCTTTTTGGTACCTACATGGTAAATAAGCTGCAAAGTCAGTTTGAGGTGACGGTGAAGCGGACCTACCGCACGGATATCCTGCTGAATAACAGCAGAAAGCTTCGCAGAATTGACACCAGGGAGGCCGTGGGCAATGAGATCGCAGCCCAGATTCAGAAGCTGATGAATTTTACGGTGCTGGTGTATATGAAAGAAGAGGGGAAGATTGGCGCACCCAGGGTTTACCTGAGAAAGGACATACCGGAAGGGGAGCAGGAGGAAAGAAGGCTTTCCTATACGTCCCCAGAAGAAAAGGCAGTGGCAGGCTGGGTGTTCGGAAACGGGCACCGGGCGGGCTGCACGACCCATACCCTGCCCAGCGCCAGGGCCATCTATCTGCCTGTGATGGAAGGGGAAAATGTTTCTGCTGTGGTGGGTATGGTTTTGGAGGAGCGCAGGGAGATCGCCCCCTTTGAATACGGCCTGATCACCGCCATGCTGGATGAGGCAGCGCTGGTGTTGGAGAGGATTGGAAAGATCGAGGAGCTTGGGAGAAAGACGTAATGCCCTGCCGAAACAGGGCGCTGCGCCTTATCCTTCCTCCCTCCGCTTGTTCCGGGAGCGGGTGAGAGAGAAGGTGAATTCGGAACCTACGCCCTCCGTGCTGACTACATTGATGTTCTCCCCGTGGGCCTGGATGATTTCCTTGGCGATGGAGAGGCCCAGCCCCGTGCCCTTCTTGTCCTTGCCGCGGGAGGAGTCGGTTTTATAGAACCGCTCCCAGATTTTCTTCAGGCTCTCCTTGGGGATCCCTTCGCCGGTGTCCTTTACGGAGACATAGACCTTCTCATGCTTTTCTGTGGTTTCGATGTAAATGGCTGACTCCGGGTGGCTGAACTTGATGGCGTTGTCGATCAGGTTGTACAGCACCTGCTGGATTTTTCCCATGTCTGCGGTGACCATCAGGGCCTTGGCGTCAAAGATCAACTCGATCCGCACCTGCTTTTTCTGGCAGATAACTTCAAAGGTAGCTGCCGTGTTGCGGATCACAGAGTTAATGTCGAAGTCTGTGATCTCCAGGTAGGTCTTTTTGTCATCGTAGTTGTTCAGCGTCAGAAGCCCTCTGGTCAGCTTGTTCAGCCGCTCTGTCTCTGTAAGGACGATATTTAAATATTTTTCCTGCATCTCAGGCGGAATCGTGCCGTCCAGGATGGCTTCCAGGTAACCCTTGATCGACGTCAGGGGAGAGCGGAAGTCGTGGGAGATATTCGAGATAAATTTTCTCTGGTACTCCCCTGATTTGCTGATCTCTCCCGCCATATAGTTCATGGAGGCAGCCAGATAGCCCATCTCGTCCCTGGTCTCCACGGGAACCTTGTAATTCAGATTTCCTGCGGCGAATTCGTTGGCCCCGGTGATGATCCTCTGCAGGGGCAGGTAGACGATCAGCGTAAATACCAGCAGGATGATCAGGGACAGGAGAAAGAGAACGGCAAGGGTAATGTAGTTAATATTTAGAAACGCGTCCTTTTCTTCTGTGAGCTGCTCCATGTCGTAGTGGATGGCGATGTAGCCCCTGGCCCGGTAGTTTGAGATGATGGGGGACACTACGCTCAGCATATCGGAGGGAAAATGGCCAAAAAAATCTCCCTTCTGATAGTAATTCGCTGCCAGAAGGGTGGTGTCAAAGCCAGGGATGGATTCCCTGTGCTCCAGGTCGTAGTTTTTGGCAGTATTTAAAAGGATCTCTCCCCGGGTATCCATCAGCCAGATCTCTGTGGAATTGCAGTCGGCTAAGGCCTTCAGGCTGTCATAAAAATCCTGCAGGGAGGAATCCTCCCTGTAGGACTGGGCGAGATGGCCGGAGGCGATGGAGTTGGCTTCCCGGTACATACTTTCCGTGTGGGATTTGATGAGATGGTTTACCGTCAGGGAGGAGATCAGGGTGGATACGGCAAGAAAGCCCAAAATTCCAAAGCACAGGTAGGCCAGGAGCAATTTCAGGTAGAGTTTCTTCTTCATCGGTTTTTCACCTCGAATTTATATCCGATGCCCCAGACGGTAGACAGAGACCAGGCTTCGTTGTCCTTGATCTTTTCCCTCAGACGCTTGATATGTACGTCCACAGTGCGGGTATCCCCGATGTATTCATAGCCCCAGATATGGTCCAGCAGCTGCTCCCTGGTAAACACCTGGTTGGGTGAGGAGGCCAGGAAGTAGAGAAGCTCCAGCTCCTTGGGAGGCATATCGATGGTCTTCCCCTTGTAGATTACGGAGTAGTTTGTCTGGTTCACCACCAGATCCGGGTACTCCACAATCTTTCCCGTCGGACGGGCGGAGGAGGATTTATCCGGCTGGAAGCGCCGGAGCACAGCTTTTACCCGGGCCACCAGCTCCTTGGAGTCAAAGGGCTTGATGATGTAGTCGTCGGCACCCAGCTCCAGTCCCAGTACCTTATCAAAGATTTCCCCTTTCGCAGAAAGCATGATGATGGGAACGGAGGAGCGCTGGCGGATCTCCCGGCAAACCTGGTAGCCGTCCATGCCGGGCAGCATGAGGTCCAGAAGGATCAGGTTCGGCGCAAAGGTGTCAAATTCCCGGAGAGCTGCTTCCCCGTCGTTTACAATGCGGGTGTCAAAGCATTCCTTCGTCAGATAGAGGGAAATCAGCTCCGCGATATTGTTGTCATCGTCTATAATCATTATTTTTTGTCTTGCTGCCATGTTTGTTCTCTCCTGTTCTATTTTAATGATGTTGGGGTCAAAAGCCTTT
>DESK01000042.1:0-297 GCA_002361955.1 Lachnospiraceae bacterium UBA3316
AGCATCTATCTGGCGGATTATGGTGATGCTTCCATGATGGAGGGGTATGAAGAAGGGGATCGGATAAAGGCGATCTGTGATCCAGTGGTATTAGATTCCTATCCTCCCCTTGTCGGGGCGCGCTGGATTTTGCCGTAGCATAAGCCGGGGAAAAAAAGAAAGACGTAAAATAGCGTTGGACAGATATCTTCTGCGTACTGTGCAGAAGAAGAGAAAACCAATCTTAGATCAGGGAGAAGGTGGATGATGCAAAAGAGTAAGGTGAGAAAAAGGTTATTGGTCGCAGGAATATTTTTT
>DESK01000042.1:567-16967 GCA_002361955.1 Lachnospiraceae bacterium UBA3316
GGGGATCGGATAAAGGCGATCTGTTATCCTGTGGTAGCAACTTCCTATCCGCCCCTTGTCGGGGCGCGCTGGATTTTGCCGTAGCATAAAAGGAGCCGGAGAAAATGGAAAGACGCAAAACAGCGTCGGAAAGGGGGAGTTACCTATGAAAAAGAAAAAATGGACAATGTTGTTTTTGATGCTCTGTGTTTGCAGTATGCTGTGCGTCCTGCCAGCTTCCGCGAAAGCGAAGCCCGCGCCGAAAAGGCTTACGCTCAGCCGGAAAAACGTTACCCTCTATGTCGGGGAGGTGAAGCCTCTGTTTGTGGAAAAGGTACGTCCGGCAGATGCCTCCGCAAAGGTGTTATGGAAAGTGAAAAACCGGCAGGTGGCAGACGTCTCCCTGAAGGGAGAAGTAAAAGCGAAGAAGGCGGGAAAGACGACCGTATGGGCCGTTTCAAAACGGGATCAGAAGATTACGGCGTCGGTGTGTATTACCGTAAGAAAGAGGCCGAAGAAAACAGAGAAAGCCTGTGCTGCGGCAGGAAAGTTCTTCTCTTATGATGATACAGGATTGTCAGTGCGTATGCTTCTGAAGGCTGGCGGAGATGATTTTGTGGTACTTAGGGATAAGGAAGATTTTCTTGAAGTGAAAAAGGCCATCAACGCAAACAGCAAGTGGATCGGAGGATTGAAATTTAAGAAGAGCTGCCTGAAGGAGTATGAAACTACAGATTTTTCAAAGGAAAGCCTTATCGTGATTGCTGCGGCGACCTATGCTGCCCATGGGCATCAAATTCTCTCCTGTACCACAGAGCTTGACCAGGAGGGGGCCTTGTGCGGCGTAGTGAAAGTCTCCTATAAGAAGACCATAGATCCGCCGGGAACTGCCCGCCCGTGTGTTATGGATGAGAATACCATTGTTTTGCGCATGAACAAGAAAGATGAAGCAAGGATCGACTACTTTAAAGTAGAGATGGTAGAGGCGGACGAGTAATTGATTGTGCGTACACGGCTGCATTGTACAGAAAAAAGTACAATCTTTTTTGCAAAATTTTTTTTGAAAACCCTTGCAAAGGCAGGGGTTTTCCTTTATAATCAACCATGTTGTGACCTTGATAGCGTAGAAGCGTGAGGTTGCTGCGGCTCGAAAACCGCAGGTTTTCCGTGGAGCGAATGTCAAGTTATGAAAACTGGCGACAAGTCACTGTACAATATAACTGCCCGGCGAAGCCCGGGAACAACGTGTGGTCATGCATGACACACACGGGAGAGTGTGCAGTCACCGCTTGTCGTACTGAAACAAAGTGCGAATAGGAGGCGACTTTTTTTATGGCAAGTCAAGTAATGCGTATCACATTGAAAGCATATGATCATCAGTTAATTGATGCATCTGCGAAGAAAATCATCGAAACTGTAAAGAAAAACGGAGCAAAGGTGAGCGGACCCGTACCCCTTCCCACAAAGAAAGAGGTAGTTACGATTCTGAGAGCCGTACACAAATACAAAGACTCCAGAGAGCAGTTCGAGCAGAGAACCCACAAGAGACTGATCGATATCATGGCTCCCACGCAGAAGACAGTTGACGCACTGTCAAGACTGGAAATGCCGGCAGGTGTCTACATCGACATCAAGATGAAGAACAAGTAAAAGAAGCAACAATGGAAATTATCCTAAAAGGTTGATATAGAAGTAACGTTATGTTCCACTTATATCGACTGTTTGACTAGGATGATTTGGCACTCATAGGCGGGCCAAATCCGCTGTAGAAGAACAGGAGGTAAATCAATGAAGAAAGCGATCTTAGCTACAAAAGTCGGAATGACTCAAATCTTCAACGAAGACGGAGTATTGACTCCGGTAACCGTACTGCAGGCAGGTCCTTGTGTAGTGACACAGGTAAAGACCGCAGAGAATGACGGTTACAGCGCAGTTCAGGTAGGTTTTGTTGACAAGAGGGAAAAACTGGTAAACAAGCCAATGCAGGGACATTTCAAGAAAGCAGGCGTATCCTACAAGAGATATGTCAGAGAGTTCAAGCTTGAGAATGCAGAGGAATACGCAGTAGCCCAGGAGATCAAGGCTGACATCTTCGCCGCAGGCGATAAGATCGACGCGACGGCTATTTCCAAGGGTAAAGGATTCCAGGGTGCCATCAAGAGACATGGACAGTCCAGAGGACCTATGGCCCATGGTTCCAAGTTCCACCGTCATGCAGGTTCCAACGGTTCTTGTTCTGACCCCAGCAAGGTATTTAAAGGAAAAGGAATGCCTGGACAGATGGGTAACAAGAAAGTGACCATCCAGAATCTGGAGATCGTAAGAGTTGATGCTGAGAACAATCTGCTTTTGGTAAAAGGTGCAGTACCGGGACCGAAGAAATCTTTAGTGACAATTAAAGAAACCGTAAAGTCCGGTAAGTAGGATTTTGTGAAAGGAGGAACATACAGATGGCAAACGTATCTGTTTACAATATGGAAGGCAAAGAAGTCGGCACAATGGAACTGAACGATGCTGTATTCGGTGCGAAGGTAAATGAGCATCTGATGCACATGGCAGTTATGAGCCAGCTTGCAAATAATCGTCAGGGAACCCAGAAAGCCAAGACTCGTTCTGAAGTTTCCGGCGGTGGAAGAAAACCCTGGAGGCAGAAAGGAACCGGCCATGCAAGGCAGGGTTCAACGAGAGCTCCCCAGTGGACAGGCGGCGGAACCGTATTCGCTCCGGTGCCCAGAGATTACTCTTTCCGTCTGAACAAGAAGGAGAGAAGGGCAGCCCTTAAGTCCGCCCTCACTTCCAGAGTTCAGGAGAGCAAACTGTTTGTCCTTGACGAGCTGAGCTTAAGCGAGATCAAGACAAAAGCTATGAAGAACGTGCTGGACAGCCTGAATGTGAATAAGGCGCTGGTAGTCACCAAGGATGTGGATAACAATGTGGTACTTTCCGCAAGAAACCTTCCGGGTGTAAAGACTGCCCACACAAGCACAATTAATGTATATGATATCTTAAAATACAACACACTCGTCCTGACAAAGGATGCTGTGGCAGCAATCGAGGAGGTGTACGCATAATGGCAGCGATTCAGTACTATGACGTAATCCTGAAACCGGTTGTAACTGAGAAGAGCATGAACGCTATGGCTGATAAGAAATATACTTTCTTAGTACACCCGGAAGCAACGAAGAGCCAGATCAAAGAAGCCGTTGAGAAAATGTTCGAGGGCACCAAGGTAAAGAGCGTGAACACCATGAACATGGACGGCAAGACAAAGAGACGCGGCATGACTTACGGTAAGACCGCTAAGACAAAGAAAGCCATCGTGGCTCTGACAGAGGAAAGCAAAGAAATCGAGATCTTCGAGGGACTGTAAGAAGCGTTTTCCTCAAGCATACGCAACAAAAGCGTGATAATAAATTATGATGAAAAGGAGAAAAGATCATGGGAATTAAGACATATAACCCATATACACCTTCCAGAAGGCAGATGACCGGCTCTGATTTCGCAGAGATCACGAAGTCTGTTCCGGAGAAGAGCCTTACCGTTTCTCTCCAGAAAAATTCCGGACGTAACAATCAGGGTAAGATCACAGTAAGACATCATGGAGGCGGCTCCAGAAGAAAATACAGAATCATTGATTTCAAGAGAAAGAAAGACGGAATCCCCGCAAAGGTGACAGCGATCGAGTACGATCCGAACAGGACAGCCAACATCGCCCTGATCTGCTACGCAGACGGTGAGAAGGCTTATATCCTGGCTCCGGAAGGCTTAAAGGTTGGCATGAAGATCATGAACGGCCCGGAAGCTGAGGTAAGAATCGGAAACTGCCTGCCGCTGACAGAGATTCCGGTTGGTACACTGGTACACAACATTGAGTTATATCCTGGAAAGGGCGGCCAGATGGTTCGTTCCGCAGGAAATTCCGCACAGCTTATGGCGAAAGAGGGCAAGTATGCAACCCTTCGTCTCCCCTCAGGCGAGATGAGAATGGTTCCGATCATCTGCCGTGCCACCATCGGTACAGTAGGAAACGGAGAGCACAGCCTGATTAATATCGGTAAAGCTGGAAGAAAGCGCCATATGGGAATCAGACCTACCGTCCGCGGTTCCGTTATGAACCCGAACGACCATCCACACGGTGGTGGTGAAGGTAAGACCGGTATCGGACGTCCGGGCCCAAGCACACCTTGGGGCAAACCCGCACTGGGCTTGAAGACAAGGAAGAAGAATAAGCATTCCAACAAGCTCATCGTGAGAAGACGCGACGGCAAAGCGATTAACAACTAAGCAAAGATTATAAGGAGGTTAAGACCTATGGCACGTTCATTAAAAAAAGGACCATTTGCAGATGAAAGCTTACTTAAAAAAGTAGACGCTATGAACGCAGCAGGAAGCAAACAGGTTATCAAGACCTGGTCCCGTCGTTCTACAATCTTCCCACAGATGGTTGGTCATACAATCGCAGTCCATGACGGCAGAAAGCATGTGCCTGTATATATTACAGAGGATATGGTTGGCCACAAGCTCGGTGAGTTTGTAGCAACCAGGACCTACAGGGGACACGGCAAGGACGAGAAGAAATCTGGCGTTCGTTAGTAGACGGTTATTAAAAGCACCCTTCGGGGTGCCCCGTACTGCCAGGCCAGACTGGCAGACAGGGTGAAAGTACGAAAAAGGAGGTTTCATCAATGGCTAAAGGACATAGATCCCAAATCAAAAGAGAGAGAAATGCGCAGAAGGACACAAGACCCTCAGCAAAGTTATCCTACGCTAGGGTTTCTGTTCAGAAGGCATGTTTCGTTTTAGATGCCATCAGAGGTAAGGATGTACAGACAGCGCTTGGTATTGTGACCTACAATCCGAGATACGCTTCTGAGTTAATTGCAAAATTATTGAAGTCAGCAATTGCGAATGCTGAGAACAACAACGGGATGAGTGTTGAGAATCTTTATGTAGAAGAGTGTTACGCAAACAAAGGACCTACAATGAAGAGAATCAGACCGAGGGCACAGGGCAGAGCTTACAGGATCGAGAAGAGAATGAGCCATATCACCATCGTGCTGAATGAAAGATAGGAGGTAAAGCATGGGACAGAAAGTTAATCCACACGGCCTGAGAGTCGGTGTTATTAAAGACTGGGATTCAAAATGGTATGCTGAAAGCTCTTTCGCTGATTATCTGGTAGAAGACTACAACATCAGAACATACCTGAAGAAGAAATTATACAGCGCCGGAGTTGCAAAGATCGAGATCGAGAGAGCCTCTGACAGAGTAAAGGTTATCATCTATACCGCAAAGCCGGGTGTTGTGATCGGTAAGGGCGGCGCCGAGATCGAGAAGGTTAAGGCAGAAGTTCAGAAATTTACAGACAAGAAGCTGATCGTAGATATTAAAGAAGTAAGAAGACCGGACAGAGACGCTCAGCTGGTAGCCGAGAACATCGCGCTGCAGCTTGAGAACCGTATTTCCTTCCGCCGCGCAATGAAGTCCACCATGGGACGCTCCATGAAGGCTGGCGTAAAGGGAATCAAGACTGCTGTATCAGGACGTCTGGGCGGCGCCGATATCGCCCGTACAGAGTTCTACAGTGAGGGAACCATTCCTCTTCAGACACTTCGTGCAGACATTGATTACGGTTTCGCAGAGGCCGATACCACATATGGCAAGCTTGGTGTAAAAGTATGGATCTACAATGGTGAAGTACTTCCAACGAAAGGACCAAAGGAAGGGAGCGATAAATAATGTTAATGCCAAAAAGAGTTAAACGTCGTAAACAGTTCCGTGGTTCCATGGCTGGTAAAGCTACCAGGGGCAACAAGATCACTTACGGTGAGTTTGGTCTTGTAGCTACCGAACCATGTTGGATCAAATCCAACCAGATTGAGGCAGCCCGTGTTGCCATGACCCGTTATATCAAGCGTGGTGGTAAGGTTTGGATCAAAATTTTCCCGGATAAGCCTGTAACGGCAAAACCGGCAGAGACTCGTATGGGTTCCGGTAAAGGAACACTGGAGTACTGGGTAGCAGTAGTGAAACCGGGCCGTGTAATGTTCGAGCTTGCAGGTGTACCGGAGGAAGTGGCACGCGAAGCTTTACGTCTTGCTATGCATAAATTACCCTGCAAATGTAAGATCGTTTCTCGCGCAGATTTAGAAGGCGGTGATAACAGTGAAAAATAATAAGTATGTAGAAGATTTAAAGGCAAAGTCGGCTGCAGAATTAAACGAAGAATTAGTAGCTGCTAAGAAGGAACTTTTCAATTTAAGATTCCAGAACGCAACAAATCAGTTAGATAACACAAGCAGAATCAAAGAAGTTCGCAGGAACATCGCCCGTATTCAGACAGTTATCTCTGAAAAAGCGGAGTAATCCCACGAAAGGAGTAAATGACCGTGGAAAGAAATCTGAGAAAAACCCGTACTGGCAAAGTGATCAGCGACAAGATGGATAAAACCATTGTAGTTGCGATTGAAGACCATGTAAAACATCCTCTTTACAAGAAGATCGTAAAGAAGACATATAAGCTGAAAGCACATGACGAGAACAATGAGTGCCGCAAGGGCGACACCGTTAAAGTGATGGAGACAAGGCCCCTGTCCAAGGACAAGAGATGGAGACTTGTAGAGATCGTTGAGAAAGTTAAATAGTATATAGGAGGTATATCAGCATGATCCAGCAGGAGAGTAGACTGAAGGTAGCTGATAACACTGGAGCAAAAGAGATCCTCTGCATCAGAGTTATGGGCGGTTCTACCAGAAGATATGCAAACATTGGTGATGTAATCGTTGCTACGGTTAAAGATGCAACACCAGGCGGTGTTGTTAAAAAGGGTGATGTCGTTAAGGCCGTAGTCGTACGTACAGTAAAAGGCGCTCGCCGTAAAGACGGTTCTTATATTAGATTCGATGAAAACGCTGCTGTAATTATCAAAGATGACAAGACTCCGAGAGGAACACGTATCTTTGGGCCGGTAGCCAGAGAGCTTCGTGAGAAACAGTTTATGAAGATTGTTTCCCTTGCTCCGGAAGTATTATAGGAGGTGCTTTATGTCAGCTATGAAAATCAAAAAAGGCGATACGGTCAAGGTGATCGCCGGAAAAGATAAAGATAAAGAAGGCAAGGTAATCGCTGTTGACACAAAGAACCACAGAGTTCTGGTTGAGGGTGTGAACATGGTTACAAAGCACACGAAACCCTCCGCTGCAAACCAGCAGGGCGGTATCGTGAACACAGAAGCTTACATCGCCATCTCAAATGTAATGATGCTGCATAAGGGCAAGGTTACAAGAGTAGGCTTCAAGATGGATGGAGATAAGAAGGTTCGCTACGCGAAAGCGACAGGCGAAGTGATCGATTAATATTTTAAGAGAGGAGGTCACACAAGTTGAGTAGACTGAGAGAAACTTACAATAATGAAATCGTAGATGCTATGATTAAAAAATTCGGATATAAAAATGTGATGGAAGTTCCGAAGCTTGACAAGGTTGTCATCAACATGGGTGTAGGCGAAGCGAAAGAAAACGCTAAGGCCCTGGAGACAGCCGTTAAGGATTTGGAGATCATCACAGGCCAGAAAGCAGTTCTGACAAGAGCAAAGAAATCTGTGGCAAACTTCAAGATCAGGGAAGGCATGGCAATCGGATGTAAGGTGACCCTGCGCGGCGAGAGAATGTATGAGTTCGTAGACCGCCTGATCAACCTGGCACTGCCGCGAGTACGTGACTTCAGAGGCGTAAATCCTAACGCATTCGACGGAAGAGGAAACTATGCCCTTGGTATCAAGGAGCAGCTGATTTTCCCGGAAATCGAGTATGATAAAGTAGATAAGGTCAGAGGTATGGACGTAATCTTCGTTACTACAGCTAAGACCGATGAGGAAGCACGCGAATTACTGGCACAGTTCAATATGCCGTTTGCGAAATAGTTAGGAGGGAAATTTCATGGCTAAGACAGCAATGAAGATCAAACAGCAGCGCAAACAGAAATTCTCCACCAGAGAGTACAACCGCTGCAGAATCTGTGGTCGTCCACACGCATATTTAAGAAAATACGGAATTTGCAGAATCTGCTTCCGTGAGTTAGCATATAAAGGTCAGATTCCGGGAGTGAAGAAAGCTTCTTGGTAGGCCGAAAGCACCAGCAGGCTGTCAAACGATCTGTGAAGCAGCTTGAGAATGGTGCGGGCCGTTCCCAATCCTTACCGGCGCCAGGCCCAAGGGCGGCGGCCGGGGCAGGCTGAGGGGGCACATCGATTCAATGATATATAAATAAGGAGGCAAATCAAATGACAACGAGCGATCCGATTGCAGATATGCTTACAAGAATCCGTAACGCGAACACTGCAAAACATGATACAGTAGATGTACCGGCTTCTAAAATGAAGATTGCCATTGCAAACATTCTTTTGGACGAAGGCTACATTCGCAGATACGATCTTGTTGACGAAGGAAACTTCCAGAACATCCGTATCGAGTTAAAATATGGCGCAGACAAAAACGAGAAGATCATCACAGGCTTAAAGAGAATCTCCAAGCCTGGCCTGCGTGTGTACGCCGGCAAAGAGGATCTGCCGAAGGTACTGGGCGGTTTGGGCGTAGCCATTATCTCCACCAACCAGGGCGTAATCACCGACAAAGAGGCCCGCAAGCTTCAGGTAGGCGGCGAAGTATTAGCATTTGTTTGGTAGGCCGGAAGCACTTAGCGATTGGCAAGCCGACAGGCGCAGACAGAGCTTAGTGCGAGGCCGTTCCCGAACCTTAGTGAACACAAGCTGAAAGCGCAGTGTGAGCTTAGTTGAGGGAACATGCAAAGCATTAGTGTAACCTAAAATACAGCAGTTACTGAAAACAGAAAGGACACAGGTTCCTTTCCGAAAATCTAAGTAAGGAGGACATAGAGATGTCACGTATCGGAAGAATGCCGGTAGCGATTCCGGCAGGCGTTACTGTTGAAATCGCAGAAGGCAACGTAGTTACCGTTAAAGGCAGCAAGGGAACTCTTGTAAGAGAGCTTCCTGTAGAAATGGAGATTAAAGTAGAGGACGGCCATGTAATTGTGACAAGGCCGAACGACTTAAAGAAAATGAAATCTCTGCACGGACTGACCAGAACCCTGATCCACAATATGGTGGTAGGCGTCAGCGAGGGTTATACAAAGACTCTTGAAGTAAACGGCGTTGGTTACAAGGCAGCTAAGCAGGGAAAGAAATTAGTATTATCCCTTGGTTATTCCCATCCTGTAGAAATGGAAGATCCGGAAGGCATCGAGACTACAGTAGATGGCAACAAGATCATCGTAAAAGGTATCAGTAAAGAAAAAGTTGGCCAATACGCAGCGGAAATCAGAGAGAAGAGAAAACCGGAGCCGTACAAGGGTAAAGGAATTAAGTATGCTGATGAAGTTATCAGACGTAAAGTTGGTAAGACTGGTAAGAAATAATTAAGGAGAGTGTGAAAATGGTTAGTAAAGAATCCAGATCAAAAATTCGTGTAAATAAGCACAGAAGACAGCGTAACCGTTTCAGCGGTACTGCTGAGAGACCGCGTCTGGCCGTGTTTAGAAGTAATAATCATATGTATGCTCAGATTATTGACGATACAGTTGGCAACACTCTTGTTTCTGCAAGCACACTCCAGAAGGAAGTAAAGGCAGAGCTGGAGAAAACCAACAACGTTGATGCGGCAGCATACCTTGGAACAGTTATCGCAAAGAGGGCTTTAGAGAAGGGTATTACCACTGTTGTCTTTGATAGAGGCGGCTTCATATATCAGGGTAAGATCAAAGCATTAGCAGATGCAGCTAGAGAAGCTGGTCTTGAATTCTAGACAAGGAGGTAGAAACACATGAAACGGACAATCATTGATGCTAGTCAGTTCGAGCTGACCGAAAAAGTAGTATCAATTAAGCGTGTAACAAAGGTTGTTAAGGGTGGTCGTAATATGCGTTTTACAGCCCTGGTTGTTGTTGGTGACGGCAACGGCCATGTAGGCGCCGGCCTTGGAAAAGCAGCTGAAATTCCGGAGGCAATCCGCAAAGGAAAAGAGGACGCAGCAAAGAGGCTGATCACCGTACCCCTGGATGAGAATAGCAGTATTCCTCATGATTTCATCGGAAAATTTGGCGGTGCAAGCGTACTGTTAAAGAGATCTCCGGAAGGTACCGGCGTTATTGCCGGCGGCCCTGCACGTAATGTGTGCGAGTTGGCGGGAATCAAAAATATCCGTACAAAATCCCTTGGTTCAAACAACAAGCAGAATGTAGTTCTCGCAACGGTTGAGGCGTTAAAGCAGCTCAAATCCCCGGAGGAAGTAGCAAGACTTCGCGGAAAATCTGTTGACGAGATCCGCGCTTAAGGAGGATGCAATCATGGCAGATAAGTTAAAGGTTACACTGGTAAAATCTACAATCGGCGCAATCCCGAAACACCGCGCTACTGTAGAGGCTATGGGTCTCAGAAAGCTGAACAAGACAGTTGAGATGCCAAACAACGCTGCTTCCTGGGGCAAGATCAAACAGGTTCAGCACTTGGTTAAAGTAGAAGAAGTATAATATATTTGATAAGGAGGTGTCGAAATGGATTTATCTAATTTACAGCCGGCAGCCGGAGCAAAGCACAGCGATAATTTTAGAAGAGGCCGTGGACATGGTTCAGGAAACGGCAAGACAGCAGGTAAGGGTCACAAAGGACAGAAGGCACGTTCCGGAGCACCGAGAATCGGTTTCGAAGGTGGACAGATGCCCTTGTACAGACGTCTTCCGAAGAGAGGCTTTACCAATAGGAACACTCTGGATATCGAGGCAATCAATGTGGGAGCCCTGGAGAGATTTGACAATGACACAGAGGTTACGATTGAGCTGATGTTAGAAACAGGCGTAATCAAGAGCCCGAAAGATGGCGTTAAGATTCTCGGAAACGGTGAGCTGACAAAGAAGCTTACAGTAAAGGCAAATGCATTCAGCAAAGGAGCAAAAGCTAAGATCGAAGCACTTGGCGGAAAAGCAGAGGTGATCTAATGTTAGAAACACTGCGCAACGCATTTAAGATAAAAGATTTGCGTTCAAAAATCTTTTTCACATTAATGATGCTGGTAGTCGTGAGGCTGGGATCTCAGCTTCCGATACCAGGAGTAAACAGGACATTTTTTGCAGAATGGTTTGCAAGCCAGTCTGGTGACGCATTTAACTTTTTTAATGCGTTCACCGGCGGCTCCTTCGAGGAAATGTCAATTTTTGCATTGAACATTACTCCCTACATCACATCATCCATCATCATCCAGCTTCTGACCATCGCTATTCCTAAACTGGAGGAGATGCAGAAGGACGGAGAGGATGGAAGAAAGAAGCTTCAGGAGATCACCCGTTACGTTACCGTAGTGCTGGCTCTGACTGAGGCTCTGGCCATGGCAGTAGGCTTTGGCCGCCAGGGACTGATTACAGAGATGAACTTTGTAAACGTGGTTTCTGTTGTAGTAGCTTTGACAGCCGGCTCCGCATTCCTGATGTGGGTTGGTGAGCGTATTACAGAAAAGGGAGTTGGAAATGGTATTTCCATCGTCCTGATGATCAACATCCTTTCCAGAATGCCGAATGATATCGTAGGTCTGTTTAAGGATTTTGTGTCTGGAAAGACTGTAGCTAAGGGTGCTCTGGCAGCTGTTATCATCCTGGCGGTAATTATCGTGACGATCGTTCTCGTTATCGTTCTGAATGACGCAGAGAGAAGAATTCCGGTACAGTACGCGAAGAAGATGCAGGGAAGAAAGATGGTGGGCGGACAGTCCTCCAATATTCCGCTGAAGGTAAATACCGCAGGCGTTATCCCCGTAATCTTTGCTTCCTCCCTGATGTCTATGCCCACACTGATCGCAAGCCTGATGGGTAAGACGGGCGGAACAGGCGTAGGCGCTACGATTTTAGGAATGTTAAACCAGAATAGATGGTTCAGCCCGAGCCGTCCCCTGGATTCCCTTGGATTTGTATTATATGCGGTTATGATCGTATTTTTCGCATATTTCTATACTTCGATCACCTTTAACCCCATCGAGGTAGCTGACAATATGAAGAAGCAGGGCGGCTTCATTCCGGGTATCCGTCCGGGTAAGCCAACCCAGGAGTACTTAAACAAGATCCTGAATTACATCATTTTCCTGGGAGCTGTAGGTCTTCTGATCGTTGTTACCATTCCGCTGGTATTTAACGGTGTGTTTGGTGCTTCCGTTTCCTTTGGCGGAACGTCTCTGATCATCGTAGTCGGTGTTATCCTGGAGACATTAAAGCAGATTGAATCACAGATGCTGGTTCGCAATTACAAAGGTTTCTTAAGTGATTAAAAATAAGGTGTACGCTGCAGTCCGGCCCGCCTCCCTTCGGGGAAGACGCGGGCGATGACCAGCCGCTGCACATTCTCCCCGTCTTGCGGCGTATGCAAGGGTTCGGGCAGAAGGGCAACTAGTGTGCTTCATAGTCTGCAGGGATTGGGAAAGCCGATTCCCGCGGATTTGGAGTGCACTAAAGTCATTTATAACAGGCAACTAAAAATGTTATATAAATCAAAAGGGGGTACAATATGAAAATCATTATGTTAGGCGCACCCGGAGCGGGAAAAGGAACACAGGCTAAGAAGATTGCCGAGAAGTATGGGATTCCCCATATCTCCACAGGAGATATCTTCCGCGCAAACATCAAAAACGGCACAGAGCTGGGCAAAAAAGCAAAGACCTATATGGACCAGGGACTTCTGGTGCCTGATGAGCTGGTAGTAGACCTGGTAGTGGACCGCGTACAGCAGGCGGACTGCGAAAAGGGCTATGTACTGGACGGCTTCCCCAGGACGATTCCTCAGGCAGAGAGCCTGGACGAAGCTCTGGCAAAACTCGGCGACAAGGTGGACTTTGCCATCAACGTGGAGGTGCCGGATGAGAACATTATCAACCGTATGGGTGGCAGACGTGCCTGCGTAGGCTGTGGTGCTACCTACCATGTGGTGTTCAACGCTCCGAAGGTGGAGGATGTATGCGATACCTGCGGTGAGAAGCTGATCTTAAGAGATGATGATAAGCCGGAAACCGTAAAGAAGCGTCTGGACGTATATCATGAGCAGACACAGCCGCTGATCGACTACTACAAAAAAGCGGGCGTATTAAAAGAAGTGGACGGCACGGTAGCTATGGAAGAGGTATTTCAGGCCATCGTACAGGTTTTAGGAGCGTAAAGATATGTCAGTATCAATAAAATCTGCAAAAGAGATTGCTCTTATGAGAGAGGCCGGCAGGCTTCTGGAGATCACCCACAATGAGCTTCAGAAGGCGATCAAGCCAGGTATATCCACCTGGGAAATTGACCGGCTGGGAGAGCAGATTATCAGAAGCTTTGGCTGCATTCCCAATTTTCTTCATTATAATGGATATCCAGCCTCTATCTGTGTGTCAGTAAACGACGAGGTGGTGCACGGTATTCCGTCCAAGCACAGAATCCTCCAGGAGGGCGATATTGTCAGCCTGGATGCAGGATTGATCTACAAAGGGTTTCATTCCGACGCGGCCAGGACCCACGCAGTGGGAAAGGTTTCACCGGAAGCCCAGAAGCTGATGGATGTTACGAAGCAGAGTTTTTTTGAGGGCATCAAATACGCGAAAGCAGGATGCCATCTCCATGAGATATCTGCGGCCATCGGCAACTATGCCAGAAGCTTCGGTTACGGTGTGGTAGAGGATCTGGTGGGCCACGGTATCGGCAGGGCTCTTCATGAGGATCCCCAGATCCCGAATTTCCCTCAAAAGAGAAGGGGAATCCGCTTGATGCCGGGTATGACGTTGGCCATTGAGCCGATGATCAATATCGGACGCTGTGATGTGGAATGGCTGGATGACGATTGGACCGTGGTGACAGAGGACGGAAGCCTTTCTGCCCACTATGAGAATACGGTGCTGATCACCGACGGTGAGCCGGAAATTCTCACCCTCTCCGAATAGAGAGGTGCTCCATGGAAAGAGCGTCAGAGGCAAAAGGCATGATGGCATGGTCGCTGGCAGGCCATGACCGGGGAAAGCTGTATGTGATTATCCGGGAGGAGGGAGATTTCGTCTGGCTTTGTGACGGAAGGCTGCGTCCGCTGGAAAATCCCAAGAAGAAACGGCGGAAGCATATTCAGATTATGAAACGTATCCCGGCGGAACTGGGAGCTGTCGCCCCGGAAAAATGGAAAAATGAAGAGATTAAGCACTGTATATGTGTTGTAAAAAAGGAATTAGCAGGAGGTAGCTATGTCTAAAGCAGATGTAATTGAGGTAGAAGGCGTTGTGGTGGAGAAGCTTCCGGGCGCCATGTTTAAGGTGCAGTTGGAAAACAACCATATCGTATTGGCACATATCAGCGGAAAACTCCGTATGAACTATATTCGTATTCTTCCGGGAGATAAGGTTACGATCGAGATGTCTCCCTACGACCTGACAAAGGGAAGAATTATCTGGAGAGATAAGTAATTACGACAGTTAAAGCAAAGACAGACGGCTGGGAGGAAGTTCTCTCAGCCGTCTGCATATGTATCAGGTCACGGTTATTTTGCTTTGAGTTCTGCTATGACAGACTCCAATATCTTAATCGCTGTATCCTTGTCTTCACCCAGCTCATCTACCATGGCCAAAGCCACTTTCGCGACGGAATTCTTGTCCAGGCCGCGGCGCACCGCAAGGCGCGCGATATACTCCTCTTTGGAGAGGGCAGCGCGGAACTGACGGGCATACTGGGTACCGCACTGGGTATAGCCGCATACCTCGATCGCTTCCTTTTTGAGCAGAGATTTTAACATGATAGGGAGGTAGTTGTCACTCCAGGAATGGATACCGCTGATCTCCAGGATCTCTACGCTGGTCATCGGGCGGTCCTGCTCCCAGAGAAGGTTCATTAGTTCTTCTTCTTTCGCAGTAAAACGATAGCTTCTGTTGTTCATAATATATGATAACCTCTAAAAACATTTTTTGTATGTTGCATTTATCTATTATATAGTAAATGTTAATGAGATTTTTGTCAATAGAAAAACTGAAAATTCATCGTACAAACATCGTTGTAGGACAAGTTCATAAAAGTCTCAAAGCGGGCTGGCACTTTGAGACTTTTATATGGTAATATGTGCACTGTGCTGTTCTTCATTTTTGGCATAGGATTATAAGCGCTCCATTGACCATAAATAAATAATAACAGCAAAAAAGAATATATCAAATATTTTGGGGGTTTGTCAATGGATTTTTGGCTGAAGTGAAAAGTTTATTTCCACTTTGAAAAAGGAAAAATAAAAGTGGCAATTACTCTTACAAAATAGGAAATAGGAAATCCATATAAAAAAGAGCTTGCAATCAAGATAAACAAGTGTTATACTGTTAAACGAACTTTGTGTCAGGACGCTATTTTTGTGTCCTTTTACGCTTGCATACAAGCGGCAATAATGGTGAAAGGAGGCATAACCATGAAGGTTAGATCATCAGTGAAACCTATTTGCGAAAAGTGCAAAATCATCAAGAGAAAGGGCAGCATCAGAGTAATCTGTGAAAACCCGAAGCATAAACAGAGACAGGGTTAATCCCTATGGCAGACATGCTGTTCGGCTGAATGCCGGATATTTTTCTGTTTGTTTATGTAAAATGAAAAGCGGCTGCAGTATGACTCACCAGGCGGTGTTGTCCATACTGATGACAATATATTGATAGAAAGATATATTGCTCAAATACCGGGCTTATGCGTACCGTCATAAGTGCGGAAAGGTCGTAGTTGATACGGCTGGATACCGGAAGGTATCTCAATTAGGGACGATATAATGAGAAGGCGGGACTGCACTTCATTTCAGACGACATCCACCCCAGGATGACGGGCTGCAGAGACCTGCCGGACAGAAAATGGAGGAAAAATTACATGGCTCGTATTGCTGGTGTAGACTTACCAAGAGAAAAACGTGTAGAGATTGGTTTAACTTATGTATACGGAATCGGCAGAGCAAGCTCTAACAAGATCCTTGCTGCCGCAAATGTAAATCCGGATACCCGTGTCAGAGACCTGACAGACGAGGAAGTATCCAGAATTCGTGACGTGATGGATGAGCATTACACTGTAGAGGGTGACCTGAGAAGAGAAATCGCTCTGAATATCAAGAGACTTCAGGAAATCGGATGCTACAGAGGAATCCGTCATAGAAAAGGACTTCCGGTTCGTGGACAGAAGACAAAGACAAACGCGAGAACCAGAAAGGGTCCGAAGAGAACGGTTGCTAACAAGAAGAAATAATCTTGGATAACTGTTTTCCGGGAAGATTCGCGAAGAAAAACGAATAACATTTTGACAAGTAGCAATTCTTTTGTGAAAAGTAATTAATATGAGAAAGTAGGTTAGTTTAAAATGGCTAAAAAAGTTACCAAAAAAGTGACAAAAAAGCGTGT
>DESK01000055.1:0-14072 GCA_002361955.1 Lachnospiraceae bacterium UBA3316
TGAAACGCATGACCTTGTGACCCTGGTATCATCCAATTGCAAAAGTCAGTTCTGCCGAAGCAGCCACCTTTCCGTTGACGGTAGCGGTAGCTTTTCCGATGCCGATAGGCCCTTTCTGCCTGATCATTTCCACTCTCAGCAGCAGTACGTCTCCCGGCACGACCTTCTGCTTAAATTTCGCGGAGTTGATGGCTCCGAAGTAGGCTGTTTTTCCTTTAAATTCCGGGCAGCTTAAGATAACTACGGCTCCAACCTGGGCCAGCGCCTCGATGATCAGTACGCCGGGCATCACGGGCTCCCCCGGAAAATGGCCGGCAAAGTACGGCTCATTATAGCTGACGCACTTTTTTCCCACACCGTATTTTCCGCTCTCCAGCTCCTCGATGGTGTCGATCAGCAGCATGGGCTGTCTGTGGGGAATGATTTCCATGATTTCCTTTGTGGTCAATGACAACATAGCTTCCTCCCTTTACCGGATTACAAACAGAGTCTGGCCGTATTCCACCATTTGTCCGTTGGATACGGGAATCTCCTCGATCACTCCGTCATACTCGCTTTCAATCTCATTCATTAGTTTCATGGCCTCAATGATTCCCAGTACCTGCCCTTTTTTCACGGCGTCTCCCACCTGTATAAAGGGGGGGGCCTCCGGGGAGGGCGCATTATAGAAGGTTCCCACCAGGGGGGCTTTCATTTTTTTGCCGGAAAAATCCGTTTCCGGTTCGTTTATCTCCGTCTTTATCGTGGTCGGCGCGGAGGCGCTCCCATCCGCCGTGGCTGCTGTATAAAGCTTACCTTTCTTCTTTTTCATGGAAATCCTCAGATTTCCCTCTTCCATGGAAAAGCTTTTCAGCTCAGAGGCAGATACTTTGTCTATCAAAGTAATAAGGCAGTCTAAATCCATTGTTTATTCCTCCCGGTATTTCTTTATAAGAATGCTTCCGTTATGTCCGCCAAATCCCAGAGAATTGCTGATGACATAGTCCACCGGTTCCCGGATGGCGCCCTCTGTCACATAATTCAGATCCAGTTCCTCGTCCCGTACCTGAAAGCCCACGGTGGGATGGATATAATTCTCCTGGATTTCCTTTACGCAGGTGACAAATTCGATGGCGCCTGCCGCTCCCATCATATGGCCCGTCATGGATTTGGTGGAATTTACACGGATATTTTTTGCGTGCTTCCCGAATGCCAGCTTGATCGCCCTCGTCTCAAACAAGTCGTTGTGGTGGGTGCTGGTGCCATGTGCGTTGATGCAGGTGACATCTTCCGGCTGTATGCCCGCCTCACGGACAGCCTGCAGCATAGCCCTGGCTGCACCGGAACCGTCCTCTGCCGGTGAAGTGATATGGTAAGCGTCGCTGGTGGCTCCGTACCCTCCGATCTCTGCCAGAATGTTTGCGCCCCGTTTCCTGGCGTGCTGCAATTCTTCTAAAACTACGATGGCTGCCCCCTCTCCCATGACGAAGCCGCTCCTCTCCTTGTCAAAGGGAATGGAACATCTCTTGACGTCTGAAGACTCGCTCAGGGCGGTCAGGGCCGCAAAGCCTCCGATCCCGATCGGGCATATGGATGCCTCTGTTCCTCCCGCGACCATCACATCTGCTTCCCCGCACTGGATCGAACGGAAGGCTTCACCTATGGAATGGGTTCCTGTAGCGCAGGCTGTCACTACGTTCAGGCTCTTTCCCCGCAGGCCGAACTGGATGGATACATTGCCGCAGGCCATATTTGAAATCATCAGCGGAACCAGCAAAGGCCCTACTCTTTTCGGTCCCTTCTCCAGGAGGCGCTGATGCTCTCGCTCCACAGCCTGAAGGCTGCCGATACCGGAACCAACGGAACATCCCACCATAAAAGGATCTTCCTTTTCCATTTCCAGCCCCGATTGGCTGATGGCTTCTTTTGTGGCTGCCACTGCATACTGGCTGAAAAGCTCCATGCGCTTCGCCGCCTTGAAATCCATATAATCTTTTGCGTCAAAGCCTTTTACCTCCGCCGCCAGCTTCGCTTTATAATCGGTAGTGTCAAAGCGTGTAATGGGCGCAAATCCCGTTCTCTCATGTTTTATGCTGTCCCAAAAATCATCGACGCTGAGCCCTATGGGTGTAATGGCGCCCATGCCCGTCACAACAACTCTTCTCATGCTCTATTTCCTCCAACTCTTCTCATTGTCTGTTTTGCGGCCGGAATGTTTCCTCCGGCATCTGCGGCTTTTAAAGCAGGGGTTCTGCCAGTCAGCACGAGCCGCCGTCCACGCAGATCACCTGTCCTGTAATGTAGTCTGCTTTTTCTGAAGCGAGAAAGACTGCCAGCTCTGCGATATCCTCCGGTTTTCCGAAGTGTCCCATGGGAATCTGTTTTTGGGCAGCTTCCTTTACGGAATCGGAAAGCACCTCTGTCATCTCCGTGTGGATAAATCCAGGGGCGATGGCGTTCACGCAAATGCCTTTGCAGGCAAGCTCCCTGGATACAGATTTGGTAAGGCCGATGATCCCGGCCTTGGAAGCAGCGTAGTTGGCCTGCCCCGCATTTCCCAGGACTCCTGAAATAGAGGAGATATTGATGATTTTCCCGGATTTCTGCTTGAGAAACTGGCGGGAAAGATGTCGGATCATATGAAAGCATCCCTTTAGATTGACATCCACGACTCTGTCAAAGTCTTCCTCACTCATGCGCATGATCAGGCCGTCCCTGGTGATCCCCGCATTGTTTACCAGGATATCTACCTGGCCTCTCTTGGCCAAAATCTGTTTCACCATCTCCTCAGAAGCGGTAAAATCGGAAACATCGCAGCGAAAGGCCTCGGCTTTTCCGCCTGCTTCGCGTATCTTTCTTACCGTTTCTTCGGCTTTCCCGGCGGAGCCGTTATAATTGACTGCCACATAGGTGCCTTCTCTTGCCAACGCCAGGGCAATTTCCCGCCCGATGCCTTTGGCTGCTCCTGTAACAATTGCTGTTTTTCCTTTTAACATAGATTTCTCCTGTCTTTTATTCCCGCGGGCAATGGGCCGGGGCCCTGCCTGCGGCGGGGTTTTTATTTTCCAAAGATTTCCCGGATTTTCTCAAAATCCTCCGCAGTTTCCACAGAATATCCCACAGCTTCCCGACGGATTTTCTTCAAAAATCCTGTCAGTGTTTTCCCGGGACCCAGCTCAAGGAAGGTATTTACCCCGTCTGCCAGCATACGCTCTGTACTCTGCTGCCATCTGACAGGCGAATACACCTGCTGGATTAAAAGCTCCTTCACCTGACAGCTGTCCGTCACATAGTCGGCTGTCACATTGGTCACGTAAGGAGTATGGATATTTTGGAGCTGCACCTCTTTAAGCGCCAGCCCAAGCTTCTCTCCCGCTCCTTTCAGCAGCTCAGAGTGGAAGGGGCCGCTGACTTTCAGGGGGAGCACCCTTCTCGCGCCGGCTTTCTTCATGGAAAGCCCCGCGTCTTCTACAGCCTGCTGTGTTCCGCTAATGACCGTCTGGCCGGGGCAGTTATAGTTGGCCACAGAGACAAAGCCCTTTGTCTCCCCGCAGATCCGCTCAATTGCTTCATTGCCCAGGCCGATCACAGCTGCCATTGCGCCTCCTTCGGGAACGGCCTCCTGCATATAGATCCCGCGCTTTCTTATGAGCCGGAAAGCATCCTCCTCCCGGAGGGCGCCGGAGACCAGCAGGGCTCCATATTCTCCGAGGCTTAAGCCTGCCGTCACATCGGCGGTAATCCCTGCTTCCCGCAAGGCTGCCAGGATCGCTGCTTCTACGGTGAGCATAGCGATCTGCGTATATTCTGTTACATTCAATTTGTCATTTTTCTCAAAACAAAGGGCGGCTAGGTCGAACCCTACGGCCTCGGAAGCCCTGTCGAATACTGCCCTGCATACAGGATACCTTTCATAAAAATCTTTTCCCATCCCCGTATACTGGGAACCCTGTCCCGGAAATACAAATGCCGTCTTTCCCATCTGTCTCCCTTTCTATTTTTCTTGGAGGTTTTCAAGAAGCCGCTCCGCCTGGTTCATCACATCTTCGATGATTTCTTTGCAGGTCTGTTCTTCCTTTACAAGCCCTGCGCTCTGTCCTGCCATCACTGTGCCATGAGTTACATCACCTTCCATCACGGCCTTCCGCAGGGAACCTAACGTGACTTTTTCTAATTCCTCAAAAGAGGCTCCTTCTTTTTCCAGTTTCAGATAGTCTCTTGTCATCTGGTTTCTCAGACAGCGAATGGGATGTCCGTGGGAGCTTCCTGTCACCTCTGAGTCAATGTCTCTGGCCTTGATGACCCTTTCTTTGTAGTTTTCATGGACGATAGATTCACGGGCCACTACGAATCGGGTACCCATCTGAACGGCCTCCGCTCCCAGCATCCAGGCTGCCGCAAATCCTCTCCCGTCAGCGATTCCGCCGGCCGCGATCACGGGGATCTTTACGGCGTCCGCCACCTGGGGAACCAGGGTCATGGTGGTCTGGGCGCCGATGTGGCCTCCCGACTCCATTCCTTCCGCCACTACAGCCTCTGCCCCGCAGCGTTCCATCCTTTTTGCCAGAGCTACGGAAGCTACCACAGGGATCACCTTGATCCCGGCGCTCTTCCAAAGCTCCATATATTTTTCCGGGTTTCCGGCTCCGGTGGTTACAGCCCGTACCCCTTCCTCGGCCACTACGTGGGCAACCTCATCGGCATAGGGGCTCAGCAGCATGATATTCACTCCAAAGGGTTTATCCGTCAGCTCCTTTGCCCTGCGGATTTCCTGCCGGACGATCTCCGGAGGGGCGCTGGCCGCGCCGATCAGGCCAAACCCTCCCGCTTCTGAGACAGCCGAGGCCAGGCGATGTTCTGCCACCCAGGCCATGCCGCCCTGTATAATTGGATATTCAATTCCTAAAAGTTCTGTTATTCTTGTTTTCATTTTTTCAAAAGAGGTGTGGATCTACACCTCCACACCTTTCTCCTTCAGATAATTCATAACACTGCCTACTGTCGTGAGGTTTTCCAGATCCTCTGAGGAAATCTCCACGGAAAACGCATCCTCCAAACTCATAATAAGTTCAAACAGATCCAAAGAATCTGCGCCAAGATCCTCCTTAAAAGAAGTGGCTTCTGTAATCTGTTCTGCGTCACAATTCAGCTGCTCTGCGATCATTTCTTTTATCTTATCTAACATGGTATTCTCCTTTGTTTTGTATTTCAAATCATTTGACTATCAAAGTATATGTGAAAAAAAAAGAAATGTCAAGAGGTTTTTGCTGAGATAAAAAAACGTAACAGTTCAAATACCTGAACTGTTACGGAAATACTTCTGTGAGCTGTGACAGCGTTCACAGAAGTATGGGTTTGAAGGATTGCCATTATCGGAATTTTCTAGCGGATCCGATGAATCTTCTGCTGTCCCTGGCTTGGCTGTATTTTTGCGGAGTCCTGGAGCTCTATCTGCCGGGACACGGACAGAGCTAACGTCATCTCCGCCATTAGGAACAGGATGGACGTTCCTCCGTAACTGACAAAAGGAAGGGTGATGCCCGTTGTGGGGATCAGATTGATTACCACAGCAATGTTTAATACGACCTGGGTGGCGATATGGGCAAAAATCCCTGTGGCGATCAGTGAGCCTAAAAGATCGGGGGCATTCTGAGCAATGAACATCAGACGGTACAGCAGGAAGATAAACATTAGCGTCAGCATAGCCGCGCCGAACACGCCCAGTTCCTCACACACGATGGAGAAAATCATATCGTTCTGAGCCTCCGGCACTGCTTCCAGTTTTTGCGCGCTGTTTCCGAGCCCTTTTCCGAAAAAGCCACCGGAACCGATGGCGTACAGCGCCTGCATAATCTGATAACCGCCCTTGGCGGCATATGCCTCTGGATCCATCCATACCAGGATACGGTTGAAACGGAAATTATCGGTTACGCCCATGGAGGAGACATACCAGCGGACGGCCATCACAAGAGCTGCCACTCCCCCGAAGGCGGGAAGCACATATTTCTGGGCTTTCGGATGTACTACAAAAAGCAGTATGACCGTGATGGCACAGATGATGATCGCTGTACTCAGATTATCTGTAAACTGCCAGGTGAGCAGGGAGGTCATCCCGCCCAGGGCAAGAATCGTGGCAGCCGCCTTCCATTTTCTCATATTCTTCCCCATTTTAACGATCAGCACCGACAAAAAGAGGATTACCGCCAGCTTACCGAATTCGGCAGGCTGGATAGACACCGGCCCCACGTAGATCCACCGGGTCGCTCCGTTGATATTTCTTCCTATAAATTTTGTGGCAACCAGCAAAATGTTGGCAGCTATATAGATTGGAAATGCAAGCTTTGCGTAGAAATGGTAGTCGATCTGGGAAGCAACCAGCAGTCCCACAAGACATACTGCGCTGATGGCTGCCTGCTTGCTGAAATAATGCATATCATTTCCGAAGGTGATCTTTGCCCGGTATGCGCTGGTACTATAAAGCATGATCAATCCGAAGCATGTAAGCAGGATCACACTTGCCAGTAGGTTGTAATCGTAATACTTTTGGGCATAGACTCTGTTGCTTCTTCTTTTTTTCCGATTTATCTTCTTTTTTTGACTCATCTTTTATACTCCCGCCTATGATATGGTAATTCACCGTTATCTTCTGACTATCATAACACATTTCCTTTGAAAGTCAAATACCGGCCGTACCTTTCACAAAAAAACTCCCCTCTCATAAAATAATAGGGAAAACCGCTTATGAAGGAGAACTTATATGAAAGAGTGCAGCTGTAAGGACTGTCCCGTTTCCAACAGGAATAAATACCTGGAAAACGCGCCCCTTGCCATGGGTTATATCCCCTGGCAGAATTTTAATGAAACCTTCAATAAAGAAAAAGCGCTGGCTGTGGGAACTGTCTTTCCCGAGCTATGTAAACCATTCTGTGGAAGGAGGTTTTGCTGATGAACAGATCGATGTGCCAACCAAACTATGGGGGTTACGGCCGCCCCATGCAGCGCGGCGATTCCTGCCGCCAGCCGATGTATACGGGCGGATGCCCTATGCCAAAGCCGGAATCCTGCCACCCTGCCCAGAGGCCGGAGTGCGGCCGTCCCATGCCAAAGCCGGAATCCTGCCGCCCTGCCCAGAGGCCGGAGTGCGGCCGTCCCATGCCGAAGCCGGAGCCCTGCCGCCCTGCCCAGAGGCCGGAGTGCGGCCGTCCCATGCCGAAGCCGGAGCCCTGCCGCCCTGTCCGGGAGGCGGAGCGCGAATGTTCTGCCTGTAAAGAGGGGCCGATATATACAAGAAGCCAAATGCTCCAGTATATCAATGAGGTGAGCTTTGCGGTGAACGACATCCTGCTCTACCTGGACACACATCCCTGTGACAGGGAAGCGATGAAGTATTACGACAAATACGTTGCCAAACGTGAGAAAGCGCTCTGTGATTTCGCGAAATTTTACGGTCCGCTGACAGTAGATACGGCTGACACAGCCCAGAGTGAACACTGGGAGTGGGTGCTGCAGCCATGGCCCTGGGAAGGAGGAGATTGCTAAATGTGGAATTATGAAAAGAGACTTCAGTATCCGGTCAACATCACAACGCCCAACGCAAAGCTGGCTCAATTTATTATGAGCCAGTATGGGGGGCCAGACGGCGAAATCAATGCTTCCCTCCGCTACCTGTCCCAGCGCTTCACTATGCCGAACCGTGTGGCGATGGGTGTGCTGAACGATATCGGTACCGAAGAACTGGCCCATTTGGAGATGGTTTCCACAATCATCCATCAGCTTACCCGGGGGCTTTCCATGGAGGAAATCGAAAAAGCAGGCCTTGGGCCCTACTATATCGACCACACCGTGGCGGTATGGCCCCAGTCTGCTGCAGGAATCCCGGTAAATGCCTGCGAGTTCCAGTCGAAGGGGGATCCTGTGACAGATTTGTTTGAGGATCTGGCAGCAGAACAAAAGGCCCGCAGCACTTACGACAATATCCTGCGGGTAGTGAATAATATTCCTGAGATTGCGGATCCTATTCGCTTTCTCCGTGCCAGGGAGATCGTACACTTCCAGCGGTTTGGGGAGGCTTTGAATGTTGTCCAGGATCAGCTGAACAGCAAAAACTTCTACGCGTTTAATCCTTCCTTTGATAAACCCGCTTTTTGTTCCTGTGAAAACGAGTGTGGCTGCTCATGAGGAAGGAACTTGAAGAAGCAGTAAGACTGCTTCACACGGTTCCGCCGGAGGCTTATGCCTTCCTGTATGGAAGCAGCGCCTATCCCAGCCTGACAGGAGCTGTTTATTTCTACCCTCTCTGGGGCGGGACTTTGCTGGTAGCGGAAGTGAGCGGGCTTCCCTGTTCGGAAGGCTCCTGCGCGGAGCGAAGCTTTGGATTTCATATCCATGAGGGGAATGCCTGCACAGGTACAGAAAAGGATCCCTTTGCAGATACGGGCATGCATTTCAACCCGGAGGGCTGCCCTCATCCGGAGCATGCAGGAGACCTGCCGCCGCTTTTTGGAAATAGAGGCTACGCCTTGTCCATCTTCTATACAGAGCGCTTCTATCCCGAGGAGGTAGTTGGCAGGACACTTGTGATTCATGACAGGGCAGACGATTTCCACACGCAGCCTTCCGGGGATTCCGGTATCAAAATCGGGTGCGGAGAAATCAAAGAAAACGAGGGATAACTCCCCGGGCTAAAATCAGATAAAATATGTTTCCACCCCATAAAAAAACTGGAGGCCGGTGATTTTATTCACCTCCTCCAGTTTCGCTGTGTTTACTCTTCTACAACCTCAAGCACATCCATAGGACAGGCCTTTGCGCAGATACCACAAGCAATACATTTTGATGCCGGACTGCCCTCGACTTTTACGATCAGTCCGAAAGGACAAGCCTTTGCACAGGCGCCGCAGCCTGTACATTTCTTTTTGTTAATCATATAAACGCCTTTTGCGTTCTGGGTGATCGCGCCCTCCGGGCAGGCTTCAGCACATTTTCCGCACTGGGGACAGGCCATAGGACGAACCGTCTTCTTCTCTACGATCTGAAGACAAGCCTTATCTGGATGGAACTCCTTATAAAATGCCTCTGAACACGCCTGTACGCAGGCAAGACATGCCATACATGTGCTGCCCTTTTTTACTTTAAGTTTCTTCATGATAATACCTCCGAATGTTTGATCTTTCGTAACTGTTCAGTATCCTCACAACTACGATGTATAATCTTTCTTCTTATTTTACCATTTTCGACAAAATATCTCAACCTTAATTTGGTCAAAATGTCCTGATAATAGATAGACGATAATTGATAAATAGATAAAAGGCGTTAAATGCTTGCATTCTCCTCCCGCATCTGGTAAAGTGGATAAGACGGTTGTTACTGTTCTTTTCTGCGCAGGCAGAAAGAAAACTACATATTTACAAAGAATGACGAGGTATTTAAGATGAGTGATTTAGAAAATTGCGGCGGAAACTGCGGAAGCTGCGGATGTGACTGTGGTTCGGAGGGCCATGCTTCTGTAACCCTGACATTGGACGACGGCTCTGTTCTGGAGTGTGCGATCCTGACTGTTTTTCCAGCCGGAGAAAGAGAGTACATCGCGCTTCTTCCCTTAAATGAAAACGGCCAGAATGAGGACGGCGAGGTCTTCCTCTATCGTTTCAACGAAGAAAACGGCGAGCCCCAGCTTGGCAACATTGAGGATGATGAGGAGTATGAGATCGTGGCAGACGCCTTTGATGAGCTTCTTGATTCTATGGAGTATGATGAAATCGTCGGTGAGGACGAGCTGGAAGAAGGAAATTAACGTTCCGTTCGCAGTAAAGTGCTGTATCGATATGAGAAAATAGCATAGGTATCAATCGGGGCTATCCCGGCAGCCTTATCTGGCCGCCGGGATGGCCCCGGCTTTTTCAGCGGGCTTTCCTGGCCGCTTCGCTGATTTTTCAAGCTTTTCTTTTCTGGCCGCTGTTTATCAGCTCTTCTATGTACCGGGAGGGGGTCAGAGTCTTTCCGTACTTTTCCTTTGCATAATAGATATGCAGGTGTTCCTTTGCCCTGGTCATGCCCACATAAAACAACCGCCGCTCCTCCTGGATATCCGCATCCATCATGGCTTTTCGGTGAGGCATGTTTCCCTCGTTTACATCTGCCAAAAAGACAATAGGAAATTCCAGGCCCTTGGCGCTGTGCAGCGTGGTAAAGGTCACCGCCGGAGTATCAGGCTGTTCCTTTGCCTGGCTTTTCAGGGTTTCCGCGTATTCTTCCATATGGGCAAACCACGCCTCACAGGTCTTAAAGTTCTTTGCCGCTTCCTGAAGCTCATCCGCAATCTCATAAAGCTCCTCCGGTTTCATTCTCCGGTACTGGGCATAGTCAAAAAGAAATTCTTCATAGCCAATACTCTTTCTGATAAAATTGATCGCGGCAAACGGGGGCATTTGTTTCAAAAGTCCCAGGTCGTACTCCAACCTGTTGATTCTCTCTTCCATCCATTCCTTATCCCGATAGTATTCCCGCAGGCTGTCAAAAGAAATTTCCGGTAAATCCAGGGCCTCCCGGCCAATATACCGCTTCGGGCGGTTAATGATCTTTAAAAAATCCTTTCGTTCCCTGCTGCCACGGCTCATTTTTATATATGAGATGAAATCTTTTGCGATCCAATGGTCATAGATATTCGGCAGGATATCCCGCATCCGGAAGGGAAGGTTGTATTCCATAAATTTTGACACCATAAACTGCGCCCCGGTATTCGTGCGAAACAGTACGGCTACATCTTCCGGGCGGTAGCCCCCCGCGAGATATTCTTTTACCTTGGCGGCCAGATAGGTATTTTCCCGGGACTGGGTGATAAAGCCGCGGATTTCTATTTTTTCCCCTGCATCCTTGACACCGTGGATCTCCTTTGGATAACGCATCGAATTGTTGGAGATGACGCGCCCTGCGCCCTTGATGATATTTTCTGTGGAACGGTAGTTGAGCTCCAGCCGGATAAGCTCTGCTTCCGGATAATCTTTTTTGAAGTTTAACATGATTTCCGGCCGTGCGCCCCGGAAACGGTAGATGGACTGGTCGTCGTCTCCTACAATAAACAGGTTGTTTCCCGGTGCCGCCAGCATGCGCACAATATCGTACTGGATCTGATTGATGTCCTGGAACTCGTCAATCAGTATATAGGGAAAGCGTCTCTGCCACCCTTCCCTGATATCCTTTCGCTCCTTTAAAAGCTCATAGGTATAGACCAGCATATCATCGAAATCCAGCAGCCTGCTGTACTGCAGCTTTTGCTGGTATTTTTCATATATTTGCCGGAAAACCTCCTCTGAGCAGTTGGAAGAATAATAGTGGTCCAAAGAGATTCTGTTATTTTTTACAGTGCTGATCTCCACGATGATGCCGGATAAAAATTCCCCTTCATCCTCAATTTCCAGACGCAGCCCATCAATGATCTCCTTGAGGTATTGGTGCTTTTGTTCTTCCCGAAGGATATTTGCCGCTGTAAAGCCGTAGGCATTTTTTAGAATGCCAAAAAAGACCGCATGGAAGGTGCCAAAGGTTACAGGCAAACGTTTCCCTCCCATCAGTCTTGTAAACCGCTCCCGCATCTCTGTGGCTGCCGCTTTTGTAAAGGTAATCACCAGGATGCCTGCGGGCGGTATGTCTCTATTTTCAATCAGGTATTTCACCCTCTGTGTAATCACGGTAGTTTTGCCGGATCCGGGCCCGGCAAGACAGATGCAGGGTCCGGCGGCATGGGCGACCGCCCGTTTTTGCGCTTCGCTTAGACTCATATTATTCTGCTGCTGCCTCCAGTTTTTCGATGGCAGCCTGAATTCTCTTTATGGATTCCTCTTTCCCGAGCACATCTAGGATTTCGGTAGCTCCAGCAGGAGTTGTCTGCTTTCCGGATAAAGCAGTACGGATCGGCCACATGATGTAGCCTGTCTTGTACCCTTTCTCTTTGCCATAGTTGACTAAAAGCTCGAAAAGCTCGTCATTTCCGAAGTTCTCCTGAACCTCCAGAAGGGGCAGCACATCCTTCAATACACCCAGAGATTTCTCGGCATTTGTCTTCATTTTTTTATGGGTGTACATGGATACATCGTACTCTGGTACAGCTTCAAAAAAGTCCACCATCTCTGAAATTTCAGGGAATACTTCGATACGCGTTTTCACCATCTGAGAGATTTTCCGATAATCACAGTCCCTGTGAATGGTATTTTTGATGAAGGGAAGCGCCCTCTCATAAAATGTTTCAAAGTCCATAGCCTTGATATACTCGCCGTTCATCCATTTCAGCTTTACCATATCAAAAACAGCCGGGGATTTGCTCATGTGGCGGTAGTCGAAAGCTTCCACCAGCTCCTTCAGGGAGAAGATCTCCCGGTTGTCCTGGGGACACCAGCCAAGAAGAGCCACATAGTTTACGACAGCCTCTGTCACAAAACCCTGCTCGATCAGATCCTCGTAGGAGGAATGGCCGCTCCGTTTACTCAGCTTTTGGTGATCCTCATTTGTGATAAGCGGGCAATGTACATACACCGGAACCTCCCATCCGAAGGCCTCGTAAAGGCGGTTGTACTTTGGCGCGGAGGACAGATACTCATTACCACGGACTACATGGGTAATCCCCATGAGATGGTCATCCACTACATTTGCGAAGTTATAGGTGGGATAACCGTCAGATTTTATCAGGATCATATCATCCAGCTCTGCGTTCGGTACTTCGATGACACCATAGATTTCGTCCACGAATTTTGTGGTTCCCTCATTGGGTGTGTTTTGGCGGATTACATATGGCTTTCCAGCTGCGAGATTCGCCTCGATCTCCTCTTTAGACAGATGCAGGCAGTGCTTGTCGTACATGACGATCTCTTTTCCAGCCACTTCCTGCTTCAGGGACTCCAGCCGCTCCTTATCGCAGAAGCAATAGTAGGCTTCTCCCTTCTCGATCAGCTTCTTGGCGTACTCCAGATAGATGCCTTTGGCCTGGCGTTCGCTCTGCACATAAGGGCCTACGCCTCCGTCCAGATCCGGGCCTTCGTCGTGAACCAGTCCTGTTTCCTTTAGCGTGTGGTAAATAATGTCCACCGCTCCTTCTACGTAGCGCTCCTGGTCTGTATCTTCAATACGCAGGATGAAATCCCCGCCTTCATGCTTGGCGATCAGATAGGCGTACAGCGCTGTCCTTAAATTTCCTACATGCATCCTTCCTGTGGGGCTGGGTGCAAAACGTGTTCTTACTTTGCTCATCTTTTCTATTCTCCTTATCCACGCCTCCTTTGTGTCCTTTCAGGGACAGGCCGGAAAGCTTCAGTATACGGAATTTCTCCGCATTCATTTTCTCTTTGAGATTATATACCGAAAGGAGAATTTTGTCTATGGAATTTCCAAGGGTTCCGCTAATCTATCACAGTGGCTGTTGCTATTTATTTAAAAATGGGTGTACTAACGTGTAGTTTTATCCTTTTTGTTGTATACACTGTCAGTAAAGAAAGTATCTCTATCTTTTTCGTCCTTATATAAGGTACTTTTTTCTTGTTGGTTCATCCGATATTTTTATCCAAGTTTCCACGCAGGGAGCGACTGCCATACTTTTCCCCGTAGAGATATTCCTGAGTATTTCAATCTACGCTCCTATGCAGAGAGCGACAGATGGGGATGCATATTTTTCCGGCATTAATGACATTTCAATCCACGCTCCCACGCAGGGAGCGACCCTGTAAGCGGTTTCCCACACTTTGGGCACCACTAATTTCAATCCACGCTCCCACGCAGGGAGCGACGCTTGATTTCGTATCCCATTTTTCTTAATTCTTTATTTCAATCCACGCTCCCACGCAGGGAGCGACAAACTTGCTGCAATTTGTCCTTCCGCCCTTCCGATTTCAATCCACGCTCCCACGCAGGGAGCGACTGGATCCCGTCTTCTCCTTGTGGAAGGGGCATTGTATATTTCAATCCACGCTCCCACGCAGGGAGCGACTGTATATGCCCCCGTTTTTGCGTGATAAGTCCATATTTCAATCCACGCTCCCACGCAGGGAGCGACAAAAAATCCCGCCGCCACTTAGACGGCGGGTAAAATTTCAATCCACGCTCCCACG
>DESK01000055.1:14362-15231 GCA_002361955.1 Lachnospiraceae bacterium UBA3316
CGCTCCCACGCAGGGAGCGACATATTGCCGAAATATTAAGCAATTTAAACTTCGCCATTTCAATCCACGCTCCCACGCAGGGAGCGACTAGAAAGGAGGAAAAAACAATGGCTAACCTTTACATTTCAATCCACGCTCCCACGCAGGGAGCGACGCCAGTACTCTTGTTTTTAGATCATATTTCTGCATTTCAATCCACGCTCCCACGCAGGGAGCGACAAAAATCTACAATGCCCTCAACTCTAAGGGAGAATTTCAATCCACGCTCCCACGCAGGGAGCGACTCGACCTCGCCGTGCAGGTGCCGAGCAAAGACAAATTTCAATCCACGCTCCCACGCAGGGAGCGACGTGCTGGAGCTGATCCGGGGCGAGGCCATGACGGCATTTCAATCCACGCTCCCACGCAGGGAGCGACACAAGGGCGGGATCCTCTGCCTGCCGCTTGACAAATTTCAATCCACGCTCCCACGCAGGGAGCGACCCCGACTTTCTTTGGGTACTGCTGCCAGAACTCAATTTCAATCCACGCTCCCACGCAGGGAGCGACCCGATCACTGTCTCGAAGCGCTCCGGCTTTATCGTATTTCAATCCACGCTCCCACGCAGGGAGCGACCGAGCACTACGGCGTGGACGCTGCCGCCATAAAGATTTCAATCCACGCTCCCACGCAGGGAGCGACAAAAAATACACCTGCCAGAGCTGCTGCCTTTAGAAATTTCAATCCACGCTCCCACGCAGGGAGCGACGTCGGCGGTTATTCCTATTACCGCCTGACGGGCATTTCAATCCACGCTCCCACGCAGGGAGCGACAAAGGAAGAAATAACACAAGCCGCATATTTAACAATTTCAATCCACGCTCCCACG
>DESK01000055.1:15549-15759 GCA_002361955.1 Lachnospiraceae bacterium UBA3316
GCTCCCACGCAGGGAGCGACGGCTGACCTCAAACAGAGCAAGGCCAAGATCGCAATTTCAATCCACGCTCCCACGCAGGGAGCGACCAGTAGCCAATAATGTCGCTGGGCGTGTAGTCTCCATTTCAATCCACGCTCCCACGCAGGGAGCGACACGGGTCATGGGGCGCACCACTCTCCGGCTGCTTATATTTCAATCCACGCTCCCACG
>DESK01000024.1 GCA_002361955.1 Lachnospiraceae bacterium UBA3316
CCGGCTGTGGCAGGCCGGGCGCGACGACGGCGCAGATCATAATGGTACTTTCTCACGACCCCTCACAGACTGGAAGGGGAGTCCCTGCGGTGTGCGCTGGCTCTGGCAAAGCGGCGGCACAGGCGGGGCTATGATGCGGTGGAGCCATCCGCAGCCTGTAGCAATCCCTTCCTATATAAATGTGTATGGGACCTGCCGGGGTGCGTGGCGAATGCGGCAGACAGAATCGAGATCAGATACAATGGGCCGGGCCTGTGACTGTAAGAGCGCAGGCCCGACTTATTCATGTGGCCTTGATAAAGAGATTGGGAATGGAAGGAGGTTTTTCTTTGGAGAATATGAGGACAGACAGGAATCCTGTCATGCGGTTACATATCAACAGCTCGGCGGTCACGATCATGTTCAGCGGGAGCGAGGGCACGGATGTAAAAAATAAGGTCAGGGACATACTCACGGAGGCATATGAGGAACGCTTCCAGAAAGAGTTCATCCCATGCGGCCAGGCACTATGAAATGGGAGGATTGCGGTGCTTTTTCTGAAAAGATGCGTTGCCGTTAAGGGCATTCCACGGTATAATAGAAGTACCGGGAGAGGTATTGCCCCGGCTGCACATTGACAAGCGAATATCGGAATTGTAGCGCAATCCCGTACAAGATTATGTACGGAGGTAGCGTAATGAAACGGGTTTATTGTCTTTATAGAGTATCGACCAAAAAGCAGGTAGACAAGAACGATAAGAATGAGAATGACATCCCCATGCAGAAAACAGCGTGCCGGGATTTTGCCAGCAGCCAGCAGGACTGGACGATCCTGAAGGAGTTTTCCGAAAAAGGGATTTCCGGCTATAAGGTATCAGCGGACGACAGGGATGCCATCCAGGAATTGAAAGAAGCGGCCCTGAACAACGAGTTTGACATCCTCCTGGTATTCATGTTCGACAGGATCGGGAGGATTGACGACGAGACGCCTTTCGTGGTGGAGTGGTTCGCCAAGCACGGCGTTGAGGTATGGAGCACCCAGGAGGGGCAGCAGTGCTTCAACAACCATGTGGACAAGCTGATGAATTATCTCCGGTTCTGGCAGGCGTCCGGCGAGAGTGAAAAGACTTCCATCCGGATCAAGAGCAAGATGCAGCAGATGACCCTTGACGGGTTGTATACCGGCGGCCCGGTCAAGTTTGGGTACCGTCTGGCGGACAGCGGCCTTGTGAACCGGAAGGGTGCGAAAATCAAGAAGTATGAGATCGACCCGGCGGACAGCGAAGTGCTCCATATGATCGACGACATGACGATCCATAAGGGGTACGGCTCTTACAGGATGGCGGACTTCCTTAATAAAAAGGGGTACAAGCCCAGCGGCGGGGGAAAGTTCACAAGCATTAAGGTGATCCGTATCCTTCGGGATTCCTTCTATTGCGGGAGGCTGGAGGACGGCTCGACATCCCCGCAGTTGGAGGCGCTGCGGCTTCGTGATGATGATACATACGACCAGATTCTTTACATCCTGGAGCAGAGGCAGAACAAGAATGAGGAAAAGCGGCATATCGCTTTGCAGACCAAAGGGCAGGCAATGCTTTCCGGGAATGTGTTCTGCGCCCACTGTGGCGGGAGGCTGACGACCATCCGGTACCGTGACAGCTATACAAGGGCTGACGGCACGGAGTATTCCGTGGATCAGATCAAGTATTCCTGTTACCACAAGAGCCGCAAGCTCTGCAAGTGTGACGGGCAGACAACCTACCAGGCGGACAGGGTGGACGAGACCATCCGGCAGATTATCCGAAAAATATTTAGCTGCATGGACGGGGCGCCGGAGGAAGAAAAGCTGCAGGCAATGTTCAAAAGGCAGATGGCCGGGAACAGGGCCACGCAGAAGAAGCTGGACCTGGAACTCACGAAGAATAAGGAACAGCTTACGAAGATGCAGCTTGAAATCGCAAAGACGCTGACAGGCGACAGCATTTATTCCCCGGAAGATTTGTCCCAGGCAATCCAGACCATCAAGTCACGGATCACCGAGGCGGAGACAAAGCTCACGGAGCTCCGGGAGGAAGAAGCCAGGAAGAAACAGGGGATCGATTTGATCACCCCGACCTACAACCAGTTCAAGTCCTGGGCGGAGGAATTCGACACGGCCACACTGGAGCAGAAGAAAATGATCGCCTGCCACTTGTTCAAACGTATCGAGGTTGGGAGGGATTACAAAATCTCTGTTGAACTCAACATGTCATACCAGCAGTTCTGCTCCGAATGGGGCGACGGCAGCGTTTTGGTCACGGAGGCCATCTGATAAAGGGTGACCGGCCGGGTACTTTACCATTTAAGACATAAATCGGTATTTAACCTATGCGTATAGTTATATAAGGGGAAATGATATAAAAAAGTTTTCTAAAACGTTAAATTACCTCTTGCCAAATGAAAAGAGATATGATAACATAATCTTCGTTAGGTTATCAGTTCGCTGGTAGCCACAAGTAGTGATAAGATACCCTCGATTGTAATTTGGACATAACACTCTATCAAAGAGATTTTACGGTATGTAACCGTATCAATGGTAGAGCATTCGGCTGTTAACCGAAGGGTTGTTGGTTCGAGCCCAACTCGGGGAGTTTGGAATCCGCAGAGATGTATCTGCGGATTTTTGTGTTTTCGTCAGATAGATGCGAGAGTAATCATTAAGGAGATTATATAATGAAAAATAAGAGATTTTCAATTTTAGGCGACTCGCTCAGTACTCTTTCAGGTTATAATCCAAAAGGCTATAAAGTTTTTTATGATCAATATAACTTTGAAAAATCAGGTGTTAAGGAAATGAAGGACACATGGTGGGGGAAAGTTATAAATTTCTACAGAGGCGAATTACTTGTTAATAATTCCTGGTCAGGAAGTCGTGTTACGAAACTTCCGAATCGAGATCGGTTGTTTCCCTCCGGCTGCGCTGACGAAAGAACCAGCGGATTGCATATCAATGGCATAAAGCCTGATGTTATCATTGTGTACCTTGGCACGAACGATTGGGCATATGGCGTAAAAAGAGATGATGAAACCCGCTGTTTTGATGATGACGAAATGGAATATTTTGAAAGCGCATATTTTGAAATGTTGCGGAAATTAAAAGCAAATTATCCGAATGCGGAGATTTGGTGTTGTACTATTAGCACCACATATATGTCGGCGAATCCTCGTTTTATTTTTCCTGAAATATATAAGGGAAGTTATATAGAATATTACAATCAGGCAATTAGAAATATTGTGGCGGCCTGTAATTGCAAGCTGATTGACTTGTATAAGTATCATTTACCGTATGACTCTATAGATGGCACACATCCAAATGCCAATGGAATGAATACCCTGGCTGCTCTGATGATAAGAAGCATCGGCGAAGAACCAGGGAACCGTTTTTGAAGTGGGAAAGATTGCGGGGTGGAATCCTTTGATTCAGAGAATGGAGCTGTCGAAAAGAAATGGTTCTGCCGCTTGGACAGGAAGTATATTGGTTGTAGTTTTATCTCTGAAATTGTGCCTTCCCACAAGAAAAGTCTGACAAAATAAAAAAAGCAAAAAAATATTTAAAATATGCTTGACAAATATGAGATTATAGGTTACAATAAAACCATCAAAAAACAAACGAGAAACAAAATAAAAAAAGGAGGACAGTCCAATGAGATAGTTAATTAGTTTCAGAAAAATCTCCGAAAGGAGTTCACATAGATGTAACGAAAAGGAGGAGATTCCAATGAAATGAAGGACAGGAATCCGAAAGGATAAATCCTAAAAATTCATTCAAAGAACACATTAAAAATTGTTCAAAGAGTAAATTTAAAAGGACAATCCACAACAGAATAGAGAACAGGAGGTTATAAAGTGAAGCTTACGATTATTCATTAAAAGGGCTATCTGATAGAAGAAAAAATCAGATAGCCCTAAAATTTTGTTCAAAAAAGGGCATCTAAGGAAAATAATGACCTGAAATACTTGACGAATCCTCAGAAGAGTACTAAAATGCAGGAGGGAAAAATGCACCATACACGAACAAGTGTATTTCCTGTAGAGACATTTCGAAGAGGAGGACTATTATGATGACAGCGTATAAGGACAGGAGCAGGGATGAACTGCTTCAGGAGAAGGCATCACTGGAAGCACAGTTTGATGAAGTGAAGGCCAGAGGGCTGAAACTGGATATGTCCAGAGGAAAACCATCGGCGGCACAGCTTGATCTGGCTATGGGAATGATGGATGTTCTGAACAGTGAGACAGACCTGAAATGCCTGGAGGGCGTGGATTGCAGAAATTACGGTGTGCTGGATGGTATCAAGGAAGCAAAGGAATTGTTGGCTGATATGACTGAGGTAGCACCGGACAATATTATTATTTACGGAAATTCCAGCCTGAACATCATGTACGATACGGTGTCACGTTCCATGACTCACGGTGTTATGGGAAGTACTCCCTGGTGCAAGCTGGACAAAGTAAAGTTTCTCTGCCCCGTTCCGGGATATGACAGACATTTTGCCATCACGGAGCATTTCGGCATCGAGATGATCAATATTCCGATGACGACAGAAGGCCCGGATATGGATCTGGTAGAGGAGTATGTAAATAATGACCCTGCGGTTAAGGGAATCTGGTGTGTGCCCAAGTATTCCAACCCCCAGGGTATTACATATTCGCAGGAGACAGTGCGCAGGTTCGCAAGACTGAACCCGGCGGCAGAGGATTTCCGTATTTATTGGGATAACGCTTACGGTATCCACCACCTGTATGAAGATAAGCAGGATAATTTGATTGAGATTTTGATGGAGTGTAAGAAAGAGGGCCATCCCGATATGGTTTATAAGTTCTGTTCTACCTCTAAGGTGAGCTTCCCAGGCTCCGGCGTGGCGGCAATCGGCGCGTCAAAGGCGAATCTGGAATATATCAAGAAGCAGATGGCGATCCAGACCATCGGCCATGACAAGCTGAATCAGCTCCGCCATGTGCGCTTTTTCAAAGATATTCATGGCATGGTGAAGCATATGAGAAAGCACGCAGATATTCTTCGCCCGAAGTTTGAGACGGTGCTGAATGGCCTGAGGGATGAGCTGGGCGGACTGGAAATCGGAAGCTGGATCGAGCCCAGGGGCGGATATTTTATTTCCTTTGATTCCCTTCCCGGCTGCGCGAAGGCCATCGTAGCAAAAGCGAAAGAGGCTGGGCTTGTAATGACAGGCGCGGGCGCTACCTTCCCCTACGGACGTGATCCCCAGGACAGCAATATCCGTATCGCGCCGTCCTATCCCACACCGGAGGAATTGGAAGTCGCTACAAAGATTTTTGTCCTCAGTGTGAAATTGGTCAGCATTGATAAAATATTGGAAGAAAAGTAAGCATATCATCAGAAAATGAACAGGAAACTGCCGTATGGAAAAGCGGCAGTTTTTTTTGTGCGTACATATGGCAGGCAGAGACGGAATATTCTTGATTTTAGGAAAAGAATACGATATTATAAAAGAAATAAAAAATATTAACGTAGAATATTTTAAATTGGCCTGCAAAGGTTGCCGGACGGCCTGGCGCATACGGCGGAAGCTTAAGGTTTCTGCGCAGGGAAGAAAGGAGGAGAAGGCGGAAAAGAAAAGGATAAAAATTTGCAGGATAAAGTGAGTAGAAACGTATGAAAAAGGAGTGTATGCAATGAGAAGATTAAAAAGGGCAGTCATAGGAGCGGCCGTGATGTTATTGACGCTTCCTCTGTGTTCCCTTGGAGAGGTGTCGGCGGCAGGCGGAGTGAAGCTGCTGAATCTGGCGCTCAACAAGCCGGCCACAGAATCCAGCGTTTATCCGGGAAGCGGAAAGGACGCCACAAAGGCGGTTGACGGAATTGTGAGCGCAGATTCCAGATGGTCCACAAAACGGCTGGGAACGGGAACACCGGCGGAGCAGTGGGACGAGAATGTGGAGCAGTGGATGACTGTGGACCTGGGACAGGAATACGGTATCACGCAGGTCAACATTAACTGGGAAGCGGCCTGCGCCACAAAGTATACCCTGCAGGGATCTCTGGACGGACAGGAATTTTTTGATGTGGTAGATGGAGGCGCTTCCCAGGCGGGAGAACAGCAGCTTACAGATTTTGAAAAGTTTACGGCCCGCTATATCCGCGTGCTGTGCAGGGAGGCGAAAACGGCCAAATATGGGTATTCCATCTATGAGCTGGAAGTATATTCGGAGGATGTGATTGACGATTCCTATCAGCCTACGGCAGCCGATGTGATCGCGGAGGTGGAAAACGAGGCTCCGGTGCTGGCTGAGGATGGAAAAAGCCTGATCCTGCCGGAGATGCCGGAGGGCTATGCTATCGAACTTTATGGAACGGACAATGCCCAGATAGTATCCAAAGACAATAAGGTCTGCCAGCCCCTGGTGGATATGCCTGTCAATGTGATGTATAAGGTGACAAACCTTCAGGATGCGGAAGATACCGCCGAGTCTACGGTGGACGCTCTTTTGACGGTTCCGGGGAAATACACGGCCCAGGCCTCCGACAATGAGAAGCCAAACGTGGTGCCGGGACTCAGGGAGTGGAAAGGACAGGAAGGCAGCTTCCGGCTGACAGAAAATTCCCGTATTGTATACGGGGAGGAGAGCCAGAGGGAGGCCGCAGAGATGCTCCGGTCTTATCTGGAGGATATGCTGGGCATAGAGGCCGCAATCGTCCAGGGTGAGCCCCAGACAGGAGATATCGCCCTTGAGAATGCCTATACCCAGGAAGAGCTTGGCCCGGAGGGTTACTATCTGGAGATCGGTGATGTGGTGAAAATCTCTGCTCCCACAAAGCAGGGACTGATCTACGGCGGCGCCTCCATTACCCAGATCCTTTCCCAGAGCGATGACCTCTCAGCCCCCAGGGGACTTGCCAGGGACTATCCCCAGTATGAGGTACGGGCGGGGATGATCGATGTGGGAAGAATGTACATTCCCCTGGAATATTTAAAAGAGATCACGATCTATATGTCGTATTACAAGATGAACGAGGCCCATATCCATATCAACGATTACTGGGGCCAGTCAGGATACAGCGCCTTCCGCCTGGAGAGTGAAGTGTATCCTTCGATCGTGGCCAAGGACGGGTACTATACAAAGGATGCTTACAGGCAGTACCAGAAGGATATGAAGGCTTACGGAATCGACGTGATCACGGAGATTGATACACCCTATCACGCAGAGGCGTTCCGGGATATCCCGGGAGTCGTGATGTGGCCGGGACAGGCGGGAAGGCTGGATATCCGCACGGAGGAGGCCTTTAACGCCAACGCGAAGATCCTGGAAAATCTGCTGGACGAATATCTGGACGGGGAGGATCCGGTGATCCAGAGCAAATATTTCCATATCGGCACAGATGAGTACGATAAAAGCGCCGGGGAACAGATGCGCAAATGGACGGATCATTTTGCGAAATACGTCAACGCAAAGGGATATCAGAGCCGCGCCTGGGCTTCCCTCGGTAAGAATGGTTTCAACGGAACGACGCCGGTGACGAATGAAATCGTCATGAACCTGTGGGCCCCCTACTGGGCCGATGTGCATGAGACGTATGAGGCGGGGTATGACGTGATCAATACCTACGGCGGATGGCTGTACATCGTTCCGGCAGGAAACGCAGGATATCCGGACCGTTATGATATGAAGCGGCTGTATGAACAGTTTGAGGTCAACAATTTTAAATCCGGAAGAAATCCTTCGGGGGAGGCGATCATGCCGGTGGCCCATCCCCAGACAAAGGGAGCAGAGTTCGCCCTGTGGAACGACATGACCTCCTTCCGGACGGGATTTTCCTGGTTTGATATTTTTGACCGTGTGAAGGATGCCGTTTCCCTGGTGTCTGAGAAGACCTGGTACGGGGAAGACCACAACGGACAGACGTACGCAGAGTTCCGCAGCAGGGTGGACGCGGTGCAGGACAAAGCGCCCAACACAAATCCGGGACGCGTTGTGAAGTCTGCCACGGAGCAGATTGCCGGATACACGTTTGAGGAAGACGGGACGGCGGTGAAGGACGGAAGCGCCAACGGCTATGACGGTGTGCTGGTAAATGCCCGGGCGGCAGACGGCGCAGTCGCTTTCGACGGGACAGGATATCTGTCCATGCCTGTGGCAAGCATCGGCTATCCCTATACAGTGCTGATGAATCTGACCCTGGATGAAGTCCGGGAGGGCGCCACGCTCTTTCAGGGCGCCGAGGGATCGTTCTATATAGACGGCGAAGGAAAATTTGCTTACAGCAGGGATCAGTATTCCTTTACCTTTAACTACCAGCCGGAAGCAGGGAAAGATATGGCCTTGGCCCTGGCCTGCGATAACAAGGATCTGACCCTCTTTGTAAACGGCAGGAAGATCGGCACAGGAAAGCTGACAAATACGACGATCGCTGGAAAAGCACAGCAGAGCTCTACCTTTGTGCTTCCCACAGAGAAAATTTTTGAGAATACCAAGGGAACCTTAAAGGATCTGGTAGTGTACAACCGCGTGCTGTCCAGCGAGGAGATTTTTGACCTGCTGGGCTTCCGGCGGGAGAATCTGGCGCTGAACAAACCGGTGCAGGTGTCCGCCCTGGAAGTGAGCGACGGAAGGTTTACCGGAGAGATGGCGGTGGACGGCGTGGTGAGTAAGGAATCCCGCGTATCCTTCGCAAAGACGTCGGATGAACAGTGGCTGTGCGTTGACCTGGGAGAGAGCTATGTGATTTCCGAGGTGGCAGTCAACTTTGAGTCTTCTGTCGGCAAGTATGAGATTCAGATCTCTGAGGACGGAGAAAACTTTGAGACCGTGTACACGAAAAATGAGGCCACCGTCCAGGGAGCTACCCCGGCGCTGGAGACGATTGTCCTGGAGCCCGTGGAGGCCCGCTATGTGAAATACGTGCAGAAGGAGCGCTGGAAACACACAGGAAACGGCCAGTGGTACAGCGGAAGCATCTATGAGTTTGAAGTGTACGCTCCCTTAGAGTATGTGCCCGCGCCCTCCAAGGATGCCCTTGTGGCCGTAGAGCCCAACAGCCAGGGTGCGAACTCTGCCAGCAGGCAGATCGGAACTTCCGCCTTAAATAAGGTAACCGTGGAATTTGATATGTATACCTCCCTGGATCCGGCGCAGACAAACACGGCGGTGGGCCTGGGAAGCGCAGATTCGGCGTATACGTCCTACGGGCAGGTGCCTGTGATCATCAGGATGTACAGTGACGGATGCTTTGGCGCTTACGATAAGAAGGCCGGAGGGTACGTGCAGAGCCGTGTGCCGTACACCCAGAATGAAAAATATCATGTGCGCATTGTGGTGGATATGAGTAAGAAAACGTATGATGTGTATGTGACCGGGCCGGACAAACAGGAAGCAGTCGTGGCGAAGGGCTTCGGCTTCCGGGCAGCGGCACCGGAAAATATCGGAAAGATTTATCTGTTTAATAACCAGCAGCCTGCGGGCAGCTATTGGCTGGAGAAGATTGCCCTGACAGAGAAGCAGGTGGAAGATAAGTCAGCCCTGGAAAAGCTGGCGGCTGCCGCGGAGGCTCTGGATGAGGCGGATTACACCCCGAGGAGCTGGGCGGTTCTGCAGGAGGCTCTGGAGTCCGCCAAGGCTGTGATCGCCAATGACGACGCGTCCAGGGAAGAAATTGACAGGGCTGTGGAAGAGCTGAACGGGGCCTGCGACGCCCTGGAGGGCAGAGCACAGACCACCCAGCTTGAGATGGCTATCCAGGAAGCAAAGGATATCCTGGCTCTCGGGGCCAATTATCAGGAGACGGAAGCCCTCCGGGCGGCTGTGGAAGAGGCAGAGCGTATCCTGGCGGATAAGAACGCCAGCCAGGAGGCTGTGGACCAGGCAGCCCTCCACGTTCTGGAAGAGCTGTCCCGCATGGCGAAAACGGCGGATATTCTTTCCCTGGAGAGCATGATGGCGGCAGCAAAGGAGCTGCTTGCAGGCGCGTACACGGAGGACAGCCTGGAGGCCCTGCGGGAGGCCATCCAAAGGGCGGAAGAAGTGATCGTTGATCAGAACCGGGCAGACGGGGATATTGCCGAGGCCTATGAGGGACTGGTGGATGCGGTGATGCAGCTGGAGAAAAAAGGAAACAAGGCGGCCCTGGCGGCTATGATCGCGAGGGCGGAGATCGTGCTGGCAGAGCAGGGACGGTATGCAGAAGCTACGCTCCGGGGGCTGGAAGAAGCCCTGGCGTCAGCCAAAGCCGTCCATGAGCAGGAGGACGCTTTGCAAAGCGCTATCGACGACGAGGTAAGGTCGCTGACATCTAAGCTGGCAGAGGCGCGGCTTAAAGGGGATGTAAACGGCGACGGCACAGTGACTACCAGTGACTGTGCGGCTCTGCTGGCGGCCAGCGCAGAGCTGACTGCCCTTGGGAATACGGAAGCCGCGGCAGCGGATGTAAACGGTGACGGCACAGCCGACACGACGGACGCGGCTCTGATCCTGCAGTATGCAGGAGAGAGGATTTCCGCGTTCTGACAGGAAGAAAGTTAAAAAGGGGCTGTCGCACTAAATAAATAGTGCGGCAGCACTTTTTTGCGAAAAATAAGAGCCAGCCCTTTTACAGACCTGGCTCTTGGTGTAAAATTTATTTATGCGACTAAATAAAATATTACAAAAAGATGATACACTATCTTCGCTATACTATTAAATCAAACTTCCGCTGGATGTGGAAATTTTGATCCCATCAGATGATCCGGTGCGCCTGCTGAGTGCTTTTGTGGAGGGAATGGAACTCAGCGATCTCGATCAAACTTATGGAAAGATAAAGAAAAATCAGGCGATACCAAGTTTTTGCGGGTGCGCCTTGCGGAGCAGCAGGTGCTTCGATCTGCCCTGATTAGTCACGGAAACTCTGTTTGTTGTTTTGCGTACAAAAAAACCGGAAACATTGACGACGCAATGTCTCCGGTTTGCCAAAAGCAGATAGCGGGAATCGAACCCGTCTCTCCAGCTTGGGAAGCTAGCGTTCTACCGATGAACTATATCTGCACAGTTTTCTTCACTGGGCTATATTATAAACCACAAGCAGCAAATTGGCAAGTACCTTTTTCAAATATTTTGCTTCAGCCTTCACAAAAGCTTTAGAAAAGTTAAAAAAACCTCTTGACGAATTTTGAAAGCAGTGCTATAATTCTTGATGTTGCAGATGATGCAACGGTTCCGTAAGGAAATGCGGGAGTGCTGGAATTGGCAGACAGGCTAGACTAAGGATCTAGTGATGGCAACGTCGTGTGGGTTCAAGTCCCATCTCCCGCAGGCAGGAAAGGTTCTGTATTTGAAGAGATACAGAACCTTTTTTCGTGATACAGAAAAGTTTATTCTGCTGTTAATTCTGTTTCGTTTAAAGAGGTTTCAAAAGGTTTCAGTGTTGCAAATGGAAGTTCCCGATGTTATACTAATCCGTGAAAAAAACTGCCGCAGGCACGGTAAGGATGGAGGATGAGAGGATGAAAAAAATAGAAGATTATGTGACAAGTATAACTGATTTCCCGGAGCCGGGGATTATTTTCAGGGATGTGACCAGTGTGCTGCAGGATCCGGAGGGACTGTCGCTGGCAATTGACTCCATGAAGGAGCTGGTGGGGAACACAGAGTTTGACCTGATCGCCGGTACCGAGTCCAGAGGATTCATTTTTGGCGTGCCTATCGCTTACAGCCTGCACAAGGCCTTTATCCCTGTGAGAAAGAAGGGGAAGCTTCCCAGGGAGACGGTTTCTGCCAGCTATGACCTGGAGTATGGCAGCGCTGAGATTGAGATGCACAGAGATTCCGTGAAGCCGGGGCAGAAGGTGATCATCGTGGATGACCTGATCGCCACGGGAGGAACTGTGGAAGCGACGGTGAACATGATTGAGTCCCTGGGCGGGGAAGTGGTGAAAATCATTTTTCTGATGGAGCTTGCGGGGCTTAAGGGACGTGAGAAGCTGAAAGGGTACGATGTGGAATCTGTTATTTGCTATGAGGGAAAATAGTTATCGTTTGTTAGTATGATACAGGAGTGTACCATTGCACCGCCGGGGCGGTGTAAAACAGTTTTTGCATGGTAAATAAGAAAAGACGGTGAAGAATGTATGCCAATGAGAGAGAAGACGGCCAGTGAGAAAAAAGAAGAAATTAAAAAGGCGGATGCCAGCGTAAAAAATATGGCTGATTTTACCAGCCCGGAGGTGCTGCACCAGGAGTTGCTTGCCAGTATCAAGAAATATCACCCGTCGGCGGACATTTCTATGGTGGAGAAGGCGTATAAGATCGCGTATGACGCCCATGAGGGGCAGAATAGAAAATCTGGGGAACCTTATATCATCCATCCCCTGTGTGTGGCGATCATCCTGGCAGATCTGGAGCTGGACAAGGAGACGATCGTAGCAGGGCTTTTGCACGATGTGGTGGAGGACACGGTGATGACCTCCGAGGAGATTACCCAGGAGTTCGGAGCCGAGGTGGCTCTTCTGGTGGACGGCGTCACAAAGCTGGGCCAGTTAAGCTATTCCTCCGACAAGGTGGAGGTGCAGGCGGAGAACCTGCGGAAAATGTTCCTGGCCATGGCCAAGGATATTAGAGTGATTTTGATCAAGCTTGCCGACAGGCTCCACAATATGCGTACCTTAAAATACATGAGCCCGGAGAAGCAAAAAGAGAAGGCCAGGGAGACCATGGACATCTACGCGCCCATTGCCCAGAGGCTCGGTATTTCCAAGATCAAGGTGGAGCTGGACGATCTGTCCTTAAAGTACCTGGAGCCGGAGGTTTATTATGATCTGGTGGAGAAGATCGCCCTGCGGAAAAGCGCCAGGGAGGAATTTGTCCAGGGGATTGTGGACGAGGTGAGCGTCCATATCGAGAAGGCGGGAATCAAGGCCCAGATCTACGGAAGAGTCAAGCACTTTTTCAGTATTTATAAAAAGATGGTCAACCAGGACAAGACGCTGGATCAGATTTATGACCTGTTCGCCGTGCGTATCGTTGTGGACAGTGTGAAGGACTGCTACGGAGCCCTGGGAGTCATTCATGAGATGTATAAGCCCATTCCGGGGCGTTTCAAGGATTATATCGCTATGCCCAAACAGAATATGTACCAGTCCCTGCACACGACGCTGATCGGGCCAAAGGGCCAGCCCTTTGAGATCCAGATCCGTACCTTTGAGATGCACAGGACGGCGGAATACGGTATCGCGGCCCACTGGAAATATAAGGAGAGCTCTGACGGGAAGAAACCGCTGGCACAGCAGGAGGAGGAAAAGCTGAGCTGGCTGCGCCAGATTCTGGAGTGGCAGCGGGATATGTCGGACAACAAAGAATTTTTGAGCCTGCTGAAAAGCGACCTGGATCTGTTCGCGGAGAATGTATACTGCTTTACGCCGGCCGGCGATGTGAAGAATCTGCCGAACGGCTCCACGCCCATCGACTTTGCCTACAGCATCCACTCAGCCGTGGGAAACAAGATGATCGGGGCCAGGGTGAACGGAAAGCTGGTGAACATCGACTATGTGATCCAGAACGGAGACAGGATCGAGGTGCTGACCTCCCAGAATTCCAAGGGACCCAGCCGGGACTGGCTAAATATTGTAAAGAGCACCCAGGCGAAAAACAAGATCAACCAGTGGTTTAAGGCAGAACGGAAAGAGGATAATATCGTCCGGGGCAAGGAGCTGCTGTCCTCCTACTGTAAATCCAAGGGAATCGTTTTAAGCAACCTGTTAAAGCCGGCCTATATGGAAAGCATCATGCGCAAGTATGGCTTCCGCGACTGGGAGTCTACGCTGGCGGCCATCGGCCATGGGGGACTTAAGGAAGGGCAGGTGGTGAACCGCCTGCAGGAGGAGTACGATAAGGCCCATAAGAAGGCCCTCACCGATGAGGATATCCTGGAGGCCGCGGAGTCCAAAGAGAAAATGCGGGTGGCCAAGTCTAAGAGCGGCATCGTGGTAAAGGGAATCCATGACGTGGCCGTGCGCTTTTCGAAATGCTGTTCGCCCATTCCCGGGGATGAGATCGTGGGATTTGTGACCAGGGGGCGCGGCGTGTCCATTCACAGGACGGACTGTGTCAATGTAATCAACCTGCCGGAGGTGGAGCGTGTGCGCCTCATCGACGCGGAGTGGCAGGGGCCTGTTTCCGGCAAGGGGAACGAGCTCTACACGGCGGAGATCAAGATCTTTGGCTATAACAGGACCGGGCTTTTGGTGGATATCACAAAGATCTTTACGGAGAGGAAGATCGACGTCACCAGCGTGAACAGCCGTACCAGCAAGCAGGGCATGGCGACCCTGAGCATGACCTTTGACGTGCCAAGCAGAGAAGAGCTGAACCGCCTGATCGAAAAGATCCGGCAGGTGGAGAGCGTCATCGATATAGAGCGTACGACAGGCTGACGGGGGTCTTTGGAAAATCCGGCGGAATAGGAGAGAATAATGGAGAAACTGAAAATAGAGAAGCTGGTGCTGGGAATGGTGCAGACGAATGTGTACCTGGCCGTGAACCAGGAGACGAAGGAGGCGATTCTCATAGATCCGGCGGCCGAGGCGGCGTCCATCGCCCGGCTGCTGGAGGAAAGAGGATATCACCCTGCGGGGATTCTGCTGACCCACGGACATTTTGACCACATCGGCGCAGCGGAGGAGCTGGCAGCCCGCTTCGGTCTGAAGATCGGGGCGGGAAGCCTGGAGACAGGGGTGCTGGGGGATTCTGTGAAGAATCTCTCCGCCATGTACGGCAGGCCCTTTACGGTAAAGGCCGACTGCCTGTATAAAGACGGAGACGACTTTGAGATGGCGGGATTTTCCATCCGGGTGTTCCATACGCCGGGGCACACCGAGGGAGGCGTATGCTACTATTTGCCCGGGGAGGCAGCGCTGTTTTCCGGGGATACGCTGTTTAACGGCAGCGTGGGCCGGACGGATTTCCCCACAGGCAGCATGTCTGTGCTGGTGCGCTCCGTGAGGAAGATTACCGGGAGCCTGCCGGGAGATACCGCGGTGTATCCCGGCCATGGGCCGGATACGACCATCGCCTATGAAAAGGAGTGTAATCCCTTCTTATGATACCAGTAAAACTGAACAAACGTGATTTTGAATATGATATCCATTCCCTGGTGAGAGCCTTTTACCCGGGAGTGGAGGTGCCCGTCTGGGCGGAGGGAGAAGAGAGGCCGGGGGAGGGCGAAGAACTGGAAATCTTTGTCTTCTATGAGCCCCATGCCATCCGCGTCCGTCTGGAGAACGGAAAAGGACTCCTGTTCGCGGAGAGAGCGCGCGCCGTGGAGGAGGGGGAGGAGCGGAAGCAGAGAAAGAACTGCCTGAAGGCTCTGCTCTACGAGATGTTGTCTGCCCACACAGGACAGGCGCTGCCCTGGGGAAACCTGACGGGGATCCGCCCTACAAAGATACCCATGGCCCTTCTGGAGGAAGGATGGAAAAATGCGGACATCGCGGCCTATATGCGGGATACGTATTATACAAGCAAAGAGAAGACAGCGCTGGCCATCGCCATTGCCAACAGGGAGCGCCACATTTTGCAGAATATCCATTATGAGAATGGATACAGCCTGTATATCGGGATTCCTTTCTGCCCGAGCATCTGCCTTTACTGCTCCTTCAGCTCCAGCCCCATCGGTGTCTGGAAGGATCAGGTGGACAGTTACCTGGACGCCCTGTGCCGGGAGATCGCTTTTGGGGCGGAAGCCTACAAAGACAAGATTTTAGATACCCTCTATATAGGGGGCGGTACGCCCACCACCCTGTCGCCGGAACAGATGGATCGGCTGCTGACGGAGGTGGAACGGCAGTTTGATTTATCCTACCTGCAGGAGTTTACAGTGGAAGCCGGGAGGCCGGACAGCATCACCGAGGAGAAGTTGGCTGTGCTGAAGGCCCACCGGGTGAGCCGCATTTCCATCAACCCTCAGACCATGAACCAGGAGACTCTGGATTTTATCGGACGCCGCCATACCGTGGAGGAGACGGCAGAGGCATTTTGCCTGGCCAGGAGGCTCGGCTTCGACAATATCAATATGGATCTGATCGTGGGCCTTCCGGGAGAGGAGCTGCCCCAGGTGGAGCATACCATGAAGACGGTGACGGCCCTTGCGCCGGACAGTATCACGGTTCATTCTCTGGCGGTGAAGCGGGCGGCAAGACTTCATATGTTCCGGGATCAATACAAGGAACTGACCTTTACGAACAACCAGCAGATCATGGATATGGCCGCCGTCTATGCCAGGGAGTCGGGGCTCTTTCCCTACTACCTGTACCGCCAGAAAAATATGGCGGGAAATCTGGAGAATGTGGGCTATGCCTCAGAGGGGAAAGAGGGGATCTACAATATCCTGATTATGGAGGAGAAGCAGTCGATTCTGGCCTTGGGGGCCGGAGCCTCCACGAAGGTGGTGCAGCCCTCAGGCCGCATTGACCGCATTGAAAATGTGAAAGACATCAAGAGTTATATCGAGCGTATTGATGAGATGATCGAGCGCAAGAAGCAGGGATTTAGGAAGTATGGAAAATGATGTAACCTATCTGAAAGAGCAGATGACAGAAGAAATCGCCCATGGCATCTGTGTCAGCGGACTTGCGTCCCGGGTGGCCAGGGAGCTTGGGCTTTCAGAGGAGAAACGCTATGAGCTGGCTGTAGCAGGAATGCTCCACGATGTGGGAAAACTGGAGGTGTGGAAATACATATACCAGAGGGAAAACACCCTGCATATTGAGGAGATGCGCTATGTGCGCAGCCATCCCACCCTGGGCTACACGATGCTGGTGGACGCGGGCTATTCCCAGTTTATTCTGGAGAGTATCCTGTACCACCATGAGAATTTTGACGGCACCGGCTATCCCTCCAACCGGGGGGGAGAGGAGATCCCCATAGGCGCCAGGATCCTGCGGGTGTGCGACGTATTTGCGGCGCTGATCGCTGACAGGCCCTACCGCCGCGCGTTCAGCGTGGATACAGCGGTGGAGCTGATGATTGAGGAAGTGAAAAATTTTGATATGAAGATATTTCTTGCCTTTCTTACGGTGGTACATCAGGAAGAGACGGAGGATTTTTTATGCAGCAGCAGGCAGTCGCTGCAGAGTCATCCGGACGGGGAGGGGCAGGAAGCAGAGGAGGAAATATTATGAGCCTGAAAAAGAAACCGGTCACCGGCATGAAGGACATTTCCCCCAGGGAAATGGAGATCAGGGATTATGTGATCCGGCAGATTAAGGAAACGTATGGTTCCTTTGGATTTTCATCCATTGAGACACCCTGTGTGGAGCACATTGAGAATCTCTCCAGCAAGCAGGGCGGAGAGAATGAAAAGCTGATTTTTAAGATTTTAAAAAGGGGAGAAAAGCTGAAGCTGGAGACGGCGCAGACGGAGGGCGACCTGGTAGACAGCGGCCTGCGCTACGATCTGACAGTGCCCCTTTCCCGGTATTACGCCAATAACGCCAACGACCTTCCCGCGCCCTTTAAGGCGCTGCAGATGGGAAATGTATGGCGGGCGGACAGGCCCCAGAGGGGACGCTTCCGTCAGTTCATGCAGTGCGATATTGATATTTTGGGAGAGCCCACGATCCTGGCGGAGATCGAGCTGATCCTGGCTACCTCAACGCTGGTGGGCAAGCTTGATTTTGAGGATTTTACGATCCGCATCAATGACAGGCGGATTTTGAAGGCCATGGCCAGATACAGCGGTTTTCCTGAGGAGAGCTTTGACCTGGTATTTATTATCCTGGATAAGATGGATAAGATCGGCCTGGAGGGTGTGGCCGCAGAGCTTGAGAAGGAAGGCTTCGCGAAAGAGAGCGTGGACAAGTACCTGGAGCTGTTCGGCGGTGTGACGAACGATCTGACCGGCGTATCCTACCTGAAGGAGAAGCTGGCTGGCGTGCTGGACGCCCAGGTTGCGGAGGATCTGGAGACGATCATAGAGAGTGTGGAGGCCGTAAAGACGGCGAACTTTAAGATTGTCTTTGATCCCACCCTGGTCAGAGGAATGTCCTATTATACGGGGCCGATCTTTGAGATCTCCATTGACGGTTTCGGCGGCTCTGTGGGAGGCGGCGGACGCTATGACGAGATGATCGGGAAATTTACAGGCAGCAAGACCTGCGCCTGCGGTTTTTCCATCGGTTTTGAGCGGATCGTCATGCTGCTTCTGGAGAGAGATTACCAGATTCCGGAAAAGGCGGAGAAGACAGCCCTTCTGATGGAGAAAAATATGCCCAGGGAGGGAATGCTTGCGATCTTCCGGGAGGCGGAGGCCCTCAGGGCGTCAGGACAACAGGTCACAGTGGCCGTGATGAAAAAGAATAAGAAGTTCCAGAAGGAACAGCTTGCGGCGGAAGGCTATACAACGATCCGGGAGTTTTTTAAATAGCTGCCGGCGTCATGTCAGTTTAAGATAGAAAAGAGGAAAAGTTATGGCAGAATCGATGAAGGGATTGAAGAGATCCCATAGATGTACAGAGCTTGGTACAGAGAATGTGGGCAGCCAGGTGACGGTGATGGGCTGGGTGCAGAAGAGAAGAAATCTGGGCAGCCTGATTTTTGTGGACCTGCGGGACCGCTCCGGTCTTTTGCAGATCGTTTTTGATGAGAATGATATCGGAACGGAGGGTTTTGAGAAAGCCGGAAAGCTCCGCAGTGAGTTTGTGATCGCCGTCTGCGGTCGTGTGGAGCTACGGGGAGGCGCCGTAAACGAAAATCTGGCTACAGGACGGATTGAGATCCGCTCTACAGAGCTGCGGATCCTGTCAGAGTCTGAGACGCCGCCCTTCCCGATCGAGGAGGATAGCAAGACGAAGGATGAGCTTCGCCTGAAATACCGTTTCCTGGATCTGCGCCGTCCCAACCTGCAGCGCAACCTGATGCTCCGCAGCAAGGTGGCCAATTCCGCCCGCCAGTTTTTGGCGGAGGAGGGCTTCCTTGAGATCGAGACGCCGATCCTGATTAAAAGCACACCGGAGGGCGCAAGGGATTATCTGGTGCCCAGCCGTATCCATCCGGGCCATTTCTATGCCCTGCCCCAGTCGCCTCAGCTTTTTAAGCAGCTTCTGATGTGTTCCGGGTATGACAGGTACTTCCAGATCGCCAAGTGCTTCCGCGATGAGGACCTGAGGGCCGACAGGCAGCCGGAGTTTACCCAGATCGACATGGAGCTCTCCTTTGTGGACATGGACGATGTGATCGACGTCAATGAGAGGCTTCTGGCAAGAATCTTTAAGGACGCCGTGGGCGTGGAGGTTCCCCTGCCGATTCCCAGGATGGCCTGGCAGGAGGCTATGGACCGCTATGGTTCCGATAAGCCGGATACACGGTTTGGCATGGAGCTGAAGGATGTGTCGGAGCTGGTGAAGGACTGCGGCTTCGGCGTGTTTACAGGCGCTCTGGCAAACGGCGGCAGTGTCCGTGGTATCAACGCCAACGGACAGGGCCATATGCCGAGAAAAAAGATTGACGCGCTGGTGGAGTTCGCCAAGGGCTATGGCGCCAAGGGACTGGCCTACCTGGTAATCAACGACGATGGCTCCTATAAATCCTCCTTTGCCAAGTTTATGACGGAAGAGGAGCTGCACGCGATCGTGGACGCCCTGGAGGGTAAGCCGGGAGATCTTCTCCTTTTCGCGGCGGACAAAAATAAAATTGTCTGGAATGTGCTGGGAGCGCTCCGTCTGGAAATCGCGAAAAACCTGGGACTCCTCAAAAAGGATGAGTTCAAATTCCTGTGGATCACGGAGTTCCCGCTTTTGGAGTACTCAGAGGAAGAGGGACGGTATGTGGCTATGCATCACCCGTTCACGATGCCCATGGAGGAGGATCTGGACAAGATCGACAGCGATCCGGGGGCGGTAAGGGCTAAAGCCTACGATATCACGCTGAACGGAAATGAAATCGGCGGCGGCAGCGTCAGGATCCATCAGGATGACATCCAGTCCAAGATGTTTGAGGTGCTGGGCTTTTCCAAGGAGCGCGCGGAGGATCAGTTCGGTTTCCTTCTGACGGCCTTTAAGTACGGCGTGCCGCCTCACGCAGGCCTGGCCTACGGACTTGACCGTCTGGTAATGCTGATGGCCGGGGAGGAGAGCATCCGTGAGGTGATCGCTTTCCCGAAGGTGAAGGATGCTTCCTGTCTGATGACCGGGGCGCCGGGAACCGTAGATGAAGTACAGCTTAAGGAGCTGGAGCTGGAGATCGCCGGCGGCGAGAAAGACGGGCAGGACGCCGGGAGTGCGGAGAACGCGTAGAGAATGTAAGATTTATTCATTTAAACTTTTACACATAAAGCAGGCAGTTTCCGAATTGTGCAGGGCACGGTTTGGAAACTGCCTGTTTATGTGTGTGCCTGGCGGCGCACATCGCTGTGAGAAGCGGGAAGTCCTGCCGGTTTAATTCCCGGGCAGGGCTTCCTCCTGAAATTTTTCTACGGCTTCCGTCATATTTCCCAGCAGGGCGTCGGTGAAGTCCTCGTTTAAGCACATCTCCCAGGTGGTTCCGTTGTTGGTGAATTCGATGGAGATGGACCTGGCGCAGGTCTTTGTGTTGCTGTTCAGGCATTCGGCCAGCAGGGAGGCCGTCTTGTCTGCCAGCTCTGTGTCGGTGGCACGGACGGCCTCGGTGGTGGAGGCATAATCCAACAGCCGTTCCAGGTACACGTCCAGCACGTTGTCCATATCCAGGCTGGTTACCTTGATCGCGGCCGTGGCTTTCTCTCCCTCGTCCGCCATAAACAGGATCCTGTAGGAGAAGCATTTGGAGATCTGGGTGGCCAGGGCCAGGTCTACCTTCTCGTAGAGGGAGCTGTAGGTGGAGAAAATGTCAGACATGCCCAGATAGGATACCCATTCCTCCGGCGTCTGTTCCCGAAGGCTCTCAAAAACCTTTTTGATGATTTCCTCCGGAGTCACCAGCTCCGGGTCTTTCAGGTAAGAGATAAAGCCTCCCACAAGCTGGTCTTCCAGGGCCTCATCACTGAGGATCTCCCAGTCCTTTCCGTTCTTTTGCAGGCGGAAATGGGCGGGAGTCTTTGTGGTTTCGTAGTCCCCGGAGGCAAGGAGGTTTCCCAACAGGGAAAAGTAGGAAATCTCGGAGGGAGAGCTGTCGGCGGTGGGGGAGCTGGAGCGGGCGATCAGCTCCAGACAGAGATCCTTCGCCAGGGCTTTGGCGTCAATGTTCTCGATCTCTACATTTACCGTAGCCTCGTTCTCCGCGATACTGGAGGAAAGAACGCGGTAGTTAAAATTCTGAAAGAAAAGCTGTATGGCCTTGGCCGCGTCCGTCTCCGGATCCTGGTCAGAGATCGAGTGCACCAGGTCTGCGTAGGAGATGAAGGAGCGTATGGTCTGTTCATTCAGCTTACGGATTTGGTTCAGCTCAGATTTTACCAGCCTCACAGGCTTGGAGTCGCCGCAGCCGGTCAGGCAGCAGGCGAGGAGCAGCAGGGACAGGCTGAGCAGTGTGCGTATCGTTTTTTTCATGAAAGCTCCTCCTTTGCGTTTGTCAAAAATGTCCTCTCTATTATAAGGGAAAGAGGGAAAAAAGTAAAATTAGTTTTAAAGCTGACAGCATGGGATTTGCTCACATCTGAATCATTTTTTTACGGCCTGCGCAGTAAATGGGCAAACCTACATATCAGTAACAAATGTACAGGCCTGCGTGAACAGTAACGGAAGATTCCCTTGACAAGCCTCGACAAAATAGATAAGATGGTAGAGACACGTCACTACGGCAAAGTGAAGTGCTGCATGTAAATGGGATTGAAAGAGGAGGAACGTTCTATGTATTCACTGGATGAAGTGCGGGCAGTTGACCCGGAGATCGCTGAGGCCATTGTACGGGAAGAAGAGAGGCAGAACAGCCACATCGAGCTGATCGCATCTGAGAACTGGGTGACGAAAGCAGTTATGGCGGCGATGGGAAGTCCGTTGACAAATAAATATGCAGAAGGATATCCGGGAAAGAGATATTACGGCGGATGTCAGTGTGTGGATGAGGTGGAGAACCTGGCGATGGAGCGGGCGAAGAAGATCTTTGGCTGCACCTATGCAAATGTACAGCCCCATTCCGGTGCGCAGGCCAATATGGCAGTATTCCTGGCGATGCTGAAGCCGGGAGATACCGTTATGGGTATGAATCTGGCGCACGGCGGTCATCTGACTCATGGAAGCCCCGCGAACTTTTCCGGTATGTACTTCCATGCAGTGCCCTACGGCGTCAATGACGACGGTGTGATCGATTACGACCGAGTGCGTGAGATCGCCCTGGAGTGCCGCCCGAAGATGATCGTGGCCGGAGCCAGTGCCTATGCGCGCATCATTGACTTTAAGAGATTCCGTGAGATCGCCGATGAAGTGGGCGCTTATCTGATGGTAGATATGGCGCACATCGCGGGCCTGGTGGCAGCGGGCCTTCATCCGAGCCCCATTCCCTATGCGGATGTGACGACCACCACCACCCACAAGACTCTGCGGGGACCCAGAGGCGGTATGATTCTCTCCAGCGAGGAGACGGCAAAGAAGTTTAATTTCAATAAGGCAGTATTCCCGGGCGTACAGGGCGGCCCGCTGATGCACGTGATCGCGGCAAAGGCTGTGTGCTTCAAGGAAGTACTCTCCGATGAGTATAAGGTTTATCAGCAGAATATCGTAAAGAATGCCCAGGCTCTGTGTAAGGGGCTGATAAGCCGTGGAATCAAGATCGTGTCCGGCGGCACGGACAACCATCTGATGCTGGTGGATCTGGTGGAGACGGGAAGGACAGGAAAAGAAGTGGAAAATCTTCTGGACAGTGTCAACATCACCTGCAACAAAAACACCATTCCCAACGATCCGAAGTCTGCCTTTGTGACCAGCGGCGTCCGTCTGGGAACACCGGCCGTGACAGCCAGAGGAATGAAGGAGGAAGACATGGATGTGATCGCGGAGGCGATCGCGCTGATGCTCAAGGATCCGGAGACAAATACAGAGCAGGCCAAGGCCCTCGTTCAGGGACTGACCGAGAAGTATCCGCTGATTTAAAAAATGTAAGAAAAAGAAAGAGGGGCACTTCCATTGAAGGGGGTGCCTCTTTGGCGTATGAAAAAGCGGCTGTTCCGCCGTCAGGCCGCGGATTTCCTTCAAATTTAAGCAAATATTAAGTAGGAAGAAGACTGTGCGCCGTGTTATACTGGACGAAGATGATAGAAGGCCCGGGGAATCGGGCCGTTGCAAATATTTTATATTGGAGGGGTATCATGAAGATAAAAAAGAAGCAGATAGTGATAATCGGGGCAGCGGTGGCTGTGATCGCTGTTGCGGGCGTGATCTTCGCAGTGGCCGGAAAGGGCGGAGGCAAAAAAGGCGATCCGGAAAGCACGGTGTATGTGGATTCCGTGGCAGAGCTGTGCGGCCTTGGCAGCGGAAACGGACTGAACGACAGATTCAGCGGGGTGGTGGAGCCGCAGAAGACCTGGGATATCCAGGTTGCCTCAGACAAGACGGTGGATGAGATCCTGGTTGAGGAAGGGGAAGAGGTAAAGGTTGGCGACGAGCTTTTTACATATAACACCGAGGAGATGGAAGAGAAGCTTGCCCAGGCAGAGATTGATTTAGACCGTCTGGCCAACGAGATCGACCAGACAAAGGCCCAGATCGAGTCCCTGAAAAAGGAGAAGGCCAGCGCCGGGGCGGATGAGCAGCTCAGCTATACGACACAGATCAACACGGCGGAAAATGATATTAAGCGCAAGGAGTATGAACAGAAGAGTAAAAAGATGGAGATCGAGAAGCTCAAAGACAGCATGGCAAACGCCACGGTTACAAGTGAGATGGACGGTCTCGTAAAATCCATCAACTCTGGGGACTCCGCAAATTCCAACTATATGGGCGGGGAAGAGCAGGCCTTTATGACGATCCTGGCTACCGGGGATTTCCGGGTGAAGGGAACGGTCAATGAGCAGAATATGTCGGCCATCGTGGAAGGGCAGCCGGTGATCGTGCATTCCAGGGTGAACGACAGTACCTGGAGGGGCACGCTGACGTCGGTGGACACCCAGAACCCTGTAAAGAATGAAAATATGTATTACAGCTCCGACGGTTCCGCGGATACTTCCAGCAATTATCCCTTCTATGTGGAGCTGGAGTCGGTGGATGGCCTGATGCTGGGGCAGCATGTATACATCGAGATGGATTACGGGCAGGCAGAGGAGAGAGAAGGCATCTGGCTGGACAGCTACTATATCGTCCAGGAGGATGAGAGGGCCTATGTCTGGGCCGCAGATAAAAAGGAGCGGATGGAGAAGCGCCTCGTTACCCTGGGTGAGTTTGACGAGGAGATGCAGCAGTATCAGATCACGGAGGGCCTGACGGAGGATGACTACATTGCCTTCCCCGATGAATCCATCAGTGAGGGCGATACCGCAGTGAAGAATGTAGACCAGACCACAGGTATGGATGGCATGATGGAAGGCGGAGATATGGAAGGTATTCCGTCCTTTGACGGCGAAATGATGGAGGACGGCTCCATGGACGGCATGATGGACGGCTCTACGGATGAAATGATGGAAGGTTCCATGGATGGCGCCGAAGAGGCCTATCCGGACGAAGCAGAGCAGGATGATTATTCGGAGGAGGAGACAGAGTGATACTAGAATTAGACCATATTTATAAGGACTATATTCAGGGAAGTATGGTGGTTCCGGTATTGAAGGACGTGACCCTGCATGTGGAGGAGGGCGAGTATGTGGCGATCATGGGTCCCTCCGGTTCCGGAAAATCCACATTGATGAATATTATCGGATGCCTGGATAAGCCTACCAAGGGCGAGTACCGTCTGGACGGCATGGATATCCTGGTGCAGAAGGACAACGATCTGGCGGACATCAGGCTGAAGAAGCTGGGCTTTGTATTTCAGACCTTCCAGCTTTTGCCGAGACAGACAGCGCTGGAGAATGTGGCCCTGCCGCTGATCTATGCGGGGGTGCCGAAAAAAGAGAGAAACCGCCTGGCGGCGGAGGCCCTGGAGAAGGTAGGGTTGGCAGACAGGATGAGCTTTATCCCGAACCAGCTTTCCGGCGGGCAGAAGCAGAGGGTGGCTATCGCGAGGGCTATGGTAAATAAGCCCAAGATCCTGCTGGCCGATGAGCCTACGGGAGCTCTGGATTCCAAATCGGGAAAACAGGTGATGGAGCTTTTTGAACAGTTGAACGCGGAGGGTGTGACGGTGATTATGATCACCCACGATAGGGAGATCGCCCGCCATGCCAGACGAGTGGTAGATATCTTTGATGGAGAAATTTCCGAGCGGACAGAAGAGGAGGTGTCTCTGTGAAAAAGAAGACAATAGCGGCGATTGCCGTGGGTTCCGCAGTCCTGGTGGCAGGCGGCGGATACGGCATTTATACGATCGTGAGAAACAGCGGCGGACCGGTGGAGGTCACCCCCGTCTCAAACCTGAATACGGGCTGGTGGGGAGATACCAGCTCCACATCAGGCGTTATCACAGCAAACGCTACCCAGGAGGTCTATCTGGATGAGAATGAGCTGCTGGATAAGGTTCATGTGAAAGAGGGGGATGAGGTAAAGATCGGCGATAAGCTTCTCTCCTATGATACAACGCTTCTGGAGCTTGACGTGGAGTCAGAGAAGCTGGCGCGTCAGGGGATTCAGCTGGAGATCAAAACGGCTCAGCAGGATCTGGAAAAACTGAAAAAGATCACGCCGGTTCCCGATAATTATTACGGCGACGCCGGGGATGATGACGCCATGCTTGTGCGCACGGCGTCGGTCATGACGGCTGTCAGCGCGGAGGACGGGACACAGACGCCTCTGGCGGAGGACGGGGCCGGTGAGACCCAGACGCCGGATACGAAAGCGCCGGAGACCTCCGCTCCGGAGTCCCAGGCTCCTGAGACGGCAGCTCCCGACACAGGGACGCCCGATACGGAGTCAAAGACCCCGGCCACGGAGGAGGTGCTCGATCCTTCCAAGGATCCGGAGACGGAGAAATCCCCCCTGGATAAGATCAAGGCTTATGAAAAGCTTACGTACGCCTCCAAGCCCTACAAGGGCTCCGGCACAAAGGAAGATCCCTATGTGTTTTTCTGCAAGGAGGGTACGACAATTTACGCTTCCTTTATGAACAAGATGCTGGGCTACAATGAAGCCGGAAGCTCCAAGAGCGGAGGCGGCATGAAGGGTGACGGAAAGGGAAGCTACGCAGTCCTGGAAATCCGGGAGGGCGATTCTGTAAAGGGCGGTTTTGTAAAATCCATCAGCATCAACGGAACGGTGAAGGTAGATAAAGCCTACGCGCCGGATATCACCTGGACCTTTGCCAGCGACGGCGTTATAAAGAATGTGCCGGATGTGGATGAGCCGGACGACGATAACGGGGATGATCCCTTTGACGACTGGGGCTATGATGACGGGGGCGGCGATGTCTATACCGTCACGGAGCTGAAGGAAGCCATCCGGGAGAAGGAGGATGAGATCAAGGATCTGAAGCTGGATCTCAGAGAGTCAAGGCTGAATGTAAAGCAGGCCCAGAGGAAGCTGGATAAGGCGACAGTGAAGGCTACCATTAACGGCGTGGTCAAGTCCATAGGCGATCCCGTGTCGGGGAACATGGACGGGGATCCCTTCCTGACGGTGACCAGCAGCGAGGGAATGTATGTGGAGGGAACGATCAGCGAGCTGAAGCTTGGCAAGGTGACAGAGGGAACCACCATGACGGGCATGGCTTACGAGAGCGGTATGTCCTTTACGGCCCAGATCACAGAGATTTCTGAGTATCCTACCCAGGCGACTTCCTGGTCCAGCAACGACGCCACAGGTTCTTCTTATCCCTTTACGGCCTATATCGAAGATCCCACAGGGCTTTCCAACAATGAGTGGGTGGATTTGACGATCCAGGAGGAGAATACAGGCAGCGAATCCTCCCTCTATCTGTACAAGGCTTACATCCGTTCCGAGAACGGCCAGAGCTACGTGTATAAGGCGGATGAGAACAACCGGCTTGTGAAGCAGTATATTAAGACAGGGGCCACCCTGTATTCCAGTTATATAGAAGTTAAGGGCGGACTCAGCCTGGAAGACAAGATCGCCTTCCCCTATGGAAAGAACGTAAAAGAGGGGGCGAAGACAAAGGTTGACGACGACGCGGACAGCGAAGTAATGTACTAGCTACAGTTCAGCCCAGGAGTTTGCACTTGCTGCAAAGTCCGTGAGAACACGTAAAATAGCATGTACTAGGAGGTGGAAGGATGTTAGAAAATATACGATTGTCCCTGCAGGGGGTATGGTCTCATAAGATGAGATCGTTTCTGACCATGCTGGGCATCATCATAGGTATCGCTTCGATTATTTCCATTGTTTCCACGATCCAGGGAACAAACGAGCAGATCAAGGAAAACCTGCTGGGAGCGGGAAATAATACCGTGGATATAAAGATTTATCAGGGCGACTGGCCCTATGAGATTTCCGACTATCAGCCGGCCCCCAGGGGAATCCCGGTGATCAGCGAGGAAGTGCGTCAGGAGATCGAGGATTTGGATGAGGTGGAGAGCGTAGCCCTCTACAACAGCCGCAGTTACGCGGAGGCTGTCTACTACAGAGACCAGAATCTGCAGGGGGCCAATGTGCTGGGAGTGGATAACCATTATTTTGATACCTGCGGTTATACGGTGCGTTCCGGCAGGCAGTTTTTGGAGGGGGATTTTACCAGCTTCCATAAGGTGGCCATTCTGGACCAGACAGCGGCCAGCAGCCTGTTTCAGGAAGAAAGCTCTCTGGGAAAGACGATTGAGATTGGAGGAGAGCCCTTTACGATCATCGGCGTGGCACAGAAACGGGAGGAGTTCGAGCCCGTGATCAACAGTATGGAAGATTACGAGACCTATATGGGAAATGAGGCCAGCGGTATCGTCTATATCCCGTCTACAGCCTGGGGAATCGTATATAAATATGACGAGCCCCAGAATGTGGTGGTAAAGGCCGCGTCCACGGATGACATGACCAGGGCCGGAAAGAAGACGGCGGATATCCTGAATAAGAACCTGAGCGTGGCAAACGACGATGTGAAATATAAATCCAAGGACGTTCTGGAGCAGGCCCAGGACCAGCAGGCCCTGAGTCAGGCTACGAATATCCAGCTGATCTGGATCGCCAGCATTTCCCTGCTGGTGGGCGGTATCGGCGTTATGAATATTATGCTGGTGACCGTGACGGAGCGTACCAGTGAGATCGGCCTGAAGAAGGCCATCGGCGCCAAGAAAAAGAAGATTCTGGGGCAGTTTTTGACGGAGGCGGCTGTGCTGACCAGCATGGGCGGCGTGATCGGCGTGGTGGCCGGTATTATCCTGGCCAAGGCCATATCGAAGATGGCGGAGATCCCTGTGGCGATCAGCATCCCGGCCATCATCATATCGGTGCTTTTCTCTATGCTGATCGGTATCATTTTCGGCCTTCTTCCCTCGATCAAGGCGGCGAACCTGAACCCCATTGACGCGCTGCGCCACGAATAAAAAGGACTTGCATTTTGCGGGCCTCTATGCTACAATCTAAACGCTGTTATACACGGATTACAGTGCATATTGACAGAAAAACTGTAGGGACTTACAGGGTTAGTCCGGGGAATCTTGCTGTGGAAACATGGAGGAGCAGCATTGACCGGAAATGGGTCTCCACGCCGGGAAAAACGGATTTGCCGGGGAAGTGGGGATAAGCAGTTCACGATTATAAAGATGAGGTGAAGGAAAATGAGAGAAGGAATCCATCCAAAGTATTATCAGGCAACCGTTACCTGCAACTGTGGAAACACATTCGTAACAGGTTCCACAAAGAAAGATATCCACGTAGAAATTTGTTCAAAATGCCATTCATTCTACACCGGACAGCAGAAAGCAACTGCAGCCCGCGGACGTATTGATAAGTTCAACAGAAAGTATGGTATTACAAAATAGGGATGTAAAGATAGGGTTGAGGTTGAAAAATCTCAACCCATTTTACTACATTCGTTACTTTATCAGGAAAGGATGATGCGTATGAAATCATCGAAAATCGGCGGCCAGGCGGTGATGGAAGGCGTTATGATGAGAAACGGCAGCCGTTACGCTGTGGCAGTCAGAAAAGAGGACGGCGAGATCGTTGTCAAAACGGAGGACTATGACGGCGTGATGAAAAATAAGAAGCTGGCCGGCCTGCCTTTTGTCCGGGGAGTTTTCAATTTTGTGGATTCTCTGGTGCTGGGCATGAAGACACTGACGTACTCAGCCAGCTTTTTTATGGATGAGGAGGAAAAGAAGGAGGCCGTGAGCAGCGAGAAGAAGGAAAAGAGAGATTCCCTGCTGATGGGGGTTACGATGGCTTTCTCCATCATTCTGGCTGTAGGGCTTTTTATGGTGCTTCCCTATGTGATCTCAAGCCTGATCCTGCGATTTACGGATTCGGCTACCCTGATCGGTCTTCTGGAGGGCGCCGTGCGGCTTGGGCTTTTTATCGGTTATATCCTGCTGATCTCAAGGATGAAGGATATCCAGAGGGTTTTCCAATATCACGGGGCGGAACACAAGTGCATCAACTGCATTGAACATGGCATGGAGCTGAACGTGGAAAACGTGCTGAAAAGCTCCAAACAGCATAAGCGCTGCGGAACCAGCTTTCTGCTGCTTGTCATGCTCATCAGTATTGTTTTATTTCTCTTTATCCGGGTGGAGTCGCCCCTGTGGAGGGTGGTGATCCGTGTCCTGCTGGTACCTGTGATCGCAGGCATTTCCTATGAGTTCATCCGGCTGGCAGGGCGCAGTGAGAACCCGTTGGTGGAGCTGGTGAGCAAGCCGGGGCTCTGGATGCAGAATCTGACCACCAGGGAGCCGGACGCTTCCATGGCGGAGGTGGCCATCGCCTCGGTGGAGGCCGTCTTTGACTGGAGGGCGTATCTGGAGGAGAATTTCCGGGAGGGGAAGAGATGACCCTGCGGGAGGCCCTCAAGGCCGGGGAGGCCTACTTGGCCCAAAGGGAGATCCCCGACGCCGCCATAGACGCCTGGTATCTTCTGGAACACGTCTTAAAGCGGGAGGCGCAGATCCGGGCAGACAGAGCCTGGTATCTGCTGCACAGCCGGGAGACGTTGGAAGAGAGGCTGTGGGAAGCCTACCGGGGATTACTGGACGAGCGGGGAAACCACCGGCCTTTGCAGTATATCACCGGGGAACAGGAGTTTATGGGCATTCTCTTTTTTGTAAACGATAAGGTATTGATCCCCAGGCAGGATACGGAGCTTCTGGCGGAGGAGGCCAGACGCAGGCTCTCGCCCGGTGACAGCCTGCTGGACGTATGTACCGGCTCCGGCTGCCTGGCGGTAAGTCTGATGAAGCTCGTTCCCGGTATCCGGGGGACGGCCTGTGACATTTCGGCGGAGGCCCTGTCCGTGGCCCGGGAAAATGCCCGCAGACAGCAGGTGGACGTGGAGTTTCGGCAGGGCGATCTGTTTTCCCCCATAGAGGGCAGGTTTGATGTGATCGTGTCCAATCCCCCCTATATCCCCACGGGAGAGATCGAAGGGCTGATGGAAGAGGTGCGGCGCTTTGAACCGATGCTGGCCCTGGACGGCAGCGAGGACGGGCTGTATTTTTATCGAAGGCTTTCGGCGGAGGCCCCGGATTTTCTGCGGGACGGGGGCTGGCTCCTGGTGGAGATCGGCTGTGACCAGGGAAGGGCTGTGGCTGAGCTGTTCGAAGAGGCAGGTTTTTGTGAGGTAAATTGTAAGAAGGATCTGGCGGGGCTGGACCGGGTCGTGACAGGCCGAAGGCCGCCGGAGAGATAGAGAGAGGCAGGAGAAAAAAATGTTTGATAGATTAGAGGATTTGGTGATCCGCTATGAGGAGATCATGAGCGAGCTCAGTGAACCGGATGTGGCCAACAACCCGAACCGTTTCCGTGAGCTTATGAAGGAGCAGAGCAATCTGACTCCCCTGGTGGACGCCTACAAGGAATATAAGCAGTGCAGGCAGAATATAGAGGATTCCCTGGCCATCCTGGAGGAGGAGTCCGACGAGGAAATGCGGGAACTGGCAAAGGAGGAGTTAAATGATTCCAAGGCCCGGGAACAGGAGCTTGAGGAAAAGATGAAAATTCTGCTTTTGCCAAAAGACCCCAACGACGATAAGAACGTAATCGTGGAGATCCGCGCCGGAGCGGGAGGCGATGAGGCGGCCCTGTTCGCGGCGGAAATCTACCGGATGTATGTACATTTCGCGGAGACCCACCGCTGGAGAGTGGAGATGCTGGAGTGCGAAGAGATCGGTATCGGCGGCATGAAGAGCGTCACCTTTATGATCACGGGGCAGGGAGCCTATTCCGTGATGAAGTATGAGTCTGGCGTGCACCGTGTACAGCGTGTCCCGGAGACAGAGTCCGGCGGACGTATCCATACGTCCACCATCACGGTGGCTGTGATGCCGGAAGCGGAGGAGGTAGATGTGCAGATCGATGAGAAGGATGTGCGCATCGACGTGATGCGAGCTTCAGGAAACGGCGGACAGTGTGTAAATACAACGGACTCCGCGGTGCGTCTGACCCATTACCCTACGGGGATCGTGATTTATAGCCAGACAGAGAAATCACAGCTCCAGAATAAGGAGAAGGCCTTTGCTCTGCTGCGCGCCAAGCTGTATGATCTTGAGTGCCAGAAACAGCATGACGCGGAGGCGGAGGCCAGGAGAAGCCAGATCGGAACGGGCGACCGCTCGGAGAAGATCCGCACCTACAATTTCCCCCAGGGGCGCGTCACCGACCACAGGATCAATCTGACCCTGTACAAGCTTGACAAGATCATGGACGGAGACATCCAGGAGATTGTGGATGCCTTGATTGCCGCGGATCAGGCGGCAAAGCTGGCGAAGATGAATGAGTGAGATGACAGAATATTCTAAATTGTTTTTTAATACGAAAGATCCTGTAACTAAGCACTAAAAATCAACGAACACCATTGAAAAAATTGTACAAATATGCTATTCTGATCTTACGAAAAAGAATGGCTGTGGGAATATTCAGATGCACCCAGCGGCTTTCTATGCATTTGCGACCATGTGTGCCTGAATGTTTCTGAAAAGGGCAGGGACTGTCTGACAACATGTATTTCTATGCAGATTTATGTGCGTCAGGCAGTTTTTGTTTTTGCAAAAGGAGAAAGGAGAAAGCGTATGAAGAAGCAAATGATGCAAAAAGTGACGGCGGTATTGCTGGCGGGCGTGATGTGTGTAAGCGGCGTGTGCGCAAACGGAGGAATCGTCCGGGCGGCCGGCGGCGACGGGCAGGACGGAAGCACGGAGCGGATACAGGAGCTCCTGGACGGCATGACGACCAGACAGAAGATTACCCAGATGATAATGCCGGATTTCCGGTACTGGGATGAGGATCTGACGGATGAGGCAGGCCGGGTGGGTGTGACAGAGATGAACAGCCAGATCGAGCAGGTGGTGAAGGACTATGATTTCGGCGGCGTGATCCTCTTTGCCCAGAACGTGACGGGGACGCTCCAGACCCTCAACCTGACGAAGGCCTACCAGGCGGCAGCCACAGAGGACGGGGGAATCCCCCTGCTGATCGGCATTGACCAGGAGGGTGGCAGCGTATACCGCCTGGGAACGGGGACGGCCCTTCCGGGAAATATGGCTGTGGGAGCTTCCGGAAGCCTGGATTACGCGAAGATAAACGGGGAGATCATCGGGCGCGAGCTCAGCTCCCTGGGAATCAATTGTAATTTTGCGCCGGATATGGATGTAAACAACAATCCAAACAATCCGGTGATCGGGCTGCGCTCCTTCTCAGACGATCCCCAGCTGGTGGCAGACATGGGCGTGGCAATGATCGAAGGCTTAAATGAATACAATATCGCGGCCTCCGCCAAGCATTTCCTGGGACATGGAGACACGGACACAGACTCCCACACGGGCCTTCCGGTGGTAAATAAGAGCCGCGAGGAATTGGAGGCCATGGAGCTGATTCCCTTTAAAGCGGCCATGGCAGTAGGGGTAGATATGTTTATGACGGCCCATATCGCTTATCCCCAGATCGACGATACGAAGGTGATTTCCAAGGTCACAGGGGAGGAAGTGAATCTCCCGGCAACCCTTTCCAAAAAGGTGCTCACGGATCTGGTGAGAAACGACCTGGGCTTTGACGGCGTGCTGATTACCGACGCCATGAATATGGCGGGCGTATCAGGGAACTTTGGCCAGGTGGAGGCCTCCATCCGGGCGATCCAGGCGGGGATTGATATCCTGCTGATGCCCTGTGTGCTGTATGATCTGGAAGACCTGGCAGATCTGGACGCCATCATTGAGGGAATCGAGGGCGCTGTGGAAGACGGCACGATTCCGGAGCAGCGGCTGGACGAATCCTGCGGAAGAATCCTGGCCTTAAAGGAGAAGCGGGGAATTCTGGACTATGACGGTTCCGGACTGACAGAAGAAAATGCCCTGCAGCAGGTCGGTTCTGTTGAGAACAGGGCGTTGGAGAGAGAGCTTTCAGCAGCGGCAGTGACTGTGGTAAAGAATGAGGGAGATACGCTTCCCATCCGGCTGACAAAGGACAGCAAGGTTCTTTTCCTGACTCCCTGGTCAAATGAACTGGCATTGATGGCTATGGGATGGAACAGGGCGAAGGAGGCAGGACTTGTGCCGGCAGGAGCAGCGTGCAAAAATATCTGCTTTGAATATCAGGGGACGATCACCCCTGCTATCCAGAAGGCCCTGGAATGGGCAGATACGGTGATGGTCAACTCTGAGCTTGACACCTCCTATCTGAATCCCGCAAGCTGGGCGCACTGGTCATATACCCTGCCGGAGGCAGTGACGACGTACTGTAAGGAGCATAATAAAAAATCGGTGGTCATGAGCGTGGACAAGCCTTATGACGTACAGTTTTATGAGAATGCGGACGCAGTGATGGCCGTATACGGGTGCATGGGTTCTTCCGCAGATCCCACAGAGATCCTGAACGGCGGCGCTACGACTACAGAAGAAGCCTTTGGGCCGAATATGTCGGCCGGCGTGGAAGTGGCTTTCGGTGTGTCAGGGGCGTCGGGAACGCTTCCCGTAAAGATCTATAAGCTGGATATGGCTACGAGAACCTACACGGATGAGATCGTTTATGAGAGAAAGCATGGGCTTACTTATCCGGCAGTGGAGGCCTCTACAGCGGAAAAAGCAGAAAAACTCATAGAAGCCATCGGAGAGGTATCCTATACGCAGGAATGCGCAGACGCGATCCGGGCGGCGGAGGAATATTATGAAACGCTGAGCGAGGAAGAGCAGGGAAGGATCGCGGCAAGCTATCAGAAGCTTTTGGTCGCGTCGGCAACGTATGAAGCTCTGCGGGCGGAGGCAGCGGCCCAGACGGCGGAGGACGCCAGAACAGGGGCGGAAGCAGCCCAGGAGGAAGCTGTGACAGCAAAGGAAGGCGCGGAAACGGCCAAAGAGGGTGCGGAGGCAGCTAAGCTGGAAGCACAGACGGCCCAGGCAGAGGCGGAGGCAGCGGCCCAGGCAGCGGAAGCGGCCAGAGCCGCGGCGGAAGTTAAGGCTGAGGAGGCGAGAAGAGCCCAGACTGCGGCAGAGAACGCGAAGACGGCGGCAGAGGCAGCCCAGAAGAGGGCGGAGACAGCTACAGACCAGACAGGCATGTACGCGGTAGCGGCAGAGGCGGCCAGGAACAGGGCAGAGGGCGCCAAGGAAGCGGCCCAGGCAGCCCAGGCGGCCGCAGAGGCGGCAGGCACGAAGGCCCAGGCCAGCCAGGCCGCAGCGGAAGCAGCCCAGGCTAAGGCGGAAGCGTCAGCCAGGGAGGCAGTGGCAGCAAATACGAAGGCCCAGGCGGCCCAGGCTAAGGCGGAGGCTGCGGCAGCAGCGGCGGAAGCGGCAAAAGAGTACGCGGAGGCGGCAAAGACAGCCGTAGAGTCGGCAAAGACCGCGGCGGAGGCAAAGGCAGCCCAGGCGGCAGCCAGCGCAGAGAACGCGGCAGAGGCTTACAAGAAAGCCGATGCGGCAAGGAAAGCGGCCCAGGCGGCCCAGACGGCCGCTGAGAGAGCCAGGACGGCAGCGGAGGCGGAAAAGACTTCGGCCCTGACGGCAAAGACTCTGGCAGAGTCCGCAGAGAAGAGAGCGGAAGCCGAGGCTGACGCGGCGAAGGAAGCCAAGCAGGGAGCCCAGGAGGCCCAGGTGAAGGCAGAGACGGCTGTGGCAAAGGCAGAAGCGCTGCAGGGCAAAGCGGAGGCAGCTCAGGCGAAAGCAGAGGCGGCTGTGACAAAGGCAGAGGCAGCCCAGATGCTGGCGGAAGAGGCAGCCAGGAAGGCGAAAGAGGAAGCTGACAAGGCAAAGGCGGAAGCCGAGAAGGCGAAGGAAGAGGCCGAAAAGGCAAAGGCCGAGGCCGACCGGGCCAAAGCGGAAGCCGAGAAGGCAAAGGGTGAGATCGAAACGGTGAAGCTTGAGGTAGAGAAAGCCAAAGCGGAAGCCCAGAAGGCGGCTGCAGAGGCGGCAGCGGCCCAGAAGAAAATCGAGGAGCTTCAGAAGCCTGCGGTGGTTCAGATCACCCTGGGCAAAAAGGCGTACAAGATCAAGAAGGGCAAGAAGGTGAGAATCCAGGCGAAGGCTTCTGACGGCAGCAAGCTCACCTTCCAGTCTTCTAATAAGAAGGTGGCCAGGGTGACGGCAAAAGGTGTTGTCAGAGGGATAAAGAAAGGAAAGGCTGTGATCACCGTCAAGGCAGGCAGCGCAGCCAAGAAGATTAAGATAACAGTTAAATAATCAGGAAGTCCCAGGATTTTCCAGACAGATACAGGCAGAACCGGATCCCGGAGGAGGGATCCGGTTCTGTTTGCGCATGGCGGAGTGAACAGGGAACGTTGCACTTTTGTACGTTTTTTTTATACAATTTGACGACTTGTTTTTTTGGAGAAGTGGAAGTATACTATAAAAGATATGCGCATAGACGTATAGAAGACAAAATACTTAGCGGAAAAGCTGAGCTTGTATATTTGTTGGGAGTAAGAGTCACAGAGCTGTGAGAACACGGTGAGCAGCAGCGTAACCGGAGAATAAAGGACTGTTCGTTCCGTCCGGGCGGACGGCGACAGACAAGATTCACGCCGCGTGTGGGATTAAGGCGGCAGAGGAGGCAATTATGGGAAAATATTTTGGAACAGATGGATTTCGCGGAGAGGCAAATGTAAACCTGACAGTGGAACACGCCTTTAAGGTGGGGCGTTTTCTGGGATGGTATTATGGAAGAGATCACAAGGCAAAGATCGTGATCGGAAAAGATACAAGAAGAAGCAGCTATATGTTTGAGTATTCCCTGGTTGCAGGACTGACAGCCTCCGGGGCTGACGCATATCTGCTGCACGTGACGACCACTCCCAGCGTATCTTACGTAGTCCGCACAGAGGGCTTTGACTGCGGTATCATGATTTCCGCCAGTCACAACCCGTTCTATGATAACGGCATCAAGGTTATAAACGGCATGGGCTACAAGCTGGAGGCTGAGGTTGAGGAGAAGATCGAGGCCTATCTGGATGGTAAGACGGAAGAGCTGCCGCTGGCCACAAAAGACCACATCGGCCGCACTGTAGACTTCGTGGCAGGACGAAACCGTTACATCGGTTACCTGATTTCACTGGCAACTCGCTCCTTCAAAAATATGAAGGTGGGACTGGACTGCTCCAACGGAAGCGCTTCCTCCATTGCCAAGAGCGTGTTTGACGCCCTGGGAGCCAGAACCTACGTGATCAACAATGAACCCAACGGAACAAATATCAATACCGACTGTGGTTCCACCCATATCGGCGTTCTGCAGAAGTTTGTAAAGGAAAAGGGGCTTAATGTAGGCTTTGCCTATGACGGCGACGCAGACCGCTGTATTGCTGTTGATGAAAATGGGAATGTTATTGACGGGGATCTGATCCTGTATATCTGCGGAAAATACTTGAAGCAGGAGGGCAAGCTCAACAACGATACCATCGTGACGACGGTGATGTCCAACCTGGGTCTCTATAAGGCCTGTGATAAGGCAGGCATCCGTTACGAGAAGACGGCGGTGGGTGATAAATACGTATACGAAAATATGATGAACAACGGCCACTGCCTGGGCGGCGAGCAGTCGGGACATATTATTTTCAGCAAGCACGCAGTGACAGGAGACGGGATCCTGACCTCCCTGATGATCATGGAGGTTATCATGGAGCGGAAGCAGAGCCTGGCAACCCTGGCGTCTGAGGTGCGCATCTATCCCCAGCTCTTAAAGAATGTGCGGGTAGCCGACAAGAAGACGGCCCGGGAAAACCCGGAGGTAGTGAAGGCCGTAAACGCTGTGGCGGAGGCTCTGGGGGATGAGGGACGGATCCTTGTCCGGGAGAGCGGCACCGAGCCTGTCATCCGTGTGATGGTGGAGGCCGCCAATGATGAGCTGTGTGAGAAGTATGTCAACCAGGTGATTGACGTGATGAAGGGACAGAATTTAGTAGTAGAAAAATAGCAGCTGCTCAGATAAAGGCAGATACCTGAACGGTAACAGAAAAGCCGCAAATATGTGATTATGATCCAGGTCAGTAGATACCGTGGATAAAATATGCAGCCCCCGCTCTGGGATTCAGGACGGGGGCTGTTTGACAGAGAAAGAGGAGACTATGATAAACTTTAAAAGACCGGAACTGGAGGATAAGGAACTGATTGAAAGCTATCTGCATAAGCAGCGCTCGATGAGCTGCGAATTTACCTTTGCGAACACTTACCTCTGGTCCAGGCATTACGACGTAGAATTTGCTATTGTAGAGGATATGCTGGTGTATAAATCCCTGGACGAGGCGCCGGGATTTACCTTCCCCCTGGGGGAGGAGAAGAATGTAAAGCGGGCCATGGACGCCATTCACGCTTACTGCAGGGAGCAAAAGATCGATTACCATTTTCATCTGGTGACCCGGGAGCAGTTCGAGGTGATGGACAGGCTCTATCCCGGGGAATTTGAGATTACCTTTGACAGGGACGCGGCGGACTATGTGTATGAAAGGGAAAAGCTGGCGAATCTTTCGGGGAAAAAGTACCACGGAAAGAAGAACCATGTGAATAAGTTCCGCAAAATGTATCCGGACTGGAGCTACGAGTCCATCAATGAGAAAAACAAGGAGGAGTGCTTCCAGATGGCCCTTGTCTGGAGAAACCGCAACGGCTGCGAGGACGATCCGGAGAAAAACGCGGAGATGTGCGTGACCCTGAATTACCTGAGGCTCTTTGATGAGCTGGGGATGAGAGGCGGCCTGCTGCGGGCAGGAGGGCGTGTGGTGGCCTTTTCCATCGGAGAGCCGCTGAATGAGGATACCATCGTTGTGCATATCGAAAAGGCCTTTTCCGACGTGCCGGGAGCCTATCCCATGATCAACCAGCAGTTTGTGCTCCATGAAGCCGAGGGCTTTACCTACGTGAACCGGGAGGAGGATACGGGAGCCGAGGGGCTGCGGCAGGCAAAGCTTTCCTATTATCCGGTGTTCCTGGTGGAGAAGGGGATCGTAAAGCGGAGGGAAGAGATACGCTGACGGAAATCGGCTGAAAACGGTTGACTTTTCCCATTGATAAATTTATAATAGCACTTGATTTGAGAAAGACAGTACATGTATCGGACAGGCACAGAGAGCCGGAAAAGGGTGGAATCCCGGCGAAAGCAGGATAGATGGAAATGTATCCTGCGCGAAACAGGTCACCGATTACCGTGGGCCATGCCAGTAAGTCTTGACGGTTTTCCACCGTTACTGGGAACCTGTATGTCAGTATGTGTAAGAGGTGGTTGCGTAAGCGTCGGCTTTCGTCCTGTTACAGGGCGGAAGCCTTTTTTATATCATGGGAAATTCCATGATAGGATGTAGGTGTTACTTTTATGGCTGTCCGGCTATGGCCGGACCTGATGCAGAGAATGCGTAAAAAGGAGAAAAATAGATGATTTCAGAGAAAATGGTGTCGTATGTAAACAACAGCTCAGCCATCCGCGCCATGTTTGAGGAGGGAAAGCGGCTGGCGGCTATCTATGGGGCGGAAAATGTCTATGATTTCAGCCTGGGCAATCCCAACCTGCCGGCTCCTCAGGAGGTGAAGGAGGCGATCCATCAGATTTTAGAGGAAGAGGATCCTGTCCTTGTCCACGGCTATATGGGCAATTCCGGTTATGACGATGTGCGGGAGGCGGTGGCGGCCTCTTTAAACAGGCGGTTTGGGACTTCTTTTGCCGGAGAGCATATCGTCATGACAGTGGGAGCCGCGGGAGGCATGAATGTCATCATGAAGACGCTGCTGAACCCGGGAGATGAGGTGTTGGCTTTTGCCCCCTATTTCGGGGAGTACCGGGCGTATGTGACCAACTATGACAGTGTGTTAAAGGTAGTGCCCCCGAACACGGAGGACTTCCAGCCGGATCTTTTGGAGTTTGAGAGGCGGATCACGCCAAAAACAAAGGCGGTGATCGTCAATACGCCCAATAATCCCACAGGCGTGGTCTACTCAGAGGAAACGATCCGCGGCCTGGCGGATATCCTGCGGAGGAAACAGCAGGAGTATGGAACTGCCATCTATCTGATTTCGGATGAGCCTTACCGGGAATTGGTTTATGATGGAAATGAGGTTCCGTACCTGACGAACTATTATGAAAATACGATCGTAGGCTATTCCTTCAGCAAATCCCTGTCCCTGCCCGGGGAGCGGATCGGCTATCTGGTGCTGCCTCCTTCCCTGGAGGACGGGGAGGCCATCCGGTCGGCGGCCAATGTGGCCACCAGGATCCTGGGCTACGTAAACGCGCCCTCCCTGTTCCAGAGGGTTATCATGCGCTGCCTGGACGCCCAGGTGGATGTGGACTACTATAACAGGAACCGGGAGGCCCTGTATGAGGGGCTGTCAAAGGTAGGGCTGACCTGCATCAAGCCCCAGGGAGCCTTCTATCTCTTTGTGAAGTCCCCCCTGGAAGATGAAAAGGAATTCTGCGAGGCGGCGAAGCGGCACAACCTGCTGCTGGTTCCGGGAAGCTCCTTTGACTGCCCGGGCTATGTACGGCTGGCCTACTGTGTGTCCTACGAGATGATCGAAAGATCCCTGCCCCATTTCGCGGAGCTGATGGAGGAGATCCGAGAGGAGGGGAAAGCATGAGAGCCTGGGAGAAGCATGTGCGCAAGGTCGTTCCCTATGTGCCCGGGGAACAGCCGAAACACAGAAATATCATTAAACTGAATACGAATGAAAATCCCTATCCCCCGGCTCCCGGCGTGACCGAGGCCCTGAAGGCCATGGACGGGGAGCTGCTGCGCCGTTATCCCGATCCGGCTGCGGAGGTTCTCGTAAAAAGCCTTGCGGGCCGCTACGGCCTTTCGCCGGAGCAGGTCTTTGTAGGCGTGGGATCGGATGATGTGCTGGCCATGTGTTTTCTGACCTTCTTTAATTCCGGCAGGCCCATCCTTTTTCCGGATATCACCTACTCCTTCTATGATGTGTGGGCGGAGGTGTTCCGGATTCCCTACGAGTGCCAGCCTCTGAATGAAGCCTTTGAGATCGTGAAGGAAGATTATTACAAGGCCAACGGGGGCGTCATCTTCCCGAACCCCAACGCACCCACCGGCATGTGCCAGAGCCTGGAGGACGTGGAGGATATCATTGCCCACAACCAGGATGTGGTGGTGATCGTGGATGAGGCCTATATTGACTTTGGCGGAAGGTCGGCCCTGGAGCTCATCGACCGGTATGACAACCTGCTGGTGGTGCAGACATTTTCGAAATCCCGGTCCCTGGCAGGGCTGCGGGTGGGCTACGCCATGGGAAATAAGACGCTGATCAAATATTTAAACGACGTGAAGTACTCGTTTAATTCTTATACGATGAACGCGCCGACTCTGGCTGCCGCTGCCGCGGCTGTGGAGGATGAAGCGTATTTTCAGGAGACGACGGGAAAAATTATCCGCACCAGGGAGCGGGTGAAGGAGGAACTGAGGGAGCTGGGATTCCGGTTTGGAGATTCCAAGTCAAATTTCCTGTTTATCACCCATCCGGAGCTTGCGGCCAGGGAACTCTTTGAGGCGCTGAAAATTAAAAAGATCTACGTGAGGTATTTCAACAAGCCAAGGATTGACAATTACCTGCGGGTGACCATCGGAACGGACGAGGAGATGGATGTGTTTTTAGATTTTCTGCGGAGATACCTAAAACAAAATCTGTAAAGAAAAGCTACAGCGGAGGGATGGAATGGAAGCGTATACCAGTTTTGCGAGGGTGTATGACACCTTTATGGATAATGTGCCCTACGGGGAGTGGTGCGGCTATGTGGCAGGGCTTTTGGAGAAGTACGGGATTAGCGATGGCCTGGTGCTGGATCTGGGCTGCGGAACAGGGAGCCTGACGGAGCTCCTGGCCCAAAAAGGGTATGATATGATCGGCGTGGACTGCTCAGAGGATATGCTGGAGATCGCCCAGGAAAAGCGGATCGCCTCCGGACATGATATCCTGTACCTGCTCCAGGATATGCGGGAGTTTGAATTGTACGGTACCGTCCGCGGCGTAGTGAGCATCTGTGATTCCATGAATTATATCATGTCTGCCGAGGAGCTTTTGGAGGTATTCCGGCTGGTGAATAATTATCTGGATCCAGGTGGAATCTTCCTTTTTGATATGAATACGGTTTATAAATACCGGGAGCTTTTGGGGGATGCGACCATCGCCGAGAACAGGGAGGACTGCAGCTTTATCTGGGAAAATACCTGGTATGAGGAGGAGCAGGCCAATGAGTATGACCTGACGATTTTTGAGAGGGCGGAGAGCGGGCTGTTCCGGAAGTATACAGAGACACATTTTCAGAGAGCCTATGAGATCGGGGAGGTGAAGCGCCTTCTTCAGGAGGCGGGCATGGAGTTTGTGGCAGTGTACGACGCGTTTACGGAGGAGGCCCCCCGAAAGGACAGCGAGAGAGTTTATTTTATTGCCAGAGAGAAAGGAAAGAAAGCCATATGTCAGACTATATCGTAAGAGCAACAGCGGCGGACAGCCAGATCCGGGCATTTGCCGCTACCACAAGGGAAACGGTGGAAGCCGCCAGGGCGGCACACAATACAAGCCCGGTGGCCACGGCGGCCCTGGGAAGACTTTTAACGGCAGGCGCTATGATGGGAACTATGATGAAGGGAGAGAAGGATCTTCTGACCCTGCAGATCAAGGGAAGCGGACCGATCGGCGGCCTGACGGTGACAGCGGACAGCCTGGGGAGAGTGAAAGGCTATGCCGACCATCCCGAGGTGCTTTTGCACGCCAACGCGAAGGGAAAGCTTGACGTGGCGGGAGCCGTAGGAGAAGGGATGCTCAGGGTCATCCGGGATATGGGCATGAAGGAACCCTATGTGGGGCAGACAACCTTGCAGACAAGCGAGATCGCGGAGGATCTGACGTATTACTTTGCCACCTCCGAGCAGGTGCCCTCCTCTGTGGGGCTTGGCGTTTTGATGGAGAAGGACAATACGGTAAAGCAGGCGGGAGGATTTATTCTTCAGCTGATGCCCTTTACGGATGAGAAGGTGATCGACGAGCTGGAGAGGAAGCTGGCCGGGATCACATCCGTCACATCCATGCTGGATGAGGGGATGTCGCCGGAGGAGATCCTGGGACTGCTTTTGGGGGATCTGGGCCTTGAGGTCAATGACCGTATGCCCACGCAGTTTTACTGCAACTGCAGCAAGGAACGGGTGGAAAAGGCCCTGGTGAGTATCGGACGGAAGGAGCTTCAGTCCATGATCGCCGAGGGAAAGCCGGTGAACCTGAACTGTCATTTTTGTAACACGGACTACACCTTCAGCGTGGAGGATTTAAAGAGGATCCTGAAACACAGCCGGTAGGCAGCAGGCGGGATAGGAGGAACGAGATATGTTTGATGGGTTTATCAAGGTGGCGGCGGTAACGCCGGATATACGGGTGGCAGACTGCGTCCATAACGCGGCCCAGATCTGCCTGGGGATGGACAGGGCCGTGGAGGCCGGGGCAAAGATCGTGGTGTTCCCGGAACTTTGCCTGACGGGCTATACCTGCGAAGACCTCTTCTGGCAGGATCTGCTGGTGGAGGAGGCCAGGCATGTCCTGCACCAGGTTATTTTTCATTCCAGGGAGAAGGACGGGCTGTTTTTTGTGGGGCTTCCCTGGGAAAAGGGAGGAAAGCTCTACAATGCGGCGGCGGCGATCGCAGGAGGCCATCTGCTCGGCATTGTGCCAAAGCACAGCCTGCCGAATTACCGGGAATTTTATGAGGCAAGGCATTTTGAGCCGGGATGCCGGAAGGTGGAGTGGGTGGACTATGAGGGCTGCCCCGTGCCCTTTGGCATGAACCAGCTCTTTGTGTGCAAGGAGCTGGAGGGCCTGACGGTGGCTGCGGAGATCTGCGAGGACCTGTGGGTTCCGGATCCGCCCAGCATCGCCCATGCCCTGGCGGGGGCCACGCTGATCGTAAACCTGTCTGCCAGCGATGAGATCACCGGAAAGGTGGATTACCGCACAAACCTGGTGACGGGGCAGTCCGCAAGGCTTGTCTGCGGCTACCTGTATGCCAGCGCCGGCGAGGGAGAATCGACGACGGACCTGGTGTTTGGCGGGCATAGCCTGATCGCCGAAAATGGCGTGCTGCTGGCCCAGTCCAGGCGGTTCTCCAACGAGATGGTCTGCGCCGACATCGATATCGGGCGTCTGCGCTCCGAGAGACGGAAAATGACCACCTTTACGGGCCGCGGCCAGGAGGAGTATGAGAAGATCGCCTTCCATCTTGAAGTGGGGGAGACGCGTCTTACCAGGTGGATCGATCCGGCGCCCTTTGTTCCGGGAGGCAGGGAGGACAGGGAGAAGCGCTGCAAGGAGATCCTGATGCTCCAGGCCATGGGGCTGAAGAAGCGTCTGGAGCATACAGGCTGCCAGAGCGCCGTGGTGGGTATTTCAGGAGGCCTGGATTCTACCCTTGCCCTGCTGGTGACGGCAAAGGCTTTTGATTTGCTTGGCATTCCCAGGGAGAAGATCATGGCAGTGACCATGCCCTGCTTTGGAACGACGGACAGAACCTACACGAATGCCTGCCAGATGGCAGAGACCCTGGGGGCCGCTCTGCGGGAGGTGGATATCCGGGAGGCAGTGAGCCTTCATTTCCGGGATATCGGCCATGACCCGGAGTGCCATGATGTGACGTATGAGAACAGCCAGGCCAGGGAGAGAACCCAGGTGCTTATGGATATCGCCAATCAGATGGGCGCCCTTGTGATCGGAACGGGAGATATGTCGGAACTGGCTCTTGGGTGGGCCACCTATAACGGCGACCATATGTCGATGTACGGGGTCAATGCTTCCGTTCCCAAGACGCTGGTTCGCCATCTGGTGCGCTATTACGCGGACACCTGCGGGGACCAGAAGCTGTCGGCCATCCTTTTGGATGTGCTGGATACGCCGGTGAGCCCGGAGCTTCTGCCGCCGAAGGACGGCCGGATCTCCCAGAAGACGGAGGATCTCGTAGGGCCTTATGAGCTTCATGATTTCTTCCTGTACTATGTCCTGCGCTTCGGTTTTACGCCACGGAAGATATTCCGTCTGGCCAGGATCGCATTTGCGGGAACGTATGAGGACGAAACCATCTTACAATGGCTGAAGAAGTTTTACTGGAGATTTTTCTCTCAGCAGTTTAAGCGTTCCTGCCTGCCGGATGGGCCCAAGGTGGGATCCGTGGCAGTATCCCCACGGGGCGACCTGCGGATGCCCAGCGACGCCTGCGTGCGCCTGTGGCAGGAGGACCTGAAAGGTCTGGAGAGAAGTATCAGGAGGTAGAGAGGATGAATGTAAATCCTATGAAGCTGATGCAGCTGAAGAACGGCTGGAGTCAGTTTAAGCTGCGCCATCCAAAGCTGCCCAGGTTCCTTGCGGCAGTGTCCGCAAAGGCCATGCAGGAGGACAGCGTTTTGGAGCTGAGCGTGACAATGCCGGATGGGGAGACGATGGCATCTAACATCCGGCTTACGGCAGAGGATATTGTGTTGTTTCAGGATATGATGGAAGTATTTGGAGACGGTGCCCGGTAAATCCGGGGGCCGTTTCTTTTATCCGGTTTACGCGCTAATGGGAAGCGGCCTGGCGGGCAGTCAGCAGCGCGTCCCTCACGGCGTCCAGAAGAATCTGGGAGGTATAGCGGCTGTCCTCCGAGTAGGAGATATTTTCCGTGGACTGGCTCTCGCAGATCTGGGAAGCCATATCCTCCAGGGCAGGCTGTACCAGAGGGTACATGGCGGCCACGGTATCGCTTAAGTTTACCAGCCGGATGGATTGGATTTGGCTGTTGTCCACTGTGACCTCCACATCCAGCGCGTTGCCGCTCAAGGTGATGGGGGAGGTGTAGACGCCGGGAGCATAGGACGCCTGGGAAACGGAAGAGCTGTCCGGTCCCTTCCCTGAGGGGGAGCCCGAGGCGGAGTCAGGCTTTGTGCCGAACATCACGAACATCAGAACCACCAGGATGATTCCCAGGACGATAAAAATCCCGGTATAGATCAGCTCCCGCATACGAAACACCATAATTTTTGTCTTTGCGCTCATTGGCAGTCCTCCTAACGGTTTTGTTTCTATCATTCTATTGCGGAGGGGAGACAGTTATGCATGAAAAAAGAACCGCTTGCCACAACCGGGAACTCATATTATACTCTAAAGAGCGGAAGGGAGTGTTGTCTCCTTCCGGGGCGGATCGTCCGCCCGGAAAATATAAAGATAAGAGAGGAAAAGAATATGGCACAAAATCCTATCGTAACGATTACCATGGAAAATGGCGATGTGATGAAAGCGGAGCTGTATCCGGAAATTGCTCCAAACAGTGTAAACAATTTTCTCAGCCTGGTGAAAAAGGGCTTCTATGACGGCCTGATTTTCCATCGGGTGATAAATGGATTTATGATTCAGGGCGGCTGCCCCAACGGAAACGGCATGGGAAATCCGGGCTATTCCATCAAGGGAGAATTCCTTCAGAATGGATTCCCCAACAGCCTGGCCCATACGCCGGGAGTTCTTTCCATGGCCAGAGCCATGCATCCCGACTCCGCGGGCTCCCAGTTTTTTATCATGCACAAAGCGGCGCCCCATCTGGACGGCTCCTATGCGGCCTTCGGCAAGATCATAGAGGGTATGGATGTGGTAAACGCTATCGCTGAGGTAGATACGGATTATAATGACCGTCCCCTGGATCCCCAGAGGATCAAATCTATGACGGCGGAGACCTTCGGCACAGAGTATCCGGAACCGGAAACGTGCTAGTCGTCTGAGGAGGAATCGCGATATGTTGGAGACAGGAAGCAAGGCTCCGGATTTTTCACTGCCGGATCAAAACGGAACGATGCACACCCTGGAGGAATACAGGGGAAAGAAGGTCATCCTTTATTTTTATCCCAGGGACAATACGCCGGGCTGTACGAAGCAGGCCTGCGGTTTCGGGGAGCTTTACCCTCAGTTTCTGGAAAAGGGAGCTGTGGTGGTCGGCGTCAGCAAAGACAGCGTAGCTTCCCACAAGAGGTTTGAGGAGAAGAACGGCCTGCCCTTCACCCTGCTTTCCGACCCGGAGCTTACGGCTATCCAGGCCTACGATGTGTGGAAGGAAAAGAAGAATTACGGAAAGGTTTCCATGGGCGTGGTGCGCACCACCTACCTGATCGACGAGGAGGGGATGATCATCAAAGCCGTGGGGAAGGTGAAGACGGCGGACAATCCCGCCCAGATGCTGGAGATGCTGGGATGAGAATCCTTATTTCGCCTGCGAAAAAAATGAATGTGGATACAGACACCCTGAGCCCTGCGGGGCTTCCGGTGTTTCTGGAGGAGACAGAGGAAATCCTGAAATGGATGCGGACGCTGGGATTTCAGGAAGCGAAGGAGCTGTGGGGCTGTAATGAGAAGATCGCGAAACTGAATTTTGAAAGGATCTCCGCCATGGAGCTGCGCCGCGGGCTGACCCCGGTGCTTTTGTCTTACGAGGGGATTCAGTATCAGTACATGGCCCCCTCTGTCTTTGAGGAGGGGCAGTATGAGTATGTGCAGGAGCATCTGCGGATTCTGTCAGGATTTTATGGGATCCTGAAGCCCATGGACGGGGTGACACCCTATCGGCTGGAAATGCAGGCAAAGGCCGGGCCCCAGGGGAAAAAAGATCTGTATGATTTTTGGGGCGACAGGCCCTATCGGGAAGCGTTGGACGAAAGCCGTATTCTCATCAATCTGGCTTCTAAGGAGTACGCAAAGTGCATAGAAAAATATCTGGGGTCCCAGGATGTGTATCTCACCTGTGTGTTCGGAGAGTATGCAGACGGAAAGGTTCGCCAGAAGGGCACCTATGCGAAAATGGCAAGGGGTGAGATGGTACGGTTTCTGGCGGAAAACCGGGTGGAGAGCCCCCAGGGGCTGAAGGATTTTGACAGGCTGGGCTACCGCTTCTGCGGGGAGCTGTCAAAAGAAGACACCTATGTATTTATAAAGCAGCCGTCCGGGCAGGACGAAACGTCTTTTCGGGCATAAAAAGAGCCGGCGTGTTTACGCCGGCTTATTTTTCTGGTAAATCAGGTTCAGTCCCTTCAGGAGCAGAGCGTCGTCAATGATGATCTCTTCCATACAGTGAGGGATGATGCACTCCGCAAGGCCGCCTGTGGCCACTACGGTGGCTTTCTCACCCAGCTCCCGGTTGATACGCTGCACCATGCCGTCGATACAGGAGGCATTGCCGTAGATCAGGCCGCTCTTCATGCAGGAGATGGTGTTGGTGCCGATGAGCTTTTTGGGCGCTTCCACACTGATGCGGGGAAGCTGGGAGGTGCGGCTTGTGAGGGAATCGGAGGAAACACGGATTCCAGGAAGGATCATGCCGCCGATATAGTTCTGGTGTTTGTCCACCACGGAGATGGTGGTGGCGGTGCCCATATCAATGAGGATCATGGGAGCCTTGTACTCCGCGATGCCTGCCACCGCGTTTGCCACCAGATCGCTGCCCAGCTGGGCGGGATTGTCCATCAGGATATTCAGGCCTGTCTTGACGCCGGGGCCGATGATAATCACGTCCCGGCCGGTAATCTTTTTGGCGGCGTCCCGGACGATGTTGGTGACCGGGGGAACCACAGAGGAGATGATACAGCCCTGGATGTCTTCCGCGTCCAGATGGTACAGTTCCAGTACATTTTTAAAACTGATGGCGTATTCCAGAACTGTTTTCGTGGAGTCAGTGGAAAGACGCTCCACAAACAGGATATCTTCATTCCGGATACAGCCGATGACGATGTTTGTGTTTCCGATATCGATTGCTAAGATCATAGTAGCTTCTCCTTATCTGTTTGTAATGCAGCCGTTCCGCTCCGGCGGAAGCGGAACAGTCAGGCTCGTTTGTCGGGCAATTCACTTGATTCTCCATACGAAACGTCCCAGCACACATACCAGCAGAGCGCTGACGGCAGCCTCGGGGAGCTCCCGGGAGCTTGTCAGAGACTGCAGGAAAAGGGAGAATTTCTCCGGGCTGAAGCTGATGGCAGCCAGGGTTATGTTTCGGAAAACGTCGTGGGTCAGTCCTGTGACTGCCGGGGTGTTGATGAGGACGCCGAGAAGTCCTGCAAGGGCCAGCCCCGGGAGCGATGTCTTTGTGAAGCGGCGCGCAGCGCGGAACACATAGAAGGGAAGGATCCCTACCAGGACGCGGGGAAGGATGCAGGCTGCGGCAGCCCCGACTTTGTCCCAGAGGGCGCCGGAGGTACCCAGAGGCACCAGGATTAGGGCGTTGGTGTTGGGATCCACTGTGGTGGAGGAGAGCCCCGTCATGGCATAGACCAGTCCGAGAAGGGCTCCTCGCTTCGGGCCTAGGATCAGGGATCCTACGATCACCGGTATATGGATCAGTACGGTCCGCAGATATCTCAGGGGGATATGCTGCAGGAACGGCGTAAATGCTAAAAGAACGATCAGGACTGCGAAAAGGGCTGCCTGAACAACTTCGGGAATCTTCGTCTGTGTTTCCATAAGTAACCTCCTTTGCTGCCGCAGGGGATGCATATCCTGCGGATGTGACATTTTGTATGCACAAAGTATAGCATGGAGGTATGTTTCATGCAAATTAAGAAAACGTTTGGATTTACCGCAAACTACAATGTTACTGTGAACAAAGTGAACAGATAACTAGTATAGCACACAGGATATAAAATAGAAAGAAAATTTTGTAACAGGATGATGTAATCTGTGGTATACTCATTACTGTTCACGTAGGTCTGTGCATTTACGGCACAGGCCGTAAGAAAGTGATTCGAAATCTAACGGATGGAGCGTAAATTTATGTTAAAAGGAAAGACTGTTATTCTGGGGCTGACAGGCAGCATCGCGGCGTATAAGATCGCGAATCTGGCGAGTATGCTGAAGAAGCTGCACTGCAATGTGCAGGTGATTATGACCCGGAATGCTACCAATTTTATAAATCCGATCACCTTCGAGACGCTGACCGGCAACAAGTGCCTGGTGGATACGTTTGACAGGAATTTTGAGTTCAGCGTGGAGCATGTGGCCCTGGCAAAACAGGCGGATCTGGTGCTGGTGGCCCCGGCTACGGCAAATGTGATCGCGAAGCTGGCCTACGGGCTGGCGGACGATATGCTGACTACCACGGTTCTGGCCTGCACCTGCAAAAAGCTGGTGTCTCCGGCCATGAATACCAGAATGTACCAAAACGACCTCACCCAGAGGAATCTGGGAATCCTGCGTGACTTTGGCTTTGAGGTCATCAACCCGGCGGCGGGCATGCTGGCCTGCGGGGACGTGGGGGACGGAAAAATGCCGGAGCCGTCAGAGCTGCTGCAATATATTCTGCGGGAGCTTGCCTGCGAGAAGGACATGGCCGGGATGAAGGTACTGGTGACGGCTGGACCTACCCAGGAGGCCATCGACCCGGTGCGCTATATCACAAATCATTCCACCGGAAAAATGGGCTACGCCCTGGCGAAGGCCTGTATGCTGCGGGGGGCGGAGGTGACGCTGGTCACAGGCCCCACCTCCCAGGAAAAGCCGCCTTTTGTGGAGGTAGTGCATGTGGTGAGCGCAAGGGAGATGTTTGAGGCCGTGACGGAGCGGGCTCCAGAGCAGGATATTATCGTGAAGGCCGCTGCCGTGGCCGATTACCGCCCTGCCTCTGTGAGCCGGGAGAAGATGAAGAAATCGGGACAGAGCATGGAGCTTACGCTGGAGAAGACAGACGATATTTTGCGGTACCTGGGAGAACACAAAAGGCCGGGGCAGTTCCTCTGCGGGTTTTCCATGGAGACAGAGCATATGCTGGAAAATTCCAGGGCGAAATTAGAGAAAAAGAATCTCGATATGATAGCGGCCAACAATTTGAGACAGGCCGGGGCAGGCTTTGGCACGGATACGAATATCCTGACATTGATCACGGCCCGGGAGGAGATCAGCCTGGAGATGATGAGTAAGGAGGAGGCAGCTCACCGGCTGCTGGATCAGATCCTGGAGATGCGAAGAAGAGGAGAGGGCGAAGGATGAAGTGTTACGAGACGGTATGGGAGATCTACAACAAGTGTTCGAATAACCAGATGAGGGATATCTTTATTGAGGAGATTGAGACGGACGATATCGAGGGCTTCCTGCACAGGAAATTTAAGGGGAAGGAAGTCTCCTACGATAAAAGCGTGCTGGAGGACGGAACCATCGTGTACGATATAGTGGCATCCGGGATCAAGCAGCGGTATTCCTTCACAGAGATATAGGAGAGACGGATGAAAAAGAGACTTTCGAGATGGCTGTACAGCCGGTCGCGGACGCAGTTTATCGGCCTTGGCTTCCTTGGCCTGATTTTGCTTGGCACCCTTCTTCTGATGCTTCCCATCTCTGCCAGGGACGGGCAGGCCACGCCGATGGCGGACGCGCTGTTTACGGCGACTTCGGCCACCTGCGTAACGGGGCTGGTGCGGGTGGACACCTACACCCACTGGACGCTGTTTGGGCAGATCGTAATCCTTCTGCTGATTCAGATCGGGGGCCTGGGCTTTATGACGGTCAGCGTCATTTTCTCCCTGGTATTTAAACGGAAGATCGGTTTGCGGGAGAGAGGGCTGATCTCAGAGAGCGTGAACGCGATCCAGGTGGGAGGAATCATACATCTGGCGAAAAAAATCCTGTTTGGCACTCTGTTGGTGGAGGGGACGGGAGCTGTGCTGCTGTCGTTTCGCTTCTGCGGCCAGCTGGGATTTCTGAGAGGGATTTACTACGGAATCTTTCACTCCGTCTCCGCCTTTTGCAATGCGGGTTTTGACCTGATGGGATACCAGGGGGAGTATTCCTCCCTGGTGAATTATTCGGGGGACTGGCTGGTGAACCTGACGATCGTCTCACTGATCGTCATCGGAGGCATTGGCTTTTTGGTGTGGGATGATGTGACGAAAAAAGGAATTCACTTCAGAAAATACCGGGTTCATTCTAAGATTGTGCTGACGGCCACAGCAGTGCTTATTTTCGGGGGCACTCTTCTCTTTTATCTGTTTGAGGCCGGCAACCTGGCAAAGGATATGGGGGTGGGGGAGACCTTCCTCACCTGTCTGTTTGACGCGGTGACGCCCAGGACAGCCGGTTTTAATACGACCGATATCGCGTCCCTCACAGACGGCAGCAAGCTTTTGAGCATTCTTCTGATGTTTATCGGAGGATGTCCCGGCTCTACCGCAGGCGGAATCAAGACCACGACCATCGTGGTTTTGCTGCTTCACGTGCGGGCGAACGTAAAGCGCACCAGAGGCGTGAACATTTTCCGCAGGAGGATCGACGACGACGCCGTGAAACGGGCCAGCGCCGTGGCAGTGACGAATCTGCTGCTGGCGCTTACGGCGGCCCTTGTGATCTGCGGCAACCAGAGTCTGGATCTGCGGGATGTGCTGCTGGAGACCTTTTCCGCGATCAGCACCGTGGGAATGTCCACAGGCATTACGAGGGAGCTGACGCTGATTTCCCAGATCGCGGTGATACTGCTGATGTACTGCGGAAGGGTGGGCAGCCTGTCCATGGCCCTGTCCTTCACAGAGAAGAAAAAGATTTCTCCTTACGAACTGCCGGAGGAGAAAATACTGATTGGCTGACGGCAGACCAAGGAGGGCGCCTATGGAAATTAAAATTAAAAATAAGAGGACACTGCTTTTGATCATCACCTTTGCGATTCTGCTGTACTGGGGGGTGGAGCATCTGGAGACGATCCTGGGAGTGCTGGGAAAAGGGATCGGTATTATTTTTCCCTTTCTTCTGGGAGGGGCCATCGCCTTTGTGATCAATGTGCCTATGAAAAATATTGAGGAGCGGCTGGCCTCCGCCTTTCATGAGAAGCCCCTGGCGCTGCGGATCGTGAGCATCTGTCTGAGCTTTCTGCTGGCTCTGGGCATTCTCGTGTTTGTGGTCATGATGGTGATCCCGGAGCTTGCGGATACCCTGGCACAGCTCAACGCGGGGATCCCTAAGTTTTTGGACAATGTTAACACATGGCTTCTGGGGCTCACGGAGAACTATCCGGAGGTGAAGGATTTCCTCATGTCTTTTGAGCTGAACTGGGCGGATATCACCCAGAAGGCCCTGGTTGTGCTGCAGAATGCGGCGGGGAACCTGGTGAGTTCCACCTGGGGATTTACAGCCTCCGTCATCGGCGGCATCACGGCCACGGCCGTGGGATTTATCTTTTCCATTTATGTGCTGGTGGAAAAAGAGAAGCTGGGGGTTCAGTTTCGGAAAATTATCTGTGCGTATCTGCCGGCACCTGCGGTGACCCATATCCTGAAGGTGGGACGCCTGGCAAATAAGACCTTCTCCGGATTTATCTCCGGGCAGTGTACCGAGGCTGTGGTCTTCGGCCTGCTCTGCTATGTGTGCATGGTGATCTTCCGTTTTCCCTATGCGGTGTGCGTCTCTGTGCTGATCGGCTTTATGACGCTGCTGCCGGTGGTGGGAGCCTTCCTGGGGACGACCCTCGGGGCTCTGCTGATCATGGTCAGCAGCCCGATCAAGGCCCTGTGGTTTCTGATCATGATCGGTGTGCTGCAGCAGATCGACGGAAACCTGATCTACCCCCGCATCGTGGGAAACTCGGTGGGGCTGCCCAGTATCTGGGTGCTGGCCGCCGTCACCGTCGGCGGAAGCCTGATGGGCGTGCTGGGCATGCTTATCTTTGTGCCCCTGGCGTCAGTACTGTATGCCCTGTTCCGGGAGGATGTCTATAAGAGGCTGGATAAGAAAGGGGTTACTGAGTTCGAATAAGCTGAGAGGTCGAAGGAACCCAATGGTTTTTTGATATCACAATCCATATAGAACGTCCTTAGCGGTGGGTAACACGGTTAAGGGCGTTTTGCCGTACTTACGAATAAAATTCGCTGCTTATGATTTTGATTTGAAAGAGATTGAAATGTGTACCATCCTTTAGTGCGATTATCTGCATTTCATTGTGTTCAGACAGTTGTTAGCAAATTATCAACAGGCCGATCAAAGTCCAAAATTAAGCGATGGTCGGCTTTTTGACTGCGATAAAGTTTTTAATGAAATGCCAAAACATATTGACAATCTTATATATGACGCATATAATAACACATAGATAATTATCTATGGGAGGAGATTCTAAAAGATGGACGAAAAAAGAACGGCAGCAATTTTCAAAGCATTTTGCGATGAAAACCGCATTAGGATTATCAAGCTGCTGCGTTCGGGCGAAAAATGTGCCTGCAAGCTGTTGGAAGAAATCAATGTGACACAGCCCACGCTTTCTCATCATATGAAAATACTTTGTGACGCTGAAATTGTTGTTGGCCGCAAAGAGGGAAAATGGACGCATTATTCCATTTCAGAAAAGGGCGTGAAACGGGCAAAGGACTGTCTGGAGCAGTTGACAACACTTGATGTTGAGTACAAAAATAAGTCGTGTTGTGAAAAGTAAGCGATCGACTACTTTTCCGCATGGCTTATAAAACCACTATTATATAGATATATTTCAATGTGACTATATGAAAGGAGCTCTTTATGGAAGCATTAAAAACAGGCTGGGACTTTTTTCAAAAGGAAATCCTTGGTATGGGGTGGCTGAGCAGATTCATATCAACGCTCTTGAATGCCTGCGGTTTCGATACTACAGGCAGAGTAGGCGGCAGCATTCAGTTCTTTCTTTACGATACAATAAAAATTATGGTACTGCTCGGCGTGTTGATTTTGATTATTTCGTATATTCAAAGCTACTTTCCACCCGAAAGGACAAAAAAGATACTTGGTAGGTTTCACGGAATAGGGGCCAATATCATTGCCGCGTTACTCGGCACAGTAACACCGTTCTGTTCCTGTTCCTCTATTCCGCTGTTTATCGGATTTACAAACGCAGGATTGCCGCTTGGCGTAACATTTTCCTTCTTGATTTCTTCGCCAATGGTTGACCTCGGCAGCCTGGTGTTGCTGATGAGTATTTTCGGATGGAAGGTCGCAGTTCTCTATGTTGCGCTCGGACTTGTCATTGCCGTTGCCGGCGGTACGCTTATCCAAAAACTGCACCTTGAAAATCAAGTGGAAGCATATATCCGAAACGGCCGTGTGATGGATGCCCCGCAGGAAGAACTGCATTTCAAAGACCGTATGAAATACGCCTGGGAACAGGTTGTTTCAACAGCTAAAAAGGTTGCGCCTTATGTGTTCATCGGTGTCGGTATCGGTGCCATGATTCACAACTGGATACCCGAAGCGTTCATTATCAAGGTGCTTGGGAATGACAACCCATTTGGTGTTGTGCTTGCTACGATTGCAGGCGTTCCGATGTATGCGGATATTTTCGGCACGATCCCGATTGCAGAAGCCCTGCTTGCAAAGGGAGCCTTGCTCGGCGTTGTCCTTTCCTTTATGATGGGAGTAACGACCCTTTCTCTCCCGTCAATGATTATGCTTCGCAAAGCGGTTAAAATGAAACTATTAGGCATTTTCGTTGCGATCTGTACAATCGGTATTATCGTTGTAGGTTATTTCTTCAACGCAATACAATATTTCATTGTTTGATTTTAAGGAGGTTATCATGATGGCATTATTTCATTTCGGAAAGAAAAAAGAAGAGAAGAAAACACCTGCTTGTGCTTGCGGCTGTCCAGCAGGTGAATCAAAAGAAATCACAAACGACTGCTGCTCGGAAGCAAAGGACGGAATATGCTGTATGAAGGTATTGGGCGCAGGTTGTAAATCCTGCCACGAACAGTATGAAAATGCAAAAGAAGCAGTAAAGGATCTGGGGCTTTCCGTAGAGGTGGAATACATTACCGATATGCAGAAAGTAATGGAATACGGTGTTATGAGTATGCCGGCTCTTGTGGTCAATGAAAAGGTGGTTTCTATGGGAAAAGTATTGAAGACTGCTGATGTAATAGCACTGCTTCACAGGCTGGGAGTTTGATTATGGATAAGAAAAGAGTAGCTTTTATCTGTGTTCATAATTCCTGCCGCAGCCAGATTGCAGAAGCACTTGGTAAGCACTTGGCGGGAGACAAATTTGATTTCTATTCTGCGGGAACGGAAACAAAACCACAGATCAACCAAGATGCTGTTCGGATTATGAAACAGCTTTATGGGATAGATATGGAACAAAATCAATATAGCAAAACCATTGATAAAATTCCCACGCCCGATCTTGCAATCTCAATGGGGTGTGATGTGGAGTGCCCGTATATTGGCAGGGCTTTTGATGAGGATTGGGGGCTTGCAGATCCGACAGGGAAAAGTGACGAGTGTTTTGTGCAGGTCATTGAGGAAATTTGTAAGTTCATCGGAAGCATCATCTTCGAAGTAGCCTGCAATGGTCATATATATCATCTGGAGCAGGT
>DESK01000043.1:0-748 GCA_002361955.1 Lachnospiraceae bacterium UBA3316
ATGAGGATATGCTTACGGAAACAATGGAAAATAATGAGTTGGGAAAATTCCTGAAAATGTTAAATACACTGTTTTCGTCAAAGTTAGAAGCAGCAGAGAAGATAGGTATCTTGAAGGAAAAATATGGTATCGCCATTGATCAGGTATTGGGAAAGGAGCTGGATGAAATGTGTAATTTGAGCAGAAAAGTTAGGGAAGAAGGCCGCCAAGAAGGCATGGAAATAGGCCGGAAAGAGGGACTGAAAGAAGGAGAGAAAAAAGAGAGATATATAATTGTAAAAAGGCTTATTGAAATTGGCATACCGGATGGAAATATCGCTGCTGTATCACAGTTAGATATCGGCGAAATAGAAAAGATGAAAATTGAAATGGGCCATGGACAATGTGAACCTGTAGGGGATCGCCTGAAAAAAAACCACGGCAACACCAATATTTTAGGATTGCGGGGACACATAGTACAGAGTAATCCATGGTATGATAGGGGCAAAATATTTTTGCGCCAACGACCATGATTGTGAGATAGACAAGAAATAGCGTTTCACATGTAATAAGATACAAAATAGTTCTATAGTGTTGCAAAACACCACATCCTCTTTATGTTGAGTTATAATAAATGATGAGTGGATTGAGAATGCTTCCGCTGGTTTTGATCATGTAGGGCATGAGAAAACAATGGAAGGCTCATCGGCCAGATAACTCACAAATCACAAAAGGGGGAATGTACCAGGAATGAAGACAAGTATTGCAA
>DESK01000043.1:1071-57536 GCA_002361955.1 Lachnospiraceae bacterium UBA3316
AAACTGTATCGAAAACGACATAGCTATTGGGGATACACCGGTTTACCCGGGAGAGACCAACAATCCCAAAATAGTCGGGGACAATACGGAGAACACGGTACTATATGAGGGCACAGTTTATTTTGACGTCAGATTTTCCGTAAGAATACCAAATGCCAGGAAAGAGAGAGAGAGCATAAAGATTATCACCAATGTGGAAGCCCAGCAAAAATATAACACCGGTTATAAGCTGGAAACAAGAGGGATCTTTTATGCTTCCCGGTTGATATCGTCTCAATTGAATACGGAGTTTACGGCGTCATCCTATAATGATATGAAAAAGGTGTACTCCGTATGGCTCTGTCTCGACGCACCGGCAGGCATCGGAAATGCTGTTTCGGAGTATTCCATTGCGAAAAGGGACATTATAGAGGGGATCCCTGACCATAGGGATGCTTATGATAAGCTCTCTGTATGGCTGATCGCACTGAATGAGGATATGCTTACGGAAACAACGGACGACAATGAGTTGAGAAAATTCCTGAAAATGTTAAATATACTGTTTTCTTCAAAGATAGAAGCTGCAGAAAAGATAGGTATCTTGAAGGAAAAATATGGTATTGTCATCGATCAGGCATTGGGAAAGGAGCTGGATGAAATGTGTAATCTGAGCAGAAAGGTTAGGGAAGAAGGGCGCCAAGAAGGCATGGAAATAGGTCGTGAAGAAGGCATGCAAGTAGGTCGTGAAGAAGGTATGGAAATAGGCCGTGAAGAAGGCATGCAAGTAGGGCGTCAAGAAGGCATGGAAATAGGCCGGAAAGAGGGACTGCAAGAAGGAGAGAAAAAAGAAAGATATATAATTGTAAAGAGGCTTATTGAAATTGGCATGCCGGATGGAAATATTGCTGCCGTATCACAGTTAGATCTTGAAGAAATAGAAAAAATCAAGAGAGAAACGGGTAGTGAACCTATAAGGCATTGCTTGTGAAACACTTGAAGCGGTTTATATGATTCCGAACGGAGCGTAGTGGTAGTCTTCCGCATCTTACAGACCGAAGCCTTTATGGTGACGGAATAAGAAGGACTTATTCAGTTGCATGGGCAGGAAGAAGTTGCGTTGAAGAAGTTATTGAAATATATTTTTCTCGAATGATTTTAGAGAAAAATTGTGTACGGTTGATGCGGTGGCAGCGTTTCTTATTCGTCGGGAGTTCGCCCCGCTATCTGTGTTTCAGGTGATCTTCCTGTTGGGATTTCTGAAAATGGTAATGCGCTTAAGTATTCGTTTAATTAGCAACGTATAACAGGGAATCAAGGCAAGGATTGAAAAATACAAGATCTATGCCTTTACATTGGAACAACGCGGCAAGTAGTAGTGGCAGAGGGCTGGTCTCTCTGCCTTTTTTGGGTAATCAAAGTTCTTGAGGGTCTGCCAAACTTGTTGAGGGTTTTTATAGTGGTGTTTCTCGTTTCACGACAAGAAACACCGCGGAGATGGCAGCCGCCGGAACCTCCGCAGCCACGATTGAAATCTAAGCACCATCAATTGCCTAAAGCAACGGCAGCAGTAAAGCAGCGGCTGCCTGAAATACGAATGTCCGCAAGAAAGAAATCAATGCGGAGGTTAACCCGTCATTGATGCCGTAAGGAAGCCGGAAGCGAAAATGGCAAACCCCATAAATATGAGAAAGCTGGTCTTTTGTACAGATTCTTGAAGGATAAGGCCGCCTGTGATATCCTTTATACGAATTTTATACTGGGCATGCTATGCTGGAGGAAAAATGAGGTGACAACATGAAAATTCTGATAGTGGAAGACGAAAAGATATTGCGCGATTCCCTTGCGGAGGGGCTGCGCCTTAAGGGGTATGCGGTGGATCTTGCTGTGGACGGGGAAGATGCCGGGGAAAAGGTGTTCTGTGAAACGTATGATCTCATTATCTTGGACTTGAATTTGCCAAAAGTGGATGGCTTTACGGTGCTGGAAAACTTCAGAAAAGAAAATCTCGATGTGCCGGTGTTGATTCTCTCGGCGCGGGATGGAATCGATGATAAGGTGAAAGGGCTGGACTTAGGCGCCAATGACTACTTGACGAAGCCCTTTCATTTTGCGGAATTTGAGGCCAGGGTGCGCTCGCTTTTGCGCCGGAAAACAGTTGTTGAGAACGCTATCCTGTCCTGCGGGCCGCTGTGCTTTGATACGGTAACCAGAGAGGTGACTGCGGCGGGCAGCCCGATTTCTCTGACGCTGAAAGAGTCAGCCCTTCTGGAATATCTTCTGCTGCATAAAGGCAGGGTGATCAAGCTGGAGGAACTGATCGAACACGTCTGGGATATCCATGCGGATGCTTTTTCGAATTCCGTGCGCGTGCATATGTCCTCCCTGCGCCGGAAGCTGAAGGCCGGGATGGGGTATGATCCCATAACCAACAGGATTGGCGAGGGCTATGTGATAAGGGAGGATGACGTAGTATGAAGAGAAGCCTGCCGCTAAAATATAAATTGACGATCACCTCGGCGGTGATACTGACAGCCATGTGTGTGATCTTTGCCACATCTTCTATTTTTTCGGCCCATACGCTGGTTGACGCGGCCAGGCTCGTACCTTCGAAACCGATCGCCGATGGCATGCCGGTTGAACCGGCTTCTGGCGACGCTCTGGTGGAACTGGAGGCTGCCCAAATAGCCACGGCCCCGGCCACGGCAGCCCTTGGGCAGTTTCGCGGCACGGCCATAGGGACGATGGCCTGCCTGATTGTATTTGGTGCCGCTTTGACGTATGTATTTGCCGCCAAAACGCTGAAGCCGCTGGAGAAGTTGACGGAGACGGTCAACAACATCAATATTCACAATCTGGACGAAAAGATTCCCCTGCCCGGCACCGGGGACGAAGTGGATCGCCTGACGGAGTCGTTTAACGATATGACGGCTAAGCTGAATCAGGCCTATCAGGTACAGAAGAATTTTTCGGCAAATGCCGCCCACGAGCTGCGGACGCCTCTGGCGCTGCTCCAAACTCAGGTGGATGTGTTTCAGATGAGGGCGGGCAGAAGCGTCGCGGAATATAATGCGCTGCTGCGCAGCATTAGCGAAAGCACAGACCGCCTGTCCCATCTGGTCAACGATCTTCTCAGCTTTACGACGGAGCAGGAAGTATCTATGACAGAGGAAGTGAATCTGAGAGAGCTGTTGGAAGAAACTGCCTTTGAATTAGAAGAGAGCGCTGCTGCCAGGCAGATTCAGATCGAGATTTCAGGGGAGGGTGTTGTGCATGGAAGTGACAGACTGCTTCAGCGGGCCTTCTACAATCTCATCTCGAATGCTATCCGATACAACGTGGAGGGCGGCAAGATCCTTGTCCAAATCTCAAAGGAGAGAGTGACGGTTGCCGACACCGGCATAGGGATCCCTGACGAGGCGAAGCCAAACATTTTTCATTCCTTTTTCTGTGTGGATAAATCCCGCAGCCGGGAGCTTGGAGGAAGCGGCCTTGGCCTGGCGATCGTAAAAAATATCATAGAAAAGCACCAGGGATCAATCTGTGTCAGGGACTACGATCCCCAGGGCAGTATATTTGTTATAGATTTTCCCGGAGAAAAGACTGTGTAATTTATACGGATTTTATATCCCTGCTTTTATAATGATGCTATTAGTCCCTAAAGGGGATGATCCGCGTAATTGTGAGGGTGCTGAACAGTTACGATTATCAAAATGCAAGGAGGCTTTTATTTATGAAAAAAGCAATGACATTCTTTATGGCGCTGACGCTGGCCCTTGGTTTGGCGGCCTGCGGCAAGGGAACCGTAAACAGCGGCGTCCCCATATCCGGCGATATCCTGGAGGATCAGTTTCAGGAAACGCATAGCGAAGAGTTTGAGCCTGTCCCTCTGGGCGATTTTTCCGCCCGGGATTTTGAGGGAAATACTATCACGAAGGATCTGTTTGGGGAGTATGATCTGACGATGGTCAACCTCTGGACGACGACCTGCAGCTACTGTATTCAGGAGATGCCTGTTTTGAATGAATTGCGAAAGGAGTTTCAGGAGGACGGCGTCAGCTTCAATATTGTCAGCATCTGTATGGATGTTGGAAATACGGAGGAAATACATGAGGAAAATCTGGAAAAGGCCAAGGAGATTATGGAAAAGGCGGAGGTGGAGTTTCCAAATCTGATCCCGGACAGCGTCCTTCTGGAAGGGCGGCTGAAGGGGATTCAGGCGTATCCGGAAAGCTTCTTTGTGGATCGTGAAGGAAATGTTGTCAGTGAGCCTTATATTGGGAGTATGCCAAAAAACCATTGGCGGGTGACGATGAACAATGAGATAGAAAAGCTTGCACAGGACGGAGATAAGGAGTAGGATATGTTGGAATTAAAAAATATCACCAAACGATTTGGCGCTGAAGTGGTGCTGCAGGATGTCTCTCTTTCCATTAACGGGGGCATGAACTATATTGTGGGCATTTCCGGCAGCGGAAAAACCACCCTGCTGCGCATCCTCTCTGCCATGGATACTCAGTACGAGGGCGAGGCGTTTTATGACGGAAAAAATCTCAAGACCCTGACGGAACAGGAGCGCGCGCAGCTCTATGGGACAGAGCTTGGCTTTGTCGCCCAGGGTTTTCATCTGATCGGTGAGCTGACAGTCCGGGAGAACATTCTGGTTCCTGCTTACCGGAAGCCTGAGGGGAAGGAAGGCCGCCTGAAGGCCCTGCTGAAAAAGCTCAAGCTGGAAAAGCTGGCCGATCAGAAGGTCAGCACCTTGTCCGGCGGCCAAAAGCAGCGGGTTGCCATTGCCAGAGAGCTGATGAAAGATCCCCGGGTGCTGATTGCGGATGAGCCTACGGCTGCGCTGGACGCCAGAACGGCCCGGGAGATCGGGGAGCTTTTGTGCGCCATCGCCAGGGAACGGACAGTCATCGTGGTGACCCATGACACGTCTCTGATACAGGGAAAATGCTCTGTCTTTGAACTGGACAAAGGGGTACTGCGCAAATGCAGAGTGGCAGAGGGCGCGTCACAACAGCCCCGTTCTGTGGGGCAAAAGGGGCGTCTGGGACTGTGCGCTGCCCTGCGCATGGCCCTGGTCACAGGCAGGAGGCAGCCGGGAAAGCTGTTGTCCTTGGCGGCTGCAGTGGCTATTGCCGCTTCCTGCCTTGCGATGAACTGCGGCGGGCTTCTTGACGGAAGCAGCAACCAGGCATTTCGGGAGCTGCTAAAAAAGCAGGGGAATTCGGTGATGAATTTGGAGATTGTCCCTTCCTTTATGGGCGCTTCCGGCGTGGAGGAGGAAACATCGGAGGGTCCCCAAAGTGTCGATCAGGATATCAGCGGGCTGCTGGAGGAATACCAGGAAGACAGCCGCGTGGAGGCGATCATTATGGACGCGCCCATGGATGATATGGTCGTTACCCTGGACGGTAAGGATTTTATCATTGAATCCACCGGCCAGGCTCCCGTATTTAACAGGATGGTTGCCGGAAAGCTTGCTGACAACAGCAAATATGAGATTGTCCTTCCCCAAATCCTGGTCAAAAAACTGGGCTGCACCAATGAGGAGATCATCGGAAAGGAGTTGCCTTTTATCGGGTCTGTATACAACTGGGACAGCGGTGAGCCTGTGACCATGCCGATCTCCTTTACGGCTACGGTTTCCGGCGTTGCCGATACCTCTTATGGAATAGAATATGAGGGTAAGGTTATGGTGCTGGAGCATGAGGATTCCCTCTTCCCATCCCTGGCTATTATGAAGGATATCTACAAGCAGGCAGGGAAAAAAGATCCGAGCTTTGGCTTTACCATTCGCCCGGATTCTCCGGAACACTATCTGGAGATCTACGACGAATTGATGGGGAAGGGGATTGTACCTCTGGGACAGGTTGAGCTGCTTCGCGATGTTGTGGGGCTTAAAGGCGACGCGCTGGCGCAGACAGGAATTTCCTATGTGCTGCTGGCTGTGCTTTCGGCGCTGGCTGTGCTTTCCGTATGCCTGATTTGCAGCCTGATGCGAAAAAAAGAGTACGCCATTTACCGGCTCAGCGGTTATACGAAGGGGAACCTTGCTGCGCTGACCCTGGCAGAATCTGCCGGAGTATTTCTTGTAAGCGGTTTTCTGAGCATGGCCGCGGCGCTGCTCCTTGGCGTACCTGTATGGCTGGGGCTTGTTCTTAGCCTGGGCCTGTCTGGCATCTGTTTTGCGGAGACCTGCCTGGTGGTTTTCCAGGTCAGTCCTTTGACTGCGTTGAAAACGGGAGGCCGCTGATGATAGAGATCAAGAACCTTTTTAAGAAATACGGGGACCAGGTGGTGCTGGATGGATTTTCCCATACGTTTGGCGACTGTGGCATCACCTGCCTTCTGGGAGTTTCCGGAGCAGGCAAAAGCACCCTGTTTAACCTCCTTGCAGGCTTTGACAGGGAATACAGCGGCGATCTTATGGTTGCCGGGCAAAGGCTTGCTGATTTATCGGCAGAGGAGATCGCTGATTACCGAAAGTACACGGTCGGCTTCGCATTTCAGGAATACCATTTGCTTGCGGGCGATACTGTACTGGAGAATATCCTGCTGGCCGCTGAGCTTGTCTGCCAGGATCAGGAGAAAAACAGGCAGTGGGCCCAGGCGATGCTGCGGCGTCTCGGCATTGAAGAAAAAGCCAATGAGAAAATGGAGAATCTGTCCGGCGGCCAAAAACAGCGGGTCGCCATTGCAAGGGCTCTGGCCAAAGACCCGAAGCTGATTTTGGCGGACGAGCCGACGGGAGCCCTCGACCGCAGGACAGCAGGGGAGATCATGGAGATTTTTGCAGAGATTGCCCGGGAGCAGCCCGTGCTGATCATCACGCACGATCCGAAGATTTGCGATTATGCGGACGAAGTGATCACCATAGAAGAGGGAAAATGTGTGGTGCGCAAAGAACGAGAGCATAGGGCATCGGCAGAACGCAGAAGGCAGAGCAGCCGGAAGGGCGGAGCTGTTTCTATGTTTCAAAGAGCCTTACATAACTTCCGGGTTCATTTTAAGCGCTTTTTCGGGGTTTCTCTGGCGGTGGCCGTCGCCGTATGCGCGGTGCTGCTGTCATTTTCTTCACAAACGGTGATCCAGGAAAGGATTCGCAGTTTTGAGGAGAAGAACACAGCCTTTGCGTGGGGGCAGGTGATACCGGGGGAAGGGCACACGGCCGAACAGCTTCTTTCGCTTCTGGGCCAATCGCCCGATATCCGGCAGTGTTATGCCCAGTATCAGGTCCCGGAGTGCGGCATAGAGTTTGGAGAATGTGATGTCCGTCTTCCTTCCAAGCAATTTGGAAGCATTTCCGCCGAATCCATGAACATCGGCGTTATGCCGGAGCAGGGAGAGATTGCCATCACACCGTCGCTTGCCAGGCAGTTCGCGGAGGACATCCGGACGCTGCCGGGGAAGGAGATTACATTCTCCTGCGGCGGTTTTTCAAAGAAATTGAGGATCAGCGGAATTTACAACGGAAGCTTTGACGACTATTATCTGGACGCGGGAACGGAGCAGGAGCTGTACGGCGCCCTCCGGGCAGGGGATGCCCCCGTATCCGTGGCCTATCAGGCCAAAGGCTTTCACGAGGTTTTAGAGGTGGAAGCGCAGCTGGTGGAAAAAGGACTGGCTCCCGTTACGGCGGCCAAACAGGTGGAAAGCCTGAAAGAAACCTTTGGGAAGCTGCAGAGGCTGTTCGTGATGGTATCCGCCTTCATCGCAGTCATTGCCCTTTGCATTTGTATGATGCTTTTGATGAAAACGGCGCGCATGCGTGCCGGGGAGATGGGGCTTTTGGTGGCTTTGGGCTACCAGCGGAAACAGATCCGAAAAATGCTCCTTTGGGAAAGCCTCTTTCTGTCAGGAGTTTCCGCACTGATCACCGCAGTGGTTTTGCTTTTGCTCACGGCTCTGTCGGGAGTTCTGCCGATCCGCACTTCCCCCGTTTCGTTTGCGGCAAGTATCTGCGGCACAGTCCTTTTTGTGTGGCTTACAACGGCTGTTTCCAATAGAAAGCTGTTAAAAACAGATCCTGCCAAAGTCCTGAGACAGTAGGCAGAGTGAAGGAGGAATACTCATGAATCAAAAAAAGATCTTTTCTTCCAACCGGGTTACCGTACTGCTGTTATTCATCGGTATGGTGTTTCTGGCTCTTGGAATCTGGCGCGAGGAGTATACAATCGTCATGGAAAAGGCTATCAATATATGTTTGGAGTGTATAGGAATTGGATAAGAGAGTAAAAAAATCAGAACGCTTCCGCCACTTTTTTCAAGTTTTGTGGGCGGTGATCACAAACAGTTATTTCATCGGCTTTGCCCGGGGAAAAATATATCAGGGAAAAATAAAGAACGTCTGCGTGCCGGGCATGAACTGCTATTCCTGCCCAGGCGCTGTGGCGGCCTGCCCCATCGGCGCCTTGCAGGCGACTATAGGCAGTTATGAATACAAATTTGCTTTCTATGTGGCCGGATTTATGATTCTGGTGGGCACGGTGATGGGGCGCTTTGTGTGCGGCTGGTTATGCCCCTTCGGCCTGCTCCAGGATCTGCTGAACAAAATCCCGCTGCCTTCTAAGCTGAAAGTCCGCACCTTCAGAGGCGACCGGAAGCTGCGGTGGCTGAAGTATGTGATTCTTATCGTCTTTGTAATTCTTCTGCCCCTCTACATAACGGACATCATCGGCCAGGGAGCCCCCTGGTTTTGCAAGCTGATCTGCCCTGTCGGAACCTTGGAGGGCGGGATCCCGCTGGTACTGATGAATAAGGCCATGCGCGCCACTGTGGGGTGGCTGTATGCCTGGAAAAATGTCATTTTAATCGTGACGCTTCTTGTGTCTGTGATGGTTTACCGCCCCTTTTGCAAGTACATCTGCCCTCTGGGCGCCGTGTACTCGCTGTTCAACCCCGTGTCTGTGTGGAAGTACCGGGTGGATACAGAGAAATGCGTCCAGTGCGGAGCCTGCGCCAGGGCCTGCCAAATGGGGTGCGACCCTGTAAAAAATGCAAACGATTTGGAATGCATCCGGTGTGGGAAGTGCAAGGCAGCCTGTCCCACAGAGGCGATCACGGTCTCATTTTTTCTAAAGGAACGGAAGAATGTAAAAACCCATGGAATCACTGGCAGGGGACGGTGATGCGGTCTGTCTTTGAAAGGAGAGGTGGCCTATGCCTTTTGAAATAGTACGAAATGATATTGTAAATATGCAAGTGGACGCAGTCGTCAATACGGCAAATCCGAACCCTGTCATTGGCTCCGGTGTTGACAGCGGTATACATAAAAAAGCCGGGCGGGAGCTACTGGCGGCCAGGCAGAACATAGGCCGCATTGCGTTCGGTGACGCGGCGATCACCCCTGGCTTTGGATTGGACGCCAGGTATGTGATTCATACGGTAGGCCCTGTCTGGAAAGACGGAAATCATGGAGAGGAGCAGACGTTAGCCTCCTGCTATCGGAAGTCCCTGGCTCTGGCGAAAGAGTACGGGTGTGAATCCATTGCGTTCCCGCTGATCGCCACGGGCAATTATGGGTTTCCGAAGGCTCTCGCCATGCAGACAGCCGTCCGTGAAATCAGCAACTTCCTTTTGGAGAACGAGATGCAGATTTACCTGGTTGTCTTTAATAAAGACGCCTTTTCGCTGTCGGAGAAGCTGTTTAAGTCCGTCAGCAGCTACATTGATGAAAATTATATCCGCAGCAAAACCCTTGATGAATATGGGGCGGAGAGCGCGCGCCTCGGACGTCTTGCGGCAAGGCAGAGCAGTGATCAGCGAAAAGAGAGCAGGCGGATGGATGAGGATGGCTGTTTTTCACAGATGCTGGAAGCATGCCGTCCTCGGCCTGTCGGCGCGGGAGCTCCCATGGACGCCGAGGCCTGGGGAAAGCTGCTGGAAGACCTGGACGCAGGCTTTTCCGAAACGCTCCTGCGGCTGATTGACCGCACGGGAAAGAAAGATTCTGAAATCTATAAAAGGGCCAATGTGGACAGGAAGCTGTTCTCGAAAATCAGGAACAACCCGGATTACAAGCCGTCCAAAACAACAGCCCTGGCCTTCGCCTTCGCGCTGGAATTGGATGTGAAGGAAACGAAGGATTTTATCGGCCGCGCAGGGTTTGCCCTCTCCCACAGCAGTAAATTTGATGTGATTGTAGAGTACTTCCTTGTGAACAGAAATTATAATGTTTTTGAATTGAACGAAGTTCTGTTTGCCTTTGACCAGCCGCTGGTCGGCGCGTAAAAATGTCGCATAGGATGCGACCATTGCTTCTCCCGTTTTCCGTATAATGAGTTCATCATAAAGAAACGGGAGGATTTAAAAATGACAGAACTTGTATTTATCTTAGATCGCAGCGGTTCCATGTCGGGACTGGAAAAGGACACCATCGGAGGCTTTAACTCCATGCTGGAAAAACAGCGCAAGGAGCCGGGCGCTGCCGTAGTATCTACCGTGCTGTTTGACAACGAGATCGAGGTGGTCTATGACCGTGTGGATATAGCCAAGGTGCCAAACCTTACGGACAAGGAGTATTTTGTCCGTGGGTGCACGGCCCTTCTGGACGCCGTGGGCGGCGCGATCCATCATATCGGGAATATCCACAAATACGCCCGCAGGGAAGACGTGCCGGAAAGGACTCTTTTTATCATCACCACCGACGGCATGGAAAATGCCAGCCGCTATTACACCTACGATAAGGTTTGCCATATGATTGAGCGGCAGAAAGAGTGTTATGGCTGGGAATTCCTGTTCCTTGGAGCCAACATTGACGCGGCGGCAGAAGCCAGGAGATTCGGTATCAACGAAGCGATGGCGGCCAACTATCATTGCGATGAGGAAGGAACAGCCCTCAACTATGAGGTGATCAGTGAGGCAATTACCAGCGTCAGGAAATGTGCCGCGCCCCTGTCGGCCGATTGGAAAAAGAAGATTGACGCGGATTACAAAAAACGGGAAAAGAAGAGATGACCGGAGCAAGTTGAGGAGGGCAGCGGCGGCTCTCCTCATACTAAATCTATAAGCGAAGGGGAAAGTGGAAAAATAAAAGTGGCAATTACTCTTACAGAATTGGGTGATTGCTGCTTTTTAAGTTTCCTAAAGTGGAAGTAAGTGTTACAAAAAATATCCCCCGGGAAGTTCAGACAATTTCTTGACAAATCGCTATTTCCCGTGTATAATTAAGAAACATAAAGAAAAGGTTTTGATTACTGACGGATAGTTGTGGAGCACCACAAGGAAATCAAAATTATAGGTGAGTCGACCGTCTGGGCAGCATTTCGATATTTAAGAGTGTTGCTTTTTTTGTTTTTGTCCGGCTGGGGACAGAGGCAGATTATCAGAATCAGAGCCTGGTAGAGCAGACGTTATACGTAAAGTGTCACAGAAGAGGGAGGCGTTCTGTGAACGAAGGTTCGCCGCGTTATAATGTCGCTTCCGCTACTGCGTAAACGATGGGCATCCCGTCCATTTTCTTTGCGCGGCATTTTTTTGCCCAAAAACAATAAAACTCCGTAAAAATGCGGAAAAATGAAAGGAGATTATTACAATGGGTTACAAAACAGACATTGAAATCGCACAGGAGACAACCATGTCCCCAATCACAGAGATCGCTGCAAAAGCAGGTATTGATGAGAAGTATCTGGAGCAGTACGGTAAGTACAAAGCAAAGATCGACTACAACCTGTTAAAAGAGTCTGATAAAGAGAACGGAAAGCTGATCCTCGTGACAGCGATCAACCCCACTCCGGCAGGAGAAGGAAAGACCACAACGACAGTAGGTCTGGCAGATGGTATGCAGAAGCTTGGAAAGAATGTTATGGTAGCGCTTCGTGAGCCGTCTCTGGGACCTGTGTTCGGTGTAAAGGGCGGCGCTGCAGGCGGCGGCTATGCACAGGTAGTTCCGATGGAGGATATCAACCTTCATTTCACAGGCGACTTCCACGCGATCGGCGCAGCCAACAACCTGCTGGCAGCTATGATCGATAACCATATCTTCCAGGGCAACGCTCTGAACATCGACCCCAGAAAGATCACCTGGAGAAGATGCGTAGATATGAATGACCGTCAGCTTCGTAATGTAGTAGACGGACTGGGCGGCAGGACAAACGGTATGCCGAGAGAGGATGGCTATGATATCACAGTAGCATCTGAGATCATGGCAGTTCTGTGTCTGGCAAGCGATATCACAGACCTCAAGAAGAGGCTGGCAAGAATTATCGTTGGCTATACCTATGGCAAACCCTCAGAGCAGAAACCGGTAACGGCAGGCGATCTCCATGCAGAGGGAGCTATGACAGCTCTTCTGAAGGATGCCTTAAAGCCGAACCTGGTACAGACACTGGAGCATGTACCGGCTATCGTACATGGCGGTCCTTTCGCAAACATCGCTCATGGATGTAACTCCGTAACAGCTACAAAGATGGCTCTGAAGCTGGCTGACTATGCCATCACAGAGGCTGGTTTCGGTGCTGACCTGGGTGCTGAGAAGTTCCTGGATATCAAGTGCCGTATGGCAGGCTTAAAGCCCAACGCAGTTGTTATCGTAGCTACCGTTCGTGCTCTGAAGTACAACGGCGGCGTAGCAAAGGCTGACCTGAACAATGAAAATCTGGAGGCTCTGGAGAAGGGACTTCCGAACCTGCTGAAGCATGTAAGCAACATCAAGAATGTATACAAACTGCCCTGCGTAGTAGCGATCAATGCATTCCCCACCGATACAAAGGCTGAGCTGGATCTGGTTGAGGCAAAATGTAAAGAGCTGGGCGTAAACGTTGCTCTGTCCGAGGTATGGGCAAAAGGCGGCGAAGGCGGCGTAGCTCTGGCTGAGAAGGTTCTGGAGCTGGTTGAGCAGCCCAATGACTTCACATACTCCTATGAGCTGGAAGGCAGCATCGAGGATAAGCTGAACGCGATCGTTCAGAAGATCTACGGTGGTAAGAGAGTTGTTCTGACAGCGAACGCTCAGAAGCAGGCAAAACAGTTAGAGGATATGGGATGCGGCAATCTGCCGATCTGTGTAGCTAAGACACAGTACAGCCTGACAGATGACCAGACGAAGCTTGGCGCTCCCACAGACTTCGAAGTAACGGTGCGTAACCTGAAGGTTTCCGCAGGAGCAGGCTTCATCGTAGCTCTGACAGGTGAGATTATGACAATGCCTGGTCTGCCGAAGGTTCCGGCTGCTGAGAGAATTGATGTAGACGAGACAGGAAAGATTTCTGGACTGTTCTAATAAGTGGCATAAAACTGCCAGACAGAGGGGGCGCTGCCTAGTGCAGCGTCCTTTCTGATTAATATGGTACCAGGAGCAAAAGGTCATGTGTTTCATGCCTGCATGAAACATATGACTTTGGAACCTGTATCATAGTTGGGGGCAAAGGCTTTTGTCCTCAATATAATCATACAGAAATACGAAAGGTGGATAAAATCATGTTTGGTGAAGAATATCAGGCCGCCTGCAACGCGGCGAAAAACAAACTGAGACTTTTAGAGACAAATGCGCTGGGATACTTTCTGGCTTCCTGCCTGGCGGGCCTGTATATTGGCCTGGGCAGCGCTCTGATGGGCGTAGTAGGCGGATACTTTTCAGCGGCAGGCTCCTGTGCGACAAAGCTGGCTTCCGGCCTGGTCTTTTCCGTGGGACTCTGTTTTGTAGTGATGGCCGGCGCAGAGCTGTTTACAGGAAATAACTTCGTGATGGCCTGCGGCGCTCTGAAAAAGGAGATCAGCTGGGGCAAGGCATGCAAGGTATGGCTGGTGTGCTTCCTGGGAAATCTGGTAGGTTCTCTTCTGATGGCCGGGTTATTTTCTATGACAGGCATCCCGGCAGGCGGCGAAGTAGGTACGTTTTTGGCAAACGCGGCTGCCGGAAAGATGGCTGGTGCGCCCCTGCAGCTCTTCGCGAAGGCGATTCTCTGCAACATCTGTGTCTGCCTGGCTGTTTGGTGTTCTATTAAGATGAAGACGGAAGGCGGCAAGGTGGCCCTTATTATCTGCGGCGTTATGACCTTTGTTACCTGCGGCTTTGAGCACAGCATTGCGAACATGACATTCTTTGGCATTGCGCTCTTGAATCCCAACGGGGCGGCAGTGAGCCTTGGCGGCGCTCTCTACAACCTGGTGATCGTTACCCTGGGAAATATGGTGGGCGGTATTATTTTTGTGGGCCTGCCCTACTTCCTGATCGCTAAAAATAAAAAATAAAAGGATTGCTCAGTACTTTTACCGCTGCAATTCCTGAATGGTCACGAAATAGAAATCATAAAAGTGGCTGCTTTCTATCTGAACGGATACGGAGGCAGCTATTTTTTTGTGTCTCCGCCTTGCGTTTACGGCAGTGCCTGTGTTATAATGAAACAAAATCGTAAAAGAAAGGTAATAATTATGAAACGAATAAAGTACATATTTCTGCTTTTTCTGTGCACGGTTTGTTTTCTTGGCGGAAAGCTTCCGGAGGCGAAAGCTGCCGGGGGCGGCCTGATCCGACAGGTACAGGAAAAACAGACGCCGCCGGGAAGGTGGGTCAGGGGAGCCAGCGGTTACCGTTACCGTTATACTTACGGGGGAAGATATGCCAGAAGTACCTGGCTTTCCGTAAAGGGAAAGTGCTACTATATGAACAGCAAAGGGTATCGTTTCATCGGCGTGAAAAAGTACCAGGGCAAGTATTATTTCCTGAACGGCAAGGGTGTTCTGAAGACCGGGTGGCGGCGCGTGGGCAGCAAAAAGTATTATTTTGCGCCGAAAACCGGAGCGGCTTATATCGGATGGAAAAATATCGGCGGAAACAGGTATTACTTTAACAAAAAGGGCGTCATGCAGACAAACTGCTGGGTATCGGACTGTTATCTGGGGGCGGACGGTGTGATGGCGCGGAACACGGTGGTGGACGGCTACTATGTGGATGGGGACGGAAAGAGGGAGCTGGTAGAGCTGGAGGACGGACAGCCCCAAGAGGTTTTCACGAAGCGGATTTTTGTGGGCGATTCCCGGACGGTGGGAATGTCCAATACCGTGGGAGGAGAAGACATCTTTATCGGAGAGGTGGGAGAGGGCTATCAGTGGTTTTCTGCCCAGGGGATCAAGAAGCTGAAGAAGGCTTTGAAGGACGCGCCCCAGTCGAAGGTGATCATCAACCTTGGCGTCAATGACCTGGGCAGTCTGGGCAATTATATTTCCTTATACCAGACACTGATCGTCCAGTATCCCCAGGCGAGATTCTATTTTCTCTCGGTAAATCCTATTGAGGCTAAGCTTGCGAAAGCCAGTGGCTACAATACACAGTACGTCAATAATTCCGGTATTGAGACGTTTAATAACGGCATACGGGCTGCGTTTCCCGGCGCCTATCTCGATTCTTATCAGTATCTGCTGCAGCAGGGACTGGTGAAAAATGTAAAGGCAGGAAGGGGAACGGTGGATGGCATTCACTATACGTCTTCCGTATACTGGGCGATTTATAATTATGTGTTGTCTATGACAGGAGAATAACGATCGGGCAGGCGGTGCGCAGGATGGCGCGCCGCCTGTTTTATTCCCGTGAGGTATTTGAGTTCTTAAGAAATGCAAAAGAAAATAAAAAAATGTGACGGGAATACGAAATTCCATCAAAATGCCATACTAGAATGATTTCTGTAAAGAAGGAAAGGCTAACTATAAAACAAATCAGTTACAGAAAGATACTCTTTTGCCCGGCGCAGGAAGGGCAAAGAGAAAAAAACAGGAGGAGACGGAGACTTTTTCCGGATAAAAGGATGGCAACAGTATATTTGCATATTGGGACAATGAAGACAGGCACATCGGCATTGCAGAGATTTCTGAGTGACAACAGAGAATACTTAAAACAGCAGGGAGTGCTGTATCCGGATCTGAATCAGGGAATGCCGGAGAGATTTCGCTTTCGCAACGGCCATTTTCTTGTGTATGAGGCAGGCAGCAACAAGGAACAGGACCGGCAGGTAGACCAGAAAAAGGTTGTGGAGGAGGCATATCGGCAGATCGGTATGCTGGCCCGCAAATGGGATACGATCGTCCTCTCGGAGGAACTGCTGTGGCATTATGGAAAAAAGAAAAAGAATTTCTGGGGGGATCTTGCGGAAAATCTTAAAAAGGTTGGCTGTGATCTGAAGGTGATCGTGTATTTCAGAAGGCAGGACGCTTTGATTGAGTCTCTGTATGTCCATACGATCAAGTCCAACCATAAAGCGATCGGGGAGTTTTCGGATTATATCAACGGAAAGTCTGTCCAGTATTTCTGCCTGGATTATTACAGCGAAATCAAGGAGATAGAAAGGCAGATCGGAAAAGGAAAGCTGGATATTCATATCTACGATAAAGAAAGATTTGCCGGGAACCCTACAGGGATTTTGTCAGATTTTATAGAGATTTTTGGGTTGGCATTGGATGATAATTATAAGCTCCATAAAAAGGCGAGAAATGCTGGGCTGGAAGGGAATTTTATTGAATTTAAGCGTGTCCTAAATGAGATCCCGGAGTACCAGGCAGGAGAAAATTTTCTGTCCAGGCCGCTGGTGCTGGCAAGCTCTGTAAAGGAAAAAGGACAGATTAAGGAGAGACGGGGATTTTTCACACTGGAAGGACGGGAGGAATTCCTGAAGCGTTTTGAAGAAGGAAACAGGAAGCTTTCAGAGGAGTATTTTGGAGGGGTGTCTCTGTTTTCAAAACCCACGGATGTGCCTCTTTGGGAGATTAACCAGGAGACTCTGTGGAAGGACATGGTTACAGCTATGGGAGAGATGTTCTGTGAACAGGAAAAAGACTGGCAGCCCTGGAGGCGGAGTGGGGTGGAATGAAAAAAGAGCTGAACGATATCTGGTTCGTGAAGGCTTACCGAAAGGCAAGAAACCGTCTGAAAAAAGAGTAGAAGACGAAGGCAGGCGGGAAATATCAGAAAGAGAAGCACGGAGGAGAAATCCTCCGTGTTTTGACGTTATGGGGCAGCGTTATGGGGAATTATGGGGCAGCGGATTAATATGTATTTGAAAACTATCTGTAAGTATGCTATTCTAAAGGATAATGGAAGGGCGCATGCCCGTTATCAAATGGAGGTAACAGCCATGAAATTGACAAAATTATTGGAAAGATTGGAATATGTATGCGAGAGCGGAAGCCTTGACGTGGAGGTGCGGGATATCAGCAATGATTCCCGGACAGTACAGGAGGGCTCTCTTTTTATCTGTATCAGGGGGGCCGTCTCCGACGGACACACTTACATACCTCAGGTGGTAGAGCAGGGCGCGAAGGTCCTGGTGGTGGAGGAGAGTGTCTCCGTGCCGGAGAATGTGACAGTGATCCGGGTGGCGGACAGCCGTTATGCCATGGCGCTGATTTCCGCGGCCTGGTTTGGCTATCCGGCGGAAAAGCTGAAGGTCATCGGTATCACGGGAACGAAAGGAAAGACGACTACCACCTACATGGTGAAGTCGATTCTGGAGTCCGCAGGGCACAAGGTGGGCCTGATCGGAACCATCGAGGCGATTATCGGCAATGAGAAGGTCCCGGCTAAAAATACGACGCCGGAGTCCTGCACGATTCAGGAGTATTTTGCGAAAATGGTGGAAGCGGGCTGCGACTGCGTGGTGATGGAGGTATCGTCCCAGGGGCTGATGCTTCACAGGACCGCAGGCATTCTCTTTGAAATCGGTATTTTTACAAATATTCAGCCGGATCATATCGGGCCTGCGGAGCACACAAGCTTTGAGGAATATATGCACTGGAAGGGGATGCTCTTTAAGCAGTGTAAAATCGGGATTGTAAATGCGGACGATGAGCATCTGGCCCAGGTTCTGGAGGGACACACCTGCCAGATCGAGACCTTCGGATTTTCGGAGGGGGCGGATCTGCGGGCGGAGGACGCCCGTATGGTGTCAAGGCCGGGATATCTGGGCGTCGGGTATCATGTGGCGGGACTGCTGGATATGGATGTGGAGATCGATATTCCGGGCAAATTCAGCGTTTACAATTCTCTGACGGCCATCGCTGTCTGCAGGCACTTTGGCGTGAGCAAGACGGATATTTCAAAGGCCCTGAAAAAAGCGAAGGTAAAGGGGCGGATCGAGATGGTAAAGGTCTCAGACGAGTTTACGCTGATGATCGATTATGCCCATAATGCCATGAGCCTGGAAAGCCTGTTGACGACTCTGCGGGAGTATCACCCCGAGAGGCTGGTATGCCTCTTTGGATGCGGAGGCAATCGGGCGAAGTCCAGACGGTATGAGATGGGGGAGGTGTCGGGAAAGCTGGCCGATCTGACCATCATTACCTCGGATAATCCCAGATTTGAGAAGCCGGAGGATATCATTGCGGATATTGTGACCGGTATCGAAAAGACGGATGGAACGTATGAGTGTATTCCTGACAGAAAGGAGGCTATCGCCTACGCGATCCATCACGGGAAGCCGGGCGATGTGATCGTGCTGGCAGGAAAGGGGCATGAGGACTATCAGGAGATCGAGGGGAAAAAGTATCCCATGGATGAGAGGGTGCTGATTCAGGAGATCTTAGAAGAGGATAAAAAGCACGCGGGCATTTGACGGGCTTGGGCTTTTGAAGGCAGACGAAAGGAAAATCACGACAGGAGACAGCATGGAAAAGCTTTATGCAGACATCATAGTGGATATCACCCATGAAAAGCTGGACCGCAGCTTTCAGTACCGGATCCCGGAAAAGCTGCGGGAGGATCTGATGCCGGGAATGGTGGTCACGGTACCTTTTGGCAGGGGAGACCGCCGGATTCAGGGATATGTGGTGGGGATTACCGACCGGGCGGCCTGTCCTCCGGAAAAAATGAAGGAAATCCTGGAAGTGCAGATGGAGGCCGGTTCTGTGGAATCACGCCTGATCGCCCTGGCGGCCTGGATGAGGGATATGTATGGGTCTACTATGATTCAGGCCTTAAAGACGGTGCTTCCCGTGAAGCAGAAGGTCAGGCAGAAAGAAAAGAAAAGCCTTCGCCTGCTCCTGGCTGAGGAGGAGGCACAGGAGAAACTGGCCTTCTATAAAAAGAAGCATCAGAAAGCCAGGGAACGGCTCCTGGAGGCCCTCATGGATGCGGAGGAGATCCCCATGGAATTTGTTACGGGGAAGCTTCACGTGTCTCTGGAGGCTGTCCGGGCACTGGAGAGGCAGCAGATTCTGGAATGTGTGCGGCGGATTGAATACCGCAGCCCGATCTGCCTGGAAGGCGATACGGGCTATCGGCTGCGGCTGAACGCAGAGCAGCAGGCTGTGGCAGATCGGATCATCGGAGAGTGGGAGCAGCGGGAACATCCCGTATACCTGATTCACGGCGTGACAGGCAGCGGGAAAACGGAGATATATATGGAGCTGATCGCCCACGCCATAGGGCGGGGAGAGCAGGCCATTGTGCTGATCCCGGAGATCGCCCTGACGTACCAGACGGTCATGCGGTTTTACCGCAGATTCGGGGACAGGATCGCCATCATGAACTCCAGGCTTTCCAAGGGGGAGCGGTACGACCAGCTTCAGAAAGCCAGGGAGGGGCTGGTGGATGTGATGATCGGCCCCCGCTCCGCGCTTTTCGCCCCGTTCCCCAATCTGGGACTCATCGTGATGGACGAGGAGCATGAGGAAGCCTACCAAAGCGAGGCGTCCCCCCGATACCATGCCAGGGAGGCGGCCATCCGCAGGGCCGAGATCGAGGGGGCCAGGGTCGTGCTGGGGTCGGCCACACCTTCCGTGGACGCGTATTTCCGGGCAAAAAGAGGGGACTACACCCTCTTTACCATAGAAAAAAGGGCCAAGGAGAGTCGGCTGCCGGAGGTGGAGGTGGCTGATATGCGCAGGGAGCTTCAGCAGGGAAACCGTTCGATCTTAAGCGGCGCCCTTCGGCGCAGGCTCGGGGAAGTCCTGGAAAGAAGGGAGCAGGCCATGCTGTTTCTAAACCGGCGGGGCTATGCCGGTTTTCTTTCCTGCCGCGCCTGCGGCCAGGCCGTCAGGTGCCCCCACTGTGACGTGTCCCTGTCCCTGCACAATAACGGGCGGCTTGTCTGCCACTATTGCGGTTATGAGATCAGGAAACCGGAACGATGTCCCTCCTGCGGTTCTTCTTTTTTGAGAAGCTTCCGGATTGGCACCCAGCAGGCAGAGGAACTGGTGCAGAAGGAGTTTCCGGAGGCGCGTATCCTGCGCATGGATTTGGATACGACCAGGGAGAAGGACGGCCACCAGAAAATCCTGGAGAAATTTGCCTCCCAGGAGGCGGACATCCTGATTGGCACACAGATGATTGTAAAGGGACATGATTTTCCAAAGGTGACGCTGGTGGGAGTGCTGGCTGCAGATCTCTCCCTTCACGGAGGAGATTACCGCTGCGGAGAGCGCACCTTTCAGCTTCTCACCCAGGCGGCGGGCCGGGCCGGAAGGGATGAGCTTCCCGGACATGTGGTCATCCAGACCTATGATCCGGAGAATTACAGCATCCGGGCGGCGGCGGATCAGGATTACAAGAGCTTTTACGAGCAGGAGATCCTTTTTCGGCGTCTGGGCGGTTATCCCCCGGCGGAAGGAATGCTGATGATTCACGGAAGCGCTTCTTCCCAGGAGCATCTGGCCCTGGCCATGGATTACCTGAAAAAATTTGTCGAGGCCCTGGCGAAGTCCGGCCAGGTGCAGATCTTAGGCCCCGTGGATGAACGGGTGGCGAAGATCAACGATGTATACCGGAAAGTGATCTACGTGAAACACAGGGAACAGAAGATTTTGGTTATGATAAAAAATAAAGTGGAACAATATATAGAGATGAACGAAGGATATCATACAGTAGCGATCCAGTACGATATGCAATGATGTCATGGAAGTCATCCGCGGCATCATGGAACAATAGAAGTTTTAAAAGATCCCGATAGGAGGAAAAGAAGATGGCAATCCGAAAGATCAGAGTCATGGGAGACAGAGTACTTACGAAAAAATGCAGACCGGTAGATGAGATGACAGACAGGATAAAGATCCTGATCAATGATATGTTTGACACCCTCTATGAATCAGGGGGCGTGGGACTGGCGGCTCCCCAGGTGGGAGTGCTTAAGCGCATCGTGGTGATTGATGTGACAGGCGAGGACCCTTATGTGCTGATCAACCCGAAGATCGTGGAGACTGCCGGGGAGCAGTGCGGCATGGAAGGGTGCTTAAGCCTTCCGGGAAAGATGGGGGAGGTTACCAGGCCGAACTATGTAAAGTGCGAGGCGTTCAATGAAAATATGGAACCCTTCGTTCTGGAGGGCGAGGAGCTTCTGGCCAGATGCATCTGCCATGAGTGTGAACATCTGGACGGTATCATGTATACAGAACATGTAGAGGGGGAGCTGCTGGACAGTATGGCCCCGGAAGAAGAGGAGTGATGGAATGAAGGTAATTTTTATGGGAACGCCGGATTTTGCGGTGGGAACGCTCAAGAGCCTGATCGCGTCCCGGCATGAGGTAATGGCAGTGGTGACGCAGCCGGACAAACCGAAGGGCAGAGGGAAGGCTGTGCAGTTTCCGCCGGTGAAGGAGGCGGCTCTGGAGGCGGGGATCCCCGTGATCCAGCCGAGAAGAGTGCGGGATCAGGAGACGGTGGAAGCCTTAGAAAAGATACCGGCTGATGTGATCGTGGTGGTGGCCTTCGGACAGATTATCCCGAAGGAGATTCTGACGATGAAGCCCTATGGCTGCATCAACGTCCATGCCTCCCTGCTGCCCAAGTACCGGGGGGCCGCGCCGATCCAGTGGGCCGTGATCGACGGAGAGAAGGAGTCCGGCGTGACCACCATGCAGATGGATGAGGGGCTGGACACCGGCGATATGCTCTTAAAGGCGGTGGTTCCCTTAGAGGAACAGGAGACGGGCGGAAGCCTTTTTGACAAGCTGTCCGATACAGGGGCGGCGCTTCTGCTGGAGACCCTGGAGGGTCTGGAGAAGGGGACGATCATTCCCCAAAAGCAGGGGGAATCTCCCACAGCCTACGCAAAAATGCTGCGCAAGGATATGGGACTGATCGACTGGACGAAAAGCGCCGTGGAGATCGAGCGGCTGGTGCGGGGGCTGAATCCCTGGCCCAGCGCCTACACACATTTAAACGGAAAGACCTTGAAGATCTGGCAGGCAAAGGCAGGGAAGGAAAATTCCGGCCGCGAGCCGGGGGAGATTGTTCAGGCCGCGAAGAATTCCTTTGCGGTTCAGACAGGGGACGGTATTCTGGAGGTCACGGAGCTTCAGCTGGAAGGCAAAAAGCGCATGGAGACGGAAGCGTTCCTACGGGGATATCAGATAGAGGAGGGGATGAAGCTTTGCTGTTAAGCTATGGATATTATGGAAGAATGGGATATGGAATGGGGATGTTTTTTGATCCTACCATGATTTTCGTCCTGATCGGACTGGTGCTGTCTCTGATGGCTTCCGGCATGGTGAAAAGTACGTTCGCGAAGTACTCCCGTGTGCGCAGTATGTCCGGGCTTACAGGAGCCCAGGCAGCGGAGCGGATCCTGCACAGGGCCGGGATATACGACGTGTCGATCGCCCGTGTGTCAGGCCATCTGACGGATCACTATGATCCCAGGACAAAGACTCTGCGGCTGTCGGAGGCCACCTACGGGGCGGCGTCGGTGGCGGCAGTGGGGGTGGCGGCCCATGAGTGCGGCCATGCCATCCAGCATCAGCAGCGCTATGCGCCCCTGGTTCTGCGCAGTACCCTGGTTCCAGCGGCAAATCTGGGATCTTCCCTGGCTTGGCCCATCTTTTTGATCGGCCTGATCGCCTCCCTGCCCGCCCTCACGACGGCGGGGATCCTTCTCTTTGGCCTTGCGGTGCTGTTTCAGCTGGTGACGCTGCCCGTGGAGATCAACGCGTCCAGGCGGGCTGTGGGCCTTCTGGAGAGCACGGGCGTTCTGGGCCATACAGAAAATAAGGGTGTGAAAAAGGTACTGACAGCGGCCGCCCTGACGTATGTGGCCAGCCTTGCGGCTTCCATTTTGCAGCTTGTCAGGCTGCTGGTCCTGGCAGGAGGAAGGCGGAGCAATGACTGATGTAGTAAATTTGCGGGAGATTATTCTGGCCGCTCTGATGGAGATCATAGAGGAAGAGAAGTACAGCCATGTGGTGCTCCGGGAAGTGCTGGAAAAGTACCAGTATCTGGAAAAGAGAGAGCGGGCCTTTATCACCAGGGTGACGGAGGGCACCCTGGAAAATATGATACAGATCGATTATATTATTGAACGGTTTTCTACGGTGAGCGTGGCGGACATGAAGCCTGTCATCCGCACGATTCTGCGGATGTCTGTGTATCAGCTGAAGTTTATGGACAGCGTGCCGGATTCCGCCGTATGCAACGAGGGCGTAAAGCTGGCCCAGAGAAAGGGCTTTTACAGCCTCAAGGGCTTTGTGAACGGCGTCCTGCGAAGCGTGGCCAGAAATATGGACAAGGTGGCCTATCCCCAGGCACAGGAACAGCCGCTGGCCTACCTGTCCGTCATGTATTCTACGCCGGAGTGGATTTTACAGCAGTGGCTGGAAGTCTATGATTTTGAGACAGTAGAAAAAATCTGCAAGGCCACCCACAGGGAGAGGCTGACTTCTATCCGGTGCAATCTGGACAAGGCCTCGAAGGAGGAGATTATCGACAGCCTGAAAAAGCAGGAAATTACCGTGAGGGAGGTGCCCTATCTGGACTATGCCCTGGAGATCGGAAACTATAACTATATGAAGGCCGTGGAGGCCTTTAAGAAGGGATGGTTTCAGGTGCAGGATGTGAGTTCCATGCTGGTGGCAGAGATCGCGGCACCCCAATGGGGGGACTATTGTATCGACGTGTGCGCGGCTCCTGGCGGAAAGAGCCTTCACCTGGCAGATATGCTCAGGGGCAGCGGTTACGTGGAGGCCAGGGATTTGACGGACTACAAGGTGGGGCTGATGCAGGAAAACATCGAGCGCATCGGAAACATCAATATGTCCGCCAGGATCATGGACGCCACAGTGTTTGATCCGGAGTCGGTAGAAAAAGCAGATGTGCTGCTGGCCGATGTACCCTGCTCCGGCCTGGGAGTCATGGGGAAGAAGGCAGATATCAAGTACAAGATGACACCGGCAAAGCAGGGGGAGATTGTGAAGCTCCAGCGGAAAATTCTCGATACCGTGCAGAGCTATGTGAAAAAGGGCGGCGTGCTGATCTACAGTACCTGCACCATAGCCCCTGCGGAGAACCAGTACAATATTAAATGGTTTCTTGAAAATTATCCCTTCCGCCTGGAGAGCATCGACCCGTATATCTGCGGGGAGCTTCAGGGAAAGACGACCCAGGCGGGCTACATACAGCTGCTTCCGGGGATCAATGAGTCGGATGGGTTCTTTATTGCCAGACTAAAGAGGATAGACTGATGGAAAAGATAGATATAAAGTCGTTGGATTATGGGGAACTGCAGGCGTATTTTAAGGAGCTGGGGGAGAAATCCTTCCGGGCCGGGCAGGTCTACCAGTGGATGCATGAGAAGCTGGCGGACGGCATTGGGGAGATGACGAATCTTTCCAAGAGCCTGCGGGAGACTCTGAACGAAACCTGTACGTATACGCTGCTGGAACCGGTGAATATCCTGACATCAGGTATCGACGGCACCCAGAAATATCTTTTCCGCCTGGCAGACGGAAATGTTGTGGAGAGTGTGCTGATGAAGTACAGACATGGGAATTCCGTGTGTATTTCGACCCAGGTGGGCTGCCGTATGGGCTGTCGCTTCTGCGCCTCCACGATCGGCGGGCTGACCCGCTGCCTGACAGTCTCGGAGATGCTGGAGGAGGTCTACCGCATCCAGAAGCTTTCCGGGGAACGGGTGTCAAATCTCGTGCTTATGGGAACGGGCGAGCCTTTGGACAATTATGATAACGTAGTAAAATTTATCCGCATGCTGAGTGACGGCCACGGGCTGAATATCAGCCAGAGAAACATTACCCTGTCTACCTGCGGCCTCGTGCCGCGGATCCGGGAGCTGGCAGAGGAAAATCTTCAGATCACCCTGGCCCTCTCCCTTCACGCTTCCTCCCAGGAAAAGAGAAAGGAACTGATGCCCATCGCTTATAAATACGGGCTGGAGGAGGTGCTTGACGCCTGCCGTTTTTATTTTGACAAAACAGGGAGGAGGCTCACCTTCGAGTACAGCTTGGTAGGGGGCGTCAACGACACAGACGAGGACGCGGCGGAGCTTGTAAAGCTGATCGGCGGCATGAACTGCCACGTAAACCTGATTCCTGTAAATCCCATCGAGGAGCGGGAATATGTCCAGTCAGAAAAGAAAGTTATTGCGGATTTCAAAAATAAACTTGAAAAATGCGGAATAAATGTTACTATTAGAAGAGAAATGGGCAGGGACATCCAGGGTGCCTGCGGACAGCTCAGAAAGAGCTATATGGAACAAAAAGAAAGTGAGGCAGAGGAATGAAGTCGTGCTGCGTTACAGATGTAGGGCAAAAGAGGACTATGAACCAGGACTTTGTCTATGCGTCTGAGGAGCCGGTGGGAAACCTTCCGAACCTGTTTGTGGTGGCGGACGGCATGGGAGGCCATAAGGCGGGCGATTTTGCTTCCAGGTATACGGTGGAAGTGATTTTAAAGAGCGTCCGGGCAAACCGTGAGAGGAATCCCATAAAAATCATCCGGACGGCCATCGAGACAGCGAACACAAAAGTTTTGGAAAAGGCCAGGGAGGATGAGAATCTTTCCGGAATGGGGACTACGGTGGTAGCGGCTACCGTGCTCGGCCGTTACATATATGTGGCGAATGTGGGAGACAGCCGCCTTTATCTGATCCGGGATAAGATACAGCAGATTACAAAGGATCATTCCCTTGTAGAGGAGATGGTGCGCATCGGTGAGATTGACAGGGCGCAGGCCAGAAACCATCCGGATAAAAATATTATTACCAGGGCGGTGGGAGTCAGAAGCAGGGTTTCTATTGATTTCTTTGATATCAGGCTGGAGAAAGAGGACACGGTTCTGATGTGCTCCGACGGCCTGAGCAATATGATTGAGGATGAGGAAATAGAAAAAATCATTAAGGACGGCAGGCATCAGCTTCCGGAGATCGCACTGGAACTGGTGGAGAGGGCTAACCGGAATGGAGGCAAGGACAATATTGCGGTGGTGTTAATCGAACCGCTGGTTTGTGAGGTGGAAGAATGTTAAAAGAAGGAATGTTTATCCAGGAACGCTATGAGATAGTGGGAAAGATAGGCACCGGCGGTATGGCTGATGTCTATAAAGCGAAGGACCATAAGCTGAACCGCTTTGTGGCGGTGAAGGTGCTGAAGCCGGAGTTTCGCGAGGACGAGGCATTTATCTCCAAGTTTCGTGTGGAGGCCCAGTCGGCGGCAGGTCTTGCCCATCCCAATATCGTAAACGTTTACGATACAGGAGATGACAACGGAGTTTACTTCATCGTGATGGAGCTTGTGGAGGGCATTACGCTGAAGGATTATATTGAGAAAAAGGGGAGACTGGCTGTGCGGGAGGCTACCAGCATTGCCATTCAGGTTTCCATGGGGCTGGAGGCAGCCCATCATAACAATATTGTCCACAGGGATGTAAAACCACAGAATATCATCATTTCCACAGACGGAAAGGTGAAGGTGACGGATTTTGGCATCGCAAGGGCCGCATCCTCCAATACCATCAGCTCAAACGTGATGGGCTCCGTTCATTACAGCTCGCCGGAGCAGGCCAGAGGGGGATACAGCGACTACAAGAGCGATATTTACTCTCTGGGTATCACCATGTATGAAATGCTCACAGGCCATGTGCCCTTCGACGGGGAGAACACGGTGGCCATCGCGATCAAGCACCTTCAGGAGGAGATGCAGTCCCCCAGAAAATATGTGCCGGATCTGCCAAAGAGCATTGTCCAGATTATTTATAAATGTACCCAGAAGAGCCCCGACAGGCGCTATGGGGATATGGGAGAGCTCATCAGGGATTTAAAGGAATCTCTCGTAAATCCCGAGGGGGATTTTGTACAGATCGCGCCTCTCACCAGCCATGCCCAGACAGTGGTGGTGTCAAAGGAGGAGCTGGAGCAGATCAAGAACGGAAAGGCCGCGAAGCCGGAGGAGCCTGTGGAGCCGGATTATGCCAGGAACGCCTACCAGGAGGGAGGCCATACCTACTATGGCCAGAATCCCCAGGGAAATGAGCGGTATGCAGGAGATCCTCATGGGAATGACGGCTATGACGCCAACGGCCGTTACGGAAGATACCCCCAGGAACCCGAGGAGGAAGACGGGGGCGTCAATAAAAAGCTGGAAAAATTTATGACGGTGGGAAGCATCGTGATCGGTATTCTGATCCTGGTGATTTTTCTGACGCTGGTGGGAAGCGCCGCGGGCTTTATTGACCTGAGCTTTCTGGCCGGGGGCGGAAAGAAGGCAGAGACGGAAACAAGCGCAGAGACAGACGCCGGGGAACTGGCAGATGTGCCGAACGTCCTTGGAATGACCAGGGAGGAAGCAGCCGATGAGCTGAACGCAAGAGGCCTGGGCCTGAAATTTGGCGGAGAGAAGACTTCTTCGGAGTACGCCCAGGGAGAGATCATGGAGCAGGAGCCGGAGGAAGGAAGCTCTGTCAAGAAAAATACAGAGGTTGTGGTGTATGTCAGCAAAGGGGAGGGCGAGTTCGCCTTAACTGATGTGACGGGAAAATCCCTGACAGACGCCCAGCAGGAGCTTACGTCCAAGGGCCTGGTGGTAGAGTCGGAGTACGCCTATGACAGCAAGGTGGAGGAAGGAAAGATCGTTTCCAGCAGGCCGGAGGCAGGGGCTGCGGTAAATGCGGGCGATACCGTGACCGTAGTGATCAGCAAAGGTCCTCAGGATGAAAGCGGCGCTGAGATGGTGGCTGTGCCTTCCGTGCTGGGTGAGACGGCGGAGAACGCCAGGACGATCCTGGAAGGCCTTGGCATGTATGTGAAGATTATTGAGAGCTACAGCGCAGAGTACCCCAAGGGACAGATTATGAAGCAGAGCATCCCGGAGGGCACCGAGGTGGAGCCTGGCAGCAATATTGAACTGGAGGTCAGCATCGGGGATCTGGAGGATCACGATTCCGGGGCTGAGACGGCAGGAAGTACCGGCGCCTACTACTGCAAGGTGACGATCAAGCTTCCTGAGAGCGGGCTTCCCCATGAATACGCGGGCGAAGATGTGAAGCTCACGGTGGAGCAGGACGGAGAGGAGTATGTCATTGTGGAGGGGGTTCCCCTGGACTTCCCGTATTCTCTGGAATGGAGAAGCGACTCTGACAGCGAGGCTACGGCTTACGTCTATATCACCTACAGCGACGGCCAAAAGGTGCAGATCCAGTATGACCATATTCAGATGCGGTGACAGCCGCCGGGGATGACAGATGCAGGGAAAGATAGTGAAAGGAATTGCCGGATTCTACTACGTTCACGTAGCAGGATCCGGAATTTATGAGTGCAAGGCAAAAGGAATTTTCCGAAAAGACAAGAAAAAACCGCTGGTGGGGGACGATGTGGAGCTGGACATTCTTGATGAGGAAGAAAAACTCGGCAATATCGCGGGGCTTCTTCCCAGGAAGAATGAACTGATCCGTCCTGCGGTGGCAAACGTGGATCAGGCTCTTGTCATTTTCGCGGTATGTAAGCCCCAGCCGAACTTTGGGCTTCTTGACCGTTTCCTGATCATGATGAAAAGGCAGAAGATCCCGACGGCGGTCTGTTTCAATAAAATGGATATTGCTTCGGAGGAGGAGCAGAGAAGCCTGGCAGAGATCTACAGAAACTGCGGCTGCCAGGTGTTGTTTGTGAGCGCCAGGGAGAGAGAGGGAATCGAGGAGCTGTCAGCCCTTTTAGAAGGAAAGGTGACGGCTGTGGCCGGTCCTTCCGGCGTGGGAAAGTCCTCGCTGATCAACCTTCTTCACCCGGACGCCAGGATGGAGACGGGGGAGATCAGCCGGAAAATTGACAGGGGGCGTCATACGACACGCCACTCGGAGCTGTTTACCCTGGGAGGGGGTACCTATCTGATGGATACGCCCGGATTCAGCTCGCTCTATCTGGAAGGAATGGAGAAAGAGGAGCTGCGGGAGTATTTTCCGGAATTTACGGAATATGAACCCTTCTGCAGATTTCAGGGATGTATGCACATCCACGAGCCGGACTGCGGGGTGAAAGAGGCCTTAGAGGCAGGGAAGATCAGCAGACGGCGGTACGAGAGCTATACAGAGCTTTATGAGGATTTGAAAGAAAAAAGGAGATATGGACGATGAAGATATTAGCGCCTTCTATTTTATCAGCAGACTTTACAAGGCTGGGAGAAGAAATCCGGACGGTGGCCCAGGCAGGGGCCGGGTACATCCACATTGATGTGATGGACGGGGATTTCGTACCCAGCATTTCTTTTGGAATGCCGGTGATCCGGGCGGCCAGGAAGGTGACGGACGCAGTCTTTGATGTGCATCTGATGATTTCGGATCCGGACAGGTATCTTCCGGAGTTCGCGGCCTGCGGCGCGGATATTCTCACGGTCCATGCGGAGGCCTGCACCCATCTCGACAGGACGCTGGCCCTGATCCACAGCCTGGGGAAGAAGGCGGGGGTGGCTTTAAACCCTGCCACAGACCTGAAGGTGCTGGAGTATGTGCTGGATGAGGCGGATATGGTGCTTTTGATGACGGTAAATCCGGGCTTTGGAGGACAGAAATATATTCCCTACTGCACAAGAAAGATTAGGGATTTAAGGAATATGATCAGCGGGCGGGGGCTGCACACGGCCATAGAGGTGGACGGCGGTATCGGAGACGCCACCATCCGGGAGGTCCTGGAGGCAGGAGCCGATGTGCTGGTGGCAGGCTCGGCAGTCTTTGGGGCAGATCCTGCGGGAAAGGTGAAGGAGTACCTGAAGATACTGGGGGAATATGAGGCGTAAGCTATGGAGCGGGCAGTTATTTTTGGCGGGGGCGATATCGATCGGGATTTTGCCCTTGCATTTTTAAATAAAAAGGAATTCAGATACAGGATCGGGGCTGACAGGGGGATCCGCTTTATGAGGGAGCAGGGCGTGCGTCCCACCCATATCGTGGGGGATTTTGACTCTGCCGGGAGAGAAGACCTGGAATATTTTCAGAGGGATGGGAGTATCCCCATCCGCGCCTTTCAGCCGGAAAAGGATGTGACGGACGCGCAGATCGCCGTGGATCTGGCCATAGAGCTTGGATGCGGGGAGATCTGGATGCTTGGCGGGATGGGCTGCAGGGCAGATCATCTGCTGGCCAATATAAGGCTTCTCGGACTGGCGCTGAAGAAGGGGGCCGTCTGCTATCTGATCGATCCCTGGAATAAAATCAGGGCTGCCGACAGCAGCCTGTCCCTTGCGGAAGAAGAGCAGTTCGGCAGGTACGTTTCCCTGTTTGCCCTGGGCGGCCAGGTGACGGGGCTGACCCTGACGGGATTTAAGTATCCCTTGTCGGATTATACGATGGCGGGGGACGACCCTTTGGGAGTCAGCAACGAAATTGTGGCAGAAAAGGCTAAAATATCCTTTCGATCGGGCGTTCTCATTGTCGCAGAAAGTCGGGATCATGCCGATCATGGCGAACGATGTCGATGAGTTTGGGGGCGAAAGGGTTGATTTTTTGTCGCTTTCTGTGATACACTCTATACTATGAATACTGGAAAGGAAAAAACAAATGAAATTAGGAATTGTAGGTTTACCCAATGTTGGAAAAAGTACATTGTTTAATTCTTTGACGAAGGCGGGAGCAGAATCGGCAAATTATCCGTTCTGTACAATTGACCCCAATGTGGGCGTGGTGGCTGTGCCGGATGAGCGGCTGGGCCTTCTGGCAGATCTGTACCACTCCGCCAAGGTGACCCCGGCGGTGATCGAGTTTGTGGATATCGCGGGCCTTGTAAAGGGTGCGTCAAAGGGTGAGGGCCTTGGAAACCAGTTCCTGGCAAATATACGGGAAGTGGACGCCATCGTCCATGTAGTCAGATGCTTTGAGGACACCAATGTGATTCACGTAGACGGAAGCATCGATCCCCTGCGGGACATCGAGACGATCAATCTGGAGTTGATCTTTTCTGATATCGAGATCCTGGAGAGGCGGATTTCCAAGGTGGTAAGAGGAGCCAGAAACGATAAGACGCTGGCAAAGGAGCTGGAGCTTCTGAACCGACTGAAGGAATGGCTGGAAGAGGGAAATCCGGCGATCGGATTTGAGACGGATGACGAGGACGAGGCGGCCTGGATTCCTACGTATAATCTTTTGACGGGGAAACCCGTGATCTATGCGGCGAATGTAAAGGAGGATGACCTGGCGGATGACGGGGCTTCCAATGCATATGTGCAGCAGGTGCGCGAGTTTGCAAAGAAGGATAAAAGTGAAGTATTCGTAATTTGTGCCCAAATCGAGCAGGAGATTGCGGAGCTGGAGGATGATGAAAAGAAAATGTTCCTTGAGGATCTGGGACTTGAGGAGTCGGGCCTTGAGAAACTGATTAAGGCCAGCTACAGCCTGCTGGGGCTCATCAGCTACCTGACGGCAGGTGAGACAGAGACAAGGGCCTGGACCATTAAAAAGGGGACAAAGGCACCCCAGGCGGCGGGGAAAATCCATTCTGATTTTGAACGGGGCTTTATCCGCGCCGAGGTGGTAAACTATCAGGATCTTCTGGACTGCAGGACTTATGCGGCGGCAAAGGAGAAAGGCCTGGTGGGGCTGGAAGGAAAGGACTATGTGGTAAAAGACGGAGATGTGATTTTATTCAGATTCAATGTTTAAAGAGACTTAAGAATAGAGAGAACAGCATATAAAGGCGGGACAAGGTATGGACAAAAATATTAATTTTCCTCATCTGGGAATCTATCTGGATCATGTGGGAAAAAATATCAGTATCTTTGGGTTTGAGATTGCTTTTTACGGGATCACGATTGCGGTTGCCATGCTGGCAGGATTGTGGATTGCTATGCGGGTGGCGAAAAAGACGGGGCAGGATCCTGACGACTACTTTAATCTGGGGATGCTGGCCATTGTCTGTGCCCTTCTCGGCGCCAGAATTTATTATGTTGTCTTTGAATGGGAAAACTACAGAAACAATTTGCTGGAAATCTTTAACCTCCGGGGTGGCGGGCTGGCCATCTACGGAGGAGTGATTGGCGGTGTACTGGCCGCCTGGGGCTTTTCCAGGGTGAAAAAGCTCAATTTCTGGCAGCTGGCAGATACTGCCAGCGTGGGGCTGGTTTTGGGGCAGATCATCGGCCGCTGGGGGAACTTTTTTAACAGGGAAGCCTTCGGCGGATATACAGATGGGCTGTTTGCCATGCAGCTTCCCTTGAATGCGGTGTATTCCTGGGATGTGACGCCTGAGATGCTGGAGCATTTGCAGACCATAGGCGGCGTACAGTATATACAGGCCCATCCCACGTTTCTCTATGAATCCCTGTGGAATGTGGGAGTGCTGCTCCTTCTTCTTCTGTATACAAAGCACAAGAAGTTTCATGGAGAAATTTTTTTACTGTACCTGCTGGGCTATGGAATGGGCCGGGCGTGGATCGAGGGGATGCGGACAGATCAGCTTTTGATTCCCGGTACGGCGCTGCCGGTGTCTCAGATTCTGGCAATCGTGCTGGTGGTTATCTCAGCAGTTATGATTGCCGTAAAACGAAAAAAAGCAGAAAATGCAGAAAGTACAGGTAATGTGTGTGAATAAAATCGAGGCTTTGAAAATAAGAATAGAACAGGAACGTGCCCATCTGAACCAGCTGGTGCTTGATAGAAAGGCGGAGGAAACCTACCGCCAGAGCCTTCTGGTGGATCAGCTGGTGGCGGAATATATCGGACTTACAAGCGAGTGAGCTTTGGAGGTATCGGATGCAGGATAAACAAATTGTTTATCCTGCACTTTTTTTCAACTGTTCAGCTATCCCGGTGTTTTGGCATATGGCTGAACAGTTACTTTTTTTACCCTTTTCATAAAGTTCCCCTTGTTTTTTCCGGGAAAGTGTAATATGATAGACGCATAAGTGGTGAAAAGTGGTGGAAGGTGGTGCCAAATGGGTGAAAAATGGAGGGCACCTTCCGAAAGCAGGTGAGTCGTTATGTTTATGGGAGAGTACAATCACAGTATTGATACCAAAGGCAGGCTGATCATCCCCTCCAGATTCCGTGAGGAACTGGGTGACGACTTTGTAGTTACGAGAGGGTTGGATTACTGCCTGTTTGTGTTCCCTAATAGCGAATGGCTGGCTTTTGAGGAAAAGCTGAAAGCATTGCCACTTACAAATAAAAGCGCAAGACAATTCGCACGTTTTTTCGTGGCAGGCGCAACGCCCTGCGAGTTGGACAAGCAGGGGAGAATCCTCTTACCACAGACGCTGAGAGGATTTGCTGGTCTGGAAAAAGACGTGGTGCTTACCGGTATGCTGAACCATATTGAGATTTGGAGCAAAGACCAATGGCTGAAGAACAGTGATTTCAGCAATATGGATGATATCGCAGAGCAGATGACGGAACTTGGTTTGGGCATATAGCCTGGGGAGGACGATATGGAATTCAAACACAAATCTGTCCTATTGGAAGAGACAATAGAAGCCCTGAATATCAGGCCGGAAGGCATCTATGTGGATGGGACATTGGGCGGCGGCGGACATTCGTATGAAATCTGCAGACGTCTGTCAGAAAAAGGAAGGCTAGTGGGAATTGATCAGGATGCAGCGGCAATCGAAGCTGCACAGGAGCGCTTGGGGGAGTTTAAAGATAAAGTGACGATCATACGCAGCAATTACTGTGATATGAAAAAAGAATTGACAGCTATAGGGATTACGGCAGTAGATGGGATCGTTTTGGATCTGGGAGTATCCTCCTACCAATTGGATACGGCAGACCGCGGCTTCACTTACAGGGAGGATGCTCTGCTGGACATGCGGATGGATCAGCGCCAGAGCATGACTGCAAGAGATATTGTGAACGGGTACAGCGAAATGGAGCTGTACCGTGTGATTCGTGACTACGGAGAGGACAAGTTTGCGAAAAATATTGCAAAGCATATTGTAAGTGAAAGGCAAAAGAAAAGCATTGAAACAACTGGGGAGTTAATTCAAATAATAAAAGCGGCGATACCGATGAAAGTCCGGGCGGTAGGAGGGCATCCAGCCAAAAAGACCTTCCAGGCGATAAGGATCGAATTGAACAGGGAGTTGGAGGTACTGGAAAATTCCCTGGATGACATGATTGATCTTCTGAATGACGGAGGGCGCATTTGCGTCATCACGTTTCATTCTCTGGAGGATCGGATCGTAAAGAATATTTTCCGAAGAAATGAGAATCCGTGCATCTGCCCCAAGGAATTTCCCGTCTGTGTATGCGGGAGAAAACCGAAGGGAAAGGTGATAACCAGAAAGCCCATCGTGCCGGGGAACGAGGAGCTGGAGGAAAATAAGAGGGCGAAGAGTTCAAAACTGCGGGTATTTGAGCGCAGGACGGAGCTTTTATAAAATAATCAGCAGTGGGGGAGGACAGATCAATGGGGAGAAAAGCTGGTTACAGCAAGAAAAACTACAATTACAGGATGGATCCGTACATCGAGGGCAATGTTGTCAGAAAGCCTGAGCGCACGGCGACGGCTCTTCCGCGGAGGGAGCGGGAAGAAATCAAGCCTGCTGTCAGCAAAAACGCCCGCAGGAACAGGGCGAAGGCCCAGCAGATCAATTTTGGATATGTGCTGTTTCTTCTGGCGGCGGCGGTGGCGACACTGTTCGTCTGTGTGAACTTTCTGAAGCTGCAGGCTGAGAGCACGGCTCACAGAAGGCATGTGGCCTCCTTGGAGAGCCAGCTGTCTGAAAGAAAGCTGGAAAATGACGCAGTCTACGAGGCGGCGGTGTCTTCTCTTGATATGGAGGAGATCAGGGATATCGCGATCAACCGCCTTGGTATGATCTATGCGGATCAGGGACAGATTATTACATATGACAGCCAGGATGGCGATTATGTCAGACAGTACGAAGATGTACCTACAGAGTAGCAGGTGATAAAGTGGCAGGAAGAAAAAAGAAAAGAGAACGAAGATTTACAAAAAAAATGCAGATAAAGCTCATGGTTTTGTTTGCATTTATTTTATTAGTTTTAGTGGGCCTGAATATCAGGATCGCCTATATCACGGCAAAGAGCGGGGACAAGTACGCGAAACAGGTGCTGTCCCAGCAGAGATACGACAGCCGGACGATTCCCTACAGGCGGGGAGAGATCCAGGACAGGAATGGAAATGTGCTGGCAAAGAGCGAGCAGGTTTACAATGTGGTGCTGGACTGTTACGCAGTGAACGGAAATAAGGATTATGTGGCTCCCACCGTCCATGCCTTGGTGAGTATTTTGGGGCTGGATGAGGCCGAGATCACAAATCTGCTCACAGATGAAAAGACGAAGGACAGCCAGTATCAGGTGCTGAAACGGCAGCTTTCCATCACAGATAAGAAGAAATTTGAGGAGTACGCTTCCCCTGCGGACCGCACCCAGCTTACAAAGGAGGCCCTGCAGGAAAGGGACAATATCCAGGGGGTATGGTTCGAACCTTATTATCTCAGAGAGTATCCCATGGATACCATGGCAGCCAATGTGATCGGCTTTTCCAACAGTATTAACGAGGGAGCCTGCGGGCTGGAGGCCTACTATTCTGACGTGCTGAACGGCGTAAACGGCAGGGAGTACGGCTATCTGGATGAGGAGTCTGAGCTGCAGAGGACGGTGATCGAGCCGGAGCATGGAAAGACCCTGGTGACGACCTTGGATATGAATATCCAGGAGGTCGTGGAGAAATATATCCGGGAATTTGACGAGGAGAACGCCTCGGATCCGGGAAGCGACAGACACGGGAAGGGCAGCAAGAATACGGGCGTGATCGTGGGAAATCCCAATACGGGAGAGATCTACGCTATGGCTACCAACCACAGCTTTAACCTGAACAAGCCCCAGGATTTGTCCGGGTGGTATACGGAGGCGGAGGTAAACGCCAGGCTGGAGGAGGCCAAAAACGAGCTGATGGAGGAGACAAAAGGGAAGTGCAGTGAGGAGGATATCAAGGAGAAGCAGGAGGAGGCCAGATCGGAGCTTATGAACGAGATGTGGAGTAATTTCTGCGTATCCCAGTCCTTTGAGCCCGGTTCCACCTTTAAGCCCATCACCGTATCCTCGGCGCTGGAGACGGGAGCCCTCTCGGAGGACGCCACCTTTGTCTGCGACGGCTACGAATTTATCACAGATACCAGGATTAACTGCGATAATGTAAACGGACACGGGCCGGAGACGGTCAGCGATGCCATAAAGAATTCCTGCAACGACGCGCTGATGCAGATCGGAGCAATGCTGGGGGTGGAGGATTTCTGTAAATACCAGCGGCTCTTTAATTTCGGCCGGGTGACGGGAATCGACCTGCCCAACGAAAGCTCCGGTATCCTCTACGACAGGGATGCCATGCATGAAGTAGAGCTGGCCACCAACAGTTTCGGGCAGGGATTTACCTGCACCATGATTCAGGAGTTTGCCGCTTTCTCGGCGGTGGTCAACGGTGGCTGCTACTATCAGCCCCATGTCGTAAAACAGATCCTGGACGCGGACGGCGGCGTGGCAAAGAGCGTAGACCCCCTGCTTCTGGTACAGCCCGTATCGGCCAAAACCTCCTTGGTCCTCCGGGACGCGCTGGAGGCGGGCGTGAGAGAGGGAACAGGTAAAAAAGCTAAGGTTCCGGGCTACCGCATGGGCGGCAAGACGGGAACGGCAGAAAAGATCAACCCGGAGACAGGGCAGCGCTGGTCAGGCAGGTACGTGGTATCCTTTATTGGATGCGTGCCGGCGGACGATCCTCAGGTGGTGATCTACACGGTAATCGATGAGCCCAACGTACCGGACCAGGCTACGGGAGGCTATTCCCACATTCTCTCCAGAAAGATCCTTCAGGAGATCCTTCCTTACCTGAACATTTATCCTACGGAAGAAGTGACGGATGAGGAGCTGCAGAAAATCGGCATTACGCGTGAGGAGGCGGAAATTGGCCGCCAGGTGGGAACGGAGCCGGAGACGGACGAGAACGGCAATGTGATTGAGCCGGTACCGGAGACGGATGAGAACGGAAATGTGATCCAGCCGGAGACAGACGAAAACGGAAATGTGATCCAGCCGGAGACGGATGAATACGGCAATAAGATCGGGGGACAGGACGCAGTGGCGGACAACCCGAATATGGCATCCCCACCGGAGGACAATGGAAAAAATTCCGAGAATACAGGGTCTGATGCGGGAATTACAAACGAGGAACTGGGCCTTGAATAGCGCGCATTCCTGAAAAGATATACACATAACCTCATAAGAGCGGCGATATATTGATACCAAAGCTTTTATGAGGTTTTTTATGGGGAAAATCAAGACATTCCATAAGAAAAAGATTCTGGTGGTTTTTCTTCTGTGTTTCTGGACGCTGGCTTTTCTGGTCGGGAGGCTGGGTTACCTGATGCTGGGGGAGTCGGAGTATTACAGCCGGAAGGCCAGGCAGCTCCACGAGCGAGAGAGGGATATCAAAGCGGCCAGAGGGAAGATCATCGATGCCTGCGGGAACGTCCTGGCGGCAAATAAGACGGTGTGTACGATTTCTGTGATCCACAGCCAGATCAGGGAGCCGGAGAAGGTCACGGAAGTGCTGGCCGGGGAGCTGGGCCTGGAGAAGGAAGAAGTGAAAAAGCGGGTGGAGAAACGCAGCTCCATCGAGCGGGTAAAGACGAATGTGGAGAAGGAAGTGGGGGACAGGATACGGGAGTACGGGCTGGCGGGGGTAAAAGTGGACGAGGACTTTAAACGCTATTATCCCTACGGCTCTCTCGCCTCCAAGGTGCTGGGCTTTACGGGGAGCGATAACCAGGGGATCATCGGCCTGGAGGTAAAGTACGAGGACGTACTCATGGGAAAGCCGGGGAAGATTCTGACACTGACGGACGCCAGGGGCGTAGAGCTGCCCGACGCGGGGGAGAGCAGGCAGGAGCCCGAGGCGGGTAAAAATCTTCATATCAGCCTGGATGCGAATATTCAGCAGTATGCCCAGCAGGCTGCCTGCCAGGTGATGGAGCAGAAACAGGCGGACGCGGTGTCCGTGCTGCTGATGCGGCCGGACAACGGAGAAATTCTGGCTATGGTGAATGTGCCGGAGTTCGACCTGAACGACCCGTTTACGCCAGACAGGGATACTTCCGGGATGGGAGCAAAGGAAAAGCAGGATGAACTGAACAGGATGTGGAGAAACGGCTGTATCAACGATACGTATGAGCCCGGTTCTACCTTCAAAATCATCACGGCGGCGGCGGGCCTGGAGGAGGGCGTCGTCTCACCGGAGGACAGGTTCAGCTGTCCGGGCTTTAAGATTGTGGAGGACAGGCGCATCCACTGCCATAAGGTGACGGGCCATGGGGCGGAGAATTTCGTGGAGGGGGCCATGAACTCCTGCAACCCTGTGTTTATCGAGGTCGGGCTGCGGCTGGGCATCGATAGGTTTGTGGATTATTTTAACAAATTCGGGCTGATGGGGAGGACGGGAGTGGATTTGCCCGGGGAGGCGGCCACCATCATGCACAAAAAGGAGAATATGGGGCAGGTGGAGCTGGCGACCGTCTCCTTTGGGCAGTCCTTCCAGATCACGCCCATGCAGCTGATTACCACCGTAAGCTCCATCATTAACGGGGGCAGGCGGGTGACGCCCCACTTTGGCGTAGAGGTCCGGGATGATGAGGGAACCCTGTATAAAAGCCTGTCCTGCCCCCAGGGAGAGCGGATCGTTTCGGAAAAGACGTCGGAAACCCTACGGGGGATACTGGAAAAGGTAGTGGACGGGGGATCGGGGAAAAATGCTTTCATTGAGGGGTATCACATCGGCGGGAAAACGGCCACCTCGGAAACCCTGCCCCGAAGCGCCAATAAGTATATCTCCTCTTTTCTGGGATTCGCCCCTGCCCAGGATCCCAAGGTGATCGGCATGGTGGTCATCAACAATCCCCAGGGAGTCTATTACGGTGGGACGATCGCCGCCCCTGTGATGAAGGATATTTTCGCGAACATCCTTCCTTACCTGGGCGTGGAAAGGGATGGGCAAAATAGTGGTTGATTAATACAGCGAAAAGAATTATACTAAAACAAAATGTGCAGGAATAACTGTGGAAAAAAGCAGCTGGCGCATAAATAAAATGACGAAGAGGTGTGAAATGATTTTAGGTACAGAAGTTATTATTCCATTGTTGACGGCCTTTGTGATCAGTGTCGTTTTGAGTCCCTTTGTGATTCCCTTTCTGCGGAAGCTCAAAGTAGGGCAGACGGAGAGGGCAGAGGGGGTGCAGTCCCATTTGAAGAAGGCGGGAACGCCTACCATGGGCGGCCTGATCATTCTTATTGCTATCCTGGCCACCTCTCTGCTTTTTATCCGCAGGTATCCCAATATCGTCCCGGTGCTTTTTCTGACACTGGGCTTTGGGATCATCGGTTTTCTGGATGACTATCTGAAGGTGGTGCTGAAACGATCAGACGGACTGTATCCCAAACAGAAGATGGCGGGGCAGATTCTTGTGACAACGGTGTTTCTGGCCTATATGCTGATTGTGGACGACAGCTTTCTGACCATACTGATCCCCTTCAGCGGAGGGAAATATTTTGACGTGAAGTGGATTACCGTGCCCCTTGTCTATCTGGCAGTGATCGGTACGGTGAACGGTGTGAATTTTACGGACGGCCTGGACGGGCTGGCCACGGGAGTGACGGCCATGGTAGCTGTGTTCTTTACGGTGGTTTCCGCTGTCTTCAGCGGCGGGATCGAGCCGATCACGGCGGCGGTGACGGGTGCGCTGCTGGGATTTTTACTGTTTAATGTACATCCGGCCCAGGTATTTATGGGAGATACAGGCTCCCTGGCGCTGGGAGGCTTTGTGGCAGGGAGCGCGTACATACTGAAGATGCCCTGGATCATCATGGTGGTGGGGCTGATCTATCTGGTAGAGGTGCTCTCCGTGATGATACAGGTTACGTATTTCAGAAAAACAGGCGGAAAGCGTTTCTTCAAGATGGCGCCTATCCACCATCACTTTGAGTTGTGCGGCTGGTCTGAGACCAGGGTAGTGGCTGTATTTACGGTGATCACTGCTCTGCTGTGCATGGCCGGCCTGGTAGTATTATCCTATTGATTCGGAGGAAAGAAGCCATGGATTTAAAAGATAAGAAGGTACTCGTATTCGGGACGGGCTTAAGCGGTATCGGCGCTGCGGCGCTGCTGTACCGGACTGGCGCGAAACCGGTGCTGTATGATGGAAATACAAAGACAGACCCAGAGGATGTGAGACAACGGCTGGGAGATGTGGAGGCCGAGATCATCATTGGAGAGCTGACAGAGGAGAGGATGGAGGAGCTAAGCCTTGTGGTCCTCAGCCCCGGCGTCCCCACGGATCTTCCGCTGGTGGAGACCCTGCGGGAGAAGAAGCTCCCCATCTGGGGCGAAGTGGAGCTGGCCTACAGAAACAGCAGGGGCGATGTGCTCGCCATCACGGGAACCAACGGCAAAACGACTACCACCAGCCTGCTGGGCGAGATTATGAAGGCGCACCAGTCCTCCGTGTTCGTGGTGGGAAATATTGGAACGCCCTATACAGGGGCGGCCCTGGACACCCGGGAGAATTCGGTGACGGTGGCGGAGATCAGCAGCTTTCAGCTGGAGACGATCCAGGAGTTTCACCCGAAGGTGAGCGCCATCTTAAATATAACGCCCGACCATCTGAACAGGCACCACACCATGGAGGAATATATCCGGGTGAAGGAGAGCATCGCGAAAAATCAGACGGAGAAGGATGTCTGTGTCTTGAATTACGAGGATCCGGTGTTGAGGGAATTTGGAAGCACGCTGAAATGCCAGGTATTATTTTTCAGCAGCCTGCGTACATTGGAAAGAGGGCTGTTTCTGGAAAAGGATGAGATCATTTGTGCCGACGGAAAAAACAGGGAGGTTCTGTGCGGTACAAAGGAACTGAACCTGCCGGGAAGGCACAACCATGAAAATGTGATGGCTGCCGCCGCCATGGCCCTGAGCTGGGGCGTACCTATGGAAGAAATTCGCCGGGTGGTGAAGAGCTTCCGGGCAGTGGAACACAGGATTGAGTACGTGACCGAGAAAAACGGTGTGGTTTACTATAACGACTCGAAAGGGACGAATCCGGACGCGGCCATAAAGGCTGTCCAGGCCATGGACCGGCCCACCGTCCTCATCGGCGGGGGATATGACAAGGATTCCTCCTATGAAGAGTGGATACAGGCTTTTGACGGAAAGGTAAAGCTCCTGGTGCTTTTGGGGGCTACGAAGGAAAAGATCGCCGCGGCAGCAAAAAACTGCGGCTTTGAACAGTATGTGTTTGCAGATACTTTAGAGGAGGCCGTGGAGATCTGTGCCCGCAGGGCCGAGAGCGGCGACGCCGTGCTTCTCTCCCCCGCCTGCGCGAGCTGGGATATGTTTCCAAGCTACGAGGTAAGGGGACGGATGTTTAAGGAATATGTGAGAAAACTCTAAGGGGTGATGCTGTGGGGAAAACAGTCAGACGGCTGGATTACACATTGCTGATACTTGTTTTGTTTCTGGTGGGCTTCGGGCTTGTTACGCTTTACAGCACAAGCGCCTATAACGGGCTGGTAAAATTCGGAGACTCCGCCTACTATTTAAAAAAGCAGTTTTTCGCCACCATCCTGGGGGTGGGGGCGATGTATCTTCTGTCCCGCGCAGACTATCATATGCTGGCCGGGCTGGCCGTTCCGGGATACCTGACGTCCCTGGTGCTTTCGGCGCTGGTGCTGGCGGTGGGGGACTCCTACAACGGCTCGAAGAGGTGGCTGGCGCTGGGGCCTCTGTCTTTTCAGCCCTCTGAGTTCGCGAAGCTGGCCGTGATACTGTTTCTGGCCTGCATGGTCAGCAGGCAGAAGACGAAAAAGAACAGCATCCTGGCTTTGGGGGCTGTTTTGGGAATGGTCCTTCCCATCGTAGGTTTGGTGGGGACGAACAATCTGAGCACAGCCGTCATCATCCTGGGAATAGCGGCCATCATGGGCTTCGTATCAAGCCCCAAGTATTTGCCGTTTGTGTGGATGGGAGGCGGCGGCATTGGCTTTGTGGCCATTTTTTTGAGCCTGGAGTCCTATCGCCTGGAGCGGCTTGCCATTTGGAAAAATCCCGAAGAGTATGAGAAGGGCTTCCAGACGATCCAGGGGCTGTACGCCATAGGCTCTGGCGGCCTGTTCGGAAAGGGCCTGGGGGAGAGCATACAAAAGCTTGGTTTTGTGCCAGAAGCGCAAAACGATATGATTTTTTCGATTATCTGCGAGGAACTGGGCCTTGTGGGCGCAGGTCTCCTCATCATTGTATTTGCGGTGCTGATCTGGCGGTTCATGGTGATCGCCGCCCATGCGGAGGATCTTTTCGGCGCGCTGATCGCGGCCGGGGTTATGGGGCACATCGCGATTCAGGTAATACTGAATGTGGCAGTGGTGACAAACACCATTCCAAATACGGGGATCACGCTTCCCTTTATCAGCTATGGAGGCACGTCCGTACTTTTTCTTCTGTCAGAGATGGGGCTGGCGCTGTCAGTCAGCCGATGGCAGAGATGAGGGACGGCACAGGGGCAAAGATTTGAAAAAGGTACAGGTGGTAAAATGAAAGAGATAACCTATCGGAAAAAGCGAAAAAGAAGAGGGAAATTTTTTGGCGTGCTTCTGGCCCTTCTTGTTCTGGCTGCCGTCATAGTTTTCGGGCTTTTCCGTGTACGCGAAGTCATAGTTACCGGAAATTCCATCTATACCGCCGCGGATATCCGGGACGCCGTTATGCAGGACGGCCTGTGCAAAAATACACTGTATCTGCTGTGGAAATATAAGGATGACGCGAAGGTGGAGGAGGAGCTGCCTTTCCTGAGCTCTCTGGAGGTTACCATGATAACACCTTATCAGGTGGAGGTGTGGGTCTATGAGAAGCCGGAGGTAGGGTACTTTTTAAACGGAACAAACTATGTTTACTTTGACAGGGACGGCTTGATCGTGGAGATCTCAAAAAAGCTCAGGGAAAATATCCCGAAGATTACGGGTGTGACGATTTCCAAGCCGGAACGCTACGCGAAGCTTCCCGTCAAGGGTGGAAAGCTGGTTTCGGCCAAGAAGGAGGAAGCAGAGACGGAGCAGGAGACAGAGACGGTCAGCCAGGAGGAAGCGGACCGTGCGCTTTTTGAACTGGTGGTGGGTATCACCAGGGGACTCAGCAAGAACGGGCTGACGCCCAAGGAGATTAAATTTGATGAGAAGCAGCAGGTGACCCTGTATTTTCAGCGAATGCGCGTCAAGCTGGGCAGCTGCTCAAATATAGAAGATAAAGTGGCGGCTCTGAAATCTGTCTATGACAAGGTCGAGAACCTGGAGGGCGTTCTGCATATGGAGGATTATGCGGAGGACGCCAGAACCATCAGTTTCCGGCAGGGAGAGACGGAGGAGACGCTGGAGGTGGAGACGGAGAACGGAGCCGCCGGGAAAAAGCCCAAAGGGGAACAGGAGAGCGAGACAGAGTCGGAGAGCAATACGGAGAGTGACGTACCTACCTATTCAGAGTCGGACGGTACCTTTTCCACGGATGCGTCCGGCACCCCGATCTATACGGACGCGGCAGGAAATACCACCACAAATGTGGATGAATACCAGTACACGGACGAAAACGGCGGGATTATCACCGACGGATACGGTTATATTGATCCCTACACAGGGGCATACATACTGAAATAAGAGGTAACTGCTTATCAGCTCGCGGGACATTTAAAAAATATTTTCTAAAATAGACTTGATTAATTTAGGAAAAGCTTATATTATATAGGAAATACGGTTAGATACTGGGACGCTAATGTCTGGGCTGTAGTAAGTTGGATATGATACAGATGTGAGAAGGAGGAAATACTCTTGTTAGAAATTATGACGAATGAAGCTGAATCTGCTGCAAAGATCATTGTGATCGGCGTGGGCGGTGCAGGCAATAATGCAGTAAATAGAATGGTGGACGAGACAATCGGAGGCGTAGAGTTCGTCGGCGTAAATACAGACAAACAGGCATTGTCGATGTGCAAGGCTCCCACAACGATTCAGATTGGTGAAAAGTTGACAAAGGGCCTGGGCGCCGGAGCACAGCCCCAGGTAGGCCAGCAGGCTGCCGAGGAAAGCGCAGAGGATTTGAAGCAGGCAGTGCAGGGCGCGGATATGGTGTTTGTTACCTGTGGTATGGGAGGCGGTACCGGAACCGGCGCGGCGCCTGTAGTTGCGGGGATCGCGAAAGAGCTGGGCATCCTTACCGTAGGCGTTGTCACAAAGCCTTTCCGTTTTGAGTCAAGGACGCGCATGAACAACGCTCTTGCCGGCATTGAAAAGTTGAAGCAGAACGTAGATACGCTGATTGTCATTCCGAATGATAAGCTGCTGGAGATCGTAGACCGCAGGACGACGATGCCGGAGGCATTAAAGAAGGCCGATGAAGTGCTGCAGCAGGCAGTGCAGGGTATTACGGATCTGATCAACCTCCCGGCTCTGATCAATCTGGACTTTGCGGATGTACAGACCGTCATGACAGGAAAAGGAATCGCTCATATCGGTATCGGACATGCCAAGGGAGACGACAAGGCTTTGGAGGCCGTGAAACAGGCAGTTTCCAGCCCGCTCCTGGAGACAACGATCGAAGGAGCGTCCCACGTTATTATCAATATTTCGGGAGATATCTCCCTTATGGACGCCAACGACGCGGCAAGCTACGTACAGGAGCTGGCAGGCGACGACGCGAACATTATCTTCGGTGCTATGTATGACGATACATACACGGACGAGGCAAGCATTACCGTTATCGCTACGGGGCTTGATACAGCCACGGCTACACAGCCGTCTGTGGATGGCACCGTGAAAAAGAAAAAGATCACGGATTTCTCAGAGGTGGCGTCACCGGATACTTCTATGGGAAGCATTTTCCAGCGGAATAATGCGGCGAATCCCCAGATTAAGCCGATCACTCCGTCCCTCGGAAAGCTGAAGACTCCGGAGAGCAACGTTCCGGTGCGCGATATTCAGATTCCGGACTTCCTGAGAAGAAGATAAGAGATAGAAAAGCAGAACAGTAAAAGGCTGCCGCAGAATGGTTTCTGCGGCAGCCTTATCAGATGTGAAGGTTTTTTTTCTTCATAAGCTTACGGTAAGCTCCGGCAGTCATGCTGCAGCTTTTTTTGAAGCTCTGGGAAAAGTAGCTTTGGGAGGAGAAGCCGGAGAGCCGGGCGACGTCGGCAATACAGTGGTCGGTGCTCGCCAGAAGCTCCTTGCTCACTTCGATTCTGCGCTCATTCAGATAGTTGATGGGGGACATCCCGTAGCATTTTGTGAACGTGTGGACAAAGTAGTATTTATTCAGGTGGGCCATCTGGGCCAGCCCGTCCAGGGTGATGTTGTCCTGGTAGTTGGAATCTATGTAGCGCTTAATCCTGGCGCACTCCCTGTTGGGGGGCTGGGAAACCATGACCTGGAAAGCGGAGTTGGTGATCCGCTGCAGGCGGATGGTAAGGATGTCGAGCATATCCTTGCAGATCTCCTGGTATCCGGTCTTTTTCTCCTCCAGCTCCGTCAGCATGGAACTAAAATAGAACAAAAGGTCGTTTTTCTGCTCCATGCAGTTAAAGGCCATGTATTCCTGATTGCTGCAAAAGGAGAAGCTTAACCCCTCTACCCCCAGGGAGATGTATTCCAGGGGCGGAAAACCGAGAGATACCTCCGTGTGGAGAATATTGGGGTTGATGATCACCAGGTCATCCTTCCGTATAGGAAAGGATACGTCTTCTACCAGGAATTCGCCGCTGCCCTCCTGTACGTAAAAAAGCTCTGTAAAATAGTGGGAATGTTTTAAACTGGGCCAGTCTCCTTCATACTTGGAGAAGGTGACAGAGAGCAGGCTGACAGAGTTCTGGTTTCCCGGTGTTTCTTCCAGGCGGTATTTCATTATTCCCATAAATATGATTCCTTTCTTTTGACCTGTCTCTATTCCTGCGAGTAACGAGCCAGATATCCCGTTGCTTGCAGAGGGGTATTTGATTTAGTAATCTTGCCGTGGATAAAAGTGCAAAAAAAGCGGCTTAATGTTAATGAAATCAATGACGAAAATCTTCAAAAAGTCAGCGTTGGCTAATCCGCCCATAAGATACGGCGGAAAACCTTCTGCAATTCTAAAAAATGACGGAAATTTCCAGATGTTTTCAGGAACGGGTTTATAGATTGTATAATAGCACAAAAATGCTAAAAGAGCAATATATATAAAAAAATGAGCAAAATAAGGCTTGAAAAGAGAGGGAAAAATGGGTATTGTATAAGTACAGTATAGCAGGCTGTTCAGTGAGCCTGCAGTAATAAAGGAGGATATGATGCTATGAAACTGAAAAAAGTACTTTGCTTAACAATGGCAGGTGTAATGGCCTTCAGCCTTGCAGCTTGCAGCAGCAACACACCGGCTGAGACAGACGGCGCAGATGCGGCAGGTTCTGACCTGAGCGGAACTGTGAAGGTGGCAGCTGTTGAGACAGCTTACGGCGCACAGATGTGGGAAGACGTTGCAGCAGCATTTGAGGAGGCAAATCCTGGTGTTACTGTTGAACTGACCGTTGACAAGAATCTGGACGATGTGATTACACCTGACATGAAGGCTGGTAATTATCCCGATGTTATCTGCAAATCCGTTGGTTCTGAGTCTGGACTGACAGAGACCTTTACAAAGGACAACAATCTGGCTGACCTGACAGACGTTCTGTCTATGACAGTACCGGGTGAGGATGTGACTGTTGGTGATAAGATCCTTCCTGGATTCACAGAGAACAAGATCACAAACCCCTACGGTGACGGAAAGACTTACCTGATGCCGATGTTCTACAGCCCCTGCGGACTGTTCTACGATGCAAACCTTCTGGCTTCCAAGGGTTGGGAAGTACCCCAGACCTGGGACGAGATGTGGGAGCTTGGCGACAAGGCAAAAGAAGAGGGAATCGCTCTGTTTACATATCCGACAACAGGATACTTTGACGCATTCTTCTATGCGCTGCTTCATGAGGCAACAGATGTTGATACCTTCAACAGCGCACTGAGCTATGGCGAGGGCGTATGGGATACTGACGGAGCTAAGCAGGTATTTGACATCATCGAGAAACTTGCTTCTTATACACATGAGAGCACACCGGCACAGGCAAACGACAACGACTTCCAGATGAACCAGCAGTTAGTTCTGGATGACAAGGCAATCTTCATGCCGAACGGCACATGGATCACAGGCGAGATGGCAGAGGCACCGCGCGCAGACGGCTTTGAGTGGGGCTTCACAGCTCTTCCGGCTGTTGCAGAGGGCGGCGAGAGAGCTTCCTACACATTCTTTGAGCAGGTATGGATGCCGGCAGGCGCTGAGAATCAGGATTTAGGAAAGGCATTCATCTCCTTCCTGTATTCCGATACAGCAGCAGATCTCTTCGCTACAGCAGGAGCTATTCAGCCGATCGAGGGCATGTCCGAGAAGCTTGAGGGCGAGTCCAAGATGTTCTACAGCATCTACGATACAGGCGCTGTAGCAGTTATGGATGCTTTCGCTACAACAGATCCCGTTGAGGGCGTTACCGTTCGTTCTACATTCTTTGATCCGGTAAGCGGACTGGTATCCGGTGATACCACCAAGGATGCTTGGATTGAGAAGATCAAAACTGACAGCGATGCTTTAAGAGGAGCGCTGAAGGAGTAATCGAATAGGGTACTGTCTCTCTGAAAAGAGAGACAGGTTTAAGAGGTGGCCGGTGGATAGATTATATGCACCGGCCGTTTTTTATCATATGGGGCAATCCGAGGGAGTTTCCGTATGGTAAAAACATAAAAAAAGATTGGAGATGAGTTAATGGAACGAAATAAAGGTAGAGGGAGATTTATCACCTGCTGTCTGGCACCTGCCGTAATATTGTTTTTTATCTTTATGATTTACCCGACCATTGACGTATTCCGTATGTCTATGTTTAAATGGGGCGGATATACGGCGGACAAGACTTTTGTCGGTTTCAGTAACTTCGCGACACTTTTTAAGAGCGATAAATTCTATAGCGCATTTCAGAATACGGTGCTCTTAATCGTGGTTGTGACTATTGTGACCTTTGCGCTGGCTTTGATCTTCGCAGCGATCCTTACAAGAGAAAAAATTAAAGGACAGAATTTCTTCAGGATCATTTTCTACATCCCGAACATTCTTTCTGTAGTAGTTATCAGTGCCGTATTCTCAGCGATCTATAAGCCGGAGAATGGACTTTTAAATTCCATTCTGGGCCTTTTCGGCATCGGTGAGGTTTCCTGGCTTGGAAGTTCCAAGATTGTTATGTACAGCCTGATCATCGCCATGGTATGGCAGGCCATCGGTTACTACATGGTTATGTATATGGCGAGTATGGCAAACGTATCTGAAAGTGTTTACGAGTCCGCCAGCCTGGAGGGCGCAGGAAAGATTAAGCAGTTTTTCAGCCTGACCCTGCCCTTGATCTGGACAAATATCAGGACAACCCTGACATTCTTCATTATCAGTACCATTAACATGAGCTTCCTGTTTGTAAAGGCGATGACACAGGGAAATCCCAACGGTTCCTCCCACGTATTCCTGAGTTACATGTATCAGGAGGCCTACACGAACTCCTCTTATGGATATGGTATGGCCATCGGTTCCGTCGTATTTATTTTCTCCTTTGCGCTTGCGGGAATCATTAATGCCGTAACGAAACGTGAAGAGATCGAGTTCTAAGGGGGGATGAAAATGAGTAAGAAAGATACAGGAGCAATCAAACAGACATCGAAGGCTGGCATTGCCGGTATTTATGTGGTACTGGGTATTCTGGCTATCACTATTATCGTCCCCATCGCCTGGGTATTTCTGGCATCCTTAAAGGAGAATGAACAGTTTTACGGCAGTCCCTGGACACTTCCGAACGGTCTGCATTTCGAGAACTTTGTTCAGGCCTGGACAGAGGCGGAGATGGGATCTTATATGCTGAATTCCGTGATCGTAACGGCTCTCGGCATCCTGCTTTTGATTGTAATTTCCCTGCCGGCAGCTTACGTACTGGCAAGATTCAAATTTAAGAGCAGCAAATTCTGGAACATCCTGTTCATGGCAGGTCTGTTCATCAACGTTAACTACATTGTTGTACCTATTTTCCTGATGCTGGTAGATGCTGATACATTCCTGCGTCAGACCTTTGGAAACGGGTTTTTCTTGAATAACCTATTTGTGCTTGCCCTGATTTACGCGTCCACGGCGCTGCCCTTTACCATTTACCTGCTGTCAGGATACTTCAAATCTCTGGCAAAGGATTATGAGGAAGCGGCTTATGTGGATGGCGCGGGATATTTCAGAACCATGGTTCAGGTTATTTTCCCGATGGCGAAGCCCAGTATCATCACGATCATACTGTTCAACTTCCTTTCATTCTGGAATGAGTACATTATTTCTATGACGATGCTGACAAAGGCGGAGCTGAAGACTCTCCCGGTAGGCCTGATGAATCTGATGGCTGCCCAGAGATCTGCGGTACAGTACGGAAGGATGTACGCAGGCCTGGTTATCGTAATGGTACCGACGCTGATCCTGTATATGTGTGTACAGAAGCAGCTTACTGAAGGTATGACGGTCGGCGGATTGAAAGGTTAAGGAGGAAGCAGTATGAATGAATATACAAAAAAAATTATAACAGGGCTCCTCGTAGCGATCGTGTTTATTGTATGTATCGTTTTAGTTATCGTGGGACAGAAAAACATCGGTCCCAGCGGACTTTTAATGATGTTGGCAGGACTTGCCGGTCTGCTTGTTTTGCTTTGGCTTTACAACAGGCAATATCAATAATTAAATAGTTTTATGCAATACAGGAGGATTATTATATGAACCAGCAAAGAGGACGGGTGACAATACCCACCGATCTGGATGTGATTCCACAGACTCTGGAATTAATGGAGAAATGGGGAGCGGACGCTATCCGTGACTGTGATGGAACAGACTTCCCAAAAGAACTCTGTGATGTTGACGCAAAAATTTATTCTACTTACTACACGACCAGAAAAGATAATCAGTGGGCGAAAGAGAATCCCGATGAAATTCAGCAGATGTATGTGATGACGCCGTTTTATACAGCAGATGGCGATGTGTTGACAATACACCTGATGAAGGGTCTTTACCCTGATATGCTCACGCCAAATAGCAGGGACGATATCAGGCGCTGGTGGGAAGTAGTGGACCGTACCATCGGGGAGGTCGTTCCGGTGGAAAAATGGAGCTATGCGGAGGAAGACAACAGCGTAACGGTCCATACAGAGCCTTTTCATGAGTATACGGTTAGCTTCCTGGCATATATTATGTGGGATCCGGTGCACATGTACAATGCGGTGACAAACGGCTGGGAGAATGTAGAGCATCAGATGACCTTTGATGTGCGCCAGCCAAAGACCCATGCGTTTACGATGAAGCGCCTGCGCAAGTTTATTGAAGAGCACCCCTATGTAAATGTTCTTCGGTTTACTACGTTTTTCCATCAGTTTACACTGATCTTTGACGAGCTGGCGCGTGAGAAGTATGTGGATTGGTATGGTTATTCAGCATCGGTCAGCCCCTATATCCTGGAGCAGTTTGAAAAAGAAGTTGGTTATAAGTTCCGTCCGGAATTTATCATCGACCAGGGTTATTACAACAACCAGTACCGCGTTCCTACCAAGGAATACCAGGATTTTGTGGATTTCCAGAAGAGAGAGGTGCGCAAGATCGCCAAGGAGATGGTAGATATTACCCACGAGTGCGGTAAAGAAGCCATGATGTTCCTGGGAGATCACTGGATCGGAACAGAGCCCTTCCAGGAAGGTTTTGAGGATATCGGACTGGACGCGGTAGTGGGAAGCGTAGGAAACGGTTCTACACTGCGTCTGATCAGCGATATCAAAGGAATCAAGTATACGGAGGGGCGTCTGCTTCCCTATTTCTTCCCGGATGTGTTTAATGAAACAGGCGACCCGGTGAAGGAAGCAAAGATCAATTGGGTGACGGCAAGGAGAGCGATCCTGCGCGCGCCGATTGACCGAATCGGTTATGGCGGATATTTGAAGCTTGCCCTGGATTTCCCGGAGTTCCTTGACTATGTGAAGAGCGTCTGCGACGAGTTCCGCACACTGTATGATAATATCAAGGATTGTGTGCCCTACTGTGTCAAGACGGTGGCAGTGTTAAACTGCTGGGGAAAAATGAAGGCCTGGGGCGCCCATATGGTGCATCATGCAATTTACCATCAGGAGAACTACTTCTACGCCGGAGTGGTAGAGGCTCTGTCCGGCGCGCCCTTTGATGTGCGGTTCATCAGTTTCCAGGATATTCTGGATCATCCGGATGTGCTGGATGAGATCGACGTAATCATCAATGTGGGTGACGCGGATACAGCTCATACAGGCGGCGAGTGGTGGGTAAATCCCGTGATCTCTTCGGCAATCAGGAAGTTTGTCTACGAGGGAGGCGGATTTATCGGAATCGGTGAGCCTACCGCCCATCAGGCAAACGGTCATTTCTTCCAGCTCGCAAATGTGCTGGGCGTGGAGGAAGAGCGCGGCTTCACCCTGGGATACGATAAGTACAACTGGGAGACCCATGAGCACTTTATTACCGCGGATGCCGGACAGGAGATCGACTTTGGTGAGAACTTAAAGAGTATCTATGCCCTGGAGGGCACCGAGGTTCTGGTTCAGAAGGACAAGAGAGTGCGTCTGGCTGTCAATGAGTTTGGAAAGGGACGTGCTGTTTATATGTGCGGTCTTCCCTACAGCTTTGAGAACAGCCGTATGCTGTACCGTGCGATTCTTTGGAGTTCTCATGACGAGGATCATCTGTATAAGTGGTTCAGCACGAACTACAATGTAGAGGTTCACGCCTATGTAGCGAATAAGAAATATTGTGTGGTCAATAATACCTATGAGCCCCAGGAGACAACCGTTTACCGGGGAGACGGCTCCAGCTTCAGCCTGAAGATGGACGCGAACGAAATCAAATGGTATGAGATGTAGCGCATGTTACTGTGTATGGAGTGAACAGTAACGAGGCAGGAGTGAAAACTCCTGCCTTTTGCACAATTACGCATATCTTTGACAATATTTACAAAATACCTTTCCGATTTTAGAAAATATGATATAATAATGATAACAAACATGGCCGTGAGACGGCCGGTAAGGAGGAAAATATGAAAAAACCAGTGTTGGTCATCATGGCCGCAGGCATGGGAAGCCGGTACGGTGGATTAAAGCAGATCGATCCGATTGATGCCGAGGGGCACATTATCATTGATTTCTCGATCTATGACGCAGTGAAGGCCGGTTTTGAGAAGATCGTGTTTATTATCAAAAAGGAGAACGAGGCGGATTTCCGGGCAGTGATCGGTGATCGGATGAAAGATAAGGTAGAGATCGAGTATGTTTACCAGGAGCTGACGAATCTGCCGGAAGGATATGCTGTGCCTGAGGGACGTGTGAAGCCTTTCGGAACAGGCCATGCGATCCTGAGCTGTATCGATGTGGTGGACGGACCCTTTGCCGTAATCAACGCAGATGATTACTATGGAAGAAACGCCTATAAGATGATTTATGATTATCTGGTAAATCATCAGGATGATGATAAGTATCGTTATGCTATGGTAGGCTATGTGCTGGAGAACACGCTGACAGAGAACGGCCATGTGGCCCGCGGCATCTGCGTGACAGACGAGAATCATTTCCTTACAGATATCAATGAGCGTACACGGATTGAGAAAAGACCGGATGGAACTTCTGCTTACACAGAGGATGAAGGGGCTACCTGGAACACGATCCCCGAGGGAAGTACGGTATCTATGAATCTGTGGGGATTTTCCGCCAGCATGCTGAAAGAATTAAAGGAGCGTTTCCCAAAATTCCTGGAGGAGAACCTGAAAACGAATCCATTAAAATGTGAGTTCTTCCTGCCCTCCGTGGTAAATGAGCTGTTGGAGGAAGGAAAGGCAACCGTTGAAGTTTTGAAATCTGAGGACCGCTGGTATGGCGTGACCTACAAGGAAGACAAAGAGTTCGTGATGAATGCAATCAAAGAACTGAAGGACAGCGGAATGTATCCGCAGCATTTATGGGAGGAGAAATAAATGGCAAGAGAAGATAAAAGCAGGGCGATTGACGAGACGATTGCACAGTTCGCTCTGGAAGGTACCGTAGAAAGCTATGAGCCTTATGGAAGCGGCCATATCAATGATACGTACAGGCTGACCTGCCGTCAGGAGGATGGGAGTATCAGACACTACATCCTTCAGCGTATGAACAAGGAGATCTTCACAAATCCGGTGGAGCTGATGGAGAACGTGGTAAATGTGACTTCCTATCTGCGCAAGATCATTATCGAAAAGGGCGGCGATCCGGAGAGGGAGACCTTGAATATTATCCTTACGAAGGACGGAAAAAATTTCTATGTGGACAGCGTAGGGGAGTACTGGAGAGTTTATACGTTTATTGAGAATGCGTTCAGCTATGACGCGGTGGAAAAGCCGGAGGATTTCTATGAGAGCGCAGTGGCTTTCGGAAACTTCCAGAATCTGCTGGCGGATTTCCCGGCTGAGACTCTTCACGAGACCATTCCTCACTTCCATGATACAAAAGCCAGGCTGGCACGGTTTAAAGAAGTTGTGGCAGCTGACGTGATGGGAAGGGCCGCCTCCGTGCAGAAGGAGATTCAGTTTGTTCTGGACCATGAGGAAACGGCAAATGTGCTGGGCGACCTGCAGGCGGCGGGAGAGCTTCCTCTGCGTGTAACCCACAATGATACAAAGCTGAATAACATCATGATTGACAAGGATACAGGAAAAGGACTGTGTGTCATCGACCTGGATACCGTAATGCCGGGACTGGCTGTAAATGATTTTGGTGACAGTATCCGTTTTGGCGCCAGCACGGCGGCAGAGGATGAGCCGGATCTCGACAAAGTGAGCTGCAGTATGGAGCTTTTTGAGCTCTACACCAAGGGCTTTATCGAGGGATGTAAGGGCAGCCTTACGAAGAAAGAGATCGAGATGCTTCCCATGGGCGCGAAGGTTATGACTTATGAGTGCGGAATGCGTTTCCTGGCAGACTACTTAGAGGGCGACGTATATTTCAAGATTCACAGGGAAAACCACAATCTGGATCGCGCCAGAACCCAGTTTAAGCTTGTGGCCGACATGGAAGAAAAGTGGGAGACCATGAAAGAACTGGTTGCAAAATATGCATAATTGCGGTAAAACTATGGAGAGGAAGACAGCAGATCTTGTTCTGCTTCCGGCAGTTTTATACTTTAAAAGATATCAGAGGAGGAAAAACAAATGGCAATTTTAGTTACAGGCGGTGCAGGCTATATTGGAAGCCATACCTGCATCGAGCTTCTGAATGCAGGCTACGATGTAGTCGTACTGGATAACCTTTACAATTCCAGCGAAAAGGCTCTGGAGCGTGTAGAGCAGATTACCGGAAAGAAGGTAACGTTCTATAAAGCAGATATCCTGGACAAAGAGGCTATGAATGCGATTTTCGATAAAGAAGATATTGATTCCGTTATTCACTTTGCAGGCTTAAAGGCAGTAGGCGAGTCTGTCGCAAAGCCCCTGGAGTATTATCATAACAACATGACAGGAACCTTCAACCTGTGTGATGTGATGAGAAACCATGGCGTAAAGAAGATCATTTTCAGCTCATCCGCCACTGTTTACGGAGATCCCGCGTTTATTCCCATCACAGAGGAATGCCCGAAGGGAAAGATCACGAACCCCTATGGACAGACAAAGGGTATGCTGGAGCAGGTGCTCACAGATCTTCATGTGTCTGACCCGGAGTGGAGTGTAGTGCTTCTCCGTTACTTCAACCCCATCGGCGCACATAAGAGCGGAATGATCGGTGAGGATCCCAAGGGAATCCCCAACAACCTTGTTCCTTACATCGCCCAGGTTGCTGTAGGCAAACGTGAGAAGCTTGGCGTATTTGGAGATGACTATGATACACATGACGGCACAGGCGTGCGTGATTACATCCATGTGGTAGACCTGGCAAGAGGCCATGTGAAAGCACTGCAGAAATTCGAGGATAAGCCTGACGTATATATCTATAACCTTGGAACAGGCAATGGATACAGCGTACTGGATGTGCTTCATGCTTTTGAGAAGGCCTGCGGAAAGACTCTTCCCTATGAAGTGAAGGACCGTCGTCCCGGCGATATCGCTACCTGCTATGCAGATCCGGCAAAGGCAAAGGCTGAGCTTGGATGGGAAGCGGAGTATGGCATCGAAGAGATGTGCGAGGATTCCTGGAGATGGCAGAGCCAGAATCCGGATGGCTACAATACCGTTAAATAAGAAATGATGATTAAAATGCTATGCGGAGGGGAAATCCCGGCGCATAGCATTATTTTAGTGTGCCCGGCGGACGCACGTTCGCGTCCCTGCAGGCGCTCCGACTGGTTTGAAATCCTTATGAAAAATACAGTTCTTTGATTCGTTCTACAGGCATATCATGATCCGTCCACAGCCGGAAGGCCTCCGCTCCCTGGAAAAGGAGCATATAGAGTCCGTTGAAGGTGGGACACCCGGCCGCCTCCGCCAGCTCCATGAGCCTCGTTTTTCTGGGGTTATAAATCACATCCGACACGATCAGCTCCGGATAAAAGAGGGAGGAATCCTTGAAGATACAGGCCGATTCCTTTGGCGCCATGCCCACAGAGGTGCCATTTGTGAGAATGGCGCTCTGGCGCAGGCAGCTGGCCATCGCCGTGGTATCCTCCAGCTCAAAGAGGGAAGCTTTACAGGAAGTGTGGGCGTTGATGGTGTCCGTCAGTTTCACCGCGTGCTCCCAGGAACGTCCTCGCCTGTTAAAGAGGTACAGCTCCTTTACGCCGTCAAGGGCCGCCTGGACCGCGATGGCAGTGGCTGCGCCGCCTGCGCCGAGAAGCGTCATATTTTTTCCGGTAATAGTAAAGCCGGCTTCCTTTACAGCCATCATATAGCCCACCCCGTCGGTGTTGTGGCCTGTCAGTACTCCCTGGTCATTTACGACGGTGTTCACTGCGCCGATCATCCTGGCGGCCGGGGAAAGGTGGCCACAGAGGTCGAACATGGGCTGTTTATCCGGCATGGTGCAGTTCCATCCCCTGGCGTTCAGTGTGCAGAGAGCGTCCACAGCCCTCTTCACAGAATCTGCCTTTATGTCAAAGCAGAGATAAGCGTAGTCCAGGCCCAGCAGACGAAAGGCCTCGTTGTGCATGAGAGGTGAGATGCTGTGGGAGACGGGGCTTCCCAAAAGGCCGGTAAGGCGGGTGTGTCCCGTAATTGTCATAGGTATCATCCTT
>DESK01000051.1 GCA_002361955.1 Lachnospiraceae bacterium UBA3316
CATCTCTACGTGAGCCGGTACGGAGGAGGAACCTGCGAACTGCGCGTCAGAGTGCATACGTCCCAGAGTATCTGTCATACCATAGGAAGCGGGACCTGCCGCCATGTTGTCCGGATGCAGAGTACGTCCTGTGCCGCCGCCGGATGCTACGGAGAAATACTTCTTTCCTTTCTCAATGCACTCTTTCTTGTAAGTACCTGCTACCGGATGCTGGAAACGTGTGGGGTTGGTGGAGTTTCCTGTGATAGAAACATCTACGCCCTCTTTCCACATGATGGCTACGCCTTCCGGAACACTGTTTGCGCCGTAGCAGTTTACCTTCGCGCGAAGTCCCTCAGAGTAAGACTTGCGGAATACTTCCTTCACTTCGTTTGTGTACGGATCGTACTCTGTCTCCACATACGTAAAGCCGTTGATCCTGGCAATGATCTGCGCTGCGTCTTTTCCAAGACCGTTCAGGATAACACGGAGGGGTTTCTGACGAACCTTGTTTGCCTTCTCAGCGATACCGATAGCGCCCTCTGCAGCCGCGAAAGACTCATGGCCTGCCAGGAATGCGAAACACTCAGTATCCTCTTCCAGAAGCATCTTGCCCAGGTTTCCATGTCCTAAACCTACCTTACGTGTATCTGCTACAGAACCCGGGATACAGAAAGCCTGAAGTCCCTCTCCGATCGCTGCCGCTGCGTCTGCCGCTTTTCTGCAGCCCTTCTTGATCGCAATCGCTGCTCCTACGATGTAAGCCCAGCAAGCGTTCTCAAAACAGATCGGCTGAATACCCTTGATCTGATCGTATACGTTCAGACCTGCGTCTTTTGTGATCTTCTCAGCTTCCTCAATGGAAGCAATCCCATAACTATTTAAAACAGAATTGATCTTGTCAATTCGTCTTTCATATGATTCAAATAAAGCCATTTCCTGTTACCTCCTTACAATTATTCTTTTCTCGGATCAATAATCTTAACAGCGTCAGCCACACGGCCATACTGGCCTTTTGCCTTCTCCCAGGCAGTGTTCGGGTCATCGCCTTTCTTGATGAAGTCTGTCATCTTTCCAAGAGAAACAAACTGATAACCGATGATCTGGTCATCTGCATCCAGTGCGATACCTGTTACATAGCCTTCTGCCATCTCAAGGTAACGAGGACCTTTCTTTAATGTACCATACATAGTTCCAACCTGTGAACGAAGTCCTTTTCCAAGATCCTCCAAGCCGGCTCCTACCGGAAGTCCATCCTCAGAGAACGCGCTCTGTGTTCTTCCGTATACAATCTGCAGGAACAGCTCTCTCATAGCGGTATTGATCGCGTCACATACCAGGTCTGTGTTCAGAGCCTCCATAACGGTCAATCCAGGCAGAATCTCAGAAGCCATAGCTGCGGAATGAGTCATACCGGAGCATCCGATCGTCTCTACCAGAGCTTCCTGGATGATGCCTTCTTTAACGTTCAGGGTCAGCTTACAAGCGCCCTGCTGAGGAGCACACCAGCCTACACCATGTGTCAGACCGGAAATGTCTTTTACTTCTTTCGCCTGTACCCATTTTGCTTCTTCGGGAATCGGGGCTGCGCCATGATGAACGCCCTGTGCCACTGGACACATTTCTTCTACTTCACGTGAATAAATCATTTTAAGACTCCTTTCAAATATAAATCACTATATGTACATACCAGGTATCCGACAAACTGCCGTCCGCATACGCGCCCGGCCGCCTGGGCATGCCTGTGCCATACCTGCTATTATTGTCTCATAAATCAACAAATTAGTCTAGTGTTTTTTTTCTTTTCATTCCCCGAATCCTCTCCTTTTCGGCTGCCGTGACCCGGCGGGATTCCGTGATCTTCTGCAAAGCCTTATGGTAGGTAAAATCATCCAGGCTGTTGTCCCTAAGATACCCCGTCACGATTTCCGGAAAATGCACATAGTACATGGATATGGCCCAGGCTACCGCCATTTTTACATAGTAGTCCTCATGGCGGATACCGTCTAAGAGGGCCAGCGCCTCCTCCGTATCGCTCTCCTCCATATAGTAATCCATCAGCATCACAACGGCGAAACGGATCGTGTAGGCCTCCCCGGACGCCGCCCACTGCCGGATCCAGGGCAGAAGCTCCCTGCGGTACCTCCCCGCGGCTTTCATGCTGCTGCAAAAGGTGTCACACACCGCCCAGTTATCCATCTTTGGCAAAAATCCGCGGATACGCTCTAAAAGCTCCGGAAACTCCATCCGCGCCGCGCTGATCACCAGCCCCTGGAGCAGGATCTCCTCAAAGGAATCATCCCGCGCCCCCTCCAGATAGGCCCTCCACTCGCCCTTTTTCAGCCTGGAGGCGATCTTCCGCAGCGCAGGAATCCGGACGCCCAAAATGGTGTCCGGATCGATATTCGGTATCAGTTTGCTGTTGAACTTCTTATACTCCGGCTCCGCCAGGGAAAGAAGCTCCCGTTTTATCTCCTCATTTATCTCCATAGATTCTCCTGCGATTACCGCGCAGCCCCTGACCGGGCGGTAGCCTCCTGCGTATTTATTTCTCCAGCTCTGATAATTGTCCCTTGTAGGCGCTGTCCAAAACGCTCTGGAACTTGGCGTCCTTCTTATCCCGCATGACAGCCGTCTTTGAGCGGCTGATGGGCTGCTGTGTCCCGGCTCCTGCCACGCATCCTCCCGGGCAGGCCATCCCCTCCAGCAGATAGCCGTTCAGCTTTCCTGCCTTGGCCATCATCAGCATCTTCCGGCATTCCCGCAGGCCCTCGGCGCTCTGCACCTTCACCTCTCTTGTGGGCTCCAGCTTCTTGATGCAGTTTACGACGGCGGCCGCCACGCCTCCGCTTACGGCAAAGCCCTTGCCGTCGCCGCTGGCGTCTGTGAAGAACGGCTCTGAGGGCAGCTTGTCAAAATCAATGTCCTTCGCCGTGAACATTCCCATAACCTCCTCAAAGGTAAGCACAAAGTCCACATCACTCCGGATGGTTCTACGGCTGGCCTCCAGCTTCTTCGCGGCGCAGGGCCCCACAAAGGCGATCCTGCAATTGGGGTATTTCCGCTTTACCAGGCGGGCCGTCAGCACCATAGGCGTCAGGGCCATGGAAATATAGGGCGCGAACTGGGGGAACATCTTTTTGGCCATCATGGACCAGGCGGGACAGCAGGAGGTCGCCATAAAGGGCTGCTTCTCCGGCACATCCTTTACGAACTCCTTGGCCTCCTCGATGGTACAAAGGTCGGCTCCCACAGCCACCTCAAAAATATCTCGAAAGCCCAGCTCCCGGAAGGCTGCCTTCATCTTATCCGGCGTCAGCTTCGGGCCAAACTGACCGGAAACTGCCGGAGCCACGATGGCATAGACCGGGACCTCCTCCTTGATGGCCTGAATCGTCTGATAGATCTGGCTCTTGTCCGCGATAGCGCCAAAGGGACAGTTCACCAGGCACATACCGCAGGAAACACATTTCTCATAATCGATCTCCGCCCTGCCAAACTCATCGCTCTTGATGGCGTCCATCCCGCAGGCCCTGGCGCAGGGACGTTCCAGCTTTGTGATGGCTCCGTAGGGACACTCCTGGATACATTTTCCGCACTTGATACACTTTTCCTGATCGATGACAGAACGGCCGTTTATGATCTCAATGGCCCCCTTCGGGCAGATCTCCTTACAGGGATGGGCCAGACAGCCCTGGCAGGCGTCCGTCACAAACACCTTATTGTCCGGGCAGGAATGACAGGCGAATTTAATAATGTTTACCAAAGGCGGCTCATAATACTTCTCCGGCTTCATGGCCTCCGAAAGCCCTTCGCTGATCGGCGCATGCTCGTTTGCCTTACGAATGGGCAGTCCCATCGTCAATCTCAGCCGCTCTCCTACAATGGCTCTCTCCAAAAAGACACTGTCCCTGTAGGACGCGATCTCTCCAGGTATGATCTTGAAAGGTACCTCCTCAAACCTTGCATAATCTCCGCCCTCATATGCAAGCCTTGCTACCTCCGTAAATACCTGCCGTCTGATTTCATTTACTGATGTATAAATTCCTCTCATACGTATTCCTCCACTCGTAGATTTCAAAGCATACCCATTTTTAAAATTTTAACATGCCTTTCCCTGAATCACAAGCTTTTCTGTGCGTACAAATTTTCCCTAAACGGACATGACTGCTGACGCAGTCATCACCATCTATGAAAGTCAGATGCTCCGTGCCAATGGCACTCCCGCATCTGCCGCTGGTATTCACAATCCGCGCTATCGCGCTTCTTGCTCATACCAGCTTGCCCGTCCGATATCCATGTCTTTATGCGTGTAAACACGCTCCGGGCCATGGCTGCCGTCCGGGACTTTCATAGTAAAATTGTATGCCTACACAAACCGCACGATCTCTTTCTTTAGCCGCTTCATGATCTTTTTTTCCAGCCGGGAGATATAGGACTGGGAAATGCCCAGAAGATCCGCCACCTCCTTTTGGGTCCGCTCTTCCCCGTCCAGGGTGTTAATGCCGAATCTGAGCCTTACAATCGTCTGCTCCCTGTCAGAGAGCTTGTCAATGGCTTTCATCAGGAGCTTTCTCTCTACCTCCATCTCCATATCCTTGTAGATCACATCCTCCTCTGTCCCCAGGATATCAGAGAGCAGAAGCTCATTTCCGTCCCAGTCCACATTCAGGGGCTCGTCGATGGAAACTTCCATTTTCGTCTTATTATTCCTTCTCAGATACATAAGAATCTCATTTTCTATGCATCGGGAAGCGTACGTGGCCAGCTTGATGTTTTTGCCGGGATTGAAGGTGTTGATCGCCTTTATGAGGCCGATGGTTCCGATCGAGGTCAGGTCCTCCACGCCCACTCCCGTATTCTCAAACTTTTTCGCTATGTATACCACCAGCCTGAGATTGTGCTCGATCAGCGTCGTCCTGGCTTCACTTCCCCGCTCCGTCTCCAGGCTCTCCAGGGCCTTCGCCTCCTGCACAGCGGACAGGGGCGGCGGCAGAACTTCACATCCACCGATATAGTGAATCTCATTTTCCCTGCTCCTCAGAAGATTCGGCAGTGTGGACACAACACGAAATTGAAACTGGCGCGGCATTGCAACTTTAATGACCATAATGGTTCCCTCCTAATCGTTCAGTAATTGGGGATGAAGAATCATCTGATACTTCCCCTCCCGGCTCACAGGCTCACGGCTCACGGCGACGACCGGCCTTTCCAGTCTCTGTGAGTCTTTTTCCCGCCTGATGCTCATATAATCTAATGTTACCCCCGGCAGCAAACCGCTGCTCTTTCCTATGGAATGATAGGGGATATAAAACATTTTTGTATCCTTGTCGAAGAGCGTTTTCGCATCCTCATAGGAGAGAATGCTCACCGCCTTCCCTGTGACTGGCTCCCGGAGCTGATTTCCGGTGTCCCGCAGAGCCCTCACACTGACCGTCCTTCCCTGAAAGCCCAGCGTAACCTCATAATAATTCTGAGTCTGATAACGCGCGCCCTGACAGCCCCGTTCCAGCAAAACCAGGATCCCGGTGCTGATGACAGCGGCCACAGGCACAGGGAAGGCAAGCTGGGCCTCCAAAGCCTGAAAAACTCCTCCTAAAAGGAAGGCCGTCACCCAAAGGTACAGGATTCCCTGAAGCAGTACCCGCTTTCTTGAAAAGCCAAAGGCGATGCCTGTCATCAGAAGGGCTGTCGCCCCATATCCCGCCGGCCCCAGAAACCGTAGCTGCCTGAGAGGCGTGGCCATCCACAGGCAGGCTCCCGCGGCTCCGGCAAAGGAAGCCTGCAGCAGCCTGCGAAGGCTTCTCTGCCTTTTCAGGAGCTTTCCTGTCAGGAGCAGAAGCAGAAAGTCCAGCAGCATATTTTCTAAGAAGAAGATATCTATGTAAAACTCATAGTACACCTGACACCTCCCTGCTTCCTGTGCCGTAACCCTCCAGATACCTGAACGGCTACTCTGTGTACTACAGTATAAAGAATTGTCCTCAAAAATTTTGTCAAACAGAGGCGGTAAAAACGGATTTGTTTTCGACACCTTTCGACATTTCATCCAAAGATTCGTATCGTCTTTGGCCCGTATCCGTGCCTTCAAGTAAAAAGACAGGCTGTCTTGTATGGTATACAAAACTGCCTGTCTGTCATCTCAAGGATGGTCCTTTTCCTATGCAAATACATCCAAAATCTCCCGCAGCCCCTCCGCCGGAATCTGTCCCGGTGCGGAAGCAGCGCCCACGGTTCCGAATGTGATGGCTGAGCCGAAAATCTGGCCTGTAAGCCTGCTCACAAGTCCCAGCTTCCCCATAGCCATCGTGACCACCGGCGTATTCCGGTGCAGCTCCTTCATGGCCAGGGTGGCGTCCAGAAGCACCAGCACATCCCGCTCGCTTTTCGGCATAACCGCGATCTTTGCCACATCCGCCTCCATCTCCTGCATCTTGCACAGGCGGCTTAGCAGCTCCTCCTTTTTCGGCGTCTTTTCAAAATCATGGTTGGAGGCTATCACCTTGACATTTTTCTCGTGGGCCGCCTCCACCAGCATAAACGCGATATCATCCCCCCGAAAGATCTCCACATCCACAAGATCCACAAGTCCTGTGTCGATGGCCTGGGCGTTGACCTGCAAGTATTCTTCCGCATCCATACGGATATGGCCGCCCTCTGCCTTCGTGCGAAGGGTAAAGATCACGGGCACATCTCCCAGGTTCTCCCGAAACATCTCCAGAATCTCCCGCACCTGCTTCGGATCTCCCAGGTTCTCAAAAAAATCGGCCCTCCATTCAATCAAATCAAAGGGATGGCCCTTTAATTCCAGGACAGAGGACAGAATCTCCGCCTTCGTCCCGGCGGTGATCGGCACACAGATCTTAGGAACGCCTTCACCGATTCTTACGTTTTTTATCTCCACTACGGCACCCATAGTTTACTCTCCTTAAATGCTTGATACGGCCCAGCTTTGCCGGAAGCCAAACTGTGCCCTTGATTTTCTTATTTTACCACATTGCTCTATTGAATGCTATCATCAAAATGAAAAAATGGAAGACATTGACATCTGCCCTCCCAATCAATACAATGATGTTAAAGTAAAAAACTTCAGAAAG
>DESK01000044.1:0-91786 GCA_002361955.1 Lachnospiraceae bacterium UBA3316
TACTTATTTGTTTCAAACTTTTTCCTTTGATATCGATATCTCGTATCAATATATTATCACTTAATCCACTTTTTGTCAATTATGTATTCATTATTTACCATGATATTATCAAATATTTATCTGATATGTTTATTCGCAAGAAATAATTGAACGGAGATAGAATTACCGGCAGGTAACACCTGCCGGTAAAAACATTCTGTAAGGATTGCGCTATTTTTATATTTTATCTCTGGGCCAGTTCCTTGGTGATATCCTCCCAGGTCACGCCCTTCTCCGCCATCAGAACCATCACATGGTAAAGAAAATCCGATATCTCGTACTTGATCTCCTCCGGATTCGGATTCTTGGCCGCAATGACGATCTCCGTGGCCTCCTCCCCTACCTTCTTCAGGATCTTATCGATCCCCTTGTCAAACAGATAATTGGTATACGATCCCTCCTTGGGGTTGGCCTTTCTGTCCAGGATCACGGAAAAGACGTCCTCAAACACCTTCATGGGGTTTGTGCTGTCATAATCCGTCTTTACCATGCTGCGGTAAAAGCAGCTCCTGTTGCCCGTGTGGCAGGCCGCGCCCTCCTGGAGCACCTTTGCCAGGATCGTATCGTTGTCGCAGTCGATGAGAAGCTCCCGCACATACTGAAAATGGCCGGACGTAAGCCCCTTCACCCACAGCTCACCCCTGCTGCGGCTCCAGTAGGTCATGCGCCCTGTGCGTATGGTCGTCTCGAAAGCCTCCCTGTTCATGTAGGCCACCATCAGCACTTCCATCGTCTTATAATCCTGCACAACCACAGGCAGCAGGCCGTTCTCATCCGTCTTGAACTCCGGCCACTGCATGGTGCTCTCAAAGGTATTGACCGGAATGCCCTTTTCCTTTGCCCTGGCCTTTAAGCCCATCAGGTCAGCCTCCCGCTCAGACAGCGCCCTGGCGCAGACACCGGAAACCTTTTCCAGGCCCAGAAGGTTTAAGACGCCCCCCATGTCAGCCCTCATGACCACAGGCATCACAGGAACCTCAAGCCCTCTGCAGGCCTCCGTCACCTGGATCTCGTCCGCCAGAAGCAGCACCTCCCCGGCATAGGCCTCGATCAGCGCCTTGTGAGCCCGGAGCTGGGCAAGGCTGTCCGCGCAGACGGCAAGCTTCTCCTTCCCAAAGCGCTTGGACGCCTCCTCCAGAAGCTCCACATTTCCTGCCTTGGAAAAATTCAAAAATACCTTCCGGCATCCGGCGTAAATCAGCTTTTTCACGTCCTCCAGGCGCTTGATGTTTCCGCCTCCCGCGATGGGGATATCCACGTTCCTGGATATCTCCTTGATCAGCAGAAGGGATTCCTCATGGGAAGCATCGTCGTCAGACAAATCAAACACCACCAGCTCATCTGCCCCATGGTTGCTGTAGTATCCGGCCAGCTCCAGCACGTCGCCGCCCTCAAACAGTGTAAAGTTAGAAAATCCCTTAACAGCCTTTCCGTTTCTGAGGAAAAGATAAGGTGCAAGTCTCTTTTTATTCATAGTTATAAGGTTCCTTTCGTCGATAATACGCCGCTGATGCGCCCGTCAAAGGACACTGCCGCGTCCAGGGCTTTGGCAAACGCCTTAAAGGTACATTCTGCCAGGTGATGGTTGTTAAACCCTGAAATCTTCTTTATGTGCAGATTCATAGCCGCCCCGTAGGAAACGGCGTAGAAAAAGTCATGGATCATCTCCGTATCCAGCGCGCCGATCCGCTCCACCGTATAGTCACAGTCAAAGGACAGATAGGGACGGCCCGACAAGTCCACGGCGCAGAGGATCAGGGCCTCATCCATGGGAAGAATGGCGCTTCCATAACGGCGGATTCCCGCCTTATCGCCTGCGGCCTTCCGAATGGCCTCCCCCAGCACGATGCCGGTGTCCTCGATGGTGTGATGGGAATCCAGCTGGATATCCCCGTGGATCTCGGCCTCCAGGTCAAAGAGCCCGTGGCGGGCAAATCCGTCCAGCATATGGTCAAAAAAGGGGATTCCGGAATCCACCCGGCACTTTCCTGTCCCGTCCAGGTTCAGGGCAAGGCGGATCTGCGTCTCCTTTGTCGTTCTCTCAATCACCGCTGTGCGTTCGCTCATAATCTCCCTCATTTCTCAAAGCGCACACGGATGGAATTTGCGTGCGCGGTAAGCTGTTCCGCCTCGGCAAACCGGATGATATCCTGGTGTACCGGCTCCAGCGCCTCTTTGGAATAGTAGACGATGCTGGATTTCTTTATGAAATCATCCACCGACAGGGGCGAGAAAAATTTTGCCGTCCCGTTGGTGGGCAGCACATGGTTCGGCCCCGCGAAGTAATCTCCCAGGGGCTCGCTGCTGTACTCTCCGATAAAGATCGCCCCCGCGTTCTGAATCTTTGTCATGATCTGGAAGGGATCCTTTGTGACGATCTCCAGGTGCTCCGACGCGATCTCATTTGCCGCGGAAACGGCGTCTTCCATGGAGTCCGCCAGCAGGATGTAGCCGTAACTCTCCAGGGACCTGGATATGATCTCCCTTCTGGAGAGAAGCTCCAGGAACCTGTCCACTTCTTCTGACACCTTCTTCGCCAGCTCCTCGCTGGTCGTGATCAGGATGGCGCTGGCCATCTCATCATGCTCTGCCTGGGACAGAAGGTCGGCGGCCACAAACCGGGGATTGGCGCTCTCATCCGCCAGCACTAAAATCTCGCTGGGCCCCGCGATGGAATCAATATTGACATGGCCGTACACGGCCCGTTTTGCCAGCGCCACATAAATATTGCCGGGGCCTACGATCTTGTCCACCTTAGGGATACTCTCCGTCCCAAAGGCCATGGCCGCGATGGCCTGGGCCCCGCCCACCTTGTACACCTCGTCGGCTCCCGCCTCATGGGCCGCCACCAGGGTGGTGGGATTGACCTTTCCGTCACTGCCGCAGGGGGTAGCCATAACGATCTTCCCCACGCCTGCCACCTTGGCCGGAACGATATTCATCAATACAGACGACGGGTAGACGGCCTTTCCTCCCGGCACATAGACGCCGACCTTCGCCAGCGGGGCCACCTTCTGCCCGAGAAGGGTGCCGTTTTCCTGGCTGTCGAACCAGCTGTAGCGGCGCTGCTTCTCGTGATAGCCGCGGATGTTCACCAGCGCCTTGCGGATGACCTCCACAAGACCGGGGTCTACCTGGCTGTAGGCCTCCTCAAGCTCCTCCTTGGTGACACGGATATTTCCCCCGTCAATCTTTGCCCGGTCAAACTTTTCGGTAAAGGCAAAGACGGCCTCGTCTCCCTTTTCCCGGACCTCATTTACGATGGCGGCTACCCTTCCTTCATATTCCCCATAGCTCGCGGGACTTCTCTTTAAGAGATCCTGCAGCAGATTTTTCTTTGTTTCCTCCGTTAATCGAATCGTGCGCATCCCTTCACCTCATTTACAGCACAGACTTCAGATCTGTCAAAATTTTCGTTATTCTCTCATTTTCCATCCGCATACTCACCTGGTTCACCACCACCCTGGCCGACAGGGGGCAGACCTCCTCCAGCACTTCCAGGCCGTTTTCCCGGAGAGTGCTTCCCGTCTCCACGATATCCACGATAACCTCTGAGAGGCCCACGATGGGAGCCAGCTCTATGGAGCCGTTGAGCTTGATGATCTCCACGGTCTGGTGCTTCTTATTATAGAAATAATCCTTGGCAATCCGGGGATACTTTGTGGCCACCCGGATCTGCTCCTGGTGCCTCAAAAGCTCTCCCGCGGAGGCCGGCCCGCAGACACACATCCGGCATTTCCCGAATCCCAGATCCAGCACCTCGTAGAGCTTCCTCTGCTCCTCCAGAATGGTGTCCTCACCTACGATGCCGATGTCGGCGGCGCCGTACTCCACATAGGTGGGAACGTCAGGCCCCTTTGCCAGAAAGAATTTTAATTTCAGCTCTTCATTTACAAAGATCAGCTTCCGGGAGTTCTTATCCTTCATCTCCTCGCAGGTGATCCCGATTTTTTCAAAAAGAGAAAGGGTAGTGCTCGCCAGACGTCCCTTCCCCAGCGCAAATGTCAGATATCTCATACTGTCTCCCCCTTTTCCGCTGCCAGGGCCACGTAGGCGCCTTCCCGCCGCAGCTTTTCCGCTTTCCGTATGGCCTCATCCCTCTCCTGGGGCCGGTAGCGCAAAACGACAGGCTCCTGGGGGGCAGGCATGGAAATTTTCTGCCTCTCCAGGGCATTCACCAGCTGGTTGACTACCACCACGAAGCCGATGGAGGGCGCTTCCTTGCCAAAGTGCCCCAGAAGCTGGTCGTAACGTCCTCCCTTTACGACGGCGCCTCCTGTGCCAAAGGTAAAGGCCCTGAAAATGACGCCTGTATAGTACATATATTTGCTGAGCATGCCCAGATCGAAGGAAACGTAGCGCTCCACGCCGTAAACACACAGGATCTCATAGATCTCCTCCAGACGGCGGAGGGCTGTCAGGGCCTCCTGGTTTTTCGTCATGGATCTGGCCTTTTCCAGAGCCTCCGTCCCGCCGTAGAGCTTTGGCAGGGCCACAAGAAGCTCCTTCAAATCCGGACGGATATTTTTTTCACTGAGAAGCTCTTCCGCCCCAAAATTGTTCTTATTGGAAATCAGCCTTTTCAGCTCCTCTTCCTCAGCCCCCGTGATCCCGGCCTCCTTCAGAAGGCTCTCAAAAAAGTCCACCTGGCCGATGCTCACCTGAAACTCCTTGAGCCCTGCCTTCAGCAGGCACTCGATGACCATGGCGATGACCTCCGCGTCGGAATCCACAGAATTGTCCCCGATCAGCTCTGCGCCCAGCTGGGTCGTCTCCTTTAAGTATCCCTGATAGCTGGAGTTGTTGATAAAGGTATTTCCCACATAACAAAAGCGCAGGGGATCCGTCTCCTCCCCAAAATATTTGGCCGCTGCCCTGGCGATGGACGGCGTGATATCGGGCCGCAGCACCAGAGTATTTCCTTCCCTGTCAAAAAATTTATATAAATCCTTAGAGGGGGTCGTCCCCACCTCCTTGCTGAATACATCAAAAAACTCAAAGGTAGGCGTCTCAATATCCCTGTAGCCGTAGCTCTTCATCACCTCATGGAGCCGTCCTTGAAGAGCCAGCTTTTTTTCACATTCCTCATTGTAAATATCCCTGACACCCTCCGGTGTGTGCAGAAGTTTTTGATCCATAGCTTCTCCTTTACTTTAATATTTTAAAGTGCTAATTCATTATCATAGTAAAATAGACGTTCCCAATTATAGGACAAGACTGTAGAAATGTCAATCCCTCCGATCCAAATCCTTCTGAAGAGCCTCCAGATAGGGCACCAGGATCCCTCCGGCAGGATAGAGCTTAAAGGCCTGATCCAGCTCTTCGTAGCGAAAGCTCTTTCTTCCCCCCGCCTTTCCCCTGTCCCAGAACTTCCTCATATGGTCGTAGGGCAGATAAAACATCTCGTTTCGGCTTGTGAAAAAGAGGATCAGAAAAGAAATCCCTCCCTGGCCTTCAAATTTTTCCATAAAAGATACCTGATGCTCGTGAATGTTCTGAAGGGCAAAGGTGTCCGACGTACACTCCTTGGCGTCGAAGCATACGGGAATCCCCTGTACGGCCCCTATGTAATCCACGGTGCTCTTCTGTTCAAAATAAGCCAGGGTGATATGGCGGTGCTCCTTATCGATCTTGATGGGCGTGATCGGCGTGGGGATCTTCTGGATCAGGGCCAGCCCCTTCTCCATATAGTGCTCATTGGAACGGTTGATCAGATCCTCAAGGGTGGAGCCTCTAAGACCCCTGGAATTCCAGGTTGCCATAGGTCAGTCCCATCTCCTTTCTGATCTTATCAAACTGCTCCGGCGGCCTGGCCGTAAACGTCCTTCCCGAAAGCCCCGCAAGCTCGCCGGATAACTCCGGCAGCTCTAAGCGCCAGGAGTGCAGCAGCTGATGCCGCAGGCCGAACTGCCGTCCCATTTTTTCATTGACCGATGGATTCCCGTATTTGGCGTCCCCCAGAATCGGATGGCCGATGGAGGCCAGATGGGCGCGGATCTGATGGGAACGCCCGGTGATAAGCTCCACCTCCAGAAGCGTCCCTTCCCGGCCCATCGATATGGAGCGGTATCTCGTCCTGATGGGCAGGGAATCCTTCCCTACAGCCTGCCGCATGACCTTTACCTGGTTTGACGCGGCGTCCTTCGTCAGATAGCCTTCGATCAGCCGTTCCCCGGCAAGCTGTCCCTTTACAATGCAGAGGTAAAATTTGTGCAGGCTCCTGTCCTTAAAGATCTCCGCCATGGCCTGCAGGCCTGCCAGAGACTTTCCCGCCGCCACGATACCGCTGGTATTCCTGTCTAACCGGTTGCACACAGACGGGCGGAAGGTGGCCAGCGCCTCCTCTGTCAGGCTTCCGTTATTCAAAAGATAAGCCGTCAGATGCTCCACCAGGGAAACATCGGATGGCTTCGCCCTCTGGGAAAGCATCCCGCAGGGCTTATTGATCAGAAGGATGTGGCTGTCCTCATAGAGCACCTCCAGTTTCCCGTGAGCCGCCGGGATCTCCACCCCTGAAAACTTTTCAATCGTCTCCTCCGCCAAAAACAGCTTCACTTCATCTCCCACCGACGTCTTCTCACTGCCGTCCGCCTTCTTCCCGTTCAGGGTGATGTTTTTCTTCCGCAGCATTTTGTAGATGAAGCTTTTGGGAGCCCTGTTCAAATATTTGGACAGAAGCTTGTCCAGCCTCTGCCCTGCCTCGTTCTTTGATATCGTAATTGTTTTCATGCCTCTCTCCTACAGACAAATCGCCAGGATCGTGTGCTTGACAAGCTCGCTTCTGGACAGATCCGGGTAGGATTCATTCGGCGTATAGGGGATATCCTTCTCCGCCTCCGTCCGCTGGGCCGCCAGGGCCGCCACCCGGTCCAGATAAAGTTTTCTGTCCTTAAAGATTTTCACATCCGCCCGGAATCCGTTTCCCTTCAGGATTTCCCGGATATGCTTTTCCGCAAAGGCCGGATCTGCCTTGTCACTGCCGGTGTAGGCCACCACATGGTATCCGCAGATAACCAGGCTGTCGATGGGTGTATTTTTCTCATAGGCAGACACCGTCAGCTCATAGGCGCGCACCAGGTCGCCTGCCCGCTCCTCCACCTCCCGGTAAAGCTGTGCATCTGCCGGCTTTTGCAGCAGCATCATCACCATACTCACGGCTGAGCGGGAGGCCGGCAGGCATCCCATGATCGCCACGAAGGTGAACATATTCAGCCTCGTTCCCGTCTGCTGCAGGCCGGTAAAAAAGATCACAAGGGGGATGAGAAACAGCAGGGCTGTGATCAGCGTGCGTTTTTTCTTCTGGGCGCGGATGTATCCAAACTCTCCTTTTTGTGCTTTCATAAAATCATTCCTTCTCTCTGTCGTCCGGACGTTTGCCCTGCCATCTGCCGGGGCGCGTCCCGTGGAATCCTCCGTCCGGATCCATTTTGTCGGAGTTTTATGCCGATTGTTATATTTTAACACAATTCTTCTGAGATGTGAACCACCCATTCTGCCGCCGCGCTACTGTCTTTTCATCTGGCGCAAAAACAGCAGCACAGCCAGGCGGCCACATTTGTAAAGAGGGCTCCGCATATGCCGCCCGCCTGCCTGACATTGCAGACGCTCCCGCAAAGCAAACCTACGGAAAAATAAAACAGGCATACCGGCAAAATAAAGAGCACGGCATAGAGGATCGTCCCGGTCACCGGAAGGCCGAGAAAAATCGCGGCAAGATAACAGACGGCGCTCTGTAATGTGTCATCAGAATGATCGTGATCTTTCCCTTAAGCAGGCGGATCGTATCCCACAGATCACTTCTGGCAAGCACGTCCAACCCCAGAGTGGGCTCGTCGAGAAACAAGATTTTCGGCTCCCCGATCAGGGCCATGGCGATACTTAAGCGCCTCTGCCACCCTCCTGAGAGCCTGCCTGCCTTTTTCCCGAGAATCTGCGAAAGGCCAAACTGCCCGGCAAGCTCCGCCGCTTTTTGCCTCTTTTTTTCCCGGAAAAACCGCATACCCTGCACATCAGCTCCAGATTTTCCTTCACAGTCAGGTTGGGAGCCACGGCTGTCTCCTGAGGCGACACGCCGATCATGCCCTTCACCTCGGCAGCTTTTTCCGCAATGCTGCAGCCAAAGATTTCCGCCTCACCGCTTGTGGGCTTTGTCAGGCAGGTGAGCATTTTGATCGTCGTCGTCTTTCCTGCCCCGTTGACGCCCAGCGGGGCAAACAGCTCCCCTGCACGTACCTCCAGGTCAAGGCGGTCAACCGCCGTCACATCCCTGTATTTTTTTGTCAGCTGTACTGTCTGTATCGCATTCATATCTCCTGCACCTCCTCGTAACGCAGCTTCAGGCCCTGGAATCCGTCCGTGATAACTTCGCTGATAAAGCCCTCCTCCCACTCCAGGTAGGAGGTAGCCAGCATCGTCGCGATTCCGTGCACATAAATCCACATTTCCAGATGAAACCTGTATGCCTCATCCTCACAAATCCCTAAATTCTGGCAGATCAGCTCCAAAAGGGGCCTGATCTCTTCTCTGTTTTCCCGGATATCCTCCCGGGAGCGGTCACGCATAAAGAGCAGCTTAAAAAGCTCTTTTTCCTCCTTGGCAAACCGGATATATGCCATGCCGCTTGCCTTGTACGGCGGGTACTTTCCACCCGCCATATCCTCCTCCAGATAGCCCTGATATAAATCATGGGCGGCCCCCAGAACCGCCTGCTGCACCTCCTCCATATTTTTGAACAGACTGAATACGGGCTTTACCGAACAGCCGAGCCGGGCAGCCAAAGCCCTTGCCGTCAGGGCGGAACTTCCTTCCTCTCTCACGATCTGCAGGGCGGCCTCTGTCATCTCATCTCTTGTAAACTTAAATTTTGGTGGCATCTCTTCTCTTCCTTTCATGGATAACATCCGTTACGCAACGTTTGTTACTTAATTATATGGCATCTGCGGGCCCTTGTCAATCCTCACGCTTTTCCCGGAGCAAGTATTTTTGCGCAAAAAAAAAGGAATCCCGCAAAGCGAGATTCCGCGCTGTTTTCTTTATTTATTTGCCCTGTTTTCCTTCCACAGTTTATCCGCTACCGGTTTCCACTGCTCTGCGTATCTGTCACACTTTGCGCACAGATGGTCTGCCGTTTCCGGGGACTGCAGATCCGTGGAATGGGCCTCCGTTCCCGCCACCATACTTCTGAGCTTTTCCGGATTTTCCAGCATAGGGCATGGACGCAGCATATTTTCATTGAACGGCTGATGATCGTGGTATGCCATCATCATCGGGGACTGCAGAGCCTCCAGTATGGTCTTTTCCCGGATATTGGAATCTGAGTAATGGATGAATACACACGGGTCGATATCTCCGTTGGCATTGATATGGAAGTAACGGCGTCCTCCTGCAATGCATCCGCCCACATATTCCGCGTCATTCTGGAAATCCATCGCAAACAGCGGCTTCGTCGCCCGGTAATGGCGGATGCGGCGGTATGTTTCCGTCCTCTGCTCCGGCGTCGGCAGAAGTTCCGGGGACGCGTCGTTTCCAACGGGCATATAGTGGAAATACCAAATAAAGTAAGCCCCCAGGTCAATCAGGCTGTCAAAGAATTCCTCTGACGTGATGGACTCAAAATTCGCGCTGGTGTAACAGGAAGAAATACCATAGAACAGTTTCTTTCTCCGAAGAAGCTCCATCGCAGCCGTCGCCTTTTTAAATACGCCATCGCCGCGGCGTAAATCCGTCGCCGTCTCAAATCCCTCCAGGGAGATCGCCGGGACAAAATTTCCCACCCGCAGCATCTCATCGGCAAAGGCCTCGTCAATCAGCGTCCCGTTGGTGAAACACAGGAACACACAGTCAGAATGTTTCTCACAAATGCGGATCAGATCCTTTTTGCGCACCAGCGGCTCTCCGCCGGTATATATGTACATGTAAACGCCCAGCGCCTTGCCCTGCTCTATGATGTTGTCAATCTCCTCATAGGTAAGATTCAGTTTGTTCCCATACTCCGCAGCCCAGCAGCCGGTACAGTGCAAATTGCAGGCACTTGTGGGATCAAGCAGGATCGTCCATGGAATGTTGCAGCCATACTTCTCGCGACATTCATTCTGTTTCGGCCACCCCACCAAAGCCGCATTGATAAAAAAGTTTACCGCCGTTGTCTTCATAACGTGCGGATCGATATCGTGAATGATATGGCGGACATATCCGTAATAGGGATGCTCCGGATCCGTGATTGCCTCACGGACCATTTTTCTCTGTGATACGAATTCGTCCCCTGCAAATTTGTCCGCCCAATCCATCATCTTAAGCAGATTTTTCTCCGGATCCTTGTAAAGATACTTAAACGCCTGCTCCAAACCAAATTTTTTGATTGTTGTTGATACATCCATAGTAGTTTTCCTCCTTAGTTGAATTAAAAATATCAATATCCAATAATCTTGACGATACTGTAAGAGATCCGTATTCATGTCTGTATTCTATAACCCCGGCAGGCTTTTTCATATGGGCAAACCCGGGCCCAATATCTAAAAACCAGACATTTTACCTTTTTTGCCCAACTCAAATGCATTAAAAAACGGGAGACATCCATTTTCCGGATATCTCCCGCAAGGTTGCTTTCCCTTATTCTAATATCTTTTGATCTTCTTCGACGGCGTTTTCGCAAACTCCGTATCCCTTACCTTCAGACGGTAAATTCTCTTGTAGGCCGGAACTTCCAGGTTATAGGAGTCAATGATCGTTTGAAGCTCTTTCTCAATGTCTGTGATTGCCTTTGCGGCCGCATACTCCAGATCCGGGAAAATCTCCGCTTCAATGACGCCCTCGCTCTCGCGTACAAGGATTTCCTGTACCAGGCGGTACTCGCCGAGCTTATTTTCCAGCTCTTCCGGTGAAACATTCTCACCGTTTTTTGTGATGATCAGGTTCTTCTTGCGACCTGTCAGGTATACGAAGCCTTCCTCGTCCACATACCCCAGATCGCCTGTATGGAGCCAGCCGTCCGTCAGCGCTTCCTTCGTCTCCTCAGGCATCTTATAATACCCCTGCATCACACTGCTGCCTCTTACCCAAAGCTCCTCATCCACAACCTTCGCCTCACAGTTTGGCACCAGCTGTCCCACTGTCCCTTTGCGGATGTTCCAGCTCACCGTTGTACTGATCACAGGCGCGCACTCTGTCATGCCATAGCCCTGGAGGATCTTAATCCCGTATTTGCCGAAGAGATCCAGCATCGACGGCGGCAGGTAGGCGCCTCCGCTGCAGATGGTATGGAACTGTTCGCCAAAAATCTCCTGTTTTACGACTTCCGGCGGAAGATTTCCTACAGCCTCCAGCTTTTTCGCGATGGTCTCGATCATCAGCGGAACCATGAGCACGACGTTTGGCTTAAATAATTTTATATTTTTAACCATGCGGATCAGGGAATCGTTGATGCACACCACCGCCCCCGTGGAAAACCCTTTCAAAAAGTCCATGGACAGGCAATAGGCATGGTGGATGGGCAGTACCGACATCAGCACCGTACCCTCCTCAAACTTCATATCCAGGCAGGTCGCGTTCTCCGCCAGATTTCGGTGGGTCAGCATAACGCCTTTGCTCTTCCCTGTAGTCCCTGAGGTAAACATGATCGTCGCAAGCTGCTCCGGGCTAATCTCCTTCTCAAATCCCGGCTTCTGCCCGTCCATGAGCTTTGCAAAAGACCGCACGCCTTCCGTGTCCTCTTCGCTTTGCATAGAGATTACGTATTTCAGCTTGGGACAGCGCTCCAGCGCCATGGCCGCCGCGTCCTTGCGGATATCGTCTGCCACAAAAACAGCTGCGTCCGACCGTGTGATCAGTTCACAGATCTCCTCCGCCGGCAGGGATACATCCAAAGGAACGGCCACACTTCCGCTGTTCACCGTTCCCAGGTAAGCCACAAGCCACGTATAGGAAGTCATCCCTGTCAGGGCCACATGGCTTCCCGGCTCCACAAGCTCCAGAAGGGCGGCAGAAAAGCGCTCACTGTCCTCCTTTACTTCCCTGTAGGTTTTTGAAACAATCTTGTTTTTTCCTTCCTTATAGCGGACAGCGTCCCTCTCCCCATAAGCTTCGCCGGAATGTACCAGTATATCACGAATCGTACTGCAAAGCATAATCTTCCTCCCTTTATTGAACCTTAAACTAAAGTTTCCAGGTAAGAAACGGCCTCACCCACCGTGCGGATATCAGCCGCCTGCTGCTGATCAATCTCCACATCAAACGTATCCTCCAGCTCACCCAGCATACTCATATAGTCGAAGGATGTAAACCCAAGATCCTCCATAAATCTGGAATCCCTATGCACATTTTCCGGCTCTACCTCTACATAATCACAAATAATTTTTACCAGTTTTTCAAACATGCTTCTTCTCCTCTTTCTGTGTAATGGACGGACGGCAGATCTGCCATCCGCTAAACGTTTCTCTTTCCCCTATACAAGCTTGATAATGTCCCCGACCGGCAGATTGGGATTTTCCGTTCCCTTGAACATAATTTTGCAGAGATAATAGTACAGGTACTCCAGCTGCTCTCTGGTAACGGCCTTTACCTGATGTTCAAAGCTAAAGTCCAGTCCATTGTCATCCGGTCGGTGCATAACCGTCAAATACATTGCCTGCGTAGTCGCGCCGTTCGGATACCATCTTGTCTTATAATGAATATCTCCCAGTTTGTCCATCTCTTTATCCTTCAGGGTCAGAGGCTGGTACGTCAAAGACATGGGCTCGTATGTCCGCCCCGGCTGGTTCGGGTACTTTTTGCTCCTGTATGCAAAGTATTCCGTCGGATTATAGTTGGCATGGCGAAAATACTCATTCTGCTTATTGCGGATCTCATAGATTCCCTCAAGAAAGGTTTTCTCCGGGGAGATCACCGTACGGAAAGGAAATGAATGGATTCTCGTACCGCCGCATCTCTTCTCCTTTAAGGTCGCCCTTCTGGCGATGGCCGTATTGATCGACACATCGTCATTTCCATTCATTTTCTGGAAATATGTGCGCAGCCCCATCAAAAGCAGCGTCGCCATGGATACATGATGCTTTTCGCAGAAATCCAACAGGCGCTTCGTCGGCTCCGCTTCCAGATGAAAGACATCCAGGGCAGAATCCACGCTGTCAGACACATTTACGGCGGCACGGAGCGCCTGGTTGCCACAGCGCGCCCTCTCCGCTTCCAGCTGCGCCCTGCCGCTGACTCCGTTATAGATCGGCTCGGACGCGTCAATCAATTTCTCAAAATACTCTCTGTCTCTCTGCTGTGCCTTACTTCCAGCTTCATAGGCCAGATCCTTTTCCAGCTGCTCCACATAAGAAGCCATCGCCTTTGGATACTCCACGCCCTCATACATGCTGCTGCAGTAGATCTCTATCACATCTTTCAAAAAACAGATCAGGGACTGGGCGTCCATCGTCATGTGGTTCGCCAGGAAATAGAGTCCCTGGTATCCATCAGGCATCTTAATGATCACAACGCGGTTCATCGGAGAATCACAGCGCTTGAATGGCACCTGGGTCCATTGGGTCATGATCTGCGCCGCTTCTTCCATGGTCTTCCCCGAAAAATCCACATACTCAATCTCTCTGTCATCCTTATCTACGATATACTGATAGAGAGTGCCCTCCTTATCCCTGGCAAAGCGCAGGCGCATGGCATCACAGCGCTCATAAGCCGCGGCGATCGCCTTGCGCAGCATATCCACATCAAGCTCTGCCTCAATGGTAAGACTTGTTCCAATATTTAAAACTTCTTTTTTGGGGCAGAAATTCTGGTAAAAGGTATGAAACTTCTGTGCGTTCGTCAATGGATATACGGGATATCCTTTTCTCTTTCTCATCATTGTATAATCCCTCCAAGAAACGCCTCCATCGCGCTTTCATAAGCTTCCTTATCTTTGTAATAGCTCTCCGCATGGGCCGCGCCTTCCACGATCAGCTTCTGCTTCGGCGACGCGCAGCTCTCATAGATTTCCTCACACATCCGGCAGGGTACAAAGGTGTCGGCAGAGCCGTGGATCAAAAGAATGGGCACCCGGGCCTTCTTCACTTCCCTGGCAGAATTGCACTCGTCCAAGCCGTAACCTGCCCGCTTCCTGTTTAGCAGATCTGCGATCTGGATCATAGGAAATGCCGGCAGATGTATCATGTGGCGAAGCACATGGGTAAAAATCTCCTTTGCCGATGTGAAGGCACAGTCAGAAATAATCCCCTTCACCTGTGACGGCAAGTCAAGGCCGCTGGCCATGAGAACCGTCGCCCCTCCCATGGAAGTTCCATGAAGGATCATCTGAATATCCTCGCCGCACCAGTCCACCACCTCCCGAATCCACAGGAGGGCGTCCTTCCGGTCCAGGCATCCAAAGCCTATGTACTTTCCTTCACTTTCTCCATGGGTCCTCTCATCTACCAGCAGCATGGAATACCCCCGTCTCAAGTAGTAACTGGAAAGCCCAATATAGTCGTTCATTCCCCGGCTGGTATATCCATGGAAGCAAACCACAATTTTCTTTTGGTTTCCCTGGGGAAACCAGGTGCCATGAAGCCTCAGGCCGTCCTCCGACTGTATCCACCGATCCTCATGGGGCTGGGCCAGCATAAATTTCTTACATTCTTCTATAAATGGAAAGTGCTTGCTCCAGTCTGTCCCGGCCATCTTTATGGTTCTCTCCATTTTCGCCCGGTTCCGCATCATTATCCTTCTGTAAAAATAGCAGGAGCTTCCCGCCTCCGCCGCTGCCAAAAGGCCCATGCATACGGCCGCCCCCCTTACCGTTTTCTTTCTGTCCATCTATCTGCCACCTATTTTCTGTTGATCAGTTCGTTCAGTCTCAGCGCCTTGTCAAAATTTCCTTCCACCTTCAGTTTCTGGAGGGTGAAGGCTACCACCGGATCCAGCTTTCCCTCGATAATCTTCATAAACGTCTTTGCGCTTGCAGTGAACATCGCGTCTCTGTCATAATATTCATAAGGCTCTACGTACAGCTTGCCGTCCTTTACTTCTACATAAAATATCCCCGATGCCTCGCCTGTGATGTTAAACTGGTATGCCAGATGTTCCTGGATGTCGCTCACATCCGCATCCATAAACTGTGTCTTTACATAAGAAAAATATTCTGCATAGGTCATCTGTTTTATCCTCCCGTGTTTTCGGCCGCGCGTGCTCAAGTCTTCTTTGGTCATCGCTTTTTCGACCGATGGTCGATTCGTTTTCCTCAATAAGGTATCATAGTTTTCGACCGTCGGTCAATATGTTTTCCGCACAAAAAAAAGAAAAATCACTCTGGCTTGTGAGTGATTTTGAACAGTTTTTTAACAGTTGATTCTTTTGCAGGCCTTGTGCTATACTGAAAACCAAAAGCCAGCGGTTCAAAAGCCCTGTACTTCGCAAAAAATGGCCTTGACGGCTGAACACTTAGATTGAATGCACAAATGGAGGCAGTCATGAAAAATCAAGTAAAACAGGAAAAAATACTGGATGCGCTTCAGGAGCTCTTAAATGACCGGGATATCCAATCTGTCTCTGTCAGCGAAATTGCCCAGAAGGCAGGCATGGGGAAGGGAAGCCTTTACTACTATTTTCCATCCAAAGACGCAATCCTAGACGCGCTGATTGAACGCAACTACAAAAAACCCTTAGAGACCGCCCAGACCCTGGCGGGACAGTCGGAGGTATCTGCATTCACGCGGATGGCTATGCTTTTCCAGGCCTGCCGCATCTCCTCCACGGAATTCAGAAAGCAGCGGATCTCTTCCACCTCCGCCGACAGCCTTCACGAAGCTGCCTACATCCACCAGAAATATCTGGCCCACCTGATTGCCCAGCTAAAGCCTGCCCTGACAGAGATCATCTGCCAGGCGATCGAAAAGGGAGAGCTTCATTTTGAATACCCTGCCGTTCTGGCGGAAATCTCTCTGCTGGTGCTGTCTGTGAAGCTTGACAACACCCTGGTTCCCTCCACGCCGGCGGAGATCGAAGAAACCATCCGGGGACTGGTATGCCTGTTAGAGAGAGGCACCGACAATCCGCCCGGTTCCCTGAATTTTCTCATCGCGTAACGCGAACGCCTTTTCCCTGCTTACTTATGATACGGCTCATGCATCATGATCCTGTATCCCCGGTAGATTTGTTCCAGCAGGATCAGCCGCATAAGCTGGTGGGGAAAGGTCATCCTGGAAAAACTGAGCAGATAATCTGCCCGGGACAGCACCTCCTTCGAAAGTCCCAGGGAACCGCCGATCACAAATACCAGGCTGCTTTTCCCCTGGATCCCCAGATTCTCCATCAGCTTTGACAGCTCCACGGAATCCAGCATCTTCCCCTGGATCGCCAGGGCGATCACATAATCTTCCTCCCTGATATAGCGCAAAAGCCGCTTTCCTTCCGTATCCTTGATCTGCTCCTCCAGAGCTTCCCCGGCCTTATCCGGCGTCTTTTCATCGGCCACCTCCAAAATCTCCAGCTTACAATAACGGCTCAGGCGTTTACAGTATTCCGCAATTCCCTGAACCAGATATTTTTCTTTAATCTTCCCCACGGTAAGTAAGGTAATCTTCATAACGTTTCCATCCTTTCTGCGTTCCATGCGGAGCATTTTTTGTATCGCAAAACTCCGAAGGAATTTTCTATGACGCAAAAAGCGCCGCATAAGGCGCCGTCCTGCCTTCCCGGCAAGGCGGCTGCCCTGTGCAGCGCTCATTTTCATTTACGTATTTACTTATGCTTCGAAATCGATCGCTGTCCTGTTGCACACAAAGGGGCGCACATACGTATCCGCCACCTTTACATGCTCCGGATGGGACGCATACACCTTTAAATCCTCCGGTGTACGGTGCTCCGTCATCAGCACCATATCATGGGTGCTGGAAGGCAGCACATCCGCCACAAACTCAGCGGATACCAGCCCCGGGACTTTCCCCACCAGGGCGCACAGCTGCTCCTTCATGGCTGCCTTCAGTTCCGGCCTCTTTGCCTCTTCGATCTCTTCCTTAAAGCACCAGGTTACAATATGACGAACCATACAAAAACCCTCTCTTTACCGTTTAGATAAAAACTCGTGAATGCCCTTTGCGGCCGCTTTTCCCGCTCCCATAGCCAAGATAACGGTTGCCGCGCCTGTCACGGCGTCTCCGCCTGCGAATACACCCTCCTTGGAGGTCTGTCCCGTCGTCTCGTCCGCAATGATGCACTTTCTCCTGTTTGTATCCAGGCCGATCGTCGTAGAAGAGATCAGCGGGTTCGGGGAGGTTCCAAGGGACATGATCACCGTATCCAGCTCCAGCTCAAACTCAGAGCCCGGAATGGCCACCGGACGTCTTCTTCCGGAAGCATCCGGCTCGCCCAGCTCCATACGGATGCAGCGCATACCCTTGACTGCGTCATTCTCATCTACAAGAATCTCTGTGGGGTTCGTCAGCAGGTCAAAGATCACGCCCTCTTCCTTTGCGTGGTGCACTTCTTCTACTCGTGCCGGAAGCTCCGCCTCACTGCGGCGGTATACAATATGTACCTCTGCGCCCAGGCGGAGAGCCGTTCTTGCCGCGTCCATAGCTACATTTCCGCCGCCTACGACTGCTACCTTCTTGCCTCTCGCGATCGGTGTGTCATAATTCTCATCAAATGCCTTCATCAGGTTGTTTCTCGTCAGATATTCATTTGCGGAGAATACGCCGTTTGCGTTCTCCCCGGGAATACCCATAAACATCGGAAGGCCTGCGCCGGAACCGATAAATACAGCCTCGAAGCCCTCCTCGTCCATCAGCTCGTCGATCGTGGTGGACTTACCGATAATCACGTTTGTCTCAATCTTCACTCCCAGGGCTTTTACATTTTCCACCTCGGCAGCTACGACTTTGTTCTTCGGAAGACGGAACTCCGGAATACCATAAACCAGAACACCGCCGGCCTCATGGAGCGCCTCAAAGATTGTCACATCATAGCCAAGCTTTGCCAGATCGCCTGCGCAGGTAAGTCCGGAGGGGCCGGAACCGATCACGGCTACCTTATGGCCGTTCTTCTCTGCGGGAGCTGAAGGCTTAATGCCGTTCTCTCTTGCCCAGTCAGCCACGAAACGCTCAAGCTTACCGATGGAAATCGGCTCACCCTTAATACCGCGGATACATTTTCCTTCACACTGGCTCTCCTGGGGACATACGCGGCCGCAGATCGCGGGAAGCGCGCTGGACTGGGAAATAATCCTGTAAGCCTCCTCAAAGTTCCCCTCCTTCACCTCATGGATGAACGCAGGAATGTTAATGGATACCGGGCATCCCTGCATACATTTCGCATTTTTGCAGTTGATGCAGCGGGCTGCCTCCTCCATTGCCTCTTCTTTATTATATCCCAAACATACTTCCTCGAAGTTCGCAGCTCTCACCTTCGGAGCCTGCTCCCTTACCGGAACCTTCTTCAATACGTCAGCCATTATTCGTCACCTCCACAATTTCCGCAGCCACCGTGATGGGTATCGCCCTCACGCAGCTTCAGGAGAGCTCTGCCCTCTGCCGTCCTGTACATCTGCTGTCTCTTCATGGCTTCATCAAAATTAATCAGATGGCCATCGAACTCCGGTCCGTCTACGCAGGCAAATTTCACTTCGTCGCCCACTGTCAGACGGCAGGCGCCGCACATGCCGGTTCCGTCCACCATGATCGGATTCATGCTGACAATCGTGGGAATGCCCAGCTTCTTTGTGGTCAGGCAGCAGAACTTCATCATGATCATCGGGCCGATGGAAACGCAGAGGTCATAGCTCTTACCCTCTTCGTTTACCAGGTCTTCGATCACCTTCGTAACCATACCGCTTCTTCCATAAGAGCCGTCATCTGTGGTGATGTACAGGTTGCCTGCCACCGCCTTCATCTTCTCCTCAAGGATGATCAGATCCTTGGTCTTCGCGCCCACGATCACATCCGCATCAATGCCATGCTCATGCAGCCATTTTACCTGGGGGTATACAGGGGCGGTACCTACGCCGCCGGCCACGAACAGGATCTTTTTCTTCTTTACTTCCTCTAAGTCATCGGTACAAAGCTCTGAGGGCTTACCGAGAGGTCCGACAAAATCTCTGAAGGAATCTCCTGCCTGCAGTTTGGACATTCTCTCTGTGGATGCCCCGATGATCTGGAACACGATGGTGATCGTGCCAGCTTCTCTATCATAATCGCAAATCGTCAGCGGGATTCTCTCTCCCTTTTCATCAATCTTAGCGATGATAAACTGCCCCGGAAGGCAATGCTTTGCAATACGAGGTGCTTCTACATCCATTAAGTAGATCGGCCCTGTAAGCTTTTCCGCTTTTTTAATCAAATACATGATTTTCCTCCTGTTTTTCTTTTTTTTACGTTATTTTTAGTATAAAACAATCATATCGAATTTTCAATAGAAAATTCCGTCCTTCTCTATACGGATTCTTCCAGATAGCGTTCGAATTCCTCCGCCGTCATCAACACCTTTCTGGGCTTCGTGCCCTCCTCCGGCCCTACCACGCCTGCGTCCGCCAGCTGGTCCATGATCCTGGCCGCCCGGTTAAACCCGATCTTGTACATCCGCTGGAGCATTCCGATGGATGCCTTGTCCTTTTCTATGATAAACCTTCCGGCCTCGGCAAAGTGGGCGTCCACCTCCCCGCCGCCTGTGGTCTGCTCCGCGATCCGCTGCACCTTTACGATCTGCTCCTCCATGCCGCTCGTATAAGCCTCACTGCTGTTTTTCTGGGACAAGAAGCGGACAACCTCCCCCACCTCCTCATCGGTGACGAAAGCGCCCTGGACCCTGGCAGGCTTCGGATAGCCCTGGGGATAAAAGAGCATATCGCCCTTTCCCAGGAGCTTCTCCGCGCCGTTCATGTCGATAATCGTCCGGGAATCCACACCGGAGGATACGGCAAAGGCGATCCTGGAGGGCATATTTGCCTTGATCAATCCTGTGATTACGTTGACGGAAGGCCGCTGGGTGGCAATGATCAGATGGATGCCCGCCGCCCTGGCAAGCTGGGCCAGACGGCAGATGGAATCCTCCACCTCCCCCGGGGCTACCATCATCAGATCCGCCAGCTCATCCACAATGATGACGATCTGGGGCAGCTTTTCCGGTTTTCCTTCCTCTTCAATATCTTTGATGGACTCCACCTTTTCATTGTAGCCCTTCAGGTCACGGACATTGAGGTCCGCAAACTTTTTATAGCGCTCCATCATCTCCGCCACCCCCCAGTTCAGGGCCCCCGCGGCCTTCTTGGGGTCAGTCACCACCGGGATAAAGAGATGCGGAATTCCATTGTACACGCTGAGCTCCACCACCTTGGGGTCGATCATGATCAGCTTCACATCCTCCGGCCTGGCCTTGTAAAGGATGCTCATGATGATCGTATTGATGCACACCGATTTTCCGGAACCCGTAGCTCCGGCAATCAGCAGATGGGGCATTTTTGCGATATCCGTCACCACCACCTTCCCGGCAATGTCCTTTCCTGCCGCGAAGGCCAGGCTCGACGGATGCTTCTGGAACTCCGGAGACTCCAGAATCTCCCGCAGCCTGACGGGACTGTTTTCCTTGTTCGGCACCTCGATGCCCACGGCCGCCTTTCCCGGGATCGGTGCCTCGATACGGATATCCTCGGCCGCCAGGTTCAGCTTAATATCGTCTGCCAGGTTCACGATCCGGCTGACCTTTACGCCCTGCTTGGGCGTCAGCTCATACCGGGTCACGGAAGGCCCGCAGCTTACGCTTGTCACGCTCACCTCCACGCCGAAATCATGGAGGGTCTTCTGAAGCTTGGCTGCCGTTGCCTGCAGCTCCTGCCTCGTCTCCCCTGCCTTGCCTCCCCGTGGCTTTGACAGGAGGCTCAGGGGCGGGAACTCATACTTGGGAGGCTGGGCTTTCGCCGTAGCGGCGATCTCCTCAGCCACTGCCCTCCGCCCTTCCTCCTGTTCCTCTGCGGAAGAACGGGGATTCTTTTCCTTCTTCTCGGAGGCTGCCCCCAAAGCGGCTGCCTCCCTCCGCTCCGCCGGGATCTCCTGATCCGCCGGAAGCTCCCGGGTCTCTGAAAAATCCGGAACCCCAGAACTGTCCCGATCCTCCGAAAAGCTCATGGCTTCCGGGAGATCCCCGGCCTCCGGAATCTCCAGGTTCTCCGAAACGTCCCTGGCCAGCGGAATGTCGATCGCCTCGGAAAGAGGAATCTCGATGAACTCTTCCGGCTCTTCCCCGGAAGGCTCCCCCACGTCAAAAAACAGCCGCGGGGCCTCCGGCTCCCTGAAGGGCGCGGACGCGGACGCAGGCACTGTCTCCTGGCTGATGGAGAAGATCTCCGGCTCCCCCCTGGTCTGGGCTTTTCCGCTCTCCTCTGCCCCATCAATCCTTGTATCCAGGCTCACGCCGCTGACCTTATGCTCCATACGGGGCTCCCTCTGTATCCGTTCCAGCTCCTCCTGGTTCCTCAAAAGCCGCGCTCTCTCCTCCTCCAGCTTTTTCCTTCTGGCGATCTGGCGCTGTTCCCTGCGCAGGGCGGACTTTTCCTTCAGAAAATCGGCGTCCTTCCTGGCGGACTGGTACATCCGGCTTCCGCCTTTTTTCATCCCCGTAAACAGAGATTTTTCAGTGATCAATACGACACAGATGATCCCAAAAATCAGCAGCAGGGCGTACGCTCCCGCTAATCCCAGCCCCGCGCTTAAGGGCCGGCTGATCAGGCCGCCCACAAGGCCGCCTCCCGACTTATATTCCGCGCTGAGCCGATAATAGTCCAGGATTTTCTTTGGCCTGTTCCCACCGTTTACCAGCAGCTCCGTCAGCGCGCACAAGGCCAGCCAAAGAGCAATAGAAGCCCCTGTCTTTACCCATACCGCCCGGTTTCCCTTATTGGAAATATTGAAGGCGATGACCAAAAGCAGCACAAACGGCAGCAGATACGCCAAAAATCCAAACACGCCAAACAGAAAAGCGCTGACTGCGTTTCCCACCACGCCGCCAAAGCCCAGATTGCTGATAAATATCACCACGGACAGGGCGATCACAAGCCACAGAAGCACTTCCTCTTTGATCGTAATCCCCTGGGATACCTCCGGCTGCTTTGCCCTCTTTGCCGCGGGCTTTTTTCTCGTCTTCGCCGCCCCTGTCCCTGTACGTTTCTTTCCCCTGGTATTCTCCGTCATCTTTATACTCCTCACACATTCTTTTTTACTGCTTTTCCTCTCCCGCAGTTCCTGTTTTGCCTGGCCGGATACCTGCGGCAGGCTTTTCTATGACATAAAACAGCAGGAAATCCATCGGTTCATGGCTTTTCCTGCTATGTTATACATCATTTTCCGGAGCGCTTCCGGCTCCCCTATCGGTATGGCTTTCCTAAACGGCGATGGCTTCGCCTGCAGCCACAACCCCTTACTTTATTACAAAATGTGCCACGATGGCCACGATACCGATCAAAAAGCAATAAATTGCGAACCCTTTAAACTTCTTTTTGCGGACAACAGCCAGCATCAGCTTGATGCAGATATATCCTACCACGCCTGCGATCAGCGCGCCGACCACACAGCAGAGAATCAGGTTTCCTGTGACAGGCTCCGCGGCCACATCCTTGATCTCCAAAACAGAAGCGCCCAGGATCGCCGGAACAGACATCAGGAAGGAATACTTCACTGCGAACCGCTTGTCAAACCCGCTGAGCAGGCAGGCTGTGATCGTGGTTCCGGAACGGGAAAGCCCCGGCAGCGTGGACAAGCCCTGGGCAATACCGATAAAGAAACCGTTGGTATACGTCACATCCCGCGGGATCTTTGTCCCATCTTCTGTAAAATCAGCTACAAACAGCAGGATGCCTGTCAGTATCAGACAGACACCGGGAACGATCAGCGTCGCGCTTGCCGCCTCCACCAGGCTTTTCGCCGCGTACCCGATCACTCCTGTGGGAATCGTAGACACGAGAATCAACACTACAAATTTCCGGTAATTGTTATGTATCACCCGTTTATAGCGGAGCGCTTCATCGTCTCTCCTGTTGGCAATCCAGATCTTGATATTCCCAACGATGTCGATGCAGATGCAGATGGCCTCCCGGATCATCCGGACGATGTCTTTCCAATAAACCACAAACACTGCCGCCAGCGTCCCCACATGGAGCATGATGTCAAACAGCATGCTCCCTCCCGTCTCAACTTTAAATATATTCTGAAATATGGCCAGATGGCCCGAACTGCTCACCGGAAGAAATTCCGTTACCCCCTGTATGATTCCCAGAAGAATCGCCTGTATGATCGTCATATTCCCCTCCTGAATTTCCGAACTTTATGTAGTGTATTGTATCACACTTTTGCGGGATATACAAATTGTATTTCTTCTATTTAACAGTTTTCTTGTTTCTCGCTGTTTAGACGGAACATGTTCTGCAAATTCCGCCCGTTACGTCTCATTGCGGTAATACTGTGCCTGCGCCTGGTACAGCTTCCGGTAACTCCCCTCTTTTTGCATCAGATTCGCGTGTGTATCAAAATCCTCCACCGTTCCATGGCCGATCACGAGAACACGGTCGCAAAACAGGCTGGAGGTCATCCGGTGAGAAACGTAGAGGACAGTCTTTCCCCGGGACATGCCGTCAAACTGCTCATAGAGCCTGGCCTCCGCCAGGGGATCTAAGGCGCTGGAGGGCTCGTCCAAAATGAGAAGCTCCGCATTTTTATACAACGCCCGGGCGATGGCAAGCTTTTGCTTTTCACCTCCCGACAAGTCAACGCCGTCCTCAAAATACTCCTTTCCAAGCCTCGCGTCCATGCCGCCCGGCAGCCTTGCGAGAACCTCCTGCAGGTCCGTCTCTTCCAGCAGCGGGGCCAGCTCCTCCTGCGACGCGTCCCGGCCGTTGCAAACGATATTCTCTTTGACCGAAAAGGCGAATAAGGCGTAGTCCTGGAACACACAGGCAATCTTATCACGGTACTGCTCCTCGTCCATCTCCCAGATGTCCTTCCCGTTTATGGAGATCACGCCCTCCGCAGGCCGATAGAGACGGCAGAGCAATTTCACCAGCGTACTCTTTCCGGCGCCGTTGAGTCCCACAACGGAGATTTTTTCTCCCTGGAAAATTTCAAAGCTGGCATCCTTGATGGCATACGTTTCCTGGCCGGGGTATCGGAAACTCACATGGTCGAACCGGATATTTGTGATCTTCTCCGGCACACGGTCCGTTCCCCCCTCCTGCTCCTGTACCTCCATCATCATAAAGCCTGCAAAGGGCTCCAGGTATTCCAGCAGCTGCTGCATTTCAACGGCTGCTTCCCCCAGGTCCGTGGCCCCTTTGATAAACCTCATGATCGCGTTGCTGTACAGGCTGAAGGAGCCCACGCCGATGGAGGGGCCGAACGCGTCCGAAAACACCCGGAAGCCCACATACCCATAGGCAAGATATTTTTGCAGGTTAAACACAAGGCTCTGTATTCCCAGAAATCTCCCCTGTTCCCGGTAAAATCGTCCGAAGCCTTCCTTGATGCCCTGATTATACCGGCTTACTTCATGGTTCAAAAGATCCTCCATCGCGAAAAGGCGGATATCCTTCTGCAGCGCCACGTCCATACAGCAGCCCGCATAATACCCGTACTTACGGTTCAGCGGTATGATCCCCCGCATAAAGGCAAGCTGTTTCCTTAAAAACAGCAGGTAGCACAGGATGTTTGCCGCCGCCATCAAAAGAAAAAGAAGCAAAATGACCGGGTTCAGAAAGCTCAAAACAACAGAAAGCCCCAAAAGAATAACGATATTCTGTAAAATCCTTTCGATTCCGCCGAGGGCGGCAACGATGGCGTCCTGATTTTTTACCGCAAAGACAGCGTTTTCCTTTAAGTCCAGATAGCTTGCGGATTCCAGATTAGCATAGGGATCCCCCATCACCTTGCTGCCAAGGGTATACTGAATCATCTCATTGACATAAACCTTCTTTTGTTCCAGATATCTTCCAAACAGGCGCTCCAGTAAAAAAGCGAGGCTGTTGGTCAGCACGATCAGCAGGCCGCAGGCCAAAAGATACTTCCACCGCTGCCGGCCAAACAATTCATCCAGCAAATATTTGACCCATACGCTGGAGAGAATCAGGGAGAGGCTGTTTGTGACTGTTTTTAGCAGAAGAAGCAGGACATAGCCCGGTGAAAACCTCCATATATTCCTGAGAAACCACCACAGTACCTTTATTTTTCTCATAGTTCCTCCTTATCTTCCTGATAGTATTTACTCTGCTCCCTGTACATGGCATAGTACAGCCCGTGAAGTTCCATCAGTTCGCTGTGCGTTCCGTATTCCTTCAGGCATCCACCGTCAAAATACGCAATCTTGTCGCAAAACCGGGTACTTGCCAGCCGATGGGAGATATAAACAGAGGTTTTCCCTTCCGTCAGCTGATGAAAATGCTCATAGATTTCCGCCTCGGCTAACGGGTCCAGGGCTGCCGTGGGTTCGTCCAGAATCACAATGCTGCCCCCTTTATAGAGCGCCCGGGCGATGGCAACCTTCTGGGCCTCGCCGCCGGACAGCTGTACGCCGTCATCCTCGATCACCGGCAGCAGCGGCTGGTCCAGCCCCTTGGGCAGCCCGGAAACGGCCTCCGTCAATCCCACCAGCTCAAGGATCTCCTCCACGCGCTGCCGGCTTCCCTTTTCATCCAGAGCCACATTGATCCACAGGGGAAAGGCCAGGATCTGGATCTCCTGAAAGACGGCGGAAAACATCCGGTAAAGGGAGGCCTTCTCCCAGCCCTCCGTGGGCTTCCCGTTGATTTTTACGCAGCCCTCCGCAGGGTCAAAGAGCCCTGTCAGCACCTTGATCAGGGTTGTCTTCCCGGCTCCGTTGGGCCCCACAAGGGCAATGCTCTCTCCCGGCTTTATTTTGAGATTAATATTTCGGAAAATGTACCGGTCTGTATTCGGATAGCGAAAGCCCAGATTTTCCAACGTGATCTCCGGCGCCCCCTCCGGAACCTCCGCGCGGATTTCCTTTGCCTCCTGAAAGTCCGTATCCATAAAGGCAAAATAATCCTTTACAGCAGCTCCTTCCTTGACAATGCCGCTGATTCTTCCCGATACGGATTTCAGCATGGAGGACAGGACAGTGACTGTCGAAAGATACATCACAAAATTTGCCGCGGACATTCCCCGCAGCGCCGACAGGATCAGTGCCCCGTAGGTTACGCAGTCAGACAGAAGCATGGTAACCATGCTGACAAGCCCAAAAAGAAATTTCTTCCGGGCGATCGCGCCTATGATCCCCTCATAAGACACAATCTCGCTTTTAAAATGGTACAGGATCCTGTCCTTTAACCGGTACAAGCGGATGTCTTTTCCGTATTGAAAATTCTCTGACGTCTTTTTGTAGTAATCCAGGTGCCGGACCTTGCTCCCGATCTCTGCCGCGCGGCTGTTTTGATATTTCTGCACCTTGCCACTGACAAAGAGGCTCCCCGCGATATGGCAAAAAACAGCCAGGACAATCCAGAAATTCTGCCTTCCGACCATACATACCAATAAAATCGTCAGGGCCGCCTCCGCCAGCAGGAAAAACGATTCTTTCACGACAAATTCGATTCCCGTCTCTCCGCCTGTGGGCGCGGCGATCGCCCGCTGGTGGGTATTCCAGAAGGAAGCATCCTCCATATAGCGGTAGTCGCACCGCATCAGCTTATACAGCAGGTCATTCAGGCACTCCAGCCTCACCGAAGTGACCTTTCCCTGCATCCTGCAGGACAGGTCATTGCTTATGTACTCACACAGCGCCGTCCCCGCAAAGAGTATCCCTGCCAGCAGCAGAAATTTTCTGATATCCTCCTGATGCATATTCATCACCTGGTCCAGAATCATCTTCGGCGTCAGAATGCCAAGCAGCGCCCCCATGGCGAAGGCTGCCATATAGAAAAAAGCAATCGCGAAGATGCTCTTATTCTTGCGCCAGACAACATGCGCCAGCTTCGTTCCTGTTTTAAAAACAGTTATCCTTCCTTTTCTCTTCATAAAGTAATCTCCTGTGCTTCGGAGGCATCCAGGATGCCTCTGTCTCCTTGTTGTAACAGATATTGTAATATATAGAACATGAAAGTGTCAATGAAAGTATATTCTATTTTTAATTCCTTTCGTCCTAATAGTGCGAATGCTCCCTTTTGCCAATAGAAAGAGCCAAACCTCAGATTCTGCTCCGTGGCTTGGCTCTTCTTTTCTGTTTGGCTCTCAAGGACCGCCCCTTTCCCCGGCACACGTGCCGTACACTGTGGAAATTCAGGAAGCGCGGATCAGCTCATGCACCTTGTCCAGGGCCTCCCGGATGCCGCCCACCTGGTCGATCAATCCCTCCTCCACGGCCTGGCTTCCCACCAGGATCGTGCCGAGATCCTTGGTGAGCATCCCCGTATCCAGCATCAGCTCCTCCAGCCTCTCCTTGGACGCCCGGCAGTGAGAGGACAGAAAGCCCAGGATCCGGTCCTGCATCTGCTTAAAATAGTCATACGTCTGCGGCGCGCCGATGACGGTGCCGCTCATCCGCACCGGGTGGATCACCATGGTGCCCGTAGGCACGATAAACGAGTAATCCGTGGAGGCGGCGATGGGGCCGCCGATTGAGTGGCTTCCGCCCAGCACCAGGGACACGGTGGGTTTGCTGATCGACGCGATCATCTCCGCAATGGCAAGCCCCGCCTCCACATCGCCGCCTACCGTATTCAGCAGCACCAGCAGCCCCTCCACCTCCGAACTCTCTTCAATGGCCGCAAGCTGAGGCAGCACATGCTCGTATTTTGTAGTCTTTGTATTCGCGGCCAGGCATTCATGGCCTTCAATTTCCCCGATCACTGTCAGCAGATGGATCTTATGCTCCAGCGCAGCCTGCCCGAAATCCCTGATGGATTCCCCGTCTTTTCCAAGCCCCGGCTCCTCCGCGGTCTTCTCCTGATTGATTTTCTCCTGTTCAACCATCTTCCGTTTCCTTTCTTCCCTTTCCGGGTATTTAAGTTACATTCTTCACCGGATAGTATGCCCCAAAAACGGATTACTACCCATAACTTAAAGCCCTTCTTGACGAGGACAGCCTCTGCCAGTATAATTACAATCAGTTTTTGCACCTGTAAAATCCGTTTTATGAAAAGAAGGAAACTCATGGACTTTCAAACTTATTTTCCCATATGGAAACAATTAACCCCCCTTCAGCAAAACAGGATCCTGGGCAGCCTGGCTTCCAAAAAAGTCGCCAAGGGCACTGTGCTCCACAACGGAAGCGCGGACTGCACGGGGCTGCTTCTGGTCAGGTCCGGCCAGCTCCGCGCGTACATCCTCTCGGACAAGGGCCGGGAGATCACCATTTACCGGCTATTTGACAGGGACATCTGCCTGTTCTCCGCCTCCTGCATGATGCGGTCTATCCAGTTTGACGTCGTCATTGAAGCGGAGAAGGATACCGACCTCTGGATCATTCCCCCGGAAGTCTATAAAAGCATTATGAAGGAATCCGCTCCTTTGGCCAACTACACCAACGAGCTGATGGCCGCCCGCTTCTCCGACGTGATGTGGCTGATCGAGCAGGTTATGTGGCAGAGCCTTGACAAACGGGTAGCAGGTTTTCTGCTGGAGGAAGCCGCCATCGAGGACGCCCACACCCTCAGGATCACCCATGAAGCCATTGCGAACCATCTGGGATCCCACCGGGAGGTCATTACCCGGATGCTCCGCTATTTTCAGAACGAAGGGATGGTAAAGCTGTCCCGCGGCGCGATAGAGATCACCGACGCCAAACGGCTGCGGGAACTTTTATAAGACAAAAACCACGCTGTTACTGCTCACTTCGTTCACAGTAACATTCACAAATCCATCTAAAATTCTCTCCGCTCCGCTCCGCGAATGGGATTTGCTCACACCTGAATCACTTTCTTACGGTCTGTGCAGTAAATGCACAGACCTACATGAACAGTAAAACCACGCTCTCCTATAGCAGGAAAAGCGTGGTTTTTTCATTGCTTCTCATCTGGCAGCGAGATTTCTCACTGCGCCCCGGAAATCATATCCAGTATTTCACTCTTGGACTTCGCGCCCACGGCCTGACGAAGGGTTTTTCCGTCCTTCATCACCACCAGCGTGGGAATGCTCATGACGCCGAACCTGCCCGCCAGCTCCGGCTGCTCGTCTACATTTACTTTTCCGACCTTGATGTCGGAACGCTCCTCCGCGATCTCTTCCACGATGGGAACTACCATGCGGCAGGGTCCGCACCAGGGCGCCCAGAAATCCAAAAGAACGGGTTTGTCTGAATCCATCACTTCCGTCTGAAAGTTACTTTCCTTAATATCTATAGCAGTCATTTTCGAATCCTCCTTTATTTTCCTTTGCAATGTTCCTTTGCACTCTTATCTTACCCCGAATTTTGAAATTCTTCCGTGACAATGTCACTTTTAAGCTGCCGTCTTACCCATTTATTCTGACTCAAAATATTTCTCAGCAAGTTCCAACAATCGTACCGCTGTTTCAATCTGCTGTGCCGTTACTTCTTTTGGAGCAATATTCTTCTACCTCTAGTATACGTCCAATCCCCTTTTTTTACAATGACAGGATTTATAACAGTTCAGGCATCTAAGCTGTTACCAGGATTTTCGGATAACAAAAGATAAAAAACAGCACAACCCTTATTCAGAGCTATGCTGCCTTTTCTCTTTTGCTTATGCGTATTTTTTCTGCAAATCCCGCACCATACGGATATAGAGGTCTTTGCATTCCTCATTTTTTCCTTCTTCGATCATCCGCATGCACGGTTTCAAGTAAGTCTCCCAGATACCAGCGTAGATCTCCTTGCGTTCTGGTTTTTTGCCGATATGCTTGACGATAGTGGGGGCCAGGTTGTAATACTCCTGGATCAGTTCCTCGCCGTTTGGCTGCTCCATCAGGTAGGTGTCCCTGTATCTCCGGAACATCTCCAGCTCGTAGCAGTCATCCGGCTTCCCGAAGGTCTCGCAGACGGCCGTGGTGATATAGCAGGATTTTCTCTTGAACCCTTTCATGATCCCGGCATAATCAGAAATATTCACATTCGTTTTGGGGAAGTTCTTCTTCCATGCCCTGTGGATCCCTTCCGCCAGGGGCCTGGAGGACTCTCCACCGTATTTCAAAATAGCCGGAAACACATAGGCTGCCAGGGCGAAATTCAAATCCAGCAGGCGGGACTGCCGGTCACTGCGTTTCCGGATCCCATTGACGTCCGCCGCGGCGGCGTCTCCCAAAGCATTTGCCATATTTTCTATGTATTTGGCCTTATCGATCACGGAATTGTAGCCCTGTTCCAGGGCCGTGTATACTGCCAGATGGCTCTCATAATACTTCTGAAATGCTTTTTCGTACATATCTTGGGTAAAGTTTGCCATGGGCTCCTCCACGTCCAGCAGAAGTCCCGGCATTCCCTGAATAGCTTCTGTATAGTAACTCATCCGCATCCTCTCCTTTTGGCGGCATCCTCTTACTCGTCCCAGTTATGGTAAACAGCCTGCACATCGTCATCCTCATCCAGCAGATCCAATGTGCGCTGCAGGTTTTTCACGGAAGTTTCATCACTTAAGGCCACGTAGTTCTGGGGAATCATCGTAACCTCTGCCTCAGCCATAGCGACGCCTTCCTTCTCCAGAGCTTCCCGCACCGCAGAAAAATCGTCGGGATCTGTGATGATCTCAAAGCTGTCCTCTTCCTCGGAGAAATCCTCTGCTCCAGCGTCCAAAGCCAGCATCATCAGATCGTCCGCTTCCATCTCACACTCTTCCTTGTCTACGATGATCTGTCCCTTCTTGTCGAACATATAGGACACGCAGCCCTGGGTGCCGATGCTGCCGCTTCCCTTTGTGAAGGCGCTCCTGACATTTGCCGCTGTACGGTTCTTGTTGTCCGTCAGGGCGTCCACGATGATCGCAATTCCGCCGGGGCCGTATCCTTCATAGGAAACATACTCATAATTTACGGAATTGGCGTCGCCTGCCGCCTTCTTGATCCCACGGTCGATCGTGTCGTTGGGCATGTTGTTGGCCTTCGCCTTAGCGATCACGTCACGGAGCCTGCTGTTATTGGCCGGGTCAGCCCCGCCTTCTTTTACAGCTACCGCGATCTCACGTCCGATGATCGTAAAGATTTTGCCCTTGGCTGCATCATTTTTCTCCTTTTTGTGCTTAATGTTCGCAAATTTTGAATGTCCTGACATTTCTCTTACTCCTTTTCTATATTGTACTGCTCCGTCATTTCTTCCGGAAGTTTTGCTATCCTGACTTTTTGAATCTTCTTGTGGGCTACGCTCAGGATCTGGAAGGAATACCCCAGATCACGGATGACAGAATTTTCGTCCTCCGAAGGGATCTTATCCAGCTTCGAGACAAGGTAACCGTTCAGGGTACCGATATCCTCCTCCAGATTAAACTCAATGGACAATCTGTCCTCCAGCTCCTCCAGAGGCGTCATACCGTCTACCAGAAAACTGCCGTCGGGCTGCTCCTCGATATGTACCTCATCCTCGTCATACTCATCCTGGATGTTTCCCACGATTTCCTCCAGAATGTCCTCCAAAGCCACGAGCCCTGCCGTCTGCCCGTACTCGTCCGCCACCATGACCATCTGCAGCTTTTTCGACTGCATGCTTTTAAACAGGAGATTGATCTTTCTCGTTTCCGGTATAAAGACGGCAGGCCGTATCAATCCCGGAATGTCCTTGATCAGCCATTCCTCATACTTGCCTTCCGTATGGCAGCGCATGGCGTCCTTCAGATGAATGATGCCTGTGATATTGTCGATGTTTTCCTCATATACAGGAAATCTGGAATTTGTGGCGTTCAGCATAAATCCCAGGGCGGTATGCAGGTTCTGCCGTCCGTCCACCCCCACAATATTGATCCGGTGGGTCATGATGTCCTGGGCTTCCTTATCACCGAACTCAAAGATGTTGTTGATCATCTCTGCTTCGTTGGCCTCCAGAACTCCCTGCTCATGGCCCTCATTTACCATGGAAATAATCTCTTCCTCCGTCACGTCCTCCTGCTGCTGCTTCGTATTGATGCCGAAGGGAAGAGCCAAAAGATAGGCGCACTCCCTGACGAGCCCGGTAAAAGGAAGAAAAATCAACAGAAGCCCGCGGACCATACCGGCTAAGGGGAAGAGGGTTTCTTTTCCCTTGTAGATTCCCGCAGCTCTTGGAAGCTGAATCCCCAGGATCACAAAGAGAAACAGCGCCGCGATAAAGATCCCTGCCATGGCGGCCGGGGCAAACCTTCCTTCCCAGCGGACTGCCGCGCCATGTAGGAAAAAATACCCCAGGATCGTCCCAAACAGCACCGATATGATATGAAGCGTATCTGTCAGGGCGTCCTGATGTTCCTTCAGGCCAAGAAGCCATTCGGTCCGCTTCCCGCCTTTGTCCCTGATATCGCCTTCCCCCACTGTATCCAGGGCGGAGACAAAGGCCGTAAGCACCGCTTCTATAATGATAAATACTGCCAATATTATGTGGCTGATCAATAGTTGACTCCCACCGTCATCCATTTGTAAATAACTCCTTTTATCCTTCTTTTACAATCCGGCCTCCGGCCGAACTGTAACACCTTAAGAGAATATATCATTTTCCCTTTCATTAGTCAAGAAAGTGTTTAAAACTGCCGCTCTATGTAAAACGACGTGATCAGTAACCCTCATCCATGCATCCGCAGGGGCATCTGGCCGCTCATATCCAGACTGACAGCCAGCGCCCGATCCACCTGGGAGAGAATCGCCCCATCCAGATGGCAGACACGGTCTTTTAGCCTGCGCTTATCGATCGTGCGGAGCTGCTCAAGCAGAATCACCGAATCCTTAATAATATCGTATTTGGCCGCCTCGATCTCCACATGGGTGGGAAGCTTCGCTTTATTCATCTTTGACGTTATCGCCGCGCAGATCACAGTGGGGCTGTGACGGTTTCCGATATCATTCTGAATGATCAGCACAGGCCGCACGCCTCCCTGCTCCGATCCCACCACTGGGCGCAGATCCGCATAAAAAATATCCCCTCTTTTAATAATCACAAAATTCACACTCCGATTCTATGGTATTCATCTCCTCTAGCAGTATCCCCAACTTTTCCTCGTCTATGCATTTTTGTGATTTCTTATGTACGAGATTACGGCTCGTTTATGTAAACCCTGGGCACACGTTTGCCGATGTCGCAGACAAATTCATAGGGAAATCTCCCGGACAGTTCTCCCAGCTCATCCACCGTAAGGACGCTGCCCTCCGATTCTCCCAGCAGAACCACCTCGTCAAGCTCCCGCGCCTCCGGGATATCTGTCACATCCACCATAAACTGATCCATGCACACCCGGCCCAAAATCGGCGCCCGCTTTCCGCGGATCAACACACAGCCCTTATTGGAAAGGCTTCTGGGATAACCGTCCCCGTAGCCCACAGGAATCGTGGCGATCCGTCTTTTGCCCTCCGTCACATACGTTCCGCCGTAGCTCACCGGAGTCCCCGCCTCCACATCCTTGATAAACACGACATGGCTCTTCAGGGACATGGCCGCCCGCAGGCGGATGCCCTCTCTGTCCATTTCATCCGAGGGATAGATCCCATAGCCCGTGATTCCGGGGCGCACCAGGCCTTTGTGGGCCTCCGGAAGCTCCAGGATCGCCGCGCTGTTTGAGCAATGGCGCAGGGGTATGGAAATCCCCGCTTTCTCAAGCCTCCCATAAAAATCTATGTACCGCCTAAGCTGTGCCCTGGCATGGGACTTATCCAGCTCATCCGCCCTGGCAAAATGGGTAAAGAGCCCCTCGATCTCAATGCCCGGCAGGTCTTTGATCCGCCGGATGGTCTCCACGCTCTCCGGGGTATCGGAAAATCCGATTCTCGACATTCCCGTATCCACGGCCAAATGGATGTAACACATCTCTCCCGCCGCCTGGGCCGCCTTTGCCATCTGCTCTGCCATATCATATTTGAACACTACAGGGCGCACCTTCTCTTTTACCAGCCGTCCGTAGTCCTCCTCGAACGTATAGCCCAGGATCAATACAGGCTTTGTGATCCCCTGCTCCCGGAGCTCATAGGCCTCCTCCGCCGTGGCCACGGCAAAGCCCCAGATTTCCTCCAGTGGCTCCAGCATCCTGGCAATGGGAACCGCCCCATGGCCGTAGCCATCTGTCTTTACCACCGCGATCATCTTTACCCCCGGTGCCAGCTTTTCCTTCATGGCTCGGTAATTGTCCGCGATGGCAGACAAATCGATCTCTGCCCAAACCCTACTGTGCTTCCTCATCTTCCATTCCTTCTTCCCTCAGTATTTTCGGCATATTTTTCAGGATGTCCCCGGCCAGCATCCCCCGGCGTCCCAAATCCCTCCCGGCTGCTTCCCCGGCTTTTCCGTGAAGCCACACGCCGAGGCAGGCCGCCTGGAACGGCTCCATGCCCTGGGCCAAAAGGCCTGTCAATATCCCTGTCAGCACATCCCCGGAACCGCCGGTGGCCATCCCGTCAGTGCCCGTCCTGTTCACGCAGAGCCTGTTTCCATCGGAAATCACCGTTCTGGTATCTTTTAAGACGCAGATCACCCTGTATTCCTCCGCGAAGCTTTTGCATACCCGGGGAAGCTTCTTTGCGATCTCCTCCCTGGAAAGCCCGGTCAGCCTGGCCATCTCACCCACATGGGGCGTTACGATGACCGGAACGGAAAGCTCCCGCAAGATCTCCGCCCTTCCCGCCAGCAGGTTCAGCGCGTCCGCATCGAGCACCAGCGGGCAGCGGGCATATTTCAGCAGGCTCTCCAGGATTTCCCCCTTTTCCGGGAGGATCCCAAACCCCGGTCCTATGCCTGCGGCCGTAGGCCAGGCCATCAGCTCCCTGATCTCTTCCTCCGCCGGGGTCTCCTCATAGGTGGCCAGCAGCGCCTCCGGAAGCTTTGCCTGCACCACCACCCGGTTGCACTCCTCCGTACAGAGCTTCACAAGGCCCGCCCCCGTCCGGTAGGCCGCCTCCCCGCAGAGACAGGCGGCGCCGCACATATTTTTCTGTCCTGCAGCCAGCAGTGCCTTGCCATAGGTTCCCTTGTTGGAATAGGCCATTCTCTTTGGGAGCAGGCTCCTGTCTGAGGCCTCCATATGGCAGGCTGCGGGAAGGCGTCCCATAAAGCTCTTCTCTGTGATGCCGATATCCCCAACCACAAGCTCCCCGCAATAAGCGGCTCCCGGATACAGCACCTGCCCAAGCTTTGCAAAGGCAAAGGTCACCGTCCGCTTCGCCCGCACAGCCGTCCCCATCACCTGCCCGGTATCTGCCGAGATACCGGAAGGGATATCTACAGCCAGCACCTCTCCCGGCGCATCATTGATCTCACCGATCAGCTCCCGGTATCTCCCTGTGACCTCCCGGGACAACCCCACGCCAAAGATCGCGTCTACAATACAAGTATATTCCAGGATGAGCTGATTTGTTCCAATATTTAACCCATATTTTTCGCAGATATTCTTCTGGATCCGCGCTTCTTCGCTCAAAGATTCCTCTTTTCCCGCAAATAATACGGCAACCTCCACGCCCCGCTCCCACAGGATACGGGCGATAGCAAACCCATCCCCTCCATTGTTCCCGGAGCCGCAGACGGCCAGCACCCGATCCAGGCAGAAGCTGCCGTCCATCAGGCTGTCCGCCGCTGCCAGGGCCGCCCGCTCCATCAGCACCAGGGAGGGGACGCCGAACGTGTCGATCGTCGCCCTGTCACAGGCCTTCATCTCCTCTGCCGTCACCAGATATTTCATATCCCGCACCTTCCTTCCAGGCGTATCGCCGGATGCATTGCAAAAAGGGGCTGTCACTCCAGCCCCTCCTGTTATGTCCCTCTATGTATTAATCCTCTTTCGGGCTTTCTGCCATATGCTCCCGCTCATAGCGATTGATATTGTACGATAGCTGCATCAGGCTCTCCGACAGATGCACGTTTTCCACGATCACATCCTCCGGAAGCCTGAGATCAATGTGGGCAAAATTCCAGATGGCCCTGACGCCGTTTTTCACGAGAAGCTCCGCCATCTCCGCCGCCTGATGCCTGGGAAGGGTCAGTGTGGCGATCTGTATCTCATTGTGCTTCGCAAACTCCGGTATCTCATCGATCATGCGGATCTCGATGCCCCTCACCTTTTTTCCCAGAAGGCTTGGATTCACATCGAAAATCCCTATGACTTTAAAGCCCCTTTTTTCAAATTTCACATAATTTGCCAGGGCCTGCCCCAGATTTCCCGCACCCACAATAATGACATTGTAGGTTTTATCAAGGCCCAAAATTTTTCCTATCTCATTATAAAGATATTTCACATTATAACCGTATCCCTGCTGCCCGAAGCCTCCGAAATTATTCAGATCCTGCCGGATCTGGGAGGCTGTCACCTGCATCTTTTCACTCAGTTCGTTTGAAGAAATCCTCTCTACGCCGCTCTCCAGCAGATCCCCCAGATATCGGTAATAGCGCGGCAGCCTCTTTACTACAGCCCTGGATATTTCCTTCTCCTCCATCAGAATCACCTTTCTAAATACTCCGTAACTGGCCAGTTTCCTCATCGCTGCGATACAACATTTATTACGGAACAATCACAAGAAATCCTATAACTGAGTTGTCACAAAGATATCGTAGATTGCCTTGATCGCCGCCTCAAAATCCTCATTGCGGACGCCAATGATGATATTCAGCTCACTGGAGCCCTGATCGATCATCTTTACATTGATATTCGCATGGGCCAGAGCGGAGAAAATCCTTCCCGCCGTCCCTCTGGTAGCCCGCATACCGCGGCCTACGACCGCGATCAGAGCCAGGTTTGCCTCCAGGTCGATAAAATCGGGAGCCACTGCCCGGTGAATCCCTGCCAGCACCTTCTGCTCCTTCTCCTCAAACTCCGACTGATGAACGAAAATCGTCATCGTATCAATCCCGGAGGGCATATGCTCGAAGGAGATCCCGTTGTCCTCGAACACGTTCAGGACCTTTCTCCCAAAGCCTACCTCCGAATTCATCATGTCCTTCTCTATATTAATAGCCGCAAAGCCCTTCTTGCCGGCAATGCCTGTGATCGTAAATTTCGGCCGTCTGCAGGTGCTCTCCACGATCATCGTTCCCGCGTCCTGGGGCGCGTTCGTATTTCTGATATTGATCGGGATCCCCGCCTGGCGCACCGGGAAAATCGCATCTTCATGGAGAACAGTGGCACCCATATAGGCCAGCTCCCTCAGTTCCCTGTAGGTGATGGTGTCAATCACCTGGGGGTCATCTATGATCCTGGGATCCGTGATCAAAAAGCCTGACACGTCTGTCCAGTTCTCGTACAGATCCGCATGAACCGTCCTGGCTACGATGGAACCGGTGATATCAGAGCCTCCCCTTGAGAAGGTCTTCACACTGCCGTCAGGCATCGCCCCGTAAAAGCCGGGAATAACTGCCCGCTCAATCCCCGAAAGCCTTGCGGAGAGCTTTTCATTTGTGGCAGCCTCATCAAAATTTCCGTCTGCGTCAAAACAGATGCCCTCTGCCGCGTCCACAAACTCATAGCCCAGATAATCTGCCATAACGATACCGTTCAGATATTCGCCTCTGGACGCCGCATAGTCGCTGCCCGCCTTATTTTCAAAAGACTGGCGGATGACCGCGAACTCCTCGTCCAGGGACAGCGTAAGGCCCAGCCCGTCTATGATTTCCTGGTAACGCGCCCGGATGTCTGCCAGCAGCCCGTCAAAATCTTCTCCGTTTTCCGCGGCTCCATAGCACTGGTAGAGCATATCCGTCACCTTCGTATCTCCTCCAAAACGTTTTCCCGGCGCTGAGGGCACTACAAGCTTTCTGGCGTCATCGCTGTGTATGATCTCCCCCACCTTCCGGAACTGTTCCGCATTGGCCAGGGAACTTCCGCCGAACTTTACTACTTTTTTCATCTTATCTCCTCCTGATGGTCCATTGCAGGCCGTATTCTGGCTGTAGGCCAGTGTTTTTATATACTATATTCCATACTGTGTCCGAAGTTTCAGTATGCGGCGCGCAAACCTGCGGCGCACACGATACTTTTCCTATATTAGTATAATTTTTACGGTTCGTCCAGTATTTTTATGAAAAAAACTGGTGTATTCCGGGGTTTTATGATAGACTGTCTACGGTAAAAGGCAGGCTGCCGGAAAAATCGACAGACAGCCTGCATATTTGATTTCACATACAAGGACGGATACCATGATTTTAGCTTGTCATAATATTAGTAAATCCTTCGGGACAAATGAGATTTTAAAGAATGCCTCCTTCCATGTGGAGGAGCGGGAAAAGACAGCCATTGTCGGCATCAACGGCGCGGGAAAATCCACGCTTTTAAAAATAATCATGCACCAGCTCAGCGCGGATTCCGGGGAGGTCATCCTGGCCAAAGGGGCCACCATCGGCTACCTGTCCCAGCACGAAGCTGTAGATTCTAAAAATACCATCTACCAGGAGCTTCTGGAGGTCAAGCGGGACCTGATCGACATGGAAGCCCGGATCCGGCAGATGGAGCAGGAAATGAAAAACCTGGAGGGCGAGGCCCTGACCAGGCTTCTGGAGACGTATAACAGGCTTTCCACGGAGTTTGAACGCCGGGACGGCTACTCCTGCCGCAGTGAGATCACAGGCGTTATGAAAGGCCTGGGCTTTGGGGAAGAGGATTTTTCCAAACAGATCGCGACGCTCTCCGGCGGCCAGAAGACGCGGGTGGCCTTAGGAAAGCTTCTGCTCTCCCAGCCCGACGTCATCCTTCTGGACGAGCCCACAAACCACCTGGACATGAACTCCATCGCCTGGCTTGAGACGTACCTTCTGAACTATCCGGGGGCTGTGATCATCGTGGCCCATGACCGGTATTTCCTGAACCGGGTAGTCACCAAGGTCGTGGAGGTGGAAAACGGCTGTGTGACCACCTTCCTGGGAAACTATTCCGCCTATGCCGAGAAAAAGAGACAGCTCCGGGAAACAGCCCTCAAGGCCTGGATGAACCAGCAGCAGGAGATCAAGCATCAGCAGGAAGTCATCACGAAGCTCAAATCCTTCAACAGGGAAAAATCCATCAAGCGCGCGGAGAGCCGTGAAAAAATGCTGGACAAAATCGAGCGTATCGAGAAACCCGCCGATTTAAACGACGAGATCCGCATTACCCTGGAACCACGCACAGTCAGCGGAAATGACGTGCTCACAGTGGAACACCTAGCCAAAAGCTTCGGGCACAACCATCTTTTTTCGGATCTGAATTTTGAGATCCACAGGGGGGAGCGGGTGGCCATCATCGGAAACAACGGCACAGGGAAAACCACCATCCTGAAAATATTAAACAGCGTGCTTCCGGCCGACGCAGGAACCTTCACCCTCGGAAGCAAGGTCCGGATCGGCTACTACGACCAGGAACATCATGTACTGCACATGGAGAAGACGCTTTTTGATGAGCTTTCCGACGAATACCCCACGCTTACCAATACCCAGATCCGGAACGTGCTGGCAGCTTTTTTATTTACCGGGGACGATGTCTTCAAACGGATCTCCGATCTCAGCGGCGGGGAGCGGGGACGCGTCTCCCTAGCCAAGCTGATGCTCTCTGAGGCGAACTTTATCATCCTGGATGAGCCCACCAACCATCTGGACATCACCTCCAAGGAAATCCTGGAAAATGCCCTGAACAGCTATACTGGAACGGTGCTTTACGTCTCCCATGACCGTTATTTTATCAACCAGACGGCCACCCGGATCCTGGAGCTCACGGGAAACACGCTGGTAAACTACATCGGGAATTATGACTACTACCTGGAAAAGAAGGAGGAGCTGACACGGATCTACGCTCCCGAAGCCGAAACGGAGACCCAAGAAAAGACAAGCCAGGTAAAGCTCTCCTGGCAGCAGCAAAAGGAAGAACAGGCCCGGCAGCGGAAACGCCAGAATGACCTGAAAAAGACGGAGGAGAGGATCCACGCCCTGGAAACGAGAGATTCTGAGATCGACGGGCTGATGGAACAGGAAGAAATCTTCACCGACATGGCCAAATGCATGGAACTCTCCACGGAAAAAGCCCGGATCGCGGAGGAACTGGAAACACTCTACGAGGTCTGGGAGGAACTGGCCGAGTGAGATACCCTGCAGCAGATTTCCTTCAAACTACTTCATCAAAAAAAGGCCCCGGCCGGCGGCGAAACTGCCGCGGCCCGGGGCCTTTTTCTGCCTGAAATCCTACAGGCTCTTCTCAAGCTCTTCCCTTACAGCCTTGATGAATCCCTCGCTGTTCAAAACCTCCGGATTTTCTATGGAGGTGATGAGGGCCAGATCCTTCGTCATCCTGCCGGATTCGATGGTCTTCACAGTAGCTGCCTCCAGCTTGTCCGCGAACTCCATCAAAGCCGGAATCTGATCAAGCTCTCCCCTCTTTCTGAGGGCGCCTGTCCAGGCAAAAATCGTGGCCACAGAGTTTGTGGAGGTCTCCTCGCCCTTCAGGTACTTGTAGTAGTGGCGCTGCACCGTTCCATGGGCCGCCTCGTACTCAAAATTCCCGTCCGGGGATACCAGCACGGAGGTCATCATAGCCAGGGAACCAAAGGCGGAGGATACCATATCGCTCATCACGTCCCCATCGTAATTCTTGCAAGCCCAGATAAAGCCGCCCTCTGCCTTCATGACACGGGCCACCGCGTCATCAATCAAGGTGTAGAAGTAGGTAATCCCTGCCTTCTCGAATTTCTCCTTATACTCACGGTCAAAAATCTCCTGAAAGATATCCTTAAAGGTATGGTCATACTTTTTGGAGATGGTGTCCTTTGTGGCAAACCACAGATCCTGCTTTGTGTCCAGGGCATAATTAAAGCAGCTCTTCGCAAAGCTTGTGATGGAGGACTCCGTATTGTGCATTCCCTGAAGGACGCCTGCTCCCTTAAATTCATGGATCAGCTCCCTCGTCTCTGTGCCGTCCTCAGCGGTAAACACAAGCTCCGCTTTGCCGGCACCCGGAACCTTGATCTCCGACGCCTTGTACACGTCGCCGTAGGCGTGTCTCGCCAGCGTGATGGGTTTTTTCCAGTTCTTCACGCAGGGCTCGATTCCCTTTACCACGATCGGGGTACGGAATACAGTGCCGTCCAGGATCGCCCGGATCGTGCCGTTGGGGCTCTTCCACATCTCTTTCAGGTGATACTCCGTCATCCTGGCTCCGTTAGGTGTAATGGTGGCGCATTTAACGGCGACGCCGTATTTTTTTGTGGCATTGGCGCTGTCCACGGTCACCTGATCGTTTGTGGCGTCCCTGTTCTCCAGTCCCAGGTCATAATATTCTGTCTTCAGGTCGATAAAGGGACTGAGAAGCTCCTCCTTGATCATCTTCCAGAGAATCCTTGTCATCTCGTCTCCGTCCATCTCAACCAGCGGCGTTATCATTTTTATTTTTTCCATCGTTGTCCTCCTCTTGATCTGCGTTTCCATTTTGCTCACGTTCTATAGTAATGCATTATTTTTCCATTGTCAACCGGCGGGTTGCCCATCAGCAGCCTCCAGGCATCGATCTGCCCCCAGCCCTGGCGCTGCCTGGGAAGCCCCAGATCTCTGGCCGTGCGGTAGAGGCGCATCTTCACTTCCACGTTTGTAAGCTCCGGCTCCCGGGACAACAGCAGGGCGATGCTGCCGGAAACTGCGGGAGTGGCCATGGAAGTGCCGCTTTTTCTCGTATAATGGCCGGCTCCCCGGCGCAAAATCCCATTGCAGGAAACGATGGCAGAACCGGGGGCGGAAATATCCGGTTTGCAGATACACTCCCCGGTAGGCCCCCTGCCGGAATAGCAGGGCTTTACACCCCCGGCCCCTCCGGGGGTACAGTCATCCGAAGCCCCCACGGTGATCACCTTCCGGCTGTTTCCCGGCACGGTGATGCTCATAGGCTCCGGTCCCATATTTCCCGCGGCCACCACAACCACCAGCCCCGCGTCCCAGGCCCTCTCCACAGCCTCCGTCAGCTGCCGGTCCATGGACGCGCTTTCCCTCACCGTTCCCACCGATATATTCAGGATGCGGATGCCGTACGCCTCCCGGTTGTTTACCGCCCAGGCGATTCCCCGCAGCATATCCTCCTTCCTTCCGTTTCCTTTGTGGTCTAAAACCTTCAGACCGATCAATCGGCATTCCGGCGCGATCCCCCGGTATTTTCCGGCTGAAGCCGCCCCGCTGCCTCCCAGGATCCCGCACACATGGGTCCCGTGGGAGCAATCGTCGTAAATCCCCACCCTTCCGCCCACGAAATCCCGGAAACACACGATCCTGCCCCCAAAATCAGGATGGGGGCTCACCCCCGTATCCAGTACAGCCACCCCGACGCCTTTCCCGCGGATTCCCCTCTCATCGGTCTTCCACGCCCCAATCACCCTTCGCACACGATCCATATTCACCGCCCCCCCCTTCAGACATCCCCTGCCAATAAGTGTTTCCATTTTTATGGTTTCAGTGTCAAAAGTCCGAATTCACAACAATCCATAAACCAGTTTTGACACCTAAATCATTTTTATAGGATATGCAGAAAAGGGCCGGGTGTTTCCGCATAGCATAGTAGAAATCCCCTTTAAGGAGCTTTTATGAACGAAGAGGAATTGCGAAAAAGAATTCTCTCCAATGACTATCTGGATATCATCCTGAACTTCCGCTCAAGCCCGGAAGCCTGGATGCGCCAGTATGAGGAATACGGCGCCCAGCCCTTCGGCGGAGGCTTCGGCATGGTCCATGTGCCCCTGTCCCTCCTCCCCGGCAATCCCATGGAGGCTACGGGGTACTACTCCGTGCCGAAGCTCTTTGCCACCCTGGACACAGTGAGCCTGGAGGCCTCCGGCATCCTCGCCGTCCAGACACAGCCCCTGCTGGGCTACAAGGGACGGGACGTGATCCTGGGGTTTATCGACACGGGCATCGACTACACCCTTCCTGCCTTCCGCCGCTCCGACGGACGCAGCCGGATTGTGCGGATCTGGGATCAAACCATCCAGACAGACGCGCCCCCTGCCGGCTTCGCCTACGGCACGGAATACACCCTGCAGGAGATCAATGAGGCGCTCACCCTTTCAGATCCCTTCTCCGCCCTGCCCACGAGAGATACGGACGGCCATGGCACCCGTCTGGCGGGGATTGCCGCCGGAAGCGCCGACGGGACAGCCGATTTTACGGGAGCGGCCCCGGAGGCCGATATCGCCATGGTAAAGCTCAAGCCTGCCAAGGATAACCTGCGGGACTTTTTTCAGATCAAGGCAGGCGCTCCGGCCTATCAGGAGACGGATATCCTGATGGCTGTCCGCTACCTGCTGGGCCTCGGCAATACCCTCCAGAAGCCCATCATCCTCTGCCTGGGGCTGGGCACCACCCAGGGCAGCCATTCGGGCTACTCTCCCCTGGACCAGGTTCTGTCCTACTACTCCGGCTTTACGGGCTGCTATGTGATCGTGGCAGCCGGAAACGAAGCCGGGGCGGCCCACCATTACTATGGAACGTTTACGCCCTCCCAGGAGTATGACAGCGTAGAGATTCTGGTGGCCGAGGGGGAGACGGGATTTTCCACGGAGCTCTGGGGACAGCCGCCGGAGCTCTACTCTGTGGGCATCGTCTCCCCCTTAGGGGAAACCATCGCCCGGATCCCTGCCAGGCTGACCCAAAGCACCACCCTGCGCTTCACCCTGGAAAAGACGGTGATCGACCTTTACTACGAACTGGTGGAGGCGGGCACGGGAAATGAGCTGATTCTCCTGCGCTTCCGGAACCCCACGCCCGGTATCTGGACGGTCCGGGTATACAATGATACCGATATGAGCAGCTCCTTCCATATGTGGCTGCCCATCACCGGGCTGATCTCTCCCGGCACCGTCTTTCTCTCCCCGAACCCGGATACCACCCTGACCATCCCCGCCAATAATAAGGAAGTCATCACAGTCAGCACCTACAACGCCTACAACGGGAGCCTGTATATCCATTCCAGCCGGGGCTATACCAGGGACGGGAGGATCAAGCCTGACATCGCCGCGCCGGGCGTCGACGTCTCTGCCCCTGTGTCCGGAGGGGGCTATGAACCCTCCACCGGCTCCAGCGCCGCGGCTGCCATCACGGCCGGGGCCGTAGCTTTGCTGGTCAACTGGGGGCACGAGCAGCAGCCCTACCGCTATTTTACCAACCTGGAGGTACAGAGCTTCCTGATCCGGGGCGCCTCCAGAAGCCCGCAGCTTCTCTTCCCCAACCGGGAATGGGGCTACGGTACCCTGAACCTGTACCAAATTTTTTTAAATTTGATGAATCAGTAACCCAAACAAGCCTCCGGACATATCTTAAAGTGTAAACAAAAACAAAACATGGAGGTAACAAAAATGAGTGATTTAGCTGCAACAAACTGTGGATGTGGATGTGAAGGTGTTTCTAACGGATGCGGCAACAACAGCTGCGGTTTCGGTTTCGGAGGCGGCTGCAACTCCATCCTGTGGATCCTGATCCTGCTTTGCTGCTCCGGCGGAAATAACAATGGATGCGGCAACGGCTGCGGTTTCGGCGGTGACAACTGCTGCATTATCATCATTCTCCTGCTGCTCTGCGGCGGATGCGGCGGCAACGGCGGATGCGGCAACAGCGGCTGCGGATGCTAATCTGACAAAGCTTTTGGGGAGGCCGGGTAATTCCGGCTTCCCCATTTTTCTGTGTTCGCGTAACTGTTTGGCCCCCTCACAGTTACGTTTCCGCATATAAAAAAGCCCGCCGGAACCTCCTCCGGCGGGACAAGCTCAGCCATCCGTATCACTTTCCGGATTCCCGGCGCATTTCCAAAAAAGCCTCCTTCTTTTCTTCTTCCGCCTGCTCTTTTTTTCTCAGGCATTCTTCATCTATCTCATAAAACGCATTCCCGTCAAGCACTAATTTAAACCTCACAGAAATCCCTCCTGCTCTTATGATAGGATATCGGGAGCAGACGCCGCTGCCCCCAGCTATAATACAGGTTCCAAAGTCCTGCCGTTTCATGAAAGCATGAAACCTATGGCCTTTTGAACCTGGTATCATGATATGTCGCCTCCGCCCGCCCTGTTCGCATAATCTTCTCTCCCCTCTCATATACATAATGAAAAAGGATCGCAGCGCTTATGCTTGAAGACACCCTGAAAGCCCTTCCTGTCATCGACCAGGTGGCAAACGGCGGAAATCTGCTGCTCATGAAGGCCATGATCCCCTACCTGCCCCAGGCTGGCCAAAGGTTTCTGGCCCTCTATGCCAAGGCGGCGGAGATCACAAACCTGATGGGCTTCTATCGCTCTTCCCCGGATCTCGGCGCCTGCGCCGGATGCGAAGCCGCGGCCTCCCCGGAGGAGATGCTTTCCGATATCCGGTGCTTCTGCGGCAAACGGGAGCAGGAGGCCATCGACCAGTACATCCAGATGATGCAGATAATGCAGCTCTGCCAGGCTTTGCAGCACACAGACGGAAGCCCTGACATGCTGAAAAATCTGCTGCCGCCGGAACAGCAGTCCATGTTTGAAGCCTGCCATTCCATGATGCAGCCCCAGTGAAAGGAGAATCTATGAGTGATTCCAGTTGGATGAACAATCCGAGCCTGAAAAATATTGACCCTGCCAAGCTTCAGATGCTGATGTCCGCCTCTGAGCAGACCGCGGGAAAGAACCAAAATGAGCTTCTGCCCTTCCTGATGGCAGCCGCCTCCCAGTCCCGCTCCAACGGGATGACGTTCTCCACGGACGAGACGGACGCGATCATTGAGGTTTTAAAGATGGGAAAATCCCAGGAAGAAATCACGAAGATAGAAAAAATACGAATGATGATGAAGTTTATGAAATAAAAATCGTTCAGCCATCAACCCCCAGAGAACGGCGTTTCACGCAGTCCCCCTCCGGTTTGATGGCTGAACCTTTATCCTGTTCTTATGCCTTCTCTTCTTTTCCTTCTGCCTCCAGAATACAGCTTCTCAGCAGAGTCAGCGCGCGGGCCACGGTATACTCCCGCACCTTTGCCCTGTTCCCCTTAAAATGAAACTCCTTCACGGTCAGCTTATTGTTCAGGCAGCAGGCGATGTAGACCAGGCCCACGGGCTTCTCCTCCGTGCCGCCCCCGGGACCTGCGATCCCCGTCACCGAGATACATACGTCCGCGCCTGTGATAAACGCACCGTTCTTTGCCATTTCCTTCGCCGTCTTCTCGCTCACAGCGCCGAAATCCTTCAGCGTCATCTTCTTGACGTCGAGAAGCTTTCTCTTCGCCTTGTTGCTGTAGGTTACAAGGCCCTGCTTAAAGACCTCCGAAGCTCCCGGCACATCGGTCAGGCGGGCCGCCAGCATACCGCCGGTGCAGGATTCCGCCGTGGTCAGCGTCAGCTGCCTTTCCTTCAGGAGATTCAGCACATTTTCCGCCAGGGTCTCCTTCTCATCGGTAGAATAAATATGGTTTCCAAAACGGTTCCTCAGCTCCTTGACCACCGGCTTGATCAGCTTCCTGGCCTCCTTTTCGTCGGCAGCCTTTGCCGTGATCCTCAGATGTACCTCTCCCGTCTTGGCGTAGGGCGCGATGGTGGGGTTCTTCTGCTTCTCAATCATATCGGCGATCTGCGTCTCCACATAGCTCTCGCCCAATCCGCAGATTTTTACCATCGCGGAGCAGATGGTCTCCGGCTGGAGCTTATTCAGATACGGGAAAACCGTCTCCTCAAACATAGGCCGCAGCTCATTGGGGGGCCCTGGCAGCAGGATCATGGACTTTCCGTCCTTCTCCAGGATCAGCCCCGGCGCCGTACCGTTTTTATTGTCTATCACGATACTGCCTGCGGGAACCTGGGCCTGCTTCCAGTTATTGTCCGTGATGATCTTGAACTGGCTGTTTTTAAAATATTCCTCGATGCGCTTTCTGGTATGTTTATCCTCCTTGAGGGGCATCCCCAGCACAGAGGCCGCCACCTCCTTCGTCAGGTCATCCTTTGTGGGCCCAAGGCCTCCGCTTACGATCACCACATCTGACCTTCCGAGAGCCGTGCGCATCGTCTCCGCCATGCGCTCCTCGTTGTCGCCTACCACCGACTGATAGTACAGGGATAACCCCAGAAGGGCGCACTTTTCCGCCAGGTACGACGCGTTTGTATTTACAATGTTTCCAAGCAATAATTCTGTACCTACAGAAATCAACTCAACTACCATATTCTCCTCCAGTGCCGCATATCCGCGACATTATCAACGGAGGGCCGGCCCCTCCGTGTACATGACAGGCATCTGCTAGTTCTGCATGCTGAGTACCTGTTTATTTTTCACAATGTAATCCACCAGGGAAATCACTGTCAGCGCCAACGCCAGATACATAACCACAGTCTCCGCCGCCGCGAAGCCTCCGCCCAGGTCCGCGATCATAAGAATGATCATGGCCATCTGGGATACGGTCTTTGTCTTTCCCCACCAGCTCGCCGCGATGACAATGCCATTGTCCGAAGCAATCAGACGAAAACCGCTGATCACAAACTCCCGGCTGATAATGATAATCACGATCCAGCAGGGCAGCTTATCGAGCTCCACCAGGCAGATCATGGCAGCCGACACAAGCAGCTTATCCGCCAGGGGATCCATAAACTTCCCGAAATTTGTTACCTGGTTGTTCTTCCGCGCCAGATAACCGTCCAGCATATCCGTCAGGCTCGCCGCGATAAAGATCCCCAGGGCAATGTACTTGTCAAAATTCGTAATATCACACAGCAGGAATACCACAAAAAAGGGAATCATAAGCACCCTTAAAATCGTCAGCATATTCGGTGTATTCATTCTGCAATCTCTCCTATCAAATCATACTCCAGCGCCCCTGTCACCGTTACCCAGACGAAATCACCTGTCACCAGGGTCTCGTCCGTACGGATGAACAGGTAGCCGTCGATGCCTGGCGCGTCCATGTACGTGCGGGCCACATAAGCATTTTCATCTGCCACCTTGCCCTCCACCATGGCCAAAAGCCTTCTGCCCGCCATCGTCTCGTTTTTGTCGAAAGCAATCTCCTGCTGAAGCTCCATCAGAGCGTCCCGGCGCTCCTCCTTCACTTCCTCCGGAATCTGCCCTTCCATCAGAGCTGCGGGCGTGTCCTCCTCCTGGGAATAGGCAAAGACTCCCAGACGGTCGAACTCCATCTCGTCGATAAACTCCATCAGTTCCTCATGGGCTTCCTCTGTCTCCCCCGGGAATCCTGTCAGCAGCGTGGTGCGCAGAACAATATCCGGAATCTCCTCCCGCAGATGGCGGACGGTACGGATCAAATCCGCCTTGGAGGTTCTGCGTCCCATACGGCGGAGAACCGTGTCATTGGCATGCTGGATCGGAAGATCCAGATAATGGCAGACCTTCGGCTCCTCCTTCATGACGGTGATCAGATCCTCATAAATTTCCTCCGGATAGCAGTACAGCAGACGGATCCAGCGGATCCCTTTGATCTTACAGAGCTCCCGAAGCAGCCTGTGCAGGGACTTTTCCCCGTAAAGATCGACGCCGTAAAGCGTCGTCTCCTGGGCCACCAGAATCAGCTCCTTCACCCCCTGGGCCGCCAGCTCCTCCGCCTCCGCCAGAAGCTGCTCCATGGGAACGCTGCGGTATTTTCCCCGCACCTTCGGAATGATGCAGTAGGTGCAATGCTTGTCGCAGCCCTCCGCGATCTTCAAATGGGCATAATGGCCTCCTGTGGTGAGAAGCCGCTTATGCTCTCCCGCCGGCAGCTCATCGATACTGTGAAACTCCAGCAGATGGTTTCCGGCCAGGGCCTCCTCCACGGCTCTGTTGATCTCCTCGTAGGTGGTGGTGCCAAGCACCGCGTCCACCTCGGGGATCTCCTCTGTGATCTCCCGCTGATAACGCTGAGCCAGGCATCCCGTCACGATCAGTGCCTTACAGCTTCCTGCCTTCCTGTACTCTGCCATCTCCAGGATCGTCTGAATGCTCTCCTCCTTGGCATCGTTGATGAAACAGCAGGTATTGATGATGATAATATCCGCCTGCTCCTCATCATCCGTCAGAACATAGCCCTTTTCATTTAAAAGGGCCAGCATAACCTCTGAATCTACCAGGTTTTTATCACATCCCAGGGAAACAAACAATAACCTCATAACTCGATCTCATCCTCTGACTTCTCTTCTTCCGCCACAATCTTTACTTTTCCCTTGTTCAGCTCCTCCACGGCGATAGACAGGGGCTTCTTCCCGGCGCTGTACACCATGGGATCCGCGCCGCCGATGATCTCCCTGGCGCGCTTTGCCGTAGCCAAAACGATGGAATAACGGCTGTTTACTACCGGCGTCTCATTTTCTCCTACCTCGCTGTTTACTACTTCCATTAAGTCTGTGTAAGATGGATGTAACATACTGATTATTCTCCTTTCGAAAACCTCTTTAAATCTTCTTTCATCACTTCAATAAACGCTGTTTTTCTGGAAACACGGAAATGCTCTCCCTGGATGATCTCGTGAGCCTCCCTCACTGCCTCATCCAGATCGTCGTTGATGATCAGGTAATCATACGACCCGATTCCCTCCGCCTCTTCCCCTGCTCTGGCCAGGCGGGAGGCAATCACTTCCTCCGTCTCTGTGCCCCGGCCCGTAAGCCTGTTTTTCAGGGTATCCGCGTCCGGTGTGGTGACAAAGAGAAACAGTGCGTCCGGGTACTTTTCCTTTACCTTCAGGGCGCCCTGGATCTCAATCTCCAGGATCACATCCTTTCCCGCCTCCAGCATCTCCTCCACATAAGCCCTGGGCGTACCGTAATAATTCTGCACGTATTTCGCGTACTCAATAAAGGCGCCCTCGTCAATCATCTGCTGAAATTCCTCTACCTTTTTAAAAAAATACGCTTTTCCGTCCTCCTCGCCCTCTCGCGGCTGCCTGGTGGTAGCGGAAATCGACAGCGCGTAATTGTCGTACTGATCCATCAGCGCTTTCACAAGAGTTCCTTTTCCCGCGCCGGAAAATCCGGAAAGTACGATCAAGATTCCTCTATGGTTCATCCTCTTCTCCTTTCACTTCCGGGACTGCCGTGCCGGAAAACCGCTTCATCAGCGTCTCAGGCTGCAGTGCCGACAATATAATATGATCCTCCTGGGTGACCACTACGGCCTTCGTACGTCTGCCCTGGGTAGCGTCAATCACTCTGCCGTCCTCCTTGGCCTGCTGTACCATCCGCTTGATGGGAGCAGCCTCAGGATTTACGACGGCCACCACCTTATCGGTGTTGACTGCGTTCCCAAACCCAATATTCATCAATCTCGCCAATACCAACCTCCATTTATTCTATGTTCTGGATCTGCTCCCTGACCTTCTCGATCTCTGTCTTGAGATTGATCGCGATGTTGGACGTCTCCAGGTCGTTGGCCTTGGACAGGATCGTGTTCGCCTCCCGGTTCATCTCCTGGGCGATAAAATCCAGCTTTCTGCCAATACTTCCCCCCGCCAGCAGCGCCGTCTTCATGCTCTCGATATGGCTCTTCAGACGGACGGTCTCCTCGTCGGTGCAGATCTTGTCGGAGTACAGCACCACCTCGGCGGCTATACGGCCCTCCTCCATCTGGGTATCTCCCAGAAGCTCCTTTACTTTTTCGGTCAGCTTATTCCGGTAATTCTCCATTACCTCCGGATAGCGCTTCTCCACAGCCTCCACGTCTGTCAGCATCCCCTCAAGCTTCGCCACCAGATCGTCCCTTAAGGCCTCGCCCTCCCGGATCCGTGACTCTGCCAGCTGGGCGCACGCCCCTCTCACAGCCTTCTCCAAAAGCTCCCACAGTTCCTTTTCATCCACAGCCTGTTCCTCCATGGAGAAAACCTCCGGGCTTCTGCCGATCAGTGAGGTCGTGATGTCATCCGGCAGACCGAAGGTCTGGGAAATCTGCCTGTAAGCCTTTACGTATTCCGCGGCAATGCTTTCATTATACTTCAAGGAAACATTGGTCTCCGTAAAATCCTCGTAGGTAATAAAGACGTCCACCTTTCCCCTCTGCATATACTCCTTCAGCACACTGCGGACTACCGATTCGAAAAAGCCAAGCTTCTTCGGAATCCTGATATTTACATCGAAATATCTGTGATTTACTGCCTTCATTTCCACAGTAAATTTTCTGTCGCCCTGGAGGAGCTCACTCCGTCCAAAGCCTGTCATGCTCTTTATCATTTCATCTGCTCACCTTATTCCATTACTCATGGCCGAAAGGCCATATAAAATTAGTATAAATCATATCGGGGCAAGCGTCAATTACCATTTCTACTTTTCATTTTTCCCTTTTTCTGCTATACTGTATACATTTGTTACACATATCTATCTGAAGAAAGCAGGTGAATTCCATGGCACTGGACGGAATCGTCATCGCAAATATGGTAAAGGAACTAAACGAATCCATTACAGGCGGAAAAATCAATAAAATCGCGCAGCCGGAAAACGACGAGCTGCTGCTGACCATAAAGAACAACAGAACCCAATACCGTCTGCTGATTTCCGCAGGCGCAAGCCTTCCCCTGATCTATTTTACCCAGAAAAATAAGCCCTCGCCCCTGACGGCCCCTAACTTCTGTATGCTGCTCAGAAAGTACATCGGCAGCGGAAAGATCCTGCGCGTCTGGCAGCCGGGGCTGGAGCGTGTGATCCACTTTGAGATCGAGCATTTAAATGAGCTGGGCGACCTGTGCAAAAAGGATCTGATCGTGGAGATCATGGGAAAACACAGCAACATCATCTTCTGCGACGAGAAAGGCATGATCCTGGACGCCATCAAACACGTAGGGGCGCAGATGAGCTCCGTGCGGGAGGTGCTGCCGGGACGGAACTACTTCCTCCCCGCCACCCAGGAAAAGGCCGATCCCCTCACGGTCACAGAGGAAGGGTTTTATGCGTCCGTATGCACCAAGCCCATGCCTCTTTCCAAGGCCCTCTACATGGCTCTCACCGGTATCAGCCCCCTGATCGCCGAGGAAATCTGCCACCGGGCCTCCCTGGAATCCCTCAAAAGCGCTAACGCCCTCACCCCCCTTGAGAAGACCCATCTCTATCACACCTTTTCCCTGTTGATGGAGGATGTGCGGGAGGGCCATTTCACGCCCACCATCGTGTACGACAGAAAAGAGCCCCGGGATTTTTCCTCGGTGCCTCTGACCCAGTACTTTGACATGAGATCCGAGACCTATGAGAGCATCTCCCAGGTGCTGGAATCCTACTACGCCGTCAAAAACACCCTCACACGCATCCACCAGCGCTCCGCGAACCTGCGGCGCATTGTGCAGACGGCGTTGGACAGAGACAGGAAAAAGTACGATCTGCAGCTGCGCCAGCTGAAGGACACGGAAAAGAGGGAAAAATACCGGGTCTACGGCGAGCTGATCAACACCTACGGCTATGGGCTGGAGCCGGGAGCCAAAAAACTGGAAGCCCTGAACTACTATACGAATGAGATGGTGACCATTCCCCTGGATCCCATGCTCACGCCCCAGGAAAACGCCCAGAAAAATTTTGACCGCTACAACAAGCTGAAGCGTACCTATGAAGCCCTGACCGGGCTGACGGTGGAGACGCGGGAGGCCATCGAGCACCTGGAATCCATCAGCACGGCCCTGGACATTGCCCTCTCCGAGGAGGATCTTGTACAGATCAAGGAGGAGCTGACCCAGTTCGGCTATATCCGCCGAAAGTATACCGGGAAGAAGGTGAAGATCACCTCAAAGCCCTTCCACTATATCTCCAGCGACGGCTATCATATGTATGTGGGAAAAAATAATTACCAGAACGAAGAGCTGACCTTCAAATTTGCCACGGGAAATGACTGGTGGTTCCACGCGAAAGGCGCCCCGGGCTCCCACGTGATCGTGAAAAACCCGGAGGGCGGGGAAATGCCCGATGCCACCTACGAGGAGGCCGCGAGGCTGGCCGCCCACTACTCCAGCAACCGGAAGGCCGAAAAAGTCGAGATCGACTATATCCAGAAAAAGCATGTTAAAAAGGTCAACGGCAAAATGCCGGGCTTCGTGATCTACCACACCAATTATTCCATGATGATCGACTCCGATATCTCCGGGATTCAGCAGGTGTAGGCGGCAGTCACGCGAAACCGACAGCATCATGACATGAAAACGCTCCGCAGGGCTTACCATAAAGCCCTGCGGAGTGTCTTTTATTATTCATTATTTCTGCACAAAGTTGATAATCTTCTTCGGCACATAAATCTCTTTGACGATGTTCCCTGTGATCCTGTCGGCGATCGCCTTGCGGCCTGCCTCCAGGGCCTGCTCCTTTGTGGCCTCCGCCGGAATGCTGATGACCACCTTTGTCTTTCCGTTGATCTGCACCGGCACCTGGATCTCGTCGTCCTTCATGGCCTCCTCGTCATGCTCCGGCCACTGATTATCAAAGACAGAGGTTTCATAGCCAAGCTGCTCCCACAGTTCCTCGGAAATATGGGGCGCGAAGGGAGCCATCAGAATCACGGCTGTCTCCAGGGTCTCCTTGTCAATGCCGCCCTCCCGCTTTGCCAGATCCAGAAGCTTGTTGGTGAACTCCATAAAGCCGGAGATCACGGTATTCAGGCTGAAGCTCTCCAGTCTCTGGGTGATGGTATGCACCATCGTGTGGCGAACCTTGAGCATCTCCTTGGTGGCCGCAACGTTTTTATCGATGTTCTCCGTTACCAGCTTCCAGAAACGAGTCAGGAAACGGTATACGCCCTCAATGCCGCTGTCATCCCAGATCGAATCCAGCTCCGGCGGCCCGATAAAGAGTTCGTAGAGCCTCAGGCTGTCACAGCCGTAGTCCCTGACAATATCATCCGGGGACACAATGTTGCCCAGGGATTTGCTCATCTTGGTGGCTGCTCCTGTCTCTTTGTCCCGGCCGCAGACCATACCCTGGTTGAACAGCTTCTTAAAGGGCTCGTCGAAGTCCACAACCCCGATATCATACAGGAACTTTGTGTAGAACCTGGAATACAGAAGATGAAGCACCGCGTGCTCTACGCCTCCGATATACATGTCTACGGGCAGATACTTGTCTGCCTTCTCCTTGGAAACAAGCTCCTTATCGTTATGGCTGTCCACATAGCGGAGAAAATACCAGGAAGAGCCTGCCCACTGGGGCATGGTGTTCGTCTCCCTCTTGGCGTCCGCGCCGCAGACGGGACACTTGCAGTTCACCCAGTCCTCAATGGCTGCCAGGGGGGATTCTCCCGTTCCGGTCGGCTCATAAGATTCCACATCCGGCAGGCGCAGCGGCAGCTCCTCCTCCGGTACCGGAACATTTCCGCACTTGGGACAATGTACAATGGGGATCGGCTCACCCCAGTAACGCTGACGGGAAAATACCCAGTCACGCAGCTTGAAGTTCACGGTCTTTTTTCCGATGCCCATCTTTTCGATCATCATGGGCGCTTCTTTTTTCAGCACCGCGGACTCCATGCCGTTCCACTCGCCGGAATTGATCATCGTTCCGGCTGCCTCCGTGTAGGCTTCCGTCATATTTTCAATCTCCTTGCCATCCTTGGCGATGACCTGGATGATCGGAATATCAAACTTTTTCGCGAACGCAAAGTCACGGTCGTCATGGGCAGGTACGCACATGATCGCTCCCGTTCCGTAATCAGCAAGTACATAGTCGGACAGCCAGATGGGAACCTTCGCGCCGTTTAAGGGATTAATCGCATAGCTTCCTGTAAATACGCCCGTCTTCTCCTTATCCTGCATACGGTCTACGTTTGACTTCATGGAGGACTCGAAAATATAGTTCTCCACGGCCTCCCGTGTCTCCGGCACAGCCAGCTTGGCCGCCAGCTTATGCTCCGGCGCCAGCACCATGAACGTCGCACCGTGAAGTGTATCGGGCCTGGTGGTATAAACGGTAATCTTCTCCTCTCTTCCCTCTACCGGAAAGTCTACCTCTGCTCCGTAGGATTTGCCGATCCAGTCAGACTGCATCTTCTTAACCTTCTCCGGCCAGTCCAGCTTGTCCAGGTCGTTTAACAGCCTGTCGGCATACTTGGTAATGCGAAGCATCCACTGGCGCAGATTCTTTTTCGTCACCGCCGTGCCGCAGCGCTCGCAGACGCCGTTTACGACCTCCTCGTTTGCCAGTCCCGTTTTACAGGACGGACACCAGTTGATGGGGAACTCCTTCTCGTAAGCCAGCCCTTCCTTGAACATTTTTACAAAAATCCACTGGGTCCACTTATAGAAATCCGGGTCTGTGGTGTTTACCTCCATATCCCAGTCGTAAATAGAGGCAATCTCATTGATCTGACGCTTAATATTCTCCACATTTTTCTTTGTGGAAATCGCAGGGTGCTGCCCTGTCTTGATCGCATAGTTTTCTGCCGGAAGGCCAAACGCGTCCCAGCCCATGGGATGGATCAGATAATAGCCCTGGAGCATCTTATAACGGCTCCACACGTCGGAGATCACATATCCTCTCCAATGTCCTACATGAAGCCCATTTCCTGACGGATAGGGAAACATATCCAGACAATAATACTTCGGTTTCTTTCCATCGTTAACATTTACAGGGTGCTCCTCCCAGTGCTTGCGCCACTTGGATTCGATGGCCCTGTGGTTGTACGGTACGCTCATAATTCCTGCCTCCTGCATAATCTGTAGTTTCTATATGATATAAACTGTAAAAATCTTTTTTCATTCTACCTATTTCTTCTGAATTTGTCAATAGAATAGGAAAAGTTGTACTTTCCGCCTCCTTGTGGTAGGATGGAAAAGATTAAAATGCAAAAACAGCCGCCCCGCTTTTCCTTCGGGACGGCTGCCTGTGAGCTATGTTTGTTTAGAAAGGAGTTATCAACCTATGAAAAGAAAACCCTACCCTCTCTCCGCCTGGCTTCTGGCCCTGGCCTGCGCGCTGTTTTTTATCAGCTTCTCCGTAGTGGCGGTGCTGCATTTCCGCCCCTTATACTACTTTGATATCAAGGCTCTCGGTGTCGAGGAAACCTCTGGCCTGCCCGAGGAGGAAATCCGCGCGAATTACGACGCGCTGATCGACTATAACTCCCTGTCCTGGCACGGCTGCCTGCAGTTTCCCACCCTGCCCATGTCTGAGGGCGGACGGATCCATTTTGAGGAAGTGAGAACTATCTTTGTGTTTGTCCAGTATCTCTGCATCGTTTCCTTCCTTGCCGCGGCAGTGGGCGGTTTTTTCCGCCTGCGCAAAAGGGACGGAGCCTTTCTGAAACTGGCTGGCATTCTCACACCGGCCATTCCCGCCATTCTGGGCGTCCTGATCGCATGCAGCTGGGACAGCTTTTTCGTAATGTTCCACAAGCTCCTCTTCCGCAACGACTACTGGCTCTTTGATCCGGAAACAGACCCGGTCATCACGATCCTGCCGGATGCGTTCTTTCTCCACTGCGCGGCGGCCATCCTGCTTCTGGTGCTCCTCCTCTGCGGGGCATCCTTCCTTGCGGGAACACTTATTTCTCCCCGCCGATCCCCACAACCGTGTTCGCCGGACTTCCTTCCTCATAAGAAAGGGTGATCGTATCGCCCTCCTCGTAGCGGATGACGTCGATGAGATCTACCACGGACACGTCAAAGATCTCACCATGTCCCTCCAGCATCAGATAGTAGTGGGAATTTCCTTCCACGACTCCCTGGGCGATGCGGCTAATTTTTCCGCTGACACTCAGCGCCTGGGCGCTGTCCGCCACCTTGATGCCGCTCTGCTTGAGCATCGTATTGTAGGCCTTCTCGCAGGCCGCCACCGTGTCGCCGATGGCCACGTTCTGGTATTTCTTGATATTTACCATGGCGTATTTTTTCACCAGGCCCGCGTCATCCTTGAGGGCCATAAAATAGGTAGGCTCCCCGGAAATATTTAAGAGCAGCGGGAAGGTGGAGCGGTAGCCTAAGTTCTGCACCTGTCCTTCCGCGGAGGCCATGGCTGAATACTCCTGGGCTCCCGGGATCTCATAATAGCGGCACTCCATGGTTCTCTGGTTCATCAGCACAAATCCCACGTTTGACTCATCGCCGCTTACGGAGGTAATGCCTGTGTACACCCACACGTCATCCTCCAGAGCCAGGTAATTATATCCGTCCGTCGTCATCAGGCAGCCCTTCTGGCCCAGGACGCTGTTGATAAAGCCGTTCTGCAGCATACCGTGGTAATCGTAAAGCTGGGTCAGCAAATCGGCGGCGTACACATGGTCCACCCATGTGGGGCAATCCTCCACCGCGTAATCCTCCGTCTCTCCGGTTACCGCGTTGCACAGCACCACCCTTCCGATGGTCACGCCGCCGAACAGGCCGATATTGAACTTCTTTACAGGACATACCCAGTAGGGGGTTCCGTCCTCGTCGATCTCAAAGCTCAGATCATCAAAAATGTACGTCGGATAACAGAACCGCAGATGGCGGTTAATGTTTCTGTTGAAAAACTCCGACTGGGAATAGCGGATGGGCTTCTCCAGCTTCACGAGCTCCGTATCCTGGGTGGCCATATCGATCTTGATATACGCCGGAATGCCGTTCTTCTGGTTCGTAAACCATTTGATGGCGCTGGCATACACGAGGGGCGTCACTCTGGTGGGCGTATCCTGGTAATTGATCTGGGTATAGAGAGGGCTGACCTCAAACTGGGATACCATATCCACCATGCTTCCCATCTTTCTGTTTCCGAGAAGGGTCGCGGAATCCCTGTCTAAAAGAGGAATCTGCCTGTAATCCACCTCTTTGATATCCTCGGCGAACTTCCTGTCCTCCACCTTGATCAGCTGCTGGTACTTTTTCGCGTTTACGATGGGGGACGACAGGATGGAGCCCACCACATAGACGGCTGCCACGACCAGCAGAAGAAGTATTCCCAGCTTTACGCCCTTGCTGGCCTTCACCTCTGCCTTCGCCTTTACCTTTGACAGGGCATAGAGCCCTGTGACTACCACCACTGCCAAGGCGAGGAACATCCAGAACCCGGACGAGTGGATATTTACCGCCGGGATCGTCACATAGTAGTACAAGGCAGCCACGATCACCGCCAGGGGCACCAAAAGTATTTTCATTCCTACCTTTTTCATTCTTTTCTCCTTTACTGATAATTCTGAATCACAATCTGCAGGCTGCGCCTTCCCCGGAACTCATTGATTCCCGGATAGTAGGTAACCGACAGGAAGATGCTGTTTTCCCTTCCCCAGAAAAGCTTCTCCGTCTCTCCCGCCCCGTATTGTTCCGTGAGATAGGCCCGGAATACATCCACATCCCCGAAATACAGGGCGTCCATCACCACGTCTCCCGAATTTTTCACCTGCAATTTTACCACATTTTTATTCTTTCCCAGAATTCTGGCGCTCAGAAGCTTCAGATTTTTCTCGGCAAACACAGGCTTTACGTTCCCTTTTCCGAAGGGCTCCAGCACATCCAGCTCCTCCACCAGGTTTTCCGTGATATAGCTGATGGGCATGGGCACGTCGATCATCACCTTCGGGATAAAATCCTCCTCTGTGAGGGAGGACAACCGGTTGATCCTGCTGCGAAATTCCTCCACATGCTCTTTCGGCAGAGACAGGCCCGCCGCCAAGGGATGCCCCCCAAACTTTGTAAAGAGGTCGGAACACTGACACATCTCGGCAAACATATTGTAGGCCTCGATGGAACGCCCTGAGCCCTTCACACCCTCCGCCCCGTCGGTCAGCACGAAGACGGGTTTGTGGTAACGCTCCCTGAGCCTTCCGGCTATGATCCCCGCCAGGCTTTCGTGGCACTCGGGCAGATAGACTACCAGCACCTTATCTTCCTTCAGGGAGCTGCTCTCAATCCTGCCTGCCGCCAGCTCCACCCCCTGCAGCGTCATGGCCTTCCGCTCGTCGTTCAGCTCCTTTAAATCCTCCGCCAGCTTCGCGGCCTTCACACAGTCCTGCTCCAGAAGAAGCGCCAGGGCCCGCTTGGCCGTGTCCAGCCGTCCGCTGGCATTGATGCATGGCCCAAGGACAAAGCCGATATGATAGGCGGTGATCCGGGATCCGGAAAGCCCTGTGGCCTCAATCAGCGCCCGCAGTCCGGGATTGGCTGTATGATTTAAAAGCTTCAGCCCCTCCTTGACGATGATCCTGTTCTCTCCCACAAGATCCATCACATCTCCCACCGTTGCCACCGCCGCGAACTCCAGAAACTCATCCGCCTCCGCCCTTTGGATCCCCCAGGCCTCATACAGGCAGGCGACCAGCTTGTAGGCCACCGCCGCCCCGCACAGGGCTTTAAAGGGGTAGGGGCAGTCCGGCTGCTTCGGGTTTACGATGGCATCTGCCGGCGGCAGCTCCGGCTGCAGCTCATGGTGGTCCGTAATGAGAACTGTCATGCCCAGGTCTTTCGCCTCCCTGATCTCGGCCACGGCCGCGATGCCATTGTCACAGGTAAGGATCGTATCCACCCCTTCCTGGTAAGCCAGCTGAATGAGATGTCCATTCAGCCCGTAGCCGTCCTTCATCCGGTCCGGGATCTCCACATCCACCTGGGCGCCGCACCTGGTCAGCCCCCGGTACAGGATGTAGGAGGCGTTTACTCCATCAATGTCATAGTCCCCGATAATCCGTATCTTCTTTCCCTGGCGGATCTTTTCTTTCAGGATGCCCGCGGTTTTACAGGCATCCTTCAGCAGATGGGGATCGCCCAGGCGCTCCCTGCCTCCGTGCAGGTAGGCGTCTATGGCGTCATCCCCGACCACCTCCCTGTTTCTGATCAGCCTGGCTGTCACCTGGTCGATGCCAAATTTCCTGCCGATCTCCTGGAAGTCGGCCCGCTTGGCCGCCACATACCATCTCTCCACTCTGCTCTTCCTCCATGATGCCAAGAGCCGAGACACCTCCAAAACTTCGGCAGCCCCGGCTCTTATATTTCTTTAAAGATTATGCTCTTTTCTTTCCAATCTTCGTCTTCATGACATACCACAGAGCGCCTGTGATGCATACGGATGAGTAACCACCGCATACAACACCTACGATCAGCGGCAGGGCAAACTCACGGATGGAGGGTACGCCCAGCACATAAAGTACGGCAATCATGATGAAGGTCGTAAAGGAAGTGTAGATACTTCTCGTCAATGTCTGTGTAATACTTGTATTTACAACCTCCGCCAGATCTGTCTTCTTTGACATCTGCTTTAAGTTCTCACGGATACGGTCAAAGATAACGATCGTGGCGTTGATGGAGTAACCTACGATGGTCAGCATACATGCGATAAAGGTATTTCCGATGGAAATACGGGAAACCGCGTAGAAAGCCAGAACCACCAATACATCGTGTACCAGGGCCAACACGGCGCTGGTAGCAAATCTGATATCCTTAAACCGGAACCAGATATAGATCAGCATACAGATCGTAGCCACGATCACCGCAACGACTGCGTCGCTGCGCATCTCATTGCTGACTGTTGAGGAAATACTCTCCGCAGTGATCAGGGATTCATCCACCTCAAAGCTCTCAACGAGAGCCTCGTTCAGCTTCTGCCTCTCATCCAGGCTGAGCTCCCTGGTCTTGATGATCACCTGGTTGGTGCCGGAAACCTTCTGTGTCTGGATGTCAGCGTCGCCCGTCACGCCCTGCACTACAGGCTTTACTTTCGCGTCAATATCCGCGATGGACATATCTTCATTGAAAGTAACATTTGTGGAAGTACCGCCCATAAACTCCAGGCTGTAATTCAATGCCTTTCCCTGGGAACTGCTGTAGACAGCCATGGTCACAGGTCCTGCCAGGATCAGTACGATAGAAACGATAAAGCAGATGTTTTTCTTTCCAAGGAAATTGATCGTCTTTCTCTCGACCTGTTTTCCGTAGTATTTCTCATCCTTCAGTCCCAGTGCGTAGAAAGCATTCACCAGGAGACGTGAGATCACCAGAGCGGTGAACATGGATAAAATGATACCCATAGCCAGCGTCTGCGCAAAGCCCTTTACGCTTCCTGTTCCCATCATGCCAAGCACCAGGGCAGCGATCAGGGTCGTGATATTTCCGTCTACGATAGCGGACAGAGCCTTCTTGAAGCCTGTCTCAATGGCTCCCTGCACGCCTTTGCCTGCCGCGATCTCCTCACGGATACGGGCATAGATAATAACGTTGGCGTCCACAGCCATACCGATGGACAGGATGATACCTGCGATACCGGGCAGCGTCAGCGTGATATCAAAGGCATTCAGCATAACCAGCATCAGCGCTGTATAGATCAACAGGGAAATGCCGGCCACAATACCCGGAAGAAGATATACAATAGCCATAAATACGATAACGATGGCAAGTCCGATCACACCTGCCAGCAGGCTGGTGGAGATGGCCTCCTCACCCAGCTGCGCGCCTACCACGTTGGAACGCAGCTCTTCCAACTCCAGGGAAAGGGAACCGATACGGATGGAGGACGCCAGACGCTCTGCCTCCTGCTGGTCAGCCATACCGTCAATGTAAGCGCTTCCGCCTGTGATGGCCTCTTTTACCTGAGGTGCGCTGATCGTCTCACCATCGTAAACGATCGCGATCTGCTTTCCTACGTTTTCAGAAGTGGCTGTCGCGAATTTGGACGCGCCCTCACTTGTCAGGATCAGCTCAACCACATACTGTCTGTTCTTCAGGTCGTCCTGGGTAACCTTCGCCTCTGCGGATTCCACATCTGTACCTGTCAATACCTCTGTGCCATCTGCCAGGGTAAACTGCAGGGAACCTGGTTTTCCCAGCTCTTCCAAAATCTTGTTGGCATCTGTCACGCCAGGGATCTCGATATTGATTCTGTTGTCGCCCTCCTGGTAAACCTGGGCCTCTGTGCTGTAGCCGTCTACACGCTGCTGCAGCTTGTAGATGGTGTCGGCCATATCCTCCGCAGAGGGGGCCTTGTCGCCTACTGTCTGATAAGTAATACTTACTCCGCCCGCCAGGTCAAGACCTGTGGTAATGTTTCTTGCAGCGCCCGTCCCTGTGGGTCCGAACCCTACTGCTGCGGTGAACGTCAGAAGGCCCAGGAATAAAGCCATCACTACGACAACCGCAACTGCTCTGTTTTTCTTCATTCGCATTTGTCAGTTCTCCTTTTCCTCTTCCTCCGCTAATGCGGCTTTTATCATAATCGCACACTCTACCCGTTTCCTCTGCAGCTCGCAGCCGATGTCGTATGCGTCATTAATGGAGCCGTGGAATTTGTACGCGTTCGCCGCGCATCCGCCGCTGCAGTAGAATTTCGCAAAGCATTTCCTGCACTTTTCCTTCGCGTATACGTTACAGCCTTTAAACTCCTCCTGAAGCTCCTTTGCTTTCAGCCCGTCGAAGACATTTCCCATCAAGAACTTCTCTTCTCCCACGAACTGATGGCAGGGATATAAATCTCCCCATGGTGTCACTGCCAGGTACTCCGTGCCTGAGCCGCAGCCTGAAAGGCGCTTATAGACACAGGGGCCTCCTGTCAGATCTATCATAAAGTGGAAAAAGTTGAAGCCCTTTCCTTCTTTATGTCTCTTTATCATCTCTGCGGCAAGCCTGTCGTACTCCTCGCAGATCTTTGGAATATCCTCCTCCCGAAGGGCATATTCCTCCTCCGGCATCGCCACTACCGGTTCCACGGAAATCTGTTCAAATCCCAGATCCGCTAAATGCAGCACATCCTCGGCAAAATCCAGATTATGCCGGGTAAAGGTTCCTCTCACATAATACTTCTGCTGTCCTCTGCTCTCGGCAAACTGCTGGAACTTAGGTACGATCAGGTCGTAGCTCCCCTTCCCTTTCCGGAAAGGACGCATATAATCATGGACTTCCTTCCGCCCGTCAATGCTTAAGACCACATTTGCCATCTCCCGATTGCAAAACTCCATGATCTCCTCGTTCAGCAAAACGCCATTTGTCGTCAGAGTGAACCGGAAATTCTTGTCGAACTTCTTCTCCTGCTCTCTGCCGTAGTGAACCAGATCCTTTACTACCTGCCAGTTCATCAGCGGCTCGCCGCCGAAGAAATCCACCTCCAGGTTTCTGCGGTTCCCAGAATTCGCAATCAGGAAATCAAGAGCCTGTTTTCCCACCTCATAGCTCATCAGAGCCCTTCTTCCGTGGTACTCTCCCTCCTCCGCGAAGCAGTAACGGCAGGCAAGGTTGCAGTCGTGGGCAATGTGCAGGCACAGAGCCTTCACCACCGTAGGCCGCTTGGAAAAATGCTCGATGGCGCTCTCATACACATCCTCGGTGAAAAGCGTCCCCGCCTCCTCAAGCTCCCTGCAGTCCGCAATGGCCTCCAAAATGCTCTCCTTCTGGTATTTCCCGGAAAGAGCCGCAAGAATATCCTCCTCGCCATTGTTCTCCTCCAGAAACGGGAGGACATCATAAACCACATCATCCACAATATGTACCGCACCGCTGTTAATGTCCATAACGATGTTATAACCGTTATTTTTGTACTGATGGATCACGTCAAATCCCCTTTCAACTAATAAGCAGCGAACAGTGTCCGCTGCTTACCGAATTTCCTATTCGCTTATTTATTATTTTCGCAGCTCTGATTTCCCACGGTACAGGATGTCTTACAAGCAGACTGACAAGATGTCTGACATTCGCCGCAGCCGCCTTTTTTCACAGTTTTCTGCAAACTCTGCGTGTTCAAAGTCTTAATGTGCTTCATGACCTAGCCTCCTTACATTATAAACTTTTCGTATTATACCATACCTTTTTTCTTTTTTCCATACCTGTTTTCAATTTTCGCGTGTTTTTCCGTGCTGCTGATGTGAAAACTTCCTCTCTATTTCTCTATTTTTACTTTCCGCGTCTTACTGTACGCCCCATATACCTTTTTCCCCGCTGAATCGGTCCGATAGGCGCGGATCTTGACGTAATACGTTTTTCCTTTTTTCAGCTTCTTTACCGTCAGCGTCTTACTGCCTGTTGTTTTCCGTTTCGGCTTCCGCACTTTTTTATTTGCAGCATACCGGATCTCATAACCGTCCGCCCCGGGAACCTTTTTCCATTTGATCTTCAGTTTACCGCCCGTCAGGTTCACCAGCTTTTCCAGGGAGGCTTTCTTTACCGAGATGTTTGACCAGTGGGCGTACAGCACCGGCTCCCAGGGAAATTTCACGATGGACGCTTCCGTCACCCGGACGCCGCCCTTTGCCGCCGTATACCAGCCCCCAAAGAGATAGCCCTTTCTCGCCGTATCCGGCAGCTTGCCATATGTGCTGTTTTCCACGACCTCCATGCTGCCGAAGGAGGGCTTCCTGCCGCCGTTCGCGTCAAACCGGAGGGTTCCTCTGTCACTTCCAAGGTTCCGGAAGGGGATGTGCTTCTTTGCCGCGTAGGACTGGGCGAAGCTTTTCTCCAGTCCCCAGACAGTCAGCTCTCCCGCCTCCAAAAAGGCGTTCTCCCCGATGAAATCTACGCTGGCCGGAATCTCCGCGCGTTTCAGTCTGCCGCACCTTGCAAATGCCCCGTCTCCGAGAGTTCCCACCCCCTCCGGGATTTTGATGTCTGTGAGGCTTTCGCATTTGTCAAAGGCATAGGGCGCGATATCTTTGAGTCCGGCCGCCAGCGTTACGCGTTTCAGGCTTTTGCAGCTTTCAAACGAAGCCGCCCCGATGCTTTCCACGCTTCCCGGAATTTCCACCTCTGTCAGCTTCTGGTTCCCATAAAAGGCCCGCTCTGCGATCTGAACCACATGCTCCGGAATCCTCACTCTCCCGGATGCCGCCCGGCCGTTAATCAAAACCCTTCCTGCTATGACAAGAGGATTCTCCGACAGCCTGTCGGCCATCCACTTTGTCCCCGCGAAAGCGTCCTCCCCCACAAACTTCAGGCGCTTGGGGAAATTGATCTCCTCCAGCGCGCCGCAATCGCAAAACGCGTCCTGATAAACACAGGCTACGCTCTCCGGAATCGTGATCTGTGTTAAGCCGGTACAGCCTTCAAAAGTCTTTCTGCAGATACTATCCATTTTGCCGGAAAGCTTTACCTGCTGTAAGCCGGTACAGCCCAAAAAGGTCTTCACTCCTGCCAGCCGGACGCTGTCCGGCAGCTCTGCCCTTTGCAGGGCGGTACAGCCGGAAAAGACGCCGTCCCACTTATACAGCTCATACCCATCGCCGGTAAATCCCCCGATGGTTTCAATCCCCTCCTCCAGTATCACTTCCGTCAGGCCGGTGCAGCCGGAGAAGGCGCCGTCCCCCAGCTCCTTTACGCTGCCGGGAATCCTTACGCTGCCAAGGCCCGTACAGCCGAAGAACGCTCTCTTTTTGATCTCCTTGACACTGGCCGGTATCTCCACGTCTGTGACCGTGGCGCAGTCCAGAAAAGCTTCCTCCCCGATCACGGCGATCCCTTCCGGAATCACTACAGCGCCTCCGCCGCCCGTATAGCGCAAAAGCGTATCTTCCTGAATTTCAAACGCGCCGTCCTCCATCGCCCAGGCACTCCCGGCAAATGCGAGAATACTCCCCGCCGCAAAAAAGAGGATCAGGCATACCATAAATACTCTCTTTCTCCATGCTCTCATTGTTCTTCTCCTTTCCTTCTCATCTATCCGTACCGCATGCTTCCCCCAGAGCCAACGGATGTCTGGGGAAAATTGTATATATGTATGCTTTTATGATAGCGCCCTTTTGTGTATTCTGTCAATATTTTTTTCAAAAAGGTATTATTTATTCACATCTTTATTGTTTTTATTTTTCCTATAGATTCAAGGATTATAAAAAATACCAAAACAAAAATCCTCATATTCCCCCAAAAGGATTGTCGTTTTGACACAACTTTTTCACAGTTCTGTGGTATAGTAATTTGGAAAACATCACTCAGAGAAAGGATTATCAACATGAAAAAAACATCACTTTTACTGACAGCATCGATCTGTGCTGTCAGCCTGCTGGCAGGCTGCGCTTCTTCTTCAAAGCTCACCTACGGCAGCTATCTCACCCTGGGCGACTACAAGGGCCTGAAGGTTAACAAAATCAAGACCGAGATTACCGACGACATGGTCCAGGAGGAGATCGACTATTTCCTGGAGGAAAACACCACCTACACTCCCGTCACAGACCGGCCGGCCGAGGAGGGCGACGTTGTCAATATCGACTTTACCGGTACCATCGACGGCGAAGAATTTGAGGACGGCTCGGCGGAGGATTTTGACCTGGAGCTTGGCAGCGGATATTTTCTGGAGGATCTGGAAGCAGCCCTTGTGGGCGTCTCCGTAGGGGAGACAAAGGAGATTCCCGTCACCTTCCCTGACGATTACGACGAGGAACTGAGCGGAAAGGACGCCGTATTCACCGTTACCCTGAACAGCATCTCCCTGGAAGAGGTACCGGAATACACCGATCAGCTTGTGGCAGACACCACCGAGTACACGACCACCGCGGAGCACACGGAAAGCCTGAAAGCCCAGCTCTATGAGAGCACGGAGGCAGATAACCTCGACACGGCCGGTTCCGACGCCTTAAATATGGTCATCAGCGCCACCACCTTCGACGGATATCCCCAGGAGCTTTACGACCAGTGCCTGGAAGAATACGACGCTCTGAATCAGATGTACGCGGAAATGTTCGGCCTGGACACAGAGTCGGAAGATGAGGAGGAAAAGAAGAGCACCATCGAGGACATGGTTTACCAGCAGATGGTCTGCACAACGATCGCTGAGAAAGAAAAGATCTCCGTTTCCGAAGACGACTACCAGGCCTACCTGGAGGAAAACTACGAGCTCTACGGCTATGAGTCCCCGGAGGAGTATGAAGAGTATGAGACGAAGGATTCCATCATGGAAGAAATCCTTACAGCCAGGGTACAGGATTTCCTCCTGGAGAACGCGGAAGTCACAGAAGTCACAGAGGACGAATACTACGAAGACTATGAGGATTATGAGGAATACGAAGACTTTGACGACACGGATGAAGACATGGATTCCCTGGATGAGGAAACCTCAGATACAGAAGCTGTAGAAACAGAAGCTTCCGATCTGTAAGACACGGATGATGGGCTTTCATGCAGGCCCACCGCAAGAAAAAACCTCCCGCAGCCAGCTGCGGGGGGTTTTCTTTTTGCATTTATTTTGTTCCTGTCTGTACTTGTTTAGTCCTCAGCGCTTACCTTATTTGCCCTGGCTTCTACTTCCTTCTCCTGAATATCAGAAGGCGCCTGCTCATAGCGGACAAACTCGTAGGAGAAGTCACCGCTTCCTCCTGTCATGGAGCGCAGCGTGGTGGAATATCCGTACAGCTCCATGGTGGGGATATCAGCCTCGATGATCTGATTTCCCTTGTGGTCCGGATTCATGCCCAGCACACGGCCGCGGCGTTTATTTAAATCGCCCATAACATCACCGGTATACCTGTCGGGCACTGTCACCTTCAGGGAAGAGATCGGCTCCAGAAGTACGGGGCTGGCCTCCATAAAGCCCTTCTTGAACGCCTGGATCGCAGCCGTCTTGAAGGCCATCTCCGAAGAGTCTACGGGATGATAGGAGCCATCGTACAGCGTCGCTTTCACGCCCACTACCGGATAGGCAGCCAGGGGGCCCTTCTGGACAGATTCCTGAATACCCTTCTCCACTGCCGGGAAGTAATTCTTGGGAACGGCTCCGCCTACTACCTCCTGGGCAAACTCGTAAGCCTGCTCTAAATCTCCCAGAGGCGCAAAGCGCATCTTTACATGGCCGTACTGTCCGTGTCCGCCGGACTGTTTCTTGTACTTGGACTCCACATCGGAACTCTTGCGGATGGTCTCGCGAAAGGCTACCTTCGGTTTGCCAAGCTCGATTTCAATCTTATATTTTGTCAGAAGCTTGCTCTGAATAATATCCAGATGCTGGTCTCCCATGCCGTAGAGCAATGTCTGGCGGTTCTCCGCGTCGTTGACAGCCTTCATGGTCAAATCCTCATGCATCATCTTGGAGAGAGCCTGGGAAATCTTATCCTCGTCGCCCTTCTTCTTTGCTTTATAGCGTTTGTAGGTGTAAGGTGTGGACACCTCGATCCGCCCGTAACGCAGCGGCGTGGCCTTCGTGGAAAGGGTATCGCCTGTGCGGGCCTTATCCAGCTTGCCGATCGCTCCGATATCGCCTGCGTGAAGCTCCGGAACCTCCACGGCCTTGCTGCCCTCAAAAATGTAGAGCTTATTGAGCTTCTGCTCTGCGTCCTTATCAATATTAAAGAGTACGTCGTCGTTCTTGATTACGCCGGAGCATACCTTGATCATGGAGTATTTACCGATAAACGGATCCACGATGGTCTTAAATACCTGGGCGGATTTCGCTTTCGCGAAGTTGTAGTCCGCCTCGAAGATCTCATTCGTCTTTGTGTTGATCCCCGCGATCTTGCGCTTGTCGGGGCTCGGGAAATACTGCACGATATCATCGAGCAGGTTGGATACGCCGCGAAGCTGTACGGGAGATCCCATAGCTACCGGAACGATATCGCACTCGTTGACATTGACTGTCAGGGCCATCATGATCTCCGCCACGGAGAACTCCTCACCGGAGAAGTAACGGTCCATGAACTCCTCGCTCGTCTCCGCCACTGCCTCAAGCAGGGTCTCTCTATATTTCTCCAGATACTCTTCCGAATAATCAGGAATCTCACATTCCTGTTTCTCCCCGCGGTCCAGCCACTTTCTTCCGGCCTTCTTTACCACGTTCACGTAACCGGTAAAGATCTCGTTCTCACGGATCGGGAAATGGATCGGGGCGATCTTCTTTCCGTAAAGCTCTGTCAGATCCTCTACCACCTGACGGAAGCTGGCGTTGTCCACATCCATATTTGTGATAAAGAACATACGCGGCAGTTTATATCTTTCGCAGAGCTCCCAGGCCTTCTGGGTACCTACCTCTACGCCATTCTTTCCGGATACCACGATGATCGCCGCGTCTGCAGCCGCTGCTGCCTCCTCGGCCTCCCCCACAAAGTCAAAATATCCGGGGGTATCTAAGATATTCACCTTCACATCGCCCCACTGGATGGGAACGACTGTGGTGCTGATTGAAAACTTTCTCTTAATTTCCTCTTTATCAAAATCGCTGACGGTATTCCCCTCAGGTACGCTTCCCAGTCTGCTTGTGATTCCTCCTAAATAAGCCATAGCCTCTGTCAGGCTAGTTTTTCCGGAGCCTCCGTGTCCCAGGAGTACGACATTTCTGATTCGGTCGGTTGTGTAAACATTCATACTGTTATCCTCCAATACTAGATTCTTAGTCCTGTCTCAAGCCTATGGATACATTCTACTAAAATTGTCACATTTTTTCAACCTTTTTATTGATTTTTGACAAATAAATTCTCCTGAAATCGGATTCCATGAGTTTTATTACCGGTTACTACTCACTCCGACCGCGGAAAACTCCGCAAATCCCCCTCTCCCATAGCGAAATGCCCCCTTCTCATCGGCTGGTTTTGGCTGACGCCATTGGCCTCGCCTATTACACTGTACACAAAAAAGGCTGTGCGTCAGCCTGAACAGCTTTTCGCACAGCCTTATATTTCATGACCAGAAGAACAGCAGGAGCCAGATCAAAATAGCGCCGCCTGCCAGATAGACAAGAGCGATCAGCAACGCCCCTTTCAAAGCGCCAAGGGCCATCCATCGTCTCTCCTGTCTGGTAGGCTCCAGCTTCGGAGCTTCCTGCTCCTCCTGTGAATCCATCCCATAAAAGAATTCGTCGTCTCTCTTATTCCGCATAGACTCTCCTTTAACCGGCCCTCTTATTTGTCATACAGATGGCATACCACATAATGTCCCGGCTCAATCTCCTTCTGAACGGGAACCTCATGCTTACACCTTTCCATACAGTGAGCACACCGGGTATGGAACTTACAGCCCTCCGGCGGATTGGACGGAGAAGGAATCGAGCCCTCAAGCACGATTCTGTTTCTCTTGGCCTTTGGATCCGGAATCGGAATCGCGGAGAAAAGAGCCTTTGTATAGGGATGCAGAGGATTTTTGAAGATATCCTCCGTCTTTCCATACTCTACCAGATTGCCGAGGTACATAACGCCCACCGTATCGGAAATGTGCTCTACCACGGACAGATCGTGGGAGATAAACAGGTAGGTCAGGTTATGCTGCTCCTGCAGCTCCTTCAGCAGATTGATGATCTGCGCCTGGATAGAAACATCCAGGGCGGATACGGGCTCGTCGCAAACGATAAACTCCGGATTCAACGCCAGGGCCCTGGCGATACAGATACGCTGTCTCTGTCCGCCGGAAAACTCATGGGGATAGCGGTCCTTGTGGAAGGGCTGCAGTCCGCAGTTATCCATTACCTGGTCAATATAGTCATTAAATTCTGCTTTCGGCACAAGCTTATGCTCACGGACCGCCTCACCTACGATCTCACCGATCGGAAGACGCGGCGAGAGGCTGGAGAAGGGATCCTGGAAGATAATCTGCATTTTCGTCCGCAGGGAACGCATCTCCCTATTTGAAAAATCATAAACCTCCTGGCCGTTAAACAATACCTGGCCGCCCGTCTTCTCTCCGGAAAGGCGAAGGATCGTACGCCCTGTGGTCGTCTTTCCACAGCCGGACTCTCCTACCAGACCCATGGTCGTTCCCCTCTTCAGGTTAAACGTAACGCCGTCCACAGCCTTTACATGGCCTACCACTCTGGAAACCATGCCGCCCTTGATGGGGAAATACTTTTTCAGCTGGTTTACCATCAGGATATACTGGGGATCATACTCCACAGGAGTAAAGGTATCGTTTATCACTTTTTTTCCGCTCACTGTTTCTCCCCTCCTTCCTGATTTTCATAACGGTAGCAGCTCACCTTGTGAGTCGCGGACAGGCTGATCTCATGGGGATAAGCGCCGTCGCACTTCTCAACACACATCTCACAGCGATCCTTAAAATAGCAATAATTCGGCATATTGATCGGATTGGGTACCTTGCCGGGGATCGAGTAGAGCTTATCCACCTGCTTGCCAACGACCGGTTTTGACGCCATCAGGCCGATGGTATAGGGATGGGCAGGATGCTCAAAAATATCCTCCGCCGTTCCCTTTTCCACAACCCTTCCGGCGTACATCACGACAATATAATCCGCCATCTCCGCGATCACGCCCAGATCGTGGGTGATCAGCATGATGGAGGAATTGATCTTATCCTTCAGCTGGCGCAGAAGATCAAGGATCTGCGCCTGGATGGTCACATCCAGGGCCGTCGTAGGCTCGTCGGCGATGATCACCCTCGGATTGCAGGCCAGTGCCATGGCGATCATGACACGCTGGCGCATACCGCCGGACAGCTCGTGGGGGAACATCTTGTATACTCCCTCGCTGTTGGCGATTCCTACCATCTCAAGAAGCTCGATCGTCCTGGCCTTGATATTCTCCTTGCTCTTTCCTTCTCCGTCATGGAGCGCAATAACCTCATCCACCTGTCTGCCGATGCGGAACACCGGATTTAAGCTTGTCATAGGCTCCTGGAAAATCATAGATACATAATTTCCGCGGATGCCCTGGATTTTTTCCTGGGGCATCTTTGTCACGTCGTAGGCCTTATCGCCCATATTCAAACGGATCTCTCCTTCTACCGTCTGGCCCTGGGGACGCTGCACCAGCTGCATCAGAGACAGGCTGGTTACGGACTTCCCGCAGCCGGATTCGCCTACCACACCCACAGTCTTTCCGATGGGCACGTCGAAGGTTACGCCGTCCACACTCTTTACCGTACCGGTATCCGTGAAGAAATACGTATGCAGATTGTCAAATTCTACCGCGTTCTTCGGATCATGCATCTGCGTCAGATATTCAGATTCCGGTACATTCTTGCGCTTTCTCTTTTTCTCGTACTCGTTGGTGATCTTGCGATTCCTTTTTGTAATCAGGCGGGATTCCTTTGCTGAAAGATAACCTTCCGCTTGCTTTTTAGCCATTTTCTTTCCCTCCTTACCGTTTCATCTTCGGGTCAAACGCGTCGCGCAGACCGTCACCTACAAAGTTGAAGCCCAACACGGCGATCAGCAGACAGATGCCGGCGGGAATCCATACAAACCAATAGTGTGTCATTACATATGCATCGTTTACATCTGAAATGATATTTCCCCAGGAAGCGAAGGGGAACTTAACACCGATACCAAGGAAAGAAAGCGTTGCCTCCATGATGATCGTAGAACCCAAATTCATGGTACACATTACGATCAGCTGTGGAATGACATTGGGGATCAGATGCTTAAAGATACGTCTGCTCACACGGATACCGCTGGCCTCCGCCGCCGTCATAAACTCCTGCTCACGCAGAGACAGGATCTGTCCGCGGACAAGACGTGTCACAGCGGGCCATCCGAGGAAGCCCAATACCAGCATCAGGTAAATCATTCGTGTCATAGGCTCCACCTTCATGGCATCCATGGCCGCTCCCATGATGATGATCAGAGGCATCGACGGAATGCAGTAAAAGACATCCACGATACGCATGATCAGCATATCTACCCATTTTCCAAAATATCCGGCAAGACCGCCTAAAATAACACCCAGGAACGTCTCGATAAATACAACGATGAAACCGATGATCAGCGATACGCGGCCTCCGTACATCAGACGTGTCAGCATATCCATACCATTGGTATCTGTTCCCAGCAAGTGGCTCTTGGAGGGTTTTGCGTAGGAATCATACACGTATGTCTCTTTTCCCTGTTTTACCATCCAGTTCTTGGTGGTGGGGTCGTAAGAGATCTTGTAAGTGAATTCCTCTCCTTCCGAATCCGTATACACGAACTCCTCCTGGTTGTTGCTGATGGCCTCCTCCAGCTCCTCTTTAAAGACGCGCTCGATGGCTACGCCATTCTCCACCGGAGACACCACGAAACGGCTGATATACCCTACCACCGCGCCTCCCTTGGAAATATTGGCATCTGCGTCCAGAGAATAGTCTTCCCCGTCTACGCTAAAAGATTCCTCACCGGCGGTATAAGCCTTCAAAGCCTCATATTTTACTGCGAAGGGCAGATCAGCCCCCTCAGCGTTTACAATGTCTTTGTAGGCCACAGCCAGCAGAGTACCCTCAGAGGAAATAGAATAGAGATCCGTTCCCTCCTCCTTCACATCATAAATGATGTCCTTATAGTCAAAGGACTCCTGCTTTTCCTGATAAGCGAGCTGGAACTTTGCCTGCAGTACGCTGCTGAAATCCTGCCCCTCTGCTGAGATATAACGGAAGGCGTCATTTTCCACCACGCCTGCGTAGTCCTGCATCTGGCTCTCGTACCGGTAGAACTGCTCATCCTGCCTGTAAGGGCTGATCAACCCTCCGATAAAGGAGAAAATGAACATAGACAGCAGCATAATCATTCCTACCACAGCCAAACGGTTGCGCAGGAAACGCTTGATTACCAGGGCTCCCGGTGAAAGCACCTTTACCCGTCGGTCGTCATTCAGTGAGTATTCCGTATTTTCAGTTTTCTTTGTTTCATCTTTCTTTTCAATCACAGCCGGTTCCTCCTTTCCTAAGCGATACGTACCCGCGGGTCAACCACGGCGTACAGAATATCGGAAATCAGGTTGCCTGCCAGTGTCAAAATTGCCAAAAATGTCATGTAAAACATGGAAAACGGAATATCGCCGATCAGCATTGCCTGATAGGATGTAAATCCGATACCAGGGATAGAAAACAGGGTCTCTGTAATCAGCGCGCCGGAAAACAGTCCCGGCAGGGAACCGCCGACGATCGTTACCAGCGGAATCAGTGTATTTCTGAACGCGTGCTGATAGATTACCCTTTTCTCTGACAAGCCTTTGGCGCGGGCTGTACGGATATAGTCGGCATTTAAAACCTCCAGCATATTGGTACGTGTATAACGCATCAGCGATCCTACCGAAACAATCACCAGGGTGATGATCGGAAGAACGAGATGATTCGCCTTATCTAAGAGCTGCCCCATAGCGTCTAACTGGGCGTAATTACGTCCCACCAGTCCATAAAGGTCAAACCAACCTAATTTTACAGAAAAAACCAACTTCAAAATCGTGGCGAAAAAGAAAGTCGGCAGGGAAATTCCCACTAAAGCGCCCGCGGTAATGGCATAATCCGCGCGGGAATACTGCTTGGTAGCAGCGATAACGCCTAAGGGGATCGCAATAATAAGCTCCAGCACCATGGCAACGGCTCCCATCGTAAAGGACAGCCAGATAACCTCTTTAAATTTCTGAAGCACAGGAACCGTGTACTTCCAGCTGTCGCCGAAGTTTCCTCGGATCGCGTCCTGTAACCATGTCAGGTAGCCAGGTACAATCGACTTGTCCAGGCCATACGATGCATTCAACTGCGCCAACCACTCGTCATACGGCTTTGCTCCCGGTTTCATTGCTAACTGCATGGCCATATTCTCTACATACGAGGCAGGGAGGCAGCGCAGCAATGCGTAAATAATGAAGGTGGAGCAAAACAGAATCACAACTGCCAGGGCAATTCTCTTCAAAATATATTTTCGCATGCGGGTATCATTCCTCTCTTGATCTGCCGCCGCCCCCTTTGGGAACGGCAGCTTTACTATCACTGTAAAAAAGCAGGAACCGATCTGCATGGGAACGGTCCCTGCTTTTTATTTTACTTTATTTTATAACGATGTTCTCAATCTCACTCTTCCATCCCCAGTACGGAGTCATGTCTGTGGGCAGGGTGGAAACATCTACACGCTCTGTAGACACTACATACGCGTCAGAACGCTGGTAGATCGGAAGCTCAACGCCCCAATCCATGATGATCTCCATAGCTGCTTTGTACAGGCCCTTACGGTAGGTCTGGTCTGTGGACTGACGTGCGTCCATGATCAGGGTATCCAGATCCTCATCATTTATCTTGTAGTAGTTCGTAGAACCCTGGGAATGATAAAGCTGGTACATATCCGGGTCAGAGCTTGCCTGCCATGCTGCGCACCACAGCTCAGCAACGCCTGACTGATAGGAAGCATACAGGTCAGATGCCTGTGCCAGATCGTTTACAGTCAGTGTAAAGCCGATCTTCGCGAAAGCGTCCGCGGCGTTCTTTAAGATCAGGAAGGTCGGGTGATCGCCCTTTCCGTTTGCGCCGATGTTGATGGTGTACTCAAGCTTTGCGCCTTCCGGAGCTGCTGTCAGCTTGCCGTCTGTCACGGTGTAGCCTGCTGCCTCGAAGAAGCCGAGAGCTGCGTCAAGAGCTGCCGCATATTTGTCCTCTGCTGTCATGTCTGCTGTATAGATCGGGTTGCCGTCTTTGTCTACAGAGTAAGCAACTGTGTAGCCGTCGTCTGTAACCTGAGGAGCTGCCCAGGATGTATTGGAGATCGGGTAGTTGATAACAGAAGCTGTATCGCCATAGTAAGAATCAATTCCCTCATCACGGTAAGCAGCGATCACAGTAGCGATGGCCTTACGCAGATCCTTGGAAGCATCTGAAGCGGGATCGTCGCCAACCTTTACGTTGTCTGCGCTGAGTCCAACGTAGCCGTATCCACGGTAGTCAATCAGCTTTGTGGTAATCACGTCTCCGTCAAAGGAATCGTCGCCGCCGTTGTACTCTGTGATCTGGTTTCTAACCTCTGTGGTGTAAGACGGGCTGGCGATATCGATGGTACCTGAAGTGATACCTGTCAGCATATCTGCCTCTTTTGTCTCGATCAGGTTTACATGGGCTGTCTTAGCGACTCCCTTATAGTATTTGTCGTTGGCATCCAGGTAAACAACGCCGTTGGAAGCCTCTTTGAATACATAGGGGCCAGCGCCCAGGGGCTGCGTCGTCTTCTCACGTACGATAGAAAGATCACCTTTCGGGAAACCGAATTTGTTGTTCTCATAATCGTACTGAGCCTCGTCTCCATAGTAGTGAAGCGGAGCGATCGGCTGAGCCAGCTGATAGATCATGGTAGCGTCCAGCTCGGAAGCCACGATACGAAGGCTGTAATCATCCACTCTCTGGATACCCTCGATGTGATCCGCAGATTCGCCGGTCTCGATTGCTACTGAATATGCGTCATAGTTCTCCATTCTGTCGAACAGGCTCGGTGTTCCCTCAGCTGCCTCTGTAGAGGACAGGTCTGCCAGATTCCACTCATAAGCTTCGCACATAGCGTTGAACATATCTGCTGTGGTAGCGCCTGCCTCAAGGCCGTCAAAGCCCCATCCTGCTGCCGCTGCGGCTACATCACCCTCATCCGCGATACCTGCCGCCACACAGTAATCTACGATATCCTGTGCGAAGGAAGCGCCTGCCTCATCCAGCTCTTTCCAGAACTCTGTCTGTGTAGCCTCATCCCATTTGGAGAAATCTGTATTGTCACGTCCTGCGTGGGCAAGCAGATTTACCAGAGTGTCCATACCGCTGCGGTACTCTTCCAGGCCGAGGATCGGCGTAGAATAGATGGTGGAAGAGCCGTCATAGGACGGATCCAGCAATACGTACAGGCTGAAAATAAAGTCGTCAATATCGATCGGTGTCCCGTCGGAGAATACCAGATCATCACGCATCTTCATGTCATAGAAAACAGTTCCGTCCTCGTTCTCTGTAACGGTGATGTCTGCCGGGCCTGTGTAGGTATAATCTGTGCCGTTGTACTCACGTGTCTCACCTTCAATAGCGTTTAATACCGGGTTTGACACACGGTCTGTGTACAGCATGTAAAGCTGTGTCATATCAGCCACGTCCTGGTCATCTGCACACTGTGCAAAGAACGGTGAAAACTTGTTCTCAAATCCTGTAGCTGCCGCTACCAGGGTGCCATCCGCAGAACCTGCCGCCTCATTGTCTCCTGCTGCAGTCTCCCCCGCAGCCGTATCAGCTGTATCGGTTGTCTCACCTGTGCTCTCCGCACTCGTTTCCGGTGTTTTGGTTGTGCTGCAGCCAGCGAGCGCACTGCTGCACAGCGCCAGCCCTAAAACGAGAGCCAGCATTTTTCTGCTTTTTTTCATGCTCATTTCCTCCTTTTTTTCGAGCCCTGCATACAATCTTTATATATGTAGCCCTGCTACATATATAAAGTGGGGGAATCCCCCACTTTGAGCTGCATTGCTTCATCCATTGTACGATTACCTAATGTCCTCGCATTTTTTGACTAAATCGTACATATTATTATAGTATCTCTCTATGCATTTGTCAATTGATCTTTTTAGGCGGCTTCCAGGCCATATTTTTCCCGAAAGAAAACAACAGGATTCCCCCCGCCATCGTGATTCCCTCCAGCAAAAGAAAGAGAAGAAATCCCGGTACCTTATCCGAAAGGCCGTTTATGGCAGCGCAGACCAGCTCCCCCGCCATAGACAGGCCGGCGAAGACAGCCACCAGGACAGCCCGGACAGGCAGTCCCTCCGCCGCGGCCTTATAGACATAAGCGCGGACCTCCCCGCCCGCGGCGATCAAACGGCCCAGCTTCCAGCACAGGTTAATAGTGCAGACGAGGCCGATGACATAGGGAAGCAGCACATAGGCGCAGTTCTGGGCACCCGGCGCCGGGGCGCAGCCCGCCCCCAGCGACGCCGCCAGCATTCCTGCTCCCAAAAGCCCCAGGAGGAGGCGGGCTTTTTTCAGCGACGCCGCCGTCCCCTGCCAGACGTAATGCTCGCCCTCGTAGGTATAGACGCCCTCCTGGTTCTTTTTAAAATCATTCAGATAAGCTTTTCTGCCTTTTTTCTTCTTTTGCTCTGCCATACTTAATAGATTCCCGTCAAATCAAAATTCGCAAGCCATTCTCTGGCTGCCTGGCAGACGCCCTTTAAGCACTCCTCCTCAAAGGGGCTTTCGAGGCCTGCGTTTTTCAGAAGCTCTGTAAATACACGGCTTCCTCCCTGCTTTGTATAAGCCATATAGTGCTCCCAGGCATTTTTCCTGTCCTTCTGGATCAGCGCCCAGAACTGTAACGCTACGGTCTGTGCCAGACAGTAATCAATGTAGTAGAAGGGCGACACATAAATGTGGCTCTGTCTCTGCCAGCCCTCGCCTTCGCTGTAGAAGGGGATCTCCCCGTCTGTCTTCATCCAGGGCATGTACGTTCCCAGAAGCTCCTTCCAGACGGCGTGTCTCTCGGCAGGCGTCATATCCGGCTTTTCATAAACGATATGCTGGAAGTGGTCTACCATAGTCCCGTAGGGGATGAAGGTCAATGCTCCCGATAAGTGGCTGTAATAGAACTTTTTCACATTTTCCCCGAAAAAGCCTTCTGCCCAGGGCCAGGCGAAAAATTCCATGGACATGGAGTGTACCTCGCAGGCCTCCATTCCCGGCCAGACATAGGAAAACGGAACACGTTTCCTGTTCATCCAGGCCGCAAAAGCGTGGCCGGCCTCATGGGTGATCACCTCCACGTCATGCTGTGTCCCGTTGAAGTTGGCGAAGATAAAAGGTACTTCGTAATCGGGAAGGCTGGTGCAGTAGCCGCCGCCTCTCTTACCCTTGGTGGACAGCACGTCCATGAGCTCATTATCCAGCATAGTGTCAAAGAATTCACCTGTCTCCGGGGACAGCTCATCATAGAACTTCTTTCCCTGGGCCAGGATCTCCTCCGGCGTGCCAAAGGGTCTGGGATTTCCGGAACGGAACTCCAGGGCATTATCCGCGAAGCTCATGGGATATTCCTTGCCCAGGCGTTTTGCCTGCTCCCTGAAGATGCTGTCCGCCACAGGCACTAGGTATTTCACCACCGCCGCCCGGAATTTTTCAATATCCTCCTTGGTGTAGCAGTTTCTCTGCATCCTATAGTAGCCAAGCTGGGTGTAGCCGTCGTATCCCAGCTTTCTTCCCATCGTATCACGCACATGAACCAGCTCATCGTAGATGCGGTCAAGCTCAGCCTGATTCTCCTTGAACCACTGGCCGTCAGCCTTCCAGGCAGCCAGCCTTCTCTCATCGTCCGCGTCCTGCTTCAGAGGCATGATCTGGGCCAACGTATAAACCTTTCCTTCAAAAGGAATCTGCGCAGAAGCTGTGAGCTTCTCATATGCGCTCGTCAGCTCATTTTCTTTCTGAAGCTCCGGCATGATATCCTGAGAAAAAGTTTTCAGCTCCATCTCCGCTTTCACAAACAGAAGGCTGCCATACTCCTTCTCAAACTCCCCGCGGAACTTGCTCTCCAGCATCGCCTGGGTATAGTTCTGGAAAATCTCCTCAATCTCCGGCATGGACGCATCCCAGAAATTCTGTTCGGCGTCGTAAAACGGATCCTCCGTATTGATGGAATGACGGATGGATGCCAGGGAGGCCTGGGTATCTATCATCTTTGCCATGGCCTCATTCTCAAGAAATACGCGTCTTGCCTCCTCATAATCCTTTGCCGCCCGCAGACGGGCTGTCAGATCCGCGCCCTGCGCTTTCAGCGCTCCCAAATCCGGACGCTTATAGGCCATCTCTGAAAATTTCATGATCTTCTTCTCCTTTAGCTGTCTATTTTTAGAAAAGCTGCCATCCGGCCAAGGGCCGGCCTGCAGCACAATCGGTGCAGCCGCGCTTATTTGCCGCCACGCATCCCTTATATGGTAACACACCCCCATCAAATCCACAAGTTTAAAGTTGCGTTTTAATGCAAGATCTGTTAATGTTCACTCCATTCCCATTACCATTCGCAAATCCATTTAAATTAAAAAATTCAAAAAACTCCTTGACATCTTTTCCCATTGCTGTTAGACTGATTTTCAGTCAACCCGGGCAGTTTTGTCCGAAGGAAATTAAAGGAAAGGAGGCAGCACGATGATTTATACAGTATCTTTTAACAAGTCAGCTTTTACACACACCAATCACACAGCCTGCCTCGCAGAAAGCTTTCGGCACTAAGTGCCCTCTTTGAAGAATGTCTGATCTGCCGCAGTCTGTATGGGCTGCGGTTTTTTATGTTTAAACATAAGTCTGCGCTTTTCCTGCAGTCTTTCTCCCCAAAACCATAGCCTTTACAGACGCGGAATGAGATGCTTCTCTTCCGCTTTGTTTCTGCGCCGCAAAATTTACTACAGAAAGGAGAATTGACTTGAAAAAACTAGGAACCTATATGAAACGTTACGGCCTGCTGTATCTGTTTGGCTTTCTGTCCATGCTGATCAGCATCGCCCTGGACCTTACGGCCCCCCAGATCACGAAACGCATCATCGACGACGTGATCATCGGCAGGCAGATGCAGCTTCTATCCGGCCTGCTTTTGGGGCTTCTCGGAATCGGCGCAGGCCGCGCCCTCTTCCAGTACCTCAAAGAATTTTCATACGACTACATAGGCGTATCCATCGGCTGCCACATGCGGAAAGACCTTTTCCGCCACCTGCAGGCCATGTCCATGGACTTCTTTGACCGGCACAATACGGGAGAGCTGATGACGAGGGTAAAGGAGGATGTAGACAAGGTATGGATCGCCGTGGGCTTTATCGGGATCCTGGCCGTGGAGGCCGTCACCCATACCGTCCTTGTAATCTTCTGTATGTTCCGGCTGAACCCCCTGCTGACTCTGATCCCCCTGCTTCTGCTCCCGGTCATCGGCGTATGCGCCCTGCGCATGGAACGCAGGCTCGGAGATGTGTACGAGAGAATCAGCGAGGAGACGGCGGAGCTGAATACGGTGGCCCAGGAATGCCTTGCCGGCGTGCGCACCGTAAAAGCCTTCGCCAGAGAAGACTATGAAATCAAAAAATTCGGGAGGCATAACCAGAAATTCTACGACCTGAACATGGAGCAGGCAAAGCTTCTGGCCCACTACCAGCCCCTGATTACCTTTCTCGGGCAGGCCATGCTTTTCTCTGTGGTCGTGGCAGGCGGCCTTATGGTGATCACCGGGCACATGAGCCTGGGAAACCTGGGTGCCTTCTCCGAGTATGCCAACAACGTAATCTGGCCCATGCAGATCGTGGGATGGCTCAGCAACGACATCGCCTCCGCCTTCGCCTCCTGGAAGAAGATCAAAAAAACAGCCTCCCACACTTCTAACATCACAGAGGCGGCCGACGCGAAAAGCCCCGCCGACATCCGTGGAGAGCTCAGCTTTGAACATGTGGGATTTTCTCTGGACGGCCATGAGATCCTCAAAGATATCAACCTGACCATAAAGCCGGGGCAGACCCTCGGCATCATGGGTATGACGGGAGCAGGAAAAACTACCATGGTAAATCTGATCCAGCGTTTTTACGATGTGACCGAGGGCCGCATCCTGCTGGATGGAACAGATATCCGCAGCCTTCCCCTCTCCACCCTCCGCTCTGCCGTCTCCGTGGTTATGCAGGACGTCTTCCTATTCTCTGATACGGTGGCGGAAAATGTAAAGACAGGCCAATGCGCCACTCTCACCCAGGACACCGTGGAATGGGCCGCAGAGCGGGCAGGAGCCTCCCGCTTTATCGGAAAACTCGGAAATCAGTACGAGACGGTCATCGGTGAGCGGGGCGTCGGGCTTTCCGGCGGGCAAAAGCAGCGCATCAGCATCGCCCGCGCCATCGCCAAGGAAACGCCCCTGCTGATTCTGGACGACGCCACATCGGCCCTGGACATGGAGACGGAGCGGCTTATCCAGAAAAATCTTAAAGAGGTATCCCGCACTACCAAGATCATTATCGGCCACAGGATCTCTGCCGTGCGCGCCGCCGACGAGATTTTGATTCTGGAAAACGGCTCTGTCGCTGAGCGGGGAACCCATGAAGAACTGATGGAGAAATGCGGACGATACTACCAGACCTGGTGCGTCCAGTACGAAGACAGAAAGGAGGAGTCCCCATGTCAGTAAATTCTACAAGGGAGGACGAAGCCCTCTCAAATGTACCCAAAAGGGTAACGCTTTTGCGGCTCTACCGCAGCCTGCTGTCCTATAAAAAGCCCCTGGCCGCCGTGGGCGTCCTGCTGGCCCTCACTCTGGCGATCCAGCTGGCCTCCCCGCTGCTGATCGAGCGCGCCGTGGACGTGCATGTGGCAAACCGCAACGTGCCGGGGCTTCTGCGCCTCGGCGTCCTGGCTCTCTGCATGTACGCTGTGTACACCCTCTGCACCAAAGCCTGGATGAAAAAGATCGCGGATGTGACAAACAGGGTGCTTCTGAATATCCGCAGCCAGCTCTACGCCCACATTCAGACCCTGAGCTTCCAGTTTTTCGACAGCCGCCCCACAGGCAAGATCCTGGCCAGGGTCGTAGGCGACGTAAACTCCTTAAAGGACATCCTGTCGGACAGCGTGACAAAGCTGATCCCCGACCTGCTCACCGTGACAGGCGTAGCCTGCATCATGCTGGCCAAAAACTGGCAGCTGGCTCTGGCTGCCCTGCTGACCCTCCCCCTGCTGGTGGCGGGAATGTTTGTGATCCAGCGGGCCGCCCACAAGCTGTGGCAGATTTACCGGCAGAAGAACTCCAACCTGAACGCCTACATCCACGAGAACTTCTCCGGCATCCGCATCGTCCAGAGCTTTGCGGCGGAACAAGAACGCCAGCAGGGCTTCGACCTCTGCGCCCAGGAGCACCGGGACAGCTACGTGAATGCCGTGCGCATCGGGGATCTGTTCAGCGGCCTTGTGGAGATCGTCTGGGGGCTGGGCGGATTTCTCCTGTACTTCATCGGCATCCGGGTGGTAGGCGTCGATAACATCGGCGTGGGAACCTTCCTTACCTTCTCCACCTACCTGGGGATGTTCTGGAGCCCCATCAGGAACCTGTCCAATTTCTACAATAAGATCATCACAAACATCTCGGCGGCGGAACGGATTTTTGACATCCTCGATACGCCGGCCCAGATCACCGATCTGCCGGGATGCACGGTTCTTCCGCCGGTGGAGGGAGCCGTCTGCTTTAAGAATGTGAGCTTCTCCTACAGCGATGAGCCGGAGCGTCTGGTGCTGGAGGATGTAAACTTCTCCGTAAAGCCAGGGGAGACGATCGCCCTGGTAGGCCCCACCGGAGCCGGAAAAACAACGATCGTAAATCTGATCGGCCGATTTTACGATGTGACAGAGGGAACGGTTTTCATCGACGGCTGCGACATCAGGCAGGTGACCCTCGCCAGCCTGCGCCGACAGATCGGCGTGATGACCCAGGATACCTTCCTCTTTACGGGAACGATCCGGGAAAATATCTGTTACGGCCGAGAAAACGCCACCGAGGAGGAAATGATCGCCGCGGCAAAAGCCGTCAACGTCCACGACTTCATCATGGAAATGGAAGAGGGCTACGACACAAAAATCAGCGAGCGGAGCTCCCAGCTCTCCATCGGCCAGCGTCAGCTTCTGGCTTTTGCCCGCACCATGCTCTCCTCCCCCAGGATCCTGATCCTGGATGAGGCCACCTCCAGTATCGATACCCACACAGAACGGCTGGTGCAGGCCGGGATCCAGACGCTGCTGAAGGGGCGCACCTCCTTTATCATCGCCCACCGCCTCTCCACCATCCGCGGCGCAGACAGGATCTTCTATGTGGATGGAAAAAATATACTGGAAGCCGGAAGCCATGAGGAGCTGATGGCAAAGAAAGGCTACTACTACTGCCTCTATGAAAGCCAATTCGACCAGGCATAAGCCTTGCATAAAGAAATCCCCCGGGCCCTATACCCGGGGGATTTCTTTATGGGGCTAAGCCCCTGTGATCCTTCTTAGAAGGATACGATCTTTTCTGCTCCGTACTGGAGAATCTTCGCGGCGTCGCTGGTGTTCGCCGTTCCGTCTTTGTTCACATCAGCGCTCTCAAGGGACTCCTGATCCAGCGTAACCATCTCTGCCGCGTACTGTAACAGCAATGCGGAATCGCTGGTAGTAATCCTTCCGTCTGCGTTTACATCTCCCAGCAGACGGACAGCTGCCGTTTTCATGGTCAATGTCCTTACGCTTTCATCGATGACTTCCTGGGACACGTCTTTATTGTCATAGACCTCCTGCGCGTCCGCCAGAACCTCATCCAGGCCTTCCAGTGTGGAAGCCACGTAGCGTTCCGAATGCTCCAGAATGCTGTTAGCCTTCAGGATCATGGCCTGAAGAGCTGCCTTGTTGCCCTGTCTCTGCAGCTTCATGATAGCGTCAATCAGCGATGCGTAAGCCTTGCCGATGGCGTTCTCATCCCTGTCCGGATTGCCAAGCTCCATCTCAGCATCCTCGATGGCTTTTCTCAGCACATCCAGGCTCTCGCTTGTGTACTCCTCTTCAAGAAGGGCTTTCGCTGCCTCGATCAGGTTTTCCAGAGACTTCACATCGACGCTCTTTGCTAACCTTGTGATCTCATCCAGAATTGCGTAAGCCGCCCGGTCGATCTCCTCCTGGCTGGGATTTGCTTTCTCCAGAGCTGCCTGTCCTGCTTCAACAGCCGCCTCCAGGGCTGCGGTGTCTTCATAGTTTGCGGCCAGCACCAGGAGCTTCTGCGCTTCCTCAATCGCTGTCTCAAGATGTACTGTCTGCACTTCCACTAAGGATACGAAGGCTTTCATCAATTTCTTCAACGCAGCGTCATTTTCTGCCTGTGTAGCGTCTCCGTTTTCTGCCACTGCCTTTGCCTCTGCCAGAGCCTCTGTCAGAGCCCTCCAGCTGTCGGCCGTGTAGATCTTCGTATTTTCCATACCTTCGATCAGCGCGATCACTCTCGCAAGCTCCGTGTCAACCATATTCGGAGCCGTCACATGTACGACACAGTTGCTCAGAACCCGGTTATCCGCCGCTGTGTATGCTTTGATGTAAGCATAGCCTTCCTGAACCGCGGTTACCACTCCGTTCTCATCTACCGCTGCCACTTCAGGCGCATAGCTCTTGTAAATAACCTTCTGATCCTTCTCCAGAGTGGGAGCCGGTGTCAGTTCCGCCTTCAGCGTCTTCTTCTTTCCTGCTGTCAGATCCATTCTGCGTGTGCTGAGGGTCAGCGTATCTGCCTTGACCGGCTCGCTGACTACCGCAAAGTTAATCGCATACTGGCCGTCTTTCGTTCTCGCGGTCACATAGCTTACTCCAGGCTCCGCAGGTGTATAATTTGCCACCTCATACTCGCCTTCCCAGCTGCTTCCGCCTGTGCCCATTTCCAGTTTACCGGTTCCGTCTGTCACTTCCCAGTCAAAGGGACCCCACAGGCCGTCCGGCTTCTCATACGTCTCTCCGGATAACGTTCCCGCCGGATTTCCGGCGCTTTCCGTACCAGCTGCCACGATCAGGATCTTATTTTCCGCTCCATAAGGCGCGGGAACATCAAGCTCACCGGTAGCCGGATCATAGTGGTAACCGTAGTATCCGCCTGCTTCCATCCTATAGCGGTATTCAGACTCTGTTCCGTAATCATAAACGGTATATACCTCTATGGACTCCGGAAGCGCGTATCCTTCCTCGTTGACAAGCTTTGCCTGATACGGATGAGTCACGCCTCCGCCTACAGCGAAGAAGTTCGGGCCGTCCAGCTGCAGCCCTGTCAGCTCTGCAAGGACATCTCCTGTCGCATGCATATCTGCCTGGCGGTATTTCGCGCTGAGCTCTGCCGTTTCGCCCTGTTTCACATAGATGCACTGTCCGCCGAAATCGCTGCCTGACATCAAGCCATCATCCAGGATGCTGGTATAAACCTCATCCCAGCCGACCTCCGCAACGCGTGTCACCCCGTTTAACGTAACCCTGAGTTCTCCCTTTCCTGCCGGCAGCAGTTCCTGGGAAGCGTTCAGATTCATGTAGATGGCTCCTGAGAGGGCGTCTGCGGATTCCTTCTGTACACTCAGAAGTCCTGAAGCGTACCCTGTATAGTCCTCATCCTCAAAGAACTCCCAGCGGATCTCACTCAGTTTCACATCCGCAGGCTCTAAGTCTGTCACCTTAACTACCAGCTCACCGTCTGTCTTCAGGCCGCTGAAATGGTCGATGGAGAGGTTGAAGTCCTTCACCTCTGTGTTGATGGGGTCTACCGCCACCACGCAGATAGCAGAATCCTTGCCGTCTGATACCGTGATGATCGCCTGGCCCGGAGCGATAGCCTTTACATTGCCAAACTCGTCTACGGTAGCTACCTCCGGGTTGCTGGAAGTACGTGTGAGCTCTGCCGTCGTATCCTCTGTATTGTAGTTAACACTCAAGTCAAACTCGTTGCCCGGATGCAGCAGAGCAGCTGTCCTGGAAAGGACGATGCCCGGCGTCGCGTCTGCAGTCACCACATAGCTGCGGTCATTCAGTCCGTAATCGCCGCAGGAAATCAGCATATTTCCTGTCCATTCATATTTATATACAGAATCCTCGCCCGGGAAAGACATATTCTTATGGCTGTACTCTGTGATATCTGCCTCAAACTCCAGAGTCTTTGTCTCCGGATCAAAAATATTTTTGCGGTAGAAGGGATTCAGCTTATCAAGACCTACCTCTCCTCCTTCGCCGTTTACATAGGAACGTGTTACATAAGGAAGGATCTCTACGGATGCGATCGCACCGTCGGGATCGTAGATCTTACCGGAAAGGATGGTACGTCCGTCCCTTTCAATGATGCTTACTGAATTGTTCTCCAGCTTAGGCGCATTGATATCCACAGTCACGGGGAATGAGATCACGTCCCCTTCCATATTCATGGGATGTCCGTTAAAGGTCGGCTCATGCTCTCCCGGAATCACAGAATCAAAATCTGTTACCTCGCTGCCTGCCTCTTCGCTGTAAACAGGATCACCGTAGTCGCCATCTCCATAAGCCGTGATGGTGTACATACATTTCGTTCCGCTGGGCAGCAGGTTTCCGTCCTGATCCGTTCCCTGCCAAACGGGGATCGTTCCGTACAGGCTGAACGGAAGCGCAAAGCCGTAATCAGCCGCATAGGTCGTCTTAAAGGCATAGGAAGCCCAATCTCTGAAATAAACTTCACCGGTCTGCTGATCCGTCACTTCAACTACGATCAGACGGGCATTTCTGAGCTGGTAAATGACGTAATCGTCAAACATATCCAGATAGCCGTCTCCGTTGGGGGAGATGGTAATATTTTCTTTGCAATAAGTAGTCTGCTCTTCACCGGAACCGGTTGCGAACAGGTTCTGGGCACCGTCAATATATCCGAGCACCTCGCCGCCGGCAATGATCTGGGATCCAACCACACTCGTGCGCCAGGTAGCCTCATTGTTCAGGACGCTCTCGCCATCCTCCGGCGCGTCAATCCAGAGAGATCTGTCAAAAATCGGAGCCGCTGTCCAGTCGCCGTAGAAGGCAAGCATGGGAAGTCCCAGCTGCGGGTTTTCACCCTTCGTGTCAGTCAGCGTCACAAAGCCTTCCACATAGGTGCCGTTTTTAAAGAGAGCATCCAGCTCTTTTTTCTGATCCTCTGTCAGCGCAACGGTAGCGCTGAAATCCGCAGTCGCCTTTGCAGGAACCGTGATTGTGCCGATGGCATTCTCAGAAAGCAGCACATCCTTGGGCAGGATCGCATCCCGGGCGCCCCACGGGGAATCCACTTCTCCCGTATCCGGACGCAGCAGCGCTGCCGTCACATCATAGGTTACTTCCTGATCGGAAACATTCGTCACATGGAAGCTGATATCATAGCTGCCTTTCTTTTCCGGATCGTCCAAGAACTCCAGTTTTCCTACATGCTTTCCATCAACCGTGATGTACGCGGGAGTCTTTACTGCCGCCTCAGCATTTACAAGGCCTGCGCCCTGCTGGCGAGGTGAATAGTATACTCCGTCCGTATCCTTCTGGGGAACGGCTGTACTTACCAGAAGACGGCTGATCAGGTCAGACTCTTCTACCTTCTGGACTCCGGCGAATTTCTCATCGGTGGTGATGTACTGACGAACCAGGGCCGCGATACCTGTCATATGGGGCGCCGCCATGGAGGTTCCGCTCATCATCCCGTAGCTGCCCACATAATTATCATTTCCCTGATTGATGCGGTCAACAACGGTAGACCAGATATTTCCGCCAGGCGCCGTGATCTCAGGCTTCAGCTCCAGGCCCGGGCCTGCACCCCAGGAGGTGAAGGAGGACATCTGTCCTGCCGTAGGATTCTCAATCGTCTCATCCTCTAAGGACACCTGAATCTTTACCTCATATCCGCTCTCAACAGCCTCCACGATCGCCGCGCCGTCCTTACCGGAAATAAACGCGGAAGTAAGGCTTGTGTTGTCCACGTTCATATTGATCAGCTCTGTGCCGTTCGGATCGCTGTCGTAAACGATAACTGCAGCAACGCCATAGCGCTCTCCCCGGGAGTTAACCCCTGTATAGCTCATAGCGTTATTTACCTTATCGGCAAAGGAAATCTCGCCCCTCTTTACGAGAGCCAGTCCCGTCTTTCCGCCGTTCCAGCCATTGTTAAAGCCTGCAGCACCGTAGTCCTCCGCTGTTCCTACGCCGCCTACCGGATAAATTGGATACTCCTTATCCGCGAAAGAGCTCTTCATGGCAACTGTATAGGGATCGCTGTATCCCACTCTGTGCTCCACACCCTGATCGTCTGTCCAGGTGAAGAAGGAGCGAACGTTAATGCCATTTTCAATAGAAGCTACACTTAAGTTGCTGTCGTAAACCGCAGGGGAGGACATCACGGAAGTATCCGGATCCTCGCTTAAGTTTTCCCCGGAATAATTGTTTCCGCTGGAAGAATAATCGCTGTTTCCTGCGGATGTCATCATGGCAATACCTGCCGCTTCCACTCTCTGGTAGGCATCGTGCTGAATGGTGTCATCCTCCGCATAGCCGTTGTCGGAACCAAGGCTTAAGTTTACCAGGTCCGCGCCCAGTCTCAGGGTATCCTCCAGGGCATTGATCAGCGTGTACTCCATTGCGCCGCCGCCTGCGTCCGGAAATACCTTCATAAATATGATCTGGGCATCAGGAGCCACGCCTGAGAACTTCACACCGCCCTCTTCTGTCTCCGCGTAACCTGCGACAGTTCCGGAAACATGGGTTCCATGGTCGCTCTCCGCAGGCATTACATGAAGATCGCCGTCCGCATAGTCGCAGGCATAGGGAACCTTCACATTTTTATACAATGCGTTGTTATCGTAGACAATCTTCTCTCCGTCCGAACCTGTCGTAGAAATCAGCTGATTCTCCTCCAGGAACTGCTTCAGGCTGTCGTTTGTATAACGAAGCTCCCAGTCGTTTACGCCGTCGGTGGGATTTCCGCTGTAGAAGGAGTCATCGGAAAATGCCTCGTGGGTGCGGATCACCTGCCCCTTCTCATTCAGCTTGATGTCCAGGCCGCTGTCAAGAACGGCTACCAGCATTCCTTTTCCGGTAAAGCCCTCTTTCCATGCGCCGTTGATATTCGCCATGTTGTAGCTGACGCCCTCTCTGGTGTCCAGCCCTGTCATCAGATCCCCGTTTTCAACGGGATCGGGATGGTCGTAGACATGCTGCACATAGGCACGCTTTACGCCGTCCAGCTTTTTGATCTCAGCCAGGGTGTGATAGGGCACACGGACTGCCGCCGCATTGGCAATGATCGTCCACTGATCCAAGACCTCAAAGGTTTCCGCCTCCTCCGGGGCCCCGTCCTCTTCCTCTGCCGTCAGCATAGCGCTGCCCGCGCCTGTGAGCTGGGCGATGCCTGCCAGGACATCATTCTGCCCTTCTTTCAGCTCCTCAGAGAATTCCTTCGCATCCTCGGAGGCAAGGAATTTGGAAACGGCCTCTCCGGGCGTCATGTCGGCGTCCTCCTCCGTCTCGGCCGCGTAAGTAGCTGTGGTATAGTAATCCATAACAGGCGCATCCTGCATCTCGACGATCACTGTCACCACATCGTCTGCCTGGTAGAGCGGCTCTACCCGGCCCTCTTTGTTCGATAAATCCATGTCGTCCAACCTGGAAACGCCTTTTACTTCCACCGCTTCCCGTTTAGTTTCCTGTCTGTTTTCCTGGTCGGCAGCCGGAGCGGCAAGGGCAGTCATCGGCATATTGCTGATAACCATCGCCATAGCAAGGATGGAAGACAGGTAACGCATTCTGCTTTTCATAGCTTATCTCCTTTCTTCTTTTGTCCACTTTTTGCTTCTTAAAAAACCCCAGAGCCCTGCCGGAAGTGATTGACTGCTGCAGTTCGCGGTCTCCGGGCATACTCCTGAATTTTTTCTAAAATTTTAGCACGTTTAACTACTAAAGTCAATATAGATTACGCAAGTATGCAAACTTTATCTTGCATACTCGCGTAATTATTTGCGCAGACAACGGCCCAAAAAACATCCGGCAGGCTCTGGGGGCACTGCCACGATCTCCCGGACGCCGGCTGCGCCTAAGAAGCCGTCTCCTCCAGGAAGATTTTTCGCATCAGCTCCATCAGGTTCCTGATCTCCCGCAGGTTTGTCCTGTAGTAAATATTTCTCCCCTCCCTGCGTTCCACATAGACAAGTCCCTGCCTTTGCAGCACCGTCATATGCCTGGAAACCGTCGCCGCGTCCAGCCCTACCTTACGGGCAATCTCCTGGCCATAGCTCTCCTTGCTCTTTAAAAGCTGCAGAATCTCAAATTTACTGTCCTCGCTGAGGATCCGAAGCTCCTCACAGAGCAGCCGGCGGTCAACCTGGTCATCCTCGAACTGATTTCCCCACTCAATACAGATGCCCAGGTACAGGGGCAGCCTCCTGTCATCCCACTGCTCGTCCATCACCGCCTGGTCGCAGGCCATACGCAGAAGCTGCAAAATTACGGTTTTCTCCTCCACCTTTTCTCTTCCGATCCCCATGGAATCCGCGATTTCCTCCAGCACCTGCCCGGTGAGCTTCTGCCTCCAAAAGGCCTTCATTTCCTCCGCCACAGGCGCCAAAGACTGCAGGTTCTCCAGCAGTTCCGTCTCAAATTCCAGAAAGATCTTTCTCATCTCTTCTATGTAACTGTCAAAATCCGTAAGGAGCTTGAGCAAATCCCACTTGAATTCGCAGGGGACGTCCAGGGCGTCGATGTCACGCACCAGGCAGTCCTCCAGCTTCTCCTCCCCCTCCTCAAAAGACAGGCCCGAAAACACAGCCCCCCGCAGATGGAGCTGCATGCCCTTTGTATGATGCCAGCGCCTCTTGCAGACGTCCAGGTATTCATTGACGGACGTGCACCGGATATCCTGAAAATTAAGGAGCATGATCTGCCCCAGGACAGAATACGTATTTCCATAATAATGCTTGCGGAACAAAAACTCTGCCATAGGCGTTTTCGGGAGCTTTTCCGCCACAGCCAGATAGATCTGTTCGATCTTATCCATTTTGTCCAAAAACTTCTGCCTGTTTTCCGCTGTAAATCTCGCCCCATACCGCATCAAAAATTTATTTTTCGTCTCCTGGTAGCTTTCCTGGTTCACGAACCTGACCATCACCTCGGCCGCCTCCAGGGCAGCGCAGCATTCCTCCATCATCATTACCTTCATTTGATTCTCACCTTTCCCTCCGTGCCCTTACGGGCTGCTTCTTCTGCATTTGCGTGCGCATCCTCCCGGAACAATTCAAAAATACCACAAATCCGCCCATTTTTCTGCGAAAAATGGCTCCTGCCTGCATTCCTACAGACAGGAGCTTTCCTACCGGTTCTTATCACTTCTCATTATAAATTTGCTTTGAAGAATGCCTCCAGCTCTGCGCAGGCCTTGTCCTCATCATCACCGGCCACTTCCACAGTAACTTCTTCGCCGCACTTTACTCCTAAACTCATCAACGCCATCAGTCTGGTAGCATCTGCTTTCTTTCCGCCCTTTACGATCGTTACGGTAGACGCATACTTTTTCGCTTCTTTTACCAAAATTCCTGCGGGTCTTGCATGAATGCCCACCTCATCTGTAATTACGTAATTAAATGATTTCATAGTCATTCTCTCCTTTTCTTTTACGCCGCGCTCCTGCTCTGTGCCGGACGCGGCCCCCTTTTTTATAGTTACAAGTATACATGGGTAGAATGATAATTTCAAGTCTTATTTCTTTTGCTTTTGCAAGAAAAAAGCTCCGGGAACATCCCAGAGCTATAAGCAGTTCGTAGGGGAATCGAAC
>DESK01000044.1:92127-101164 GCA_002361955.1 Lachnospiraceae bacterium UBA3316
ACCGCTTGACCAACGAACCATGTCGAACCGACTTCTACATAATACTACAGGGTTTTCCAAAAGTCAAGTGCTTTTTTTAATTTCTGAAATTCTGAAATTCTGAAATTCAGAAATTTTCTATCTCTGTCTATTTTTCGACTTTCGCACTATAACGCAACAAAGTGTTGACAGTCTTTCTGCCTCATAGTAAAATAAAGAGTAATTGTGTGCAAAACACAGCTATTTTGACCTGAAAGAAAGGAAGTATTCCATGAACGATCTAAACGTCGGCTTTATCGGCCTGGGGCTCATCGGCGGTTCCATCGCCAAGGCCCTGAAGCACTACTATCCGGACGTATTTATCATCGCCCACACCAGAAGCCGGGAGACTGCCCGCTATGCCCTGGACGAGGGAATCATCGATAAAGCCTGCAAAGAAATAGACAGCTCCTACAGCCAGTGCAGCTATATTTTCCTGTGCGCCCCTGTGGAAGCCAACGCCTCCTACCTGAAGACGCTGAAGCCCCTTTTAACGGAGGAGTGCATTTTGACGGATGTGGGCAGCACCAAATCAGATATCCACCGGCACATCACCGCCCTGGGGATGGAAAAAAACTTTATCGGCGGACACCCCATGACCGGTTCGGAAAAGACAGGCATCGCGAATGCCAAGCACCATCTGCTGGAAAACGCCTACTATATCCTGACACCCTCAAAGGAAGTCTCCCCGGATAAGGTAAAGCGCTATGAGCAGCTGGTGAGCTCCTTAAAGGCTGTTCCCCTGATCCTGGACTACCAGGAGCATGATTACGTGACGGCAGCTGTCAGCCATCTGCCCCATCTGATCGCCTCCTCCCTGGTAAATCTGGTGAAGGATCTGGACAATGACCACAGCACGATGAAAACCATCGCCGCCGGGGGCTTTAAGGACATCACGAGGATCGCCTCCTCCTCCCCGGAAATGTGGGAACAGATCTGCTCCACCAACCGGGAAAATATTATTTCCGTACTGGACGACTATATCAACAGCCTGATCGATATCAAGATCTCCCTGGCGGAGCATGACGGCGGCGGGATTTACCACTTATTTGAGAGCTCCAGAGAATACAGAAATTCTATTTCCGATGTATCCAGCGGGCCCATCAAAAAGGTGTATTCCATCTACTGCGATATGGTGGACGAAGCCGGAGGCATCGCTGCCCTCGCCACCATCCTGGCTACCAACGGCATCAGTATCAAAAACATCGGTATCGTCCACAACCGGGAATTTGAGGAAGCCGTTTTGCAGGTGGAGTTTTATGAGGAAGCGGCCAAGAAAAAGGCTGTAGAGCTGCTGCGCAGATACCGGTACACCATTTACGAGCGATAAGCCGGAAGCGGGCCAGGCCTCTGGCAGCCGGTTTCCTGCCCATTATATATAGAAAGGATTTTTCAAATCATGAGATTTTCAAGAATAAAGAGACTTCGCGGGGAGATCGCCGTCCCCGGCGACAAATCCATTTCCCATCGGGCGGTGATGTTTGGCGCCCTGGCCGACGGCACGACAGAAATCACAAATTTCCTGAGGGGAGCCGACTGCCTCTCCACCATCAGCTGTTTCCGGCAGATGGGCGTTTCCATCAAAGAAGGGAACGGCACAGTCACGATTCAGGGAAAGGGACTCTATGGCCTTTCGGCCCCCTCTTCCTGGCTGGATACGGGAAACAGCGGAACAACCACCCGCCTGATCTCCGGTATCCTGTCAGGCCAGCCCTTTGAGTCCGTCGTAAACGGGGACTCCTCCATCCAGACACGCCCCATGAACAGGATCATCCAGCCCCTCTCCCAGATGGGCGCTCACATCACCAGCCTCCGCGGAAACGGCTGCGCTCCTCTGCGGATACAGGGAACCGGCCTCCATGCCATTCATTACGAGTCTCCCGTAGCCTCCGCCCAGGTAAAATCCTCCATCCTGCTGGCAGGCCTCTACGCAGACGGCCCCACCACCGTAACGGAACCTTACCTTTCCAGAAACCACTCAGAGATCATGCTGCGCATGTTTGGCGCTGACGTCACCTCCAGTGGAGCCACCGTCACCATACAGCCTGCTCCCAGCCTGACGGGACAACGCATCCATGTGCCGGGAGATATCTCTTCCGCCGCGTACTTTCTCGCCGCCGGCCTGATTGTGCCCGATTCTGAGATCCTCATCAAGCATGTGGGCGTCAATCCCACCAGGGACGGTGTCCTCCGTGTTTTCCGGGAAATGGGCGGCGACATCACGCTGCTGAACGAAAAAACGGACAGCGGGGAACCCACTGCTGACCTGCTGGTAAGAACCAGCGACCTTCACGGCGTCACCATAGGCGGGAGCATCATCCCCACCCTGATCGATGAGATCCCCATCATCGCGGTGCTGGCCTGCTTCGCCCGGGGCACAACGATCATCAAGAATGCCCAGGAATTGAAAGTGAAGGAATCCAACCGCATCGATGTGATGGTAAAAAATTTATCCGCCATGGGCGCCCACATACGGGCCACCGATGACGGAATGATCATAGAAGGCGGGCATCCCCTGCGGGGAGCCCTTATTGACAGCCGCCTGGATCACCGGATCGCCATGTCCTTTGCCATCGCAGCGCTGGCTGCAGACGGAGAAACCGAAATCAAAGGCGCAGACTGCGTAACCATCAGTTATCCTGGATTCTATGAGGATCTGGAAACGCTGATGTAAGCATTGTATAAATCAGCGGCTGTTCTTTTTTCAGTGAGATGGGGTGCCCCGCCCGATTCAAAAAGCAGTGCCTGCTTTTTCCTGTACAGCGGAGCTCCCCTGTTTTTTTATCCTGCACCTTGTAGGCCAGCGCCAGAACGATACCGTTAAACTGAACGATTTCCGTTGTGATCTGAACGATATCTTCAAAATGGGCCATCGACACATATTTGGCCGACACTTCGACTACCGGACTGATGATGCCGAGACTCTCCATCTCCCCATAGCCGACACCCGCCTGTCTGAGCAGCGCCGTTCTGGCCTCCTCAAACCAGCGGATGTAGTTGGAATGATGGACGATTCCCATCTGGTCTGTCTCATAATACTGCACACGGTGCTCGTACACCTGCATCTTTCTCATCTCCTACCGCTTTCCTGCCGTTTTTATTCCCTGCCGTTCCAGCAATAGGTGCAGAGCTTGCACGGAGAGATGCCGATGGATTTCTCCATATCATCCAGTCTGTGGAACCGGAGGCTGGTAAAGTTGAGCTTTTTGCGGATCTCATCTACCATCTCTTTGTAATTCTGGCTGTCCGGGTTCGCGTAGTCCTGAAGCATCTCATCGCCTATATCGCCTTCCCTCTCCTGGATGATCCTCCTGGTGATCAGATCCAGTTCCGACTTGGAACGTGAGAAATTCAGATATTTACATCCGAAAAGCAACGGCGGGCAGGCAGGACGGATATGCACCTCCTTGGCACCGCTCTGGTACAGAAATTCTGTCGTCTCCCGGAGCTGCGTTCCACGCACGATAGAGTCGTCGATCAAAAGCATTTTCTTTCCTCGGATCAGCGTATCCACAGGGATCAGCTTCATCCTGGCGATCAGATTCCTCTGACTCTGCTTTGCGGGCATAAAGGAACGGGGCCAGGTAGGCGTATATTTGATAAAAGGCCTGGCAAAAGGAATACCTGCTGCGTTGGCATAGCCGATGGCATGGGCGATTCCCGAATCCGGAACACCGGCTGCGTAGTCCACTTCCACGTCGTCCCGCTTTGCCAGCATCTTTCCGCAGTTATAGCGCATCTCCTCCACGTTAACCCCCTCATAGGTAGAGGTGGGATAACCATAGTAAACCCACAGGAAGGAACAGATCTTCATCTCTTTGCCCGGCTCTCCCACTGTCTCCACAGCCTCCGGCGTCATATAGACGATCTCGCCCGGCCCCAGCTCCTTGTAGTCGGTATATCCTAAATTGATATAGGCAAAGCTCTCAAAGGAAGCACAGAAGGCATCTTCCTTTCTGCCGATTACGAGAGGCGTCCTTCCCAGCCTGTCCCTGGCCGCGAAGATTCCCTCCTTTGTCATAAGCATCAGAGTCATGGAGCCCTTTACCTTCTCCTGCACATACCGGATACCCTCTACAATACTGTCCTTTTTACAGATCAGAGATGCCACCAGCTCTGTGGTGTTGATCTTCCCGCCGCTCATTTCCTGAAAATGGGTGGAGCCCTGCTCAAGCACCAGCTTTAACAGCTCGTCCTCGTTGTCAAGTCTTCCCACCGTGGTGATCGCGAAGCTTCCCAGATGGGACTGAATCAGAAGGGGCTGAGGCTCACTGTCTGAAATACAGCCAATTCCCAGGTTTCCCTCCATCTCATCCACATCATGCTCAAATTTCGTCCGAAAAGGAGAGTTTTCAATATTATGGATCGCCCGATTGAAACCTGACGCTCCATGCACCGCCATTCCGCCTCTCCTGGTTCCCAGATGTGAGTGATAATCCACTCCGAAAAATAAATCCGTCACACAGCTTTGCTTCGATGCAACACCAAATATTCCGCCCATAACTGCACTCCTTTCACATTCGTACCTCTTATTGTCAAATTAAAAATCTATTTTTCCTCTAACAGTATACATTGCCGGACATAGAATCTCAAGAACAAAATTTTATATTTTTTTTAGATATTCCTTTACACCCGGATCTTGACACCCTTCGTGTCTCGTTTGCCAACCCGGAGGCGCCGCAGGGAGACTTCTTTTTCTTTGTAGAGGATCACCTCGTCCCCGGAAGCCTTCAGGCTGTACAGCGCTTCCACCCGGTCGTCCGCTCCCAGGCGGATGCCCCGGACGCCTACGGCCCCCTTCTTTTTCAGTGGCACCTCCTCCACCGCGAACCGCAGGAAGCATCCCTGCCTCGTCTGAAGGACGATCTGCTCCACCTCCTCCATAGTTAAAACAGAGAGCAGCTGATCTCCCTCCAAAAGCTTGGTGGCCGCCACCATCCGCTTCGACACATCGAACTCACTGCCTTCCACCCGCTTTAGCATCCCCTGGGAGGTCGCGAAGAGAAGAACCTGGTTTCGGATCCGCTCCCTGCATTCGACATATACGATCCGTTCGCTGGCGCTGTCGTAATTGCACAGATTGTCGATGGGCGTCCCCTTATCCCGGAATTTTCCGTAAGGCACATCCAGCAGCTTTACGCAGTGCATCCTGCCCGCGTCCGTAAAAATACAGAGCCTGTCCGTATTCATACAGCTGATCACATATTTGTTCTCACTGTCCGCTGCTTCCCGGTTCCGCTCATAGACGGATACATCCACTGTCTTGGCATAGCCAAAACGGTCCATCAAAAAGACCACCTCCATGGCCTCCTGTTTTTTCTCCTCGTAGACGGCTTCCGCCCCGTTTTCAATGACCGTCTTCCGGGGCACGGCGTACTCCTTCTTCACACTGTCCAGCTCTTTGATGATCACCTTTGCCATGGAGCGGTAGTTGTTCAGGATATCCTCGTAACGGCTGATATTTGCCAGGGTGGTTTCATGCTCCTTCATCAGGGCCTTGATCTCCAGACCGATCAGCTTGTACAGGCGCATCTCCAAAATGGCTGTGGCCTGGGCCTCCGTGAACCGCAGCAGGGAGGCATTCTTCCGGGAGCTCTCCGTTTTAAACTTGATGCCCTCCGTCACTCCATCTGTCAGGCACAGCTTCGCCTGCTTCTGGCTTTTGCTGCCCCGAAGGATCTCGATAATCAGGTCAATGACATCGCAGGCCTTGATCAGTCCCTCCTGGATTTCCCTTTTTGACTGCTCCTTTTTCAGCAGCGTGCGGTACTTTCTGGTGGTCAGCTCAAACTGGAAATCGATATGGTGCTCCAGGATGCCGCGCAGTCCCATAATCTCCGGCTTCCCGTTGCACACGGCCAGCATGTTAACGCTGAACGTATCCTCCAGCCTCGTTTTTTTATACAACAGGTTGATGATGCTCTGGGCGTCCGCATTCTTTTTCAGCTCCAAGACGATGCAAATGCCTTCCTTGGAAGATTGGTTGGAAATATCGGTGATATCCGTCGTCTTTTTCGTCTCGATCAGGGACGCCACATCATTTAAAAATTTCCCGATGTTTGCCCCCAGCATCGTATACGGGATCTCGGTAATCACGATACGCTCCCTGCCGCCCTTCATTTTTTCCACTTCCACCTTGCCGCGGAGCCGGATCTTTCCCATGCCCGTCTTGTAAATTCTGGGCAGCTCGTCCTTGTTGATCACGATTCCCCCGGTGGGGAAATCCGGTCCCTGGATAATCTCCATCAGCTCCTCGTCCGTGATCTTTTCATTCCGGATCATCGCTTTGACGGCGTCCACCACCTCCCCCAGATTGTGGGGCGGCGTGCTTGTCGTCATACCCACGGCGATTCCTTCCGAACCGTTCACCAGGAAATTGGGAATCCGCACGGGGAGCACTTCCGGCTCCTTCTCCGTCTCATCAAAATTCGGCCGAAAATCCACCACGTTTTTATCCAGATCCGCCAAAAAAGCCTCCTGGGTGATTTTCTGCAGCCTGGCCTCCGTATATCGCATGGCAGCGGCCCCGTCTCCCTCGATGGAGCCGAAATTTCCATGGCCATCCACCAGGGGAAGGCCCTTTTTAAACTCCTGGGCCATGACGACCAGCGCCTCATAAATGGAGCTATCCCCATGGGGATGGTATTTACCCATAGTGTCTCCCACGATACGGGCGCATTTTCGATAGGGCTTGTCATAGCGGATGCCCAGCTCATACATATCATAGAGTGTCCGGCGCTGCACAGGCTTCAGGCCGTCCCTGATATCCGGCAGAGCCCTGGAAACGATAACGCTCATGGCATAATCAATATACGACTTTTGCATCACGTCCGAGTACTCCGTGCGGATGATATTCTGTTCCATAGTATCCATATATTACCTCCAAACCGCCTGCCGCGCAGGATCTTTATACATCCAGCTCCGCGTCCTGGGCATGCTCATAAATAAACGCCTTCCTGGGCGGCACATCCGTTCCCATCAGCATTTCCGTCACATCAGAAGCCATCCTGGCGTCCTCGATCTCCACCCGCTTCATCCGCCTGGTCTCCGGATTCAGCGTAGTCTCCCACAGCTGGTCCGCGTCCATCTCTCCCAGACCTTTATACCTTTGAAGGGTAAAGGGGCCTTTATGGGTTTTCCTGTAGCGCTCCAGGGCCTTGTCGTCATACAGGTATTCTTCTTCCCCCTTGGAGGGCATCGCCTTATACAGGGGCGGCATGGCAATATACACATGGCCCTCATAGATCAGCTCCGGCATAAAGCGGTAAAACAGCGTCAGCAGCAGGGTGCTGATATGGGCTCCGTCCACATCGGCATCGGCCATGATCACGATCTTATCGTAGCGCAGCCTGGTGATATCGAAATCGTTGCCGTAGCCCTCGGAAAACCCGCAGCCGAAGGCGTTGATCATCGTCTTGATCTCCGCGTTTGCCAGCACCTTATCAATACTGGCCTTCTCCACATTCAAAATCTTTCCCCGGATGGGAAGAATCGCCTGGAACTGCCTGTTTCTTGCCGTCTTTGCCGAACCTCCGGCAGAATCTCCCTCCACAATAAAGATCTCGCACTGGGAGGCGTCCCGGCTTTCGCAGTTCGCCAGCTTTCCATTGGAATCAAAGGAATACTTCTGCCTCGTCAGCATATTCGTCTTTGCCTTCTCCTCTGACTTCCGGATCTTCGCCGCCTTTTCCGCGCAGGAGAGGACGCTTTTCAGCGTCTCCAGGTTTCTGTCAAAAAACAGCACCACCTCTTCCCCTGTCACCTTTCCTGTCGCTTTCGCCGCGTCCTGGTTATCCAGCTTTGTCTTTGTCTGCCCTTCAAACCTGGGAGCCGGGTGTTTAATGGAAATCACCGCCGTAAGGCCGTTGCGGATATCGGCTCCCGTGAAATTCGCGTCCTTTTCCTTTAAAATGCCAAGCTCCCTGGCGTAGGTGTTCATGACCATCGTAAAGGTCGTCTTAAACCCTGTCAGATGGGTTCCGCCCTCTGCATTATAGATATTGTTGCAAAAGCCGAGCACATTTTCATGGAATTCGTTCACATACTGGAGAGCGCACTCTACGGTGATCCCTTCCGACTCCCCTTTAAAGTACACCGGTTCATGGATCGTCTCTTTATTTTTATTCAAATCCTTTACATAGCCGATGATGCCGTCCGGCTCATGGAATTCCAAACGCTCCGCGGCGGCTCCCCGTCTGTCCTCAAAAATGATCGTAAGCTGGGGATTCAAATAAGCCGTCTCATGAAGCCTGCTCTTCACCTCGGCAGCCGAAAAATCTGTCCTTTCAAAAATTTCCGGATCCGGCAGAAAATGGATCCAGGTTCCCGTCTTTTTTGTCTTTCCCACCACCGGAAGGAGCCCCTGCTCCAGCTCTACCGTGGGGATTCCCTTCTCGTAGCGGTCATAGTGGACCGCCCCCTCCCGGCTCACCTTGATCTCCAGATACGTGGACAGAGCATTTACCACCGAAGAGCCCACTCCGTGAAGGCCTCCGCTGGTCTTATATACATTATTGTCAAATTTTCCTCCTGCATGGAGGGTGGTAAACACCAGGCGTTCTGCCGACATTCCCTTTTCGTGCATGCCCACCGGGATGCCGCGCCCATTGTCATTTATCGTAGCGGAGCCGTCCTTTTCCAGCGTCACCTCAATCCTGTCGCAGAAGCCTGCCAGATGTTCGTCCACCGCATTATCTACAATCTCATAAATCAGATGGTTCAGCCCCTTCCGGGACACACTGCCGATATACATACCGGGCCTTTTTCTGACTGCCTCCAGCCCTTCCAGCACGGAAATACTGCTGGCGTCATAAGCGGTACTCTTTGCCATTCCTATTATCCTTTCTCCCGTCCAAAACACGAACAGATATTCTGTTTTTCCCGACAGCTATTATAACAAGATTCCTGTTGGAAATGCAAGGGGAATCTTCTTCCGTGAATTCGGGCTTTTGACATTACAACTAAAAAAACCGGAAGCCTGTAAGCTTCCGGTAAAACAGTTCGTAGGGGAATCGAACCC
>DESK01000044.1:101432-106814 GCA_002361955.1 Lachnospiraceae bacterium UBA3316
ACCGCTTGACCAACGAACCATGTCCTTTCGACTTCTATATGATACTATAGGTTTCTCGAAAAATCAAGTGTTTTTTTCAAATTTTTTAATTTATTTGAATTATTAGTGTAAAAGTCCAGGCAGACACACTAACCTGTAGATTGCCCGTGTCTGCCCGCTGTGGATTTCCATAGGGTTTACTCTGCATCTGCCTTTCTGGCAACGCCGCTTTCTACGGCCGCTTTTCTGACCGCCCGGGCCACGGCGTCCTTCACACGCCTGTCAAAGGCCGCCGGAAGAATATATTCCGGGGAAAGCTCCTCTTCGCTTACCAGACCTGCGATGGCATAGGCCGCCGCCACCTTCATCTGGTCATTGATATCTGACGCCCGCACATCCAGGGCCCCCCGGAAGATTCCCGGGAAACAGAGCACGTTGTTTACCTGGTTCGGGAAATCGGAACGGCCTGTAGAGATCACTGCCGCCCCGGCCGCCCTGGCCTCGTCCGGGAAGATTTCCGGCGTAGGATTGGCACAGGCAAAAATAATGGGATCCTTTGCCATGCTGCGCACCATCTCCTGGGTCAGTGTCCCCGGCGCCGATACGCCGATGAAAATGTCCGCTCCCCGGATGACTTCCGCAAGGGTTCCCTTTTCATGGGCAAAATTTGTAATCCTGGCCATTTCCTCCTTGATGGGATTCAGGCCTTCCCTTCCCTCGTAGATCGCGCCCTTCCTGTCTGTCATAATGACATTCTTCAGGCCCATGGACATGAGAAGCCGGATGATGGCGATGCCTGCGGCTCCGGCGCCTGATGTGACGATCTTCACATCTTCCAGTTTCTTTCCCACAAGCTTCAGGGCGTTGAGGATGCCCGCCAGGGTGATCACGGCAGTCCCGTGCTGGTCGTCATGGAAAACAGGAATATCGCAGCACTCCTTCAGTTTCCTCTCGATCTCAAAGCACCTGGGAGCCGAGATGTCCTCCAGGTTGATCCCGCCGAAGCTGCCGGCCAGCAGAGAGACTGTCCGGACGATCTCATCCACGTCCTTGCTGCGGATACACAGAGGAATTGCGTCCACATCCCCAAATTCTTTAAACAGCACGCATTTTCCTTCCATGACAGGCATGCCTGCCTCCGGGCCAATATCGCCAAGTCCCAGCACTGCCGTACCGTCCGTCACCACAGCCACCGTATTCCAGCGCCTGGTCAGGTCAAAGCTTTTGCTGGCATCCTTCTGGATTTCCAGGCAAGGCTGAGCTACCCCCGGCGTATATGCCAGGCTCAGGGCCTCGCTGGAATCCACTGCGGCGCGGGATTTTATCTCCAGCTTTCCTTTCAACTCATAGTGCATCTTCAAAGATTCCTTTGCGTAATCCATTAAAATTCCCCTTTCTAACACTTTCCGCGAAAAATGGCTGCTCGTTTATGTTTTACGGGCAAAGATCTCACAAACACAGGAATCCATGCGCCTATGTATGTTATGCCCATTGCCCCGGCTCATTTTATAACACAACACCCCGGAAGACAACCCGATTTTAACAAAACACACAATCCTGGCATTCTTTTAATGCGAAACAAACACTCTTTTACCGGACTGCCCGGAAGGCCTCCTCCAAATCCTGAAGGATATCATCGATATGTTCCGTTCCGATCGACAGACGGATCGTATTTGGCCGGATGCCCTGTTCCTCCAGCTCCTCCTTTGTGCACTGGCTGTGGGTCGTGGTGGCCGGATGGATTACCAGAGACTTCACATCCGCCACATTTGCCAGCAGGGAGAACAGTTCCAGGTTGTCGATGAAATCCTTGGCCTTCTGGGCGTCTCCCTTGATCTCAAAGGTGAAAATGGAACCGCCGCCTCTGGGGAAGTATTTCTGATACAGGGCCTGCTGGACGGGATCCTCTGACACCGAGGGATGATGTACCCTCTCTACCTGGGGATGGCCCTGCAGATAAGCCGCCACCTTCAGCGCATTTTCCACATGGCGCTCCACCCGCAGGGACAAGGTTTCCAGCCCCTGCAAAAAGAAAAACGCATGGAAGGGAGAAAGGGCAGCCCCCGTATCCCGCAGGAGGATGGCCCGAATCTTTGTCACAAAGGCCGCCGCACCCGCCGCCTTTGTAAAGCTGACGCCGTGGTAGCTGGGATTGGGTTCCGTCAAAGACGGGAATTTTCCCGACGTCTCCCAGTCAAAGGTTCCGCCGTCCACGATCACCCCGCCGAGGGTCGTGCCGTGGCCGCCAATAAACTTCGTGGCCGAGTGGACCACAATATCCGCGCCGTACTCTATGGGCCTCACCAGATAAGGGGTCGCGAAGGTATTGTCCACCACCAGAGGAATCTTGTGCCCATGGGCAATCCGGGCAATCGCTTCAATATCCACCACATCGGAATTGGGATTTCCCAGCGTCTCGATAAAAATGGCCTTCGTATTTTCCCGGATGGCGGTCTCCACCGCCTCCTCGTCAAAAATATCCACGAAGGTAGTAGAGATCCCGTACTCCGGAAGGGTGTGGGCCAGAAGATTGAAGGAACCGCCGTATATATTTTTCGCAGATACGATGTGGTTCCCTTTCCGGGCCAGATTTTCCAGGGTATAAGTGATCGCCGCCGCTCCCGACGCCACAGCCAGAGCTGCCACGCCGCCCTCCAGGGCCGCGATCCGCCGTTCAAATACATCCTGTGTGGGATTTGTCAGCCGCCCATAGATGTTCCCTGCGTCTGTCAGGCCAAAGCGGGCCTCCGCGTGGTCGCAGTTCTTAAATACATAGGATGAGGTCTGATAGATCGGCACTGCCCTGGCGTCCGTCACCGGGTCGGGGCTCTCCTGCCCCACATGCAGCTGCAAGGTCTCAAATTTAAAGTTTCTGTTTTCCCGTGTAATCTTTTTGCTCATATGCTGTTCCTCCTTTTTCTGCCCCTTCGGCACGTTCTTGATCGCTCTGCCTACCGATTCAGCACATTCGCTCTTCCCTGATAAAAACCTGATTTTTTTCTATGATTACCCGCATGCTTCCTCCTTTGCCGTAAAATCTTCTTAATCGGTAAATAGCGGTGTGGAATAATATCTGTCCCCTGTGTCAGGCAGCAGAACCACGATCGTCTTCCCCTTATTTTCCGGACGCTTTGCCACCTGAATGGCAGCTGACAAAGCCGCGCCGGAGGAGATCCCCACTAAAATGCCTTCCTTTTTCGCCAGGAGCTTGCCAACGGCAAAGGCATCTTCGTTCTCGATCTTAATAATTTCATCGTACACGGACGTGTTCAGCACCTCCGGCACAAAGCCCGCTCCGATTCCCTGGATTTTGTGAGGGCCGCTTTTGCCTCCTGACAGCACCGGAGAGCTGGCCGGCTCCATGGCGATCACCTTCACACTGCTCTTCTTCTCTTTCAGGTACTCTCCGACTCCCGTCAGGGTTCCGCCTGTGCCCACGCCTGCCACAAAAATATCTATCTCTCCGTCTGTGTCCTGCCAGATCTCCGGGCCGGTGGTCTTTCTGTGAGCCTCCGGGTTCGCAGGATTTACAAACTGGCCGGCCAAAAAGCTTCCCGGAATCTCCTTCACCAGCTCATTCGCTTTGTCAATGGCCCCCTGCATTCCCTTGGATCCCTCGGTAAGCACCAGTTCTGCCCCGTAGGCTTTTAAAATGTTCCTGCGTTCCACGCTCATAGTCTCCGGCATTGTCAGAATAATCCTGTAGCCCTTTACGGCGGCGATCGATGCCAGCCCGATGCCCGTATTTCCTGACGTAGGCTCGATAATCACAGAACCCTCCTTCAAAATGCCCCTGGCTTCCGCGTCTTCGATCATATTTTTCGCCACCCGGTCCTTCACGCTTCCCGCCGGATTAAAATACTCCAGCTTCAGCAGAAGCCTGGCCTCCAGCCCCAGCTCCCTCTCAATATTTGCCGCCTCCATCAGCGGTGTATTTCCAATCAGTCCCAAAACGCTTTGATAAATGTTTGCCATCATGCTCCTCTCTTTCATTTCCTACTTATCTTATATGTATTATTTGTATTGTATGCATTATATGCCCTGTGGCTCCGCTTGTCAAGTATTTTTTTCATATATTTTCCATTATTTTCCATTATCGCCACTTTTATTTCAAAGTGGCAATAAACTTTTCACTTCAGCTTTTCAGCTTATCTATATTCTTTTTCAAAAACGATAACCCAGCTTTACCAGTTTCACGGCCAGTCCCCCTTTCCCGCCAGTTTAATCCCAATGTTTCCTTGGTATTTTTCAGCAATGTCTAAAAAGGCTCTGTATGTCGCCTCAAACAAACTACCGGTGCTAGTTTTCACTCTATTTATAATTCTCTAAATATGGTATACTGAAAAATATTGTAGAGGCGATATTGATAAGTACAGAAGAACGCATTCGCAATTTGAGAAAAAGGCTGGATTCACCAAAAAGCAATTATCCAAAAAGACGGAGTACATGAGGTTACTATCTAAAACTATGAAGCAAAAAATATAATTTCAAAATGAACACTCTGACTTAATTATGCACTGCCCTTGATTGCAAGATTGCTGACTTAATTGGCGAAAATAGCCAAGGCTAACTCTCCGCACTTTGAAAACATAATATACTTAACCGGGCAGCCGGGGGATGTGCTCCCACCCGTTCCGAGTCTTGCGGAAAGGAGTGGTGCTTATGAGTACATATGAAGAATTAATGGTTATTCTTGCAACTGTAAGTTTAATTGTTGCAATTCTGAATTATACACATAAAAAATAGCCGTCCTGCTCCCTGCAAAAGAATAGAACGGCTATTTTCATAGTTTGATGATTTTTCGCCGGGACGGGTGAGTAACGGTCACCTTCCGGCTGTCTTGTTAAGCATATTATAAACCACCATTGTGTATTTGTCAAACCATCACGCCCTGCCCCGCATATCCTGATCAGCTTATTTACAATTCAAAGGTTACTTTCTTTTGTTCAAGATATAAAAGCCCGTTCCAACCATTGCAACAATACATTCTGATATTGGATAGGCAAGCCATACCCCTGTCATTTTCAAAATTGAAGAAAGCAGGAAAGCTACTGGCACAAGCACGAACAGTCCTCGTAAAAAAGAGATTATTTGTGCAGGACGGGGACGCTCCGTTGAAGTAAAATAAATAGCTGTCACAATATTAAAACCAGTAAACGGACAGGCAAGGAAATACCATTTAAGTCCATCGACCGCAAGCATCTGAAGCATTTCGTTTCTTTCACTGTTAAAAATGGAGACAATCTGTGAAGCCCCAACGAATATAGCCGTATAAATCACACTCGACAAAAGCATTAGCACCTCCGTTGGTTGATAAATCTAAAGAAATGACGCAGGTTGCAAACAGCTACTTTGAAGAGTTATGCAACACGAAATGCAACAATCGGGTAGGAGGTAGATAAT
>DESK01000061.1 GCA_002361955.1 Lachnospiraceae bacterium UBA3316
CTAAATTTTATTTTAATACATATTGCCCAAAAATGGAAGAAAAAAATATCTAAATATAGCCATGTTCACATTTTATTCATTCATCATTCAAAAAAGCTTCACTTGCCACTCATGCTTTCTTCATTTCTGCTCAGTATACTAAAACTGTCAAAAGCAATTTATTTCTTTTTTACATCCGAACAAACTTTTTCATAATAATGCCAGGCAGTTCGCTGCCTGGCATCCTCCCTTTTCAGGGCCTTTATACTTCAAACAACAGATCTCCGTAGGACGGCATCGGCCATTCCTCTTTGTCTACGATCATCTCCAGACGGTCCACCGGCTCACGCAGCTCCGCCATTGCCACCCATACCTTCTCATAGTAGTATTCCGCCTGCTGCTTTCCGGAAGGCATCTTTCCTGCGATATCCGTCACTTCCTCCAGCTTTGCCAGGGCGTCTTTTGTCCTGGACAGCAGCGCTGTAGTATCCTTCAGCATATTCAGGGGAACTGTCGCATCCGCCCCGGCTTCCCGGATCTCATTTGTCGTGCCCGCCAAATTTCTCGAAAAGCGCATCACCGCGGGAATGATATGCTTGCTGGCAATATCGATCATTGCCCTCGCTTCTATATTGATCGCCTTGGAGTAGCCTTCGTACTGGATTTCCGCCCGGGATATGAGCTCCGCCCGGGTAAATACGCCGAATTTCTCAAATAACTCCACGGCCTTGTCAGTCGTCAGCGCCGGGATGGCCTCCACCATGGATTTGATGTTGGGCAGCCCTCTTCTCTTTGCCTCTTCCACCCACTCCTCGGAATAGCCGTTTCCGTTAAATACGATCCTCTGATGCTTTTCCGCCAGCTCCTTGATCATATCATGGACAGCCATGTCGAAATTCTCTGCCTTCTCCAGCACCTCGCAGGCCTCCGCGAAGGACTCGGCCACGATCGTATTGATCACAACATTGCACTCCGCCACGGAATCCCTGGAGCCTACCATACGGAACTCGAACTTATTTCCCGTAAACGCAAAGGGGGACGTTCTGTTTCTGTCGGTGGCGTCCTTGGCGAAGTCCGGCAGGGTTTTTACTCCTGTGTGGAGCCTGCCGCCCTTCAGGCTGTGGGTGGCCGTGCCAGTGCTGATCAGCTGGTACATCACATCCTCCAGCTGCTCGCCTAAAAATACAGAGATAATAGCAGGCGGGGCCTCATTGGCTCCCAGCCTGTGGTCATTTCCCACATCGGCCGCCGACTCCCGCAGCAGATCCGCATGACGGTCCACGGCCCGAAGGATGCACATCATAATCAAAAGGAACTGAATATTTTCATGGGGCGTCTTGCCCGGATCCAGCAGATTGATGCCATCATCCGTGGTCAGCGACCAGTTGTTGTGCTTTCCTGATCCGTTCACACCCGCAAAAGGCTTCTCGTGGAGCAGGCACTGAAGCCCATGCTGCTCGGCCACCCTTTTTAAGGTCTCCATAATGATCTGGTTGTGATCTGCCGCCACATTGCACTCCGCGTAAATGGGGGCCAGCTCATGCTGGGCCGGAGCCACCTCGTTGTGCTGGGTCTTGGCCGATACCCCAAGCTTCCACAGCTCCTTATTCACATCCCTCATAAAAGAAGCGATCTTTGGACGGATCACGCCAAAGTAGTGGTCGTCAAGCTCCTGCCCCTTCGGCGGCATCGCCCCAAACAGCGTCCTGCCGGTAAAAATCAGATCCTTCCTCTTTAAGTATTTTTCACGGTCTACGATAAAATATTCCTGTTCCACGCCCACCGAAGGGACTACCCTCCTGGAGGTGGTATTTCCAAACAAACGGATCAGACGCAGCGTCTGCTTCTGTACCGCCTCCATAGAACGCAGCAGAGGTGTTTTCTGGTCTAATGCCTCTCCTGTGTAGGAACAGAAAGCTGTCGGTATGCACAGGATCGCGCCCGCTTCATCCTCCCGCACGAAAGCCGGAGAGGTGCAGTCCCAGGCCGTATAGCCTCTGGCCTCAAAGGTAGCCCGCAGGCCGCCGGAGGGAAAGGAAGAGGCGTCCGGTTCACCCTTGATCAGCTCTTTGCCGGAAAACTCCATCAATACGGATCCTTCCTTGTCAGGCGCTGTGATAAATGCATCATGCTTTTCCGCGGTAAACCCGGTCAAAGGCTGGAACCAGTGGGTATAGTGGGTGGCTCCCTTCTCCACTGCCCAATCCTTCATAGCCCCTGCCACCACTTCCGCAGTCATGGGATCCAGCTCTTTGCCGTCATCAATCGTCTTGTGCAGCTCTCTGTAAACCTTTTTCGGCAGACGCTCCTGCATCACTTTGTCATTAAACACATTCTGGCCGAAAATTTCTGCTACATTCATCTTATCGCTCATGGTCTTCCTCCACACCTTATTTTTTCTATAGGCATGATAGCGCAAAACAACTAAAAATGCAAGCCAAAAGCGAAAGGGCTACACGTTACCGTTCACTTCGTTCGTAACAGTTCAGATGCCTGAACTGTTACCTTCGTTCACAGTAACCTTTGCAAATCCATCTAAAATTTGCTCACACCTGAATCACTTTCTCACGCTCTGTGCAGTAACGGCTATACTTCAAAAAGCAGGTCGCCGTAGGAGGGCATGGGCCACAGCTCCTTGTCTACCAGCATCTCAAGCTTGTCCACCGGAGCCCGCAAAGCCTCCATAGCCGGCATCACCTCCCCGTGGAAACACTTAGCCTGCTCCTCCACGGATTCCATGGCCGCTGCCCGTGCTTCCAGAGAAGACAGCTCGGAGAGAGCCTTCTTTGTCTCCTCCAAAAGATCACTCACCTCATTTAAGAGGGATACCTGCACGGTGGCTCTCGCCCCTGCCGCTGTCACTGCGTTTACTGTGTCCGCCAGCTTCTTTGTATAGGTGATCACTGCCGGGATGATCTGCTTTCCGGCTACGTCGATCATCGTCTTCGCCTCAATATTGATGGCTTTCGCGTAGTTCTCATATTTGATCTCCACCCTGGACTCCAGTTCCGTTCTCGTAAGCACGCCGAATTTCTCAAACATCGCGATATTTTCTTCCTTCAGCAGTACCGGAATCGCCTCCACCATAGACTTGATGTTTGGCAGTCCCCGTCTCTCGGCCTCCGCCACCCATTCGTCTGAATAGCCGTTTCCGTTAAATACGATGCGCTGATGCTCACTGGCCTGTCTCTTGATCAGATCATGGACAGCCACATCAAAATCATCCGCCTTCTCCAGGATATCGCAAGCTTCTGAAAACGCTTCCGCCACAATCGTATTCAGCACCACGTTGGGGCTTGAGATGGAATCCCGGGAACCCACCATGCGGAATTCAAACTTATTTCCTGTGAAAGCGAAGGGTGAGGTTCTGTTTCTGTCAGTGGCGTCCTTCGCAAGGCTCGGCAGCGTCTTAACACCCGTCTCCAGCACGCCGCCTTTTAAGCTGTGGGTAGCCATACCTGTACTGATCAGCTGTTCCAGCACGTCTTCCAGCTGATCTCCCAGGAACACGGAGATAATGGCAGGCGGCGCCTCATTGGCTCCCAGCCGGTAGTCATTGCCCGGGTCTGCCGCCGACTCCCTCAGCAAATCCGCGTGCCTGTCTACCGCCTTCAAAACACACGTCAGCACCAGCAGAAACTGAATATTCTCATGGGGTGTTTTCCCCGGATCCAGCAGATTGATGCCGTCGTCCGTGGTCAGCGACCAGTTATTGTGCTTGCCGGAGCCGTTCACTCCCGCAAAGGGCTTCTCATGAAGCAGACACTGCAGGCCGTGCTGACAGGCCACTTTCTTCAACGTTTTCATAACCACCTGGTTGCTGTCTACGGCAATGTTCGCCTCGGAATAGATCGTGGCCAGCTCGTGCTGTGCCGGCGCCACCTCGTTGTGCTGGGTCTTTGCCGTGACGCCCAACTTCCAGAGCTCCTCATTCACATCTTTCATATAGGAGGCGATGCGCTGACGGATCGTTCCGAAATAGTGGTCATCCAGCTCCTGCCCTTTGGGAGGCATGGCGCCGAACAGGGTGCGTCCCGTGAAAATCAGGTCTTTTCTCTTTAAATATTTCTGCTTGTCCACCAGGAAATACTCCTGCTCCGGCCCGACAGATGGCGTCACCTTCTTTGAGGTGGTGTTGCCAAACAGCCGCAGAAGCCGCAGGGACTGCTCGTTGATGGCCTCCATGGAACGCAAAAGAGGCGTCTTCTGATCCAGGGCCTCCCCTGTGTAGGAACAGAAGGCCGTGGGAATGCAGAGAATCACCCCTGCCGCGTCCTCCCGTATGTAAGCCGGTGACGTGCAGTCCCAGGCTGTATAGCCTCTGGCCTCAAAGGTCGCCCTGAGGCCTCCCGACGGGAACGAGGAGGCATCAGGCTCGCCCTTGATCAGTTCTTTTCCGGAAAACTCCATCAGTACCGTGCCGTCCTCATCGGGGCTTGTAATAAAAGAGTCATGCTTCTCAGCCGTCATACCTGTCAGCGGCTGGAAGATATGTGTATAATGCGTCGCCCCTCGTTCCACTGCCCAATTCTTCATGGCCTGCGCTACCACGTCAGCCACCACAGGATCAAGCTCCTTGCCCTCCTTGATGATCTTTTTCAGTTCCTTATACACTTTTTTCGGCAATCGCTCCTGCATCACCTTGTCGTTAAAAACATTTGAACCGAAGATTTCTGCTACATTCATTTTTTCACTCATATACTCCTCATCCTTTCCGGGGAACCAGTCGAACTATGTTCAAAAGCTTCCCCTGGCCGCTGCCCACGGAAAAAAGGCGCTCCGCTCATAAGCGGAACGCCTTTGTTCATCTGCATCTATTTGCCTGTTTTCTTTAAGTTCGAATATAAAATACTCTACTTTTCGCAAAAATGCAAGTAAAAGTTTAAATTTTTTCTCAAGCTTTGTTGATGGAACCGAAGATCTCCATTTTCTCCTTAACGGTAGCCTTGATTGCCTCAAAGCCGGGAGCCAGGAGTTTCCGCGGGTCAAAGCCCTTGCCCTGCTGATCCTTTCCTGCCTCAATGTACTCACGTGTAGCTGCTGCGAACGCAAGCTGGCACTCTGTATTTACATTGATCTTCGCTACGCCGAGGCTGATAGCCTTCTGGATCATGTCTGTGGGGATACCTGTGCCGCCGTGCAGAACGAGAGGCATATCGCCTGTGAGCTTCTGAACAGCATCCAGAGTCTCAAAGCTTAATCCCTTCCAGTTTGCCGGATATTTTCCGTGGATGTTTCCGATACCTGCTGCCAGGAAGTCAATGCCAAGATCCGCGATCCTCTTGCACTCTTCGGGATCTGCGCACTCGCCCATTCCTACTACGCCGTCTTCCTCTCCGCCGATGGAGCCAACCTCTGCCTCCAGGGACATTCCATGCTCAGCACAGATCTCAACCAGCTTCTTTGTGTTTGCCACGTTCTCGTCGATGGGACTGTGAGAACCATCATACATGATGGATGAGAAGCCTGCCTCTACGCACTTTAAGCATCCTTCATAGCTGCCGTGATCCAGGTGCAGAGCTACCGGTACGGTGATGTTCAGCTCTTCCAGCATACCATTTACCATGCCTACAACTGTCTTATATCCTGCCATATATTTTCCTGCGCCCTCAGATACGCCCAGGATAACAGGAGAGTTATTCTCCTGTGCTGTGAGCAGGATCGCCTTTGTCCACTCTAAGTTGTTAATGTTGAACTGACCTACTGCATAATGGCCTGCTTTTGCTTTCTGCAACATCTCTTTTGCTGATACTAACATTATTTTTCCCTCCATTTTGATTAATTGCCGCGCTTTCTTCCTTTTTGGACAGCGCGCATACATACACTTTGTACGTCCTGTGTTCTGTTTTATTATACCGCAATCTTGCAGAAAAATAAATAGATAATTCTATTTATTTTCTTTCATTACAATGGTATGCGGAAGACGGATATACGTATCGTCCGCAAGAACGATGTCCTCCGGAAGCTCTGTTCCGAGGCCCAAATGGCAGGCCAGCTCCAGCATAGCCTTCGCCTGCCCTTCGGCATCATTTACCACGGTTCCCCCCATGGTTCCCTCCTCCACAGCCTGCTTCGCCTCCGGGGTCCCGTCAACGCCCACGACGATGGGCAAAGGGTCTGCCCCATACTCCTCCAGGGCGTCAAGGGCTCCCAGAGCCATATCATCGTTATTGGCCAGGACAAGCTCGATCCTGTCGCCAAGCTTTTCCAGCCACAGCTTCATCTTTGTCTGAGCCTGGGCGCGGCTCCAGTTGGCAATCTCATTTCCCAGCTTTTCCACCTGGATGCCCTCCTCAATGATGGCACTTACAGAATACTCCGTGCGGATCAGGGCGTCCTGATGGCCCGCCTCTCCCTCCAGCATCACATACTGGAGCTTTCCGTCCCCGTTTCTGTCATAGAGAGCCATCCCGTCTTCCCCGGAACAGAGCCTGGCTACGATTTCTCCCTGCATGATTCCTGACCGGATCGTCTCCGCCCCCACATAGTAAAGCTTATCCCACCGCTCAAGATCCTCCCGCACCAGCTCCCTGTTAAAGAAGATCACCGGCACGTCGGCGCTTTTCGCCTTATCAATAATCATCGTCGTGTCAGTGCGGTCCACGATATTGACGCATAAAATATCAAACTCCCTGTCGATAAAATCAGCCACCTGATCATTCTGCACATTTTGTTTGCCCCCTGCGCCGACCACCTCCACGTTAATGGAAATTCCCGTATCCAGTTCTTTTTGCTTCGCGGCATTTTTGAATGCCTCTACGATTGTACTGATAAAGGTATCAAACTGATCATAGGCGCAGACGCCAATTTTGATCTGCCTGTCCCTGCGGGACGCATCCTCGGAAAAACTTCCGGAGCATCCTGAAAGGCACAGGAGTACGCACAGACACAGGGCAATCCCCCTGGTTGCTTTTTCCATAAGTCCATCGGCCCCTTTCACTGAATAATTGGGTAAAGCAGCCTCTCATGCTCCGGCTCATGCAGAGTCTCTCCCGTCGCATGATGGAAATCGATCTCCATAGGCTCCTCCGCCCCGCCCTTCCGTATCTTCTGCACCAAAATATCCACAGCCTCATATCCCATATTAAACTCATTCTGGAATACGATGCCCTTCACCAGTCCCTGATCCAGGGCATACACAATCTGTGCGCTGCTGCCTATGCCATAGAGGCTGATATTCTCCTGTTTCCCCCCAATAACGTTCACTGCCGTCTCCAGGGTCAGATCATCGATGGCCGCCAGCACATACGTCCCGTCTCCTTTGAGCACCTGCCGCATAGCCTCCTGGTTTGGATAGAGACTCTCCTGCACCTGTCTTCCGGCCTCCCGGCAGGCGTCCTTGAAGCCCGCCATGCGGTCTTTCTGGCTTTGCCGGTTCTCACCCATCCATACCATATGGATGGACGCGTCCTCCGGGGCGTCCTCCAGCGCCTGGCGGGCAAGCTCCTTTCCCATCTCATACGCATTTGCCGCCACGCAGGAAAGGGAGGCGTTTCCGTAGATCTCGCTCTCCACCAGCACCATAGGCACTGCCCCCGACGTGGCCGTGACGTATTCCGCCGCCTGGGCCCTGGTATCCGCCAACGCCACGGCCAGCCCCTGGGCGCCGTTTTCCAGTTCCCCGCTCATGAGCCGCTCCTGCTCTTCCCTGTCATTTTCCTCCATCGTCACAAAATTCACTGTGGCGTCCAGATCGGAAGCCGCCTGCTCCGCTCCCTGCCGGAAGGCTGTCCAGCGCTCCGCCGTGCTCCCATAAACCACCACGGAAACGTTGACTCTCTCCCGGTTGACCTTGGCCAGATCCACATAAAAATACGCGAGCACCGAAAGCACCACGAGAATCCCGCCAATGACTGCTACCGCGGCTTTGTTTTTGTTCGTCATGGCCTTTTATCCTCCTTTGCAAAGGATTTGGGGAGATGGATGCGGACACGCGTTCCCACATCCGGTTCGCTGTCGATCTTCAGCCCGTACCTTTCCCCAAAATACAGGCGGATTCTCTGATGGACATTGACTAGGCCCACACCGGACCCCTTTTTATGCTCATGCTTTCCGTCCACCAGAAGATTCTCCACCTCCTCAGGCGTCATTCCCGGCCCGTTGTCCAGCACGTCAATCCAGATATCCTCTCCCTCCTCATAGCCGCAGACGCGAATCACTCCGTCTCCATCCATGGACTCCATGCCATAATAGATCGCATTCTCCAGCAGAGGCTGGATCACCAGCTTGATCGTGCTGTACTGCAGGATGCCCGGCTCCATATGCATCTCAAAGGTAAACCGGTTCTTATAGCGCACCTTCTGGATATTCATATAGTTTCTGGCATGTTCCGCCTCCTCGCGAATGGTAATAATCGTCTTTCCTTTGCTGATACTGATACGGAAAAGCCTTGACAGGGCAGTGACCATGGAGATGGCCTCCTTATACTGCTCCCCCTCGATCATCCAAACGATGGAATCCAGCGTATTGTAGAGAAAATGAGGATTGATCTGAGACTGGAGGGCGTCCAGCTCACTCTTCCGCTTTTCCTCCTGCTCCACCACGATCTCCTCCATCAGCTTCTGCCTCTGGCGCACCATCGAATAGATCGTCCTGCCCAAATGACGGATTTCCTGGGAACCCTCCTCGCAGAGCTCCAGCTCTCCCGTTCCCTCCTCCATCTCCCGGACGGCAGCCTCCAGCCGCTTAATGGGCGTCGCGATACGTCCGGAGATGAAAATATTCAGAAGTCCCATACAGAGGATCGTGAACAGCACAATAAAAAGCACAAAGAGCCGCATCTGGTTCAGGTTCAGGTAAAATTCCTCCGTAGGCACTACATGGACAATCTTCCACCCCGTATACCCCACTGTTTTCACGGTCACAGAGCGTTCCTCTCCCTGAAAATTTTCCCTGTGGTTTCCGTCCTCATACTCTGCCGCCACCAGGTTGTTCTCCGTATTCAGGTTCGCGTAGATCGCCCTCTGCCTGGGATGATAAATGATCTCCCCGGAGCCGTCGATCAGGTAGGTATAGCCGGATCCCCCCGTATTTACCTTCTCAAAAAGCTGCTCGATGCCGCTGTAGTCCATATCCACCAGCAAAATCCCACGGCTGGTCTCCCCGGCCCTGGTCAGCTCCACCGTGCGGCTCAGGGAAATGACCCAGCTGTACCGTGAGCTGTCCTCCAAAAAGAGATTCTGAACGTGGGGCGTGGAGAAATGCAAATTCTCAATCTTATCATTGGCCTTTTGGAACCAGCTCTGAGAGGCCGGGTCTACTCCCTCCTTTAAGGTGCTCACAGGCATACCCGTCACCACGTTTCCGTCCGCGTCAAAGCAGGCGATGCTCACCAGGCTGTCCCTGTTCGCCTCATACAGAAGATTCATATCCCAGTCAAGGCTCTCCTCCTGCAAATCCGCGTTTTTGATCGTACAGTAATACATAGAGTTGGAGATACGCATCATATTCCGGACACTGGTCTCCAGATTCAGGCTTACCTGATTCACCAGCTGAATGCTGTTCCGCAGGATCAGCTCCTCTGTGTTGGCGCTGATTTTGGCATAAAGGAGGACTCCCGCAAAGCCCATGGAAACCACCGCCGCAATGGTAAAGGACACCCATATGATCTGGCTGATGCTGGCCGTCTGGTAAAAATATTTTGAAAACTCCCAGAATTTCTTAATTTTCTGTCTCATTCTTCTCTGTCTTACCCATCCTGTATTTCGTCGGGGACATCCCGTACTGCTTGCGGAACACGTAGCTGAAATAATTCGGCTCCGTATAACCCACCTTGCCCGCAATCACATAAGTCTTGTCCTTCGTATTATTTAAGAGATCCAGGGCGGCTTCCATCCGTACATGGGTCAGATAGTTGATAAAGCTCTCCCCCGTCTCCCTTTTAAAAATCGTGGAAAAATATGCCCCGCTCACATTGAGCTCCTGACATATCATTTCTACGGAAAGGGTGCTGTCTGTATAATGCTCCTGAATAAACTGAATCGCCTTTTCCGTCAAAAGCTTTGTGGAATCCGTCTGTTCCTGACGGATCAGAGACCGAAACTTCATGCAGACGCCATGAAGCCACTCTCCCAGCACGTCCAGAGAGTCAAATTTCGCTATCTCCCGGTAGAAATCCATATTTCCGCCGAAGATTTCCTCCAGGTTCAGGTGATAAGATCGTCCCAGCTTCAAAAGCTCCGCCATCAGCTCCATCATGGCTACCTGATAGCGGTGGAGGGAAATGTTGGAGGTTTTAAATTTGTCCATCAGCTCATCCACGGCCACCTTCACATCCTGCCTCTTTCCCAGCTTGATCGCCCGGATTACCTTCTGGATATCCAGGTCGTCCAGGACAAAATCGCTGTTTACGGCCGGCTGGATATCACGGATATAAATGGCCTGATTGGGCTCCAAAAGCACCCGGTAATCCGCCGCGTCCACCGCCCCCTTATACGAGAGAGCCAGATTTCCAAGGCTGTCCACGGCCTGGCCGATGCCCGCCGTCACATTCACCTCCAGCAGACGCTGGGCTGTCTTGCACACCTGATCCAGTTCCTGGATTTTTTCATTCAGCCGTGCCGTGCCGTCCAGCTCCAGGATGGCAGCCACCATGTCCAAATACAAAAAGCTGCGCACCTCTGCCCCCACGCTTACATTTTCATCCAGGATCTGCTTCAAGGACAGATTCAGAAGACTTCGCTCCTTCACGCGCTCTCCGAAATCCGCCCGAAAGACTGCCACCGCATAGTAAGGCGCCTCCAGGTTCACCTCATAGGCGTCATTCATTTCCTGTATCAGCTCGTCAGACAGCTTACCTTCGATCAGGCTTGCCATAAACTGCTCTTTCATCACTGGAAGGCTCTTCTGATAATAGGCGTAAAGCTTCTCCTGGTTGCGTTTTTCATCAATCTCCGCATCCAGATTTTTTTTAATACGCAAAAACACATCACGAAGCTCCTCGGAGTCAATCGGCTTGAGGATATACTCTGCCACGTCCAGCTTGATGGCCTCCCTGGCATACTCGAACTCATCAAATCCTGAGAAGATCACGATCCGCATATCACGCCGGCTCTCTTTTAGTTTCCGGCAGAGGGAAAGCCCGTCCATAAAAGGCATCTTGATATCTGTCATCACCACATCCGGCTGAAGCTTTTCCGCCAGCTCCAGGGCTTCCTCGCCGTTTTCCGCCGTGGCTATCACCTGAAATCCCAGCTCATCCCATTTCAGTTTTTTCTCGATCGCCTTTCTTGCTGCCTCCTCGTCATCCACCAGCATTACCTTATACAGTCCCATCTATCCTTACCTCCGGTATCCTTATAGTTTTTACTATAATCTACTTCCTTCTTTTTTGCAATCCTTTTAGAGGCCAGGACATTGGAAAAGGCCGTCGAAGGCACAAATGCCTATCGACAGCCCTCCTACGGCCCTATTCATTTTTTTCATCTTCCACGATCTCTTTTGGAAAATCCTCCGTTGTTTCCCCGGGTTCTTCTTCCGCGGGAGCCCCTTGCTCCTCTGCCCCGGGAAGCTCCTTGGAAGGCTCCTCCTGCTGCGGCTGCGACAGCTTATAGCCCTGGATCAGACTTAAAACCACCATACCGCCGCCTACGATTCCAAAAAATAAAATAAATACAATACTCAGGATTCTCTGGTTTCCAGAAGTATAGGGAAGCTCCTTGACTAAATTGTATGCCATAAACAGCAGATAGATTCCTGCCATGGAATAGATTGCCATTCTTCCTCTGTTTCTAGCTCTGTCACTCATAATCATTCTGCCTTTCCGCCGCGAAGCAATATACGAAAACAGGCAGAACCGAAAACCAGGTTCCGGTTCTGCCTTCTCATGTCTAAGTACAAGTTTTAAATTATTTACGAACCAGGTACTTTCTCATATCAATGGAGCATGCAGCCAGGATAATCAAACCTTTGATGATGTACTGCATGTTCTGGTCGATTGACAGGAAGATCAATGCTGCGAAGATGATTCGAAGAACGAATACACCGATTACGATACCGCTGATCTTACCAGTACCACCTACGAAGGATACGCCGCCGATTACGCAGGCTGCGATAGCATCACACTCGTAGTTCTGTCCTGTTGTAGCAGTGTTAGAACCGATACGTGCGGACTCGATGAATCCGGTAATACCGTACATAGCACCTGCCAGAGTATGTACCAGAATAGTTGTAAGGCCTACATTTACACCAGATACGTTAGCAGCTTCCGGGTTGGAACCAACTGCAAACATGTTCTTACCAAACGTAGTCTTATTCCAGATGAACCACATCACGATAACACAGATAATTGCGTACCAGATATAGTTCGGGATGGGCACTTTGCCAACCTTTAAGATACTGCCTGTTACGAAGTTCTTAAAGGAGTTGTCCAGACCTGACAGAGGCTGACCATTGTTTCCGTTTGTCATGATGAACATCAACAGAATACCAAAGGTGATCAGCTGAGTTGCCAGCGTTACGATGAAGGGATGAAGCTTAAAGTGTGCAACGAAGAAACCATTGACTAAACCGATCACTGCACCGATTGCCATAACCATCAGGATTACTACCGGAATGGGAAGAGGCTTCATATTCGGGAACATCTTTGTAGCATAGTCTACGGACTGCAGCATAGCTGCGGACACACAGGCCGTCAAACCAACGATACGGCCTGCAGAAAGGTCGGTACCGGTCAGTACGATACATCCGCCGATACCAAGAGCGATCGGCATATTTGCTGCTGTCAGAGAAATAATATTTACAATAGAACCTGTTCCCAGGAAGTTACTGTTTTTCGTGTAGGTATAAATAACCGCTATGATCAGCAGGATATACAGGGCGTTGTTCAAAAGAGTTTCTTTGATATATTTGCTCTTATCCTTGCCGTCCATTGCCTTAAAATTAGCAATATTTACTTTCCAATTTTCTATGAATGCGATTTTCACGTATCTCAGCCTCCTTATACATATTTTGCCGCAAGGGTCATGATCTCTTCCTGTGTCGTATTCCGCGCGTCTACTTCGCCGGCCAGACGTCCGCCTGACATTACAAGGATACGGTCACAGATACCCAGCAGCTCCGGCATCTCAGACGATACCACCAGGACAATCTTATTATTATTTGCCAAATCCAGGATCAACTGGTAAATCTCATACTTTGCACCTACGTCGATACCACGGGTAGGCTCATCCAGAAGCAATACCTCCGGTTCTGTCAGCAGCCAACGGCTAAGGATAACCTTCTGCTGGTTACCACCGGAAAGAGAACGGATCTTTGTCTCCTGGGTAGGAGTCTTCGTACGCATTTTCTCAATATATTCCTGTGTATCTTTCTTCATAGAGCTCTCGCTCAGATAAATCCCGGCTCGCTTATGCTTCTTCAAGCTGGAAATAACCGTATTCTCACGGATATTCAAAATTCCGAAAATACCCGTCGCACGTCTCTCCTCTGTCAACAGAGCGAAACCGTTCTTAATAGACTCACGGGCATTCCTGTTCAGAACCTGCTTGCCGTCCAACTTGATCGTACCTGATTTTCTGGTAGCAATACCGAAGATATTCTCCAGCGTTTCGGTACGTCCGCTTCCGTCCAGACCGGCCAGGCCGAGAACCTCTCCACGGCGCGCCTTGAAGGAAACGTCTTTCAAAAGTGAATACTGCGCTGTCAGACCTTCTACCTCAAGAGCGTACTCACCCGGCTTGTTTGTCTTCGGCGGGAACTGGTTTGTCAGTTCACGTCCTACCATCAGACGGATGATCTCATCCATCGTCATCTCCTTTGCCGGACGGGTAGCTACCCAGGTACCGTCTCGCATGACTGTGATATCATCGGAAATCCGAAGAATCTCTGCCATCTTATGGGAAATATAAATGATTCCCACGCCGCGGTCTCTCAGCATATTTATAATCTTAAATAAATGTTCTACCTCTTCCTCAGTCAGAGAAGAAGTTGGCTCGTCGAACACGATAATTTTCGAATTAAAAGAAACTGCCTTGGCAATCTCTACCATCTGGCGCTGCGAAACAGGCATCGTGCTCATAATCCTCTTCGGATCAACGTTAATCTCCAGCTCTTCAAACACCTTCAAGGTATCTTTGTATGCCTTTCTGTCGTCTGTAAAAATGCCGCCTACTTTAGGAAAACGCCCTAACCAGAGATTGTCCATTACGCTACGCTTCAGTGCCTGGTTCAACTCCTGATGAACCATCGCCACACCATTTTCCAGTGCTTCCTTTGAACTTTTAAAATTAATCTCTTTCCCCTCCAGGAAAATTTCCCCGCCGTCTTTTGCATACATTCCAAACAGGCATTTCATCAGTGTGGATTTCCCGGCACCGTTTTCGCCCATCAGCGCGTGAACTGTTCCTCTCCTAACCGTCAGGGAAACGTTGTCCAGCGCCTTTACGCCCGGGAACTCCTTGGAGATATTTTTCATCTCAAGCAAAACATCATGCTCCATATCCTGACCTCCTGTCTTCTTATACCTGAGAAACAGCCGCCAACCTGCTGGCGGCCGTTTCTCTGTATAGTCCTATGACTATCTTATGCATACTGCATAGCTTTCAAGGTTACCCTCTCCTGCACATTATGCTGTAAAACAAATTACTATTCACCCATGTACATAGCATACGGGATGTAGATCTTGTTTGCTACGTTCTCAGAGATGTTATAGCTGTCTGTGTTAGCCATAACTTCCTGTCCGGAACCTGCGTTTGTAACAAGGTCTGCGATACAAGCTGCCATACCTTCAGCATCCTGCTTGATGGTACCAGTCATCTTACCGTCAGCGATCAGAGACTTAGCTGCGTCTGTAGCGTCTACGCCGAATACAGGGATTGTTGTGCTGCTGCCATCGCCCAGGTTGTAACCCTTGTCGTTCAGAGCAGAGATAACCCCCTCAGCCATACCGTCGTTGTTACAGATAACAAGCTCGATCATGGTGTTGTTTGCTTCGTTGAACTGAGACAGGTTTGTGGTCATGTAGTTGTTAGCTGCTGTTGCGCTCCAAGCTCCATCCTGGTCTACCTGATAGCAGTCAGTATTTGCGGAGTCGAAGTATGCCAGCTCAGGCTTTCCAGCTTCTGTCAGAACCTTGTTAGCATCCTCTACACCATACTGTGTACGGTAAATAGCCTCTACGTTACCCAGCTGACCCATCATCATAGCGTACTGGATGGTTCCGTCGCCGTTCAGGTCTACTTCATCAAAATGCTCAACCAAGTACTCACCGATCATCTGGCCCTGCATATGACCAGCTTCCGGAGCGTCTGTACCTACGAATGCGCACTTATCATAGCTGCCAAGTACCTGTCCCTCTTCCTCGTCAGTCTCAACTGCACGGTTGAAGAAGATTACAGGAACGCCTGCTGCAGATGCCTTGTCAACGATCTGCTGGGAAGCGTCTACAGAACCGGAAGTAACGATGTTTACTACCAGTACGTTAGCGCCAGTCTGAAGAGCGGTGTCGATCTGCTCGTTCTGTGTTGTCTGGCTGTTGTTGGAATCGAAGTCCTGATACGTTACACCAAGAGCATCCAGCTCAGCATCCAGTGCTGTACGAACGGAAGAGATATATGTGTCAGAGTAGGTGTAGTAGAATACTGCTACGTTTGCGCTAGACAGGTCTACATCACTAACTGCGTCAGCAACGCTCTCAGCCTCTGTAGCTGCTGCGTCTGTCTCCTCATCCGCTGCGTCTGTCTCAGCAGCGTCTGTAGCTGTTGCCTCTGTTGCCGGAGCCTCTGTCTCCTTTGTGCTTCCGCATCCTGCTACCATAGTTGCTACCATAGCAGTTGCAAGTAATGCGCTGATTACTTTCTTTTTCATTTTTACATCCTCCTGTATAATATTTTCCATGAGGGACTTCCTCTCATGTAGTGTGTCCCGAAAGCAGGGTCTGCGCCCGCCTTCGGATATACCTTATTATAGCAGGTAGGACTTCATAAAAACATACAAATTTCTTTGATTTTCTATAAAATTTATTAATTGTGAATGTGTTTTTCCCGGTTTTCTGGTCATAATGACTGTTTACCTTTCACCGCTTCCCCGGGCTTTTCCCGGCTGTTCGTGATTCTGCATATTTTTACCATGAGAGTCCCGGCATTTTGTCTATGTTTTCATCCGCCTCCTGCATCTCCCTGTCCGCCAGAATCGCGATGGCCCTTCTGCAGTCTTTTACAACCACCCGGCTGTGATTTCCTCCAAATTCCCCGTCCAGGGTCCAGGGGATCTCCTCCTGGGCCTCAAAGTAGACACTGCCCGCCTTTCGCGTATAGATCAGCTTATTGTCCATCTCCTGGCGCAAAATCGCTCCCAGGATCTCCTGAAGCTCGATGGGATTTTTCGGCGTCCTGATCAGCGTCACCTCAAAAACCCCGTCGTCCAGGAGTACATTCCGCCCTCTAATATTCTTAAACCCTCCCACCGACTGGGAGTTTGTAACCATGCCGTAGATAAAGTCATCCTCAATGAGCTCTGCCCCGATCTGTATCTGCATATGGTAGGATTTCAGGTTGAAGAGACGCTTTGCCCCCTCCAGCACATAGGCCAAATGTCCCAGCACATTCTTGATCTCCTGCCTTGTCTGGTACGATACGTCCGTAAACGCCCCAAAGGCCGCGATATATACAAAATAATTTTCATTGAAGGCTCCGATGTCACAGAAAAAGGGACGCTTCTTCGTAATGCACCTGGCCGCCTCCACCATATTTTTCGGAAGTCCCAGGCTTCCGGCAAAGTCGTTGGTGCTGCCCGCCGGTATATACCCTACCAGGCGGCGGCGTTCCGCAGGCAGCTTCATCATCCCCGTGATCACCTCGTCCAGAGTCCCGTCCCCGCCGCTGCACACGATCATATCATACTTTCGCGCCTGTTTGTAGGTGACACGGCAGGCATCCATCCTCTCCTGAGTGATATGAACCGTCACTTTCATATCTGCCTTCACGAAAATATCAAGAATATCCATCAGCCATCCCTTGATCTGTCCCTTCCCCGATTTTGGGTTTACGATAAACAGGACCTTCTGCCTTTTTCTCCCCATGTTATAAAGCCTCCATTTATGCGATTTCTTTCTGTCTTTTAACGCAAAAACGGGGATATCCGCAAACCCGGCCGCGGATATCCCCGTTTTACTGTTCACTTCCGGAAGCATTTTCCTGCAGGCTGTGCCGTAAATCCACAGCCCTGTATGAACAGTCATCCTCGCTTTTGCAGCCGCCCTTCACAGCTACAAATATTTTACCCCCAACCTCTGCGGCTGGCAATAGAAGTCTCTATAAATTTTTTGTGAAATTATTACTGTTACTGTAAATGAAGGGAACAGATCCTCATTACTCGCTGCGGGCAGCCAGAGACTTCTCCTGCTGAGCCTGAATATCCTCGTAGGCCGAAAGCATGGGCCGAATCTTCTTTCCCCGGAACGTGCGGTCTGTATAGTTCTTTGTAATGGCTGCCACAGTGCCTGACAAGGCCAGGACGCCGATCAGGTTCGGGATCGCCATCAGCCCGTTTAAGGTATCCGCGATGTCCCAGGCCAGGTTCTGCCCCATAACGGCCCCGCCGAAGGTAGCAAGCGTAAAGACAGCCTTATATACGACCGTTGCCTTAAGGCCCAGCAAGTACTCACAGGCCTTGCTGCCGTAATGGCTCCAGCCAAGAACCGTAGAAAAGGCAAAGAGCAGAATCGCCACAGCGATAAACATCTCCCCGGCCTTTCCAAACATCGCCCCAAAGGCCGCGGAGGCCAGATTTGAGGCTTCCACCCCTGACGCCACTTTTCCGGTTACCAGATCGATATCCCCGGAGGCCAGGATGGAAACGGCCGTCAGCGTACACACTACGATCGTATCTGCAAATACTTCAAAAATTCCCCACATGCCCTGACGCACCGGCTCCTCCACGTTTGAGTTGGAGTGAACCATAACGGAGGAACCAAGACCAGCCTCATTGGAAAAGACGCCTCTTTTCATGCCCATGACCACCGCCTGCTTCAGGCCAAAGCCCACAATGCCGCCGCCTACAGCCTTTACGCCAAAAGCGCCTTTAAAGATCGCTCCAAAGATGGCAGGAACAGCCGTAACATGCGTCACCAGGATCACCACAGAACCTACTATATAAAGTACTACCATAAAGGGCACAATCTTTTCTGTCACGGCCGCGATCCTCTTTAAGCCGCCGAGAACCACCACGCCCACGGCCACCATAATGATCAGCCCGGTAACCCAGGAGGGCAGGCCAAACGCCGACTTCATATTGCTGGAGATGGAATTTACCTGGGTCATATTTCCGATGCCAAAGGAAGCCAGAAAGCAGAAAACGGAAAACAGCCCCGCCAGGAAGGTGCCGACAGCCCTGCAGTGCTTCTTAGCGCCCAAGCCGTAATGCAGATAGTACATCGCTCCCCCGGACCACTCGCCTGCAGCGTTTTTCTTGCGGTAAAAAATACCCAGCACATTTTCTGAATAGTTGGTCATCATTCCAAAGAGGGCCATAAACCACATCCAGAACACGGCCCCGGGACCTCCGGTGGCAATCGCTCCCGCCACGCCCACAATATTTCCCGTTCCCACGGTAGCCGCCAGTGCCGTGCACAGGGACTGAAACTGGGAGATGGACTTGTCTTGCGTATGGGCCGTGACCTCCTTGTTTTTAAAGATGCTTCCAATCGTCTTTTTCATCCAATGGCCAAAGTGGGAGATCTGAAATACACCTGTGCGCAGCGTCATCAAAACGCCCACAACTCCCATGAGCACCAGCATAGGGGGGCCCCATACCCAGCCATTGATCAATCCGTTGATCCTTTCAATCCATTCCATTCTTCTCTTCCTTTCTCTTCCGTACTTTGTTTCTTCTGCATTTGCGCGCGCATCCCTGCGGAGCGTTTTTGTATCATAGGAAATCCGAAGAAATTTCCTATGATACAAAAAAAAGATGCTGGCAGCCCACAAAAACCCTGCTGACAAGCATCTTTGCTTACTTTTTTCAATATATCTTAATTTTTTTTAAATGTCAATCCTATTTTTTCTTGGTCTTTACAACCCGTCTTAACTGTTACCTTTACTATTCTTTCCAATGCTGGTATACTATACAGCAGAAACCTTTGTAAAGGAGCCTTGCATTATGAGTTTTAAAACAGCATTGGTGACGGGCGCTTCCAGGGGGATCGGGCGTTCCATCGCTTTGACTCTGGCCGCAAACGGCTACCACCTGATGATCACCTGCCACAAAAACAGCGATATGCTGGAGCATGTCAAGCATTATATTGAATCCCACTTCCCGGTGACCTGCATCACCTTCGCGGGGGACTTAGGAGATTACCACACCGTCCAGCAGATGTACGACAAATTTACCAGGCACTTTTCCTCCCTGGATGTGCTGGTAAACAATGCAGGTATTTCCTACATCGGCCTTCTAACAGACCTTACGCCGGAGGAATGGGACCGCATCCTTCAGACAAACCTCTCCTCCGTCTTCTACACCTGCCGTCTGGGAATTCCCCTGATGCTCCGACGGAAAAACGGAAAGATCGTCAACATCTCCTCTGTCTGGGGCGTGGTCGGCGCTTCCTGCGAAACGGCCTACTCCGCCACAAAGGGCGGGGTCAATGCCCTGACAAAGGCCCTGGCCAAGGAGCTTGCCCCCAGCAATATCCAGGTAAACGCCATCGCCTGCGGCGCCATCGACACAGAAATGAACAGCTTCATGGATGAGGAGGAACTGCAGTCTCTGCTGATGGAGATCCCCGCCGGCCGCATGGGACGCCCGGACGAGGTAGCCAGCCTGGTGCTGGATCTCTGCACGGAGAATGATTACCTTACGGGACAGGTGATCCAGCTTGACGGAGGGTGGATCTGACACCTCCTACATAGAACGCATCTGACAAAAACAGCCTGTGGACTTTTCAAAAGCCCCAGGCTGTTTTTATAATGATATGTTCGGGAATCCCCTGCGCCACACTTTCGCGGGCTTTACAGGCCTTTAGCCCTTCACTGCTCCCATCGTGATACCCTGTGTAAAGTATTTCTGGAACGCAATGAAAATAACAATGATCGGAATGGCTGCCAGTGTGGCACCCGCCATGATCAATCCGAAATCCGTAGAGTTCTCCGCCTGCAGCTTTGCGATACCAAGAGAGATGGTGAGCTTGCTGGTGCTGCTCAGCATGATCAACTGCATGAAGTAGTCATTCCAGCTATTGATGAAGGTGAAGATCGCCAGGGCGCCGATTCCCGGTTTTACCATCGGGATTACGATGTTGGTGAAGGTTTTGATCTCGCCTGCGCCGTCGATCCTGGCCGACTCCATCAGCTCTCCCGGTATTCCTTCTGAGAACTGCTTCATCAGGAACACTCCAAAAGGCCATCCTACCGTGGGAAGGATCACTGCCCAGATCGTATTGTACAGGGACAGGGATGACATCTCCCGAAGCAGGGGGATCAGAATTACCTGCTTGGGCAGGGCCATGGCGCACACGATCAGCGAGAACAGAAGGGCGCGTCCTTTAAAACGCTTCTTCGCAAGGGCATATCCGGCCATCGCCGCAGTGATGCAGGTAAGAACCATGGCGGCCACCGCCATAAACACGGTGTTTACCAGCCAGCGGATCGCTGCCGGAACCATAGGTCCCGCCGAAAAGATGATATCCTCCCCGGTGGAAGAGAAATGGCTGCTGAAAGGAACCGCAAACTCCCACAGAGGCGCCATCTGACGGCTGAACAGTTTTCTGAAGTTATCCAATACCCAAACAGATGGGAACCACTCCGGCGTGGTAGAATTGATAGATGCCTGGGTCTTAAACGCACCCGTAACAATCCAGTACAGCGGAAAAGCAAAAAGGATTGCAAGAATGACGAGTATAACCAGAGCAATGATTTTGTACGCGCTCATGCGCTTTACACCTGATTCCATACGTCCACCTCCTACTTTTCCTTTGCCAGCTTAAACTGTACCGCTGACAGGACGGCAATGAAAATCGCCAGAACAACTCCCATGGCATTTGCGTAGCCATAACGATACATCTTAAAGGCAGTGTAATAAATATAATACATAACGGTGTCTGTGCTGTGGTTCGGTCCGCCGGACGTCAACAACTGAATCAGCGCAAAGCACTGGAAACTGTTGATGGTAGTGATTACCAGAATGTACAGCGTCGTCGGCATGATCGACGGCCATTTAATTTTCCAGAATGCCTGGAAATTATTGGCCCCATCCACTTCGGCAGCCTCCACCAGAGAAGGATCCACATTCCCCAGGGCTGACACATACAGCACAATGGGCTGGCCTACGGATGTGGTGAGCAGGATCAGGATAATACACCAGAGAGCAAATCTTTCATCGCCCAGCCAGTTGATATTCTTATCAAGAAGCCCCAGCCCCTTGCCGACATAATTGAAAATGCCGTAATAGTTATTGAACATCCACTTCCATACAACGGTAACCGCCACAGAACCTGTTACTACCGGCAGGTAGAAAATGCAGCGAAACGTTGAAAGCACAGGTCCCCTTAAATTATAAATAACGGAAGCCACCCACAAGGAGAAAATACACGTTAGCGGTACCGATACGATAACAATCAGGAATGTATTTTTCAGTGAGCGTAAAAATATCGAATCTTTCCACAATTCAACGTAATTCTGAACACCGATAAATACGTCTACAGTATCCTTACCCATGGTGGAATCAAAGAAACTCGTAATGACACACATCACCATGGGGACAATCACAAAGCCTACGAAGAAAATCAGGCTCGGCAGAAGGAAGAGGTATGCCGACCGCGTCTCTCTGCGCGCCAACACCCGGCTTCTCGCTGTTCCAGCAGATGCTTTCATCTTGAACACGCCCCTTTCACTCAACTGTCACTGTCCGCATCTGGAGCAGCAACTTATATTAAAGCACATATTTTCTTTTTCATACGCCCCTCCTTTGGAAAGAGGAGGGGCGCCCTTTTTCTTTTGCCTAAGTCTATACCTCCGCGACAGCAGTCATCCTTCCCGCTGCCCGCAGAAACCGGATGTTACTGTTCTGCCGTCACTGCCGCGTTCGCGTTTGTCACAAACGTTTCAACCTCTGTGGCAGCATCTCCGCCGGTGCCGATGCGCTGCAGCATATTCCACCACTCTGTACGTGCTGTTGCCCAGCCCGGTACTACCTGATAATAGTCGCCCATAGAAGGCATGAAGTACTCGGAGAATGTAGACATTACATCAGCGATCTCTGTGCCGTCATAGATTCCCTTCAGATCCTGGTGTGCCGGGAAGTAAGTAGAAGCCTTCACGCTCTCCACAACCTGTGTCTCATCGTTACAGATGAAATCGATGAATGTCTTGGCAGCAGCGATCTTAGCGTCATCGCCATTGTTGAAAATACCAAAGCCCCAGATACCACCGCAGAGCTCTGTCTTTCCATCATCAGAGGGGAAGAGCATCGGAATGATGTTGTCGCCGTTAATCGTCTTGCCAGCCTCTCCCATCTCTGAGTTTGTCTGCTGCGCAGCATTCCAGCACAAGGACATGGCCAGTGTTCCGTTGCGGAACAGGGTGATCTCGTCGCCGCCTACCAGGGAAGCATCAAAATTTACGCCGTCCTGAGCCGCCAGCTCTTCCAGTGCTTTGATGTTTTCCGGTGTGTTGACGGTGTACTCCGTATGCTCCGGATTTGTAAAGGTGCTGCTGTACAGATTATTGATCAATGCTCTTGTTCCCTGGTCGCCGCCCTGTCCGTTACAGTATACGGCTGTTACATCCTGATGGCCGGAATCATAGATCGCCTGAACAGCCTTGAAGAAATTCTCAGTTGTCCATGTATGGTTCTCTGTATCAACATACTGGAGGGCGTCTGCCTCCTCAAAAATCCTCTCATTAATCGCCATGCAGTGCGCTACCATACACAGCGGATACTCATAGTAAGCGCCATCCGCAGCCTGGCAGGCAGCCTTTGCGCTCTCATGGATATCGCTGGCTGAATCAGCCTCAAAGAACTCCGTAAGGTCTACCATGTATCCCTTTGCTCCCCAGTTCGCTACGAGACGCTCCGGTCCTTCCATGATAAGATCCGGCGCCTGTCCGCCCTCGATCGCCGTATTTACCTGGTCATCGCCGTTGGTATAATCAAGATACTCCACGGACACTTTGATCTCAGGATGAGCCTCATTAAAGCTTGCGATCAGGCCGTCTACCGTTTCGGAATTGCCCCAGTTTCCGATGGGGTACGTCCATAAGGTAATGCTTGTGGATTCTCCGTCTGCTGAAGCAGTTTCGTCGTTCTGTGCCCCAGCCGTCTCAGATTCTCCGGAGGCCTGTGTTTCAGGTGCTTTCGTCTCTTTGTCTGCTGTATTTCCACAGGCAGCCAGTGACATTGCCATGGTCATCGCCAGACCAAGTGCGAGAATTTTTTTCCTTTTCATAAAATAGTTCCTCCTTATAAAAGTTTTTATTTAATTTACAGGCCGGCTTAGCCGCCTGACAAATTACAGCATCACGCAAGAGTCATTCCTCTATGTACTCCTCTTCCTTTTCCGCCAGCATGGCTGCCTCTTCTTCCCCCACATACTTGGGGAAGATGCGCTCCAGAAACAACGAACTCAATAAAAGGGTAAGCACCGGCGTAAACAATACCGGCCACCAGTTTTCAATGGTAAACACCGCCATCTCCACCGTCAGCATCACGATGACCACCGTAGAGGGCAGATGCCTGAGCATCATAAAGAAGGCAGTCCCAAACAGATCCTTTATTTTAAATGTAAAGCGCCCCATCAGGGGGAACAGATAACACAGGATTCCCACCGGAACTACAAGGGCCACATAATAAGCCATATACATCACTACGCCCAGGGAGGTGTCGATATGATGAGACATTACGTCGTAGCCCCAGGCCAGAAATAAGACTGCCGGGATACACAGCAGTGTCACAGGTATCCCCTGGCGCAGATTTCCCCAAAACTGCCTGACAAAGATGCCAAAAGCTCCGTCCTTTTTATGCCGAAAGGTCTTAACAACCGTATAGTACAGCGCCGCTGTCGCCGGCCCCGCCGTCACTACCGGCATGGAGAACAGCACCCACAAAAGGGAAAGCCCCACAAAATCCACTCCCTTTGACAACATCCGGAAAAAGAGATTGTCAGGATTAAAGATTGATTCTAACATATGTACATCCTCCCCCTGCAAGCCAGGCTTTCCTGCGTCCTGCCCAGAAACATACGGTTCCGACAGGCGGCCTCACGATTTCAAAGCCCGCAGGGTATCGTCATACACCCCTTTCTTATCGTTCCGTTCGCTGTTTATATAATTGTTATATATCATATCCATGATAACAAGAAGCGGATACTGCGGAGAAATAATATTTCCCCGTTCCAGATATTCAAGAGACGCCACAAGAACCACCTCGTCGCAGAAATTCGCGTAATTATCCTTAGCGTTTGATGTGAAAATCACCGTCTTTGCCTTGCGCATATGCGCTTCTTTCAACAAATACAATACCTCTTCCGTCTCACCGCTGATACTGAAACCGAAAACCATGCTTTTCTCATCCTGAAAGACGGCGCCGATCCTCATCCTGTCCGTATCGTCTATGGAATCAATGTTGATGCCTATGCGCATGAACCGACTCTCCATCTCGTTGGCTGCCAGGCCGGAACTGCCCTTCCCGCACACGACCACACGTTCCGCGTTGTAGAGATAATCTACGATTCTGGCGATCTGCGCTTCTTTTACAAGACTGTATGTCTTCTGCAGCAGCTCCTGGTATGTATTTAGTACCATCTTGATGCTGTTATCAACAAATTCACTTTTGTGGGCAAAACACTTCTCGTACTGATAAATGAACTCCCGGTAGCCCCTGAACCCGCACTTCTTGGCAAATCTTGAAAGAGACGCCTCTGATACGAAAATTTTCTGGGCTATATTCTGTGCGGAAAAGTCAAGCTTTTCCTGATTGCTCAGAAAAAAATCGGCTATATTCTTCTCCACATAGGTGAAACTGCTGTATTTTGACTCGATAATCGGAATAATCGACTTCACATAATATTCCATAAAAATACCCAAATGATTGTTTGACTGTGCTTAATTGATTTCGATTGATTATATCATTTTCTTAATATACTTTCAATATCAATACTGGTCCCTGGTTTTACTTTCAGTTTTTGGTCTGTTTTACTAGTATTCCCTTCAAAATCGGGGCTTTTTTGGTCAAAATATTCACCTTTATGTATACTCTTTCTGTTTTCAGAATATTTGTGACATTCTTTTGGGCACAAAAAAAACCGTATTCACCTGAGCAATCTCAGATAAATACGGTTACTGCCGGCGACCGGAATCGAACCGGTACGGGAGATTAGTCCCGCAGGATTTTAAGTCCTGTGCGTCTGCC
>DESK01000025.1 GCA_002361955.1 Lachnospiraceae bacterium UBA3316
TAGGGCTTGACATTATAGGAAGGAAAGAAAACAATGAATACATCTCTATCATGGATAAAAGCCTACGTCCCCGACCTGGACGTAACGGCGCAGGAATATACAGACGCCATGACGCTGTCTGGCACAAAGGTGGAGGGATTTTCTGAGCTGGACGCTGACCTGGAAAAGATCGTTATCGGCCAGATTTTAAAAATAGAGAGGCATCCCGACGCAGATAAGCTGATCATCTGCCAGGTAAATGTGGGAGACGAGACGGTGCAGATCGTCACAGGGGCCCCGAACGTGAAAGAGGGGGACAAGGTTCCCGTCGTCCTGGACGGAGGCCGGGTGGCAGGCGGCCATGACGGCAAAATGACGCCGGGCGGCATCAAGATTAAGAAGGGCAAGCTCCGGGGCATTGAGTCCTGCGGCATGATGTGCTCCATCGAGGAGCTGGGTTCCACCAGGGAAATGTACCCGGAGGCTCCGGAGTACGGCATTTATATTTTCCCGGAGGACGCCCAGGTAGGGGAGAGCGCCATCAAGGCTCTGGGGCTGGACGACGTAGTGTTTGAGTACGAGATCACCTCCAACCGTGTGGACTGCTACAGCGTACTTGGCATCGCCAGGGAGGCGGCAGCTACCTTCCGCAAGAAATTTGTCCCGCCGGTGGTGACGAAGACGGGAAACAGCGAGGACGTCCATGATTACGTAAAGGTGACGGTAAAGGATACCGACCTTTGTCCCCGGTATACGGCGAGAGTGGTGAAAAACATTAAGATCGCGCCCTCACCGAAGTGGATGCAGAGACGGCTGGCGGCCAATGGCATCCGCCCCATCAATAACATCGTGGATATTACAAACTATGTGATGGAAGAGTATGGACAGCCCATGCACGCGTACGACTATGACAGGATCGCGGGCCATGAGATCGTGGTGCGCCGCGCTGAAAAGGGAGAAACATTTGTCACCCTGGACGGACAGGAACGCACTATGGACGATTCCGTACTGATGATCTGTGACGGTGAGAAAGCAGTGGGCATCGCCGGAATCATGGGCGGTGAAAACTCCATGATCACGGACAATGTAAAGACGATGATGTTTGAGGCGGCCTGCTTTGACGGCACAAATATCCGCCTGTCCAGCAAAAAGGTGGGCCTGCGGACGGATGCTTCCGGAAAATTTGAGAAGGGGCTGGATCCGAACAACGCGGAGGCGGCCATCGACCGTGCCTGCCAGCTTATCGAGGAGCTGGGAGCAGGAGAAGTAGTGGGCGGTATGGTGGATGTGTATACCACGAAAAAAGAGCCTGTACGCGTTAAATTTGAGCCGGATAAGATCAACGCCCTTCTGGGAACGGAGCTTTCCGGGGAACAGATGCTGGAATACTTCAAGCCGTTGGAGCTGGCTTACGATCCGGAGACGGAGGAGATCATCGCGCCTACCTTCCGCCACGACATTTTCCGCACAGCAGATCTGGCGGAAGAGGTAGCCAGGTTCTTTGGTTATGACAATATCCCCACAACCCTGCCGAAGGGGGAAGCAACCACAGGAAAGCTGCCGTTTTACCTTCGCATCCAGGAGGTGGCAAGGGATATGGCGGAATACTGCGGCTTTTCCCAGGGGATGACGTATTCCTTTGAAAGCCCAAAGGTATTTGATAAGCTGCTGCTGCCCGAGGATTCTCCGCTGCGCATGGCAGTGAAGATCTCCAACCCCCTGGGTGAGGATTTCAGTATCATGCGTACGATATCCTTAAACGGGATGCTCACGTCCCTGGCCTTCAACTATAATCACAGAAATAAAAATGTGCGCCTCTACGAGCTGGGAAATATCTACCTGCCCAAGGAGCTGCCTTTGACGGAGCTTCCCCAGGAGCGGATGCAGTTCACTCTGGGAATGTACGGAGACGGCGACTTCTTCGTGATGAAGGGTATGGTAGAGGAGTTCTTTGAGAAGGCGGGACTCCATATGGCGGCGACGTATGATCCGAAGGCAGGCAAACCCTTCCTCCATCCGGGACGTCAGGCAAATATCATCTATAACGGCCAGGTGCTGGGATATCTGGGTGAGATCCATCCCCAGGTGGCGGACAACTATGGCATCGGTGAGAAGGCTTATGTGGCAGTGCTTGATATGCCGAAGGTAGTAGAAAATGCTTCCTTTGACAGGAAGTTTGAGGGAATTGCCCGGTTCCCGGCTGTGACCAGGGATATCAGTATGGTAGCGGCGAAGGAGCTGCTGGCGGGACAGATCGAGGCTATGATTCGCCAGAGGGGCGGAAAAAATCTGGAAAGCCTGAAACTCTTCGATATCTATGAGGGTGAGCAGATCAAGAAGGGATGTAAGTCCATGGCCTACTCTCTCGTCTTCAGGGCAAAGGATAAGACAATGACAGAAGATGAGATCACGGCGGCTATGAAGAAGATCTATAATGGCCTGGAATCTTTAGGAATCGAGCTGAGACAGTAATGAAAATCTATGTGATGCGTCACGGACAGACCGATTGGAACGTGGCAAAGCGGCTGCAGGGCAGGTCTGATACGGAATTGAATGAAAACGGCAGGGAGCTGGCGAGAAAAACAGGGGAGGCTTTCCTGGAGATACCGTTTACCGTGGCCTTTTCAAGTCCTTTAAAGCGGGCGAAGGAGACGGCGGCCCTGGCTCTCGGAGGAAGGCCGATCCCGATCGTGGAGGACGACAGGCTGATAGAGATTAGCTTTGGCATGTATGAGGGCCTTTGCAGCGGCGGGGACCACTATGAGATTCCCGATCCCAATTTCTCCTGGTTTTTCACAGCGCCGGACAGATATCAGGTGCCGGAGGGGGGAGAGAGCTTTGCCTCCCTTCACCGGAGAACCGCCGATTTTCTGAGGGATATCACCTCCCGCCCGGAGCTTGAGGAGGCTGCGGTTCTGGTGGCTACACACGGAGCCGCAGGACGCGCCCTCTTAAACGCCCTCCGCAGCTTTGACTTAAAGGATTTCTGGAACGGCGGGGTTTCAAAGAACTGCAGCGTAGCCATTTTAGAGAGCCATCAGGGGAAGGTAAGGCTCCTGGAAGAAAATCTGACCTTTTATGACTGATGGTTGTATGGGATAAGATATATGCGTAATAAAATAAAAGTTCAGGGGTTTTAAAAGCTCCTGAACTTTTGTTATGTGTATGGGTTATTTCACAAATGTAAGATTTTGTGTCAATTTATAAACATAGCATCCCCAAAGGAGAAAAAGCGGTAACGTTCCTGAACGGCCGTCTCGTAGGCCTTCAGGATATGCTCTTTTCCGGCCAGGGCAGAGACGAGCATCAGCAGTGTAGATTCCGGCAGGTGGAAATTTGTGATCAGGCAGTCGATCACCTTGAAGGTGTAGCCGGGGTAGATGAAGATGTCTGTCCAGCCGCTTCCGGCTTTGACTCTTCCATGCTCGTCGGCAGCCGATTCAAGGGTCCGGCAACTGGTGGTTCCTACGGAGATCACGCGGCCTCCAGCGTCCTTCGTGCTGTTGATCAGCGCGGCCTGGGATTCCTCAACGATGTAAAATTCAGAGTGCATATGATGTTCCGTCACATCCTCCACCTTCACGGGGCGGAAGGTGCCGAGCCCCACATGGAGGGTCACGTGGGCGATCTTTACGCCCTTGGCCTCGATCGCGGACAGCAGTTCAGGGGTAAAGTGCAGGCCGGCCGTGGGGGCGGCGGCGGAGCCGTCATGTTTGGCATAGACCGTCTGGTAACGGTTTTTGTCCTTCAGCTGGTGGGTGATGTAGGGGGGCAGAGGCATCTGTCCCAGCTTGTCCAGGATTTCCTCAAAAATTCCCTCATAGGAAAAACGGATCAGGCGGTTGCCCTCCTCCAGCACGTCGATCACCTCGCCTGTCAGGAGCCCGTTGCCGAAAGAAATTTTTGTGCCTGGTTTAGCCTTCTTTCCGGGCTTGACCAGTGTCTCCCACACGTCATTTTCCTTTCGTTTTAAGAGCAGGATCTCGATTTTCGCGTCAGTTCCGATCTTGCTGCCATACAGCCTGGCAGGGATCACCTTCGTGTCATTGATTACCAGACAGTCTCCCGGATGCAGGTAATCGATAATATCTTTAAAAATATGATGTTCCATGGCCCCCGTGTGCTTGTCGAGAACGAGAAGGCGGGAGCTGGAGCGGTCTTCCAGGGGATCCTGGGCGATCAGTTCCTGGGGCAGGTCAAAGTAAAAATCAGATGTTTTCATAGTGTCTCCTTTATATAACGGGAAAATCCCTTTTTGTCTTGTTCAGCAACTGAGTATAGCATGAAAGAAGGAAAAATTCAATCTGTGGGAGCAGCGGAGAAATCCGTATCATAGTTGGGGGCAAAGGCTTTTGACCCCAACATCATTATTATTCCGGTAAACGGAGTGAACAGCCTCCGTCTGGGGCCCGTTCTCACTCTGGTTGGGATGTCGGGAGGAAACGACCTGATCCACGGTAAAAAATCCCACCAAAAGGATGCAGAGAATCAGGGCCGTCCTGGGAGAAAGCCGCTGGATCAGGGAGTCCAGGCAGGGGGCCACAAGGTAAACGACAGCCAGGGCGCCCACACCGAAGAGCAGCAGCCCTTCGGCGCAGATCCTGCCGTTCAGGTTCAGAAAATATCCGGTATAATCCCACCATCTCTGGCCCTGGTAGAGATTTTCCAGATAGAGCGAAATAAAATACTCCAGAATGCCGGAGAGCAGGACGGCGGCAAAAAATTCCCTCACCGGATATTTGCGAAGCCGGTTCAGCAGGGTGAGGATCAGGAGGCTTCCCGTGCCGTAGATGGGAAGCCAGGGGCCGTGCAGCACGCCACGGTTCACGAGAATGTTGCTTGTCAGGAGGGTAAGCCCTACCTCCCAGAGCCATCCGGCGCACGCCAGCGCAAAGTAGATCAGCACCAGGGAGCGGATGGGATAGGAGCGCAGGCAGTGCATGGGCTTGTGGCGGGGAGCGCTTTCCTTTGTAAAAAGGTTCCCAAGCCGCAGAGGGTAAAGCTCTTTATTCAGGGTATACTGGTAGGAGGCAAGCTGCACCTGCCGTTCCATATGGCGTTCGTAAGCAGTGACCGCCGGCGTCTTTATGAGAATGATACCGAAATTGTCGGCAAAAAAGCGGGTGATCCTGTGCCGGGTGTCCACAAAAGAGGAGGTCTTTTGTAGCTCCTCCGCTTCCCTGCGGTAAAAGGCAAACAGCAGCTTGTCCTCCGCTTTTTCATAGAGATAGTAGTCGTTTAACATTTCCGAGCCAGGAAGCTTTTTCTTTAAGGCTACCTCTCTCAAAAAAGCATAATATTCACACATGACAGCCATGCGGTAGGAGTTGGTAAAAAGCACAGCGCTGAGTCCAAGGGTGAGTACGTCCAGCAGACGCCACCATAAAAATGACAGCTCCAATACGAAGCACTGCCATTTGT
>DESK01000063.1 GCA_002361955.1 Lachnospiraceae bacterium UBA3316
TCTACTTATTTGTTTCAAACTTCTGTTCCTCTTTTCTCTATGAAACTATAGCTGTTCAGATACCTTCCCCGCTTTTACGCCTCTGTCTCCCCCAAAATGAGCCGGAGGGCCATGTTTGCCTGATGGGCCGCGCAGAGGGCCACCCTGGGGGCCACGAGCCCTATGCCGTCTGCGATATCGCTGGTGCCGTCCCCGCACACATAGAGGCGGCTCATCCGCCGCCTGGTGCAAATCAGGTTTCCGCTGCCAAACCCCGCCATGCCCGATCCGGCCACAATCCGTGCGCGCGGCAGCTTTTCCAGAAGGGTGTTTACGAGCATGGCCTTATTTTCCGCCCCGTCGAAAGCCTCCAGGATCAGCGTATCCTCCGCAAAGATCCTGGCCGCGTTCTCCTCTGTCACCCGCACCCCGTCCGTCCGGATTTTGATATAGGGATTGATCTCCCGGATCTCCTCCTCCAGGGCCTTCGTCTTCTCCATGCCTAAATGCCCCATCAAATACACCTGACGGTTCAGGTTGCTGCCGTCCACCCGGTCAAAATCCACCAGATGAAGGCTTCCCACTCCGGCCCTGGCCAGCATCACAGCCGCGTTGGAGCCAAGCCCCCCAAGGCCCGCCACAGCCACATGGGCATTTTTAATCTTTCTGTGGTTTTCCGGGCCGTGGCGCTCCGCAAGGAGAGCGTCCATCTCCTCCTCCGTCAAAATCCTGCCTTCCATCAGCCGCCCCCCACAAAGTTTACTACTTCATAGACATCCCCCGCCTGCACCTTCTCCGACGCAAAGGAGGCCTTTGGCAAAATCTCCCCGTTTCGCTCCACCGCGATCCTCTGGAGCACAAAGCCCTCATCCAGAAGCATCTGCTCCACAGCCGTGCCGTCGGGGATCTCTGTCTTTTTTCCGTTGATCGTCACCATTGTCCTATATCCTCTCCTTCTCCGCGGATTCCAGAAGCTTCCGGAACCTGCGGATGGCTTCCGCTATATTTTCCGCTCGCATAATGCCCCCCGACACGGCCAGGCCGTCGGCTCCGCAGGCCAGCGGAAGACGGCAGTTTTCCGGAGTGATCCCTCCCACCGCCACATTGGGGAGGGGAGCCGCCTCCAGGATCCTCCGGTACCGTTCCTCCGTGATCGGGACGGCGTCCTTTTTTGTCCTGGTGGGAAACCAGGCGCCGCTTCCCAGATAGTCCGCCCCGGCTTTGGCAGCCTCCCGGGCCTGCTCCGGCGTCTTTGCCGTCACGCCAATGATCTTATCCGCTCCCAGAAGCATCCTGGCGTCCTCTGCCGGAATATCCTCCTGGCCCAGATGTACCCCGTCCGCTCCCGAAAGGAGGGCAATGTCCGCCCGGTCATTAATGATGACCTTCGTCCCGCAGCAGGCGGCCATCCCCACAAGGAACCTGGCCCGGCGGAGATACTCGGCGGAGGAGATCTCCTTTTCCCGAAGCTGGATCAGATCCACCCCTGCTGCCAGGGCCTCCGCGATCTTCTCTTTTCCAAAAGAAAAATCCGTGATCAAATACAGCCATTTCTTTTCTGTCTTATGTGTCACTTGCATTCCTCCATCCTCCAAAGGTGGTTCAGCGGCCCGTTCCCGGCCCCAAAGCCCGGATGGTGCCGGATACAGCCCTCCAGATAGCCCTTGGCCTCCCCCACGGCCTTCTTCAGGGAACTGCCGAGGGCCAGGTTACAGGCGATGGCCGAGGACAGGGTGCAGCCCGTGCCGTGGGTATGCCTTGTCTCCACCCGCTTTCCGGGAAACCACATTCCCGCAGCCCCGTCATACAGATAGTCCGCAGGCTCTCCCTCCAGATGGCCGCCCTTCAGGAGAAATGCCGTGTTCCAGCGCCGGGCAAACCTTCGGCCCGCCGCTTCCACCCACAGATGCCTGTCACCTGCCTCCTCCCGGATCCCGCCTTCCCCCAGCATCTCTGCCAGCCTTTCGGCCTCGGGCAGATTGGGGGTCACAAGCAAGGCCCTTGGAAAGAGAAGCTCCTGCATGGCCCACGCCGTCTCGAGCTTCATCAGCATCCGTCCGCTGGTGGACACCATCACCGGATCCAGCACCACATTGGTGAGGTTCCAGCGGTCTATGGCCTCCGCGATCACCTGCACGGTTTCCACCGAGTAAACCATGCCGATCTTCACCCCGTCGGGCCTCAGATCCGACAGCACGCTGGCCAGCTGGGCCTCCACACCCCCTGCCGGCACTTCCTCCACCTGCTGTACACCCAGGGTGTTCTGGGCCGTCACTGCCGTGATCACACTCATGCCGTAGATCCCATAGGCGCACATGGTCTTTATATCCGCCTGAATGCCCGCTCCGCCGCTGCTGTCCGATCCCGCGATGGTCAGCACCTTCTTATTCATCATAAATATTTACGATCTCCCCGTCTAAGATGCGGTTCATATTTTTCACAGCGCAGAAGTTCCCGCACATGCTGCAGGTATCCTCCTTCTCCGGCTTGGCCTCCGCCCGGTAGCGTCTGGCCTTCTCCGGGTCGATACTGAGGGAAAACATCTCCTCCCAGTCCAGCCGCTTCCTGGCGTCGCTCATCTTGTGATCCCAGTCCGCCGCGCTCTTGATCCCCTTGGCCACATCGGCCGCATGGGCAGCGATCCTGGAGGCGATGATGCCCTCCTTCACATCCTGCAGATTCGGCAGCCGCAGATGCTCCGCCGGGGTCACATAGCAGAGGAAGGACGCGCCGTTTGCCGCGGCGATGGCGCCGCCGATGGCCGCCGTGATATGGTCATAGCCGGGAGCCACATCCGTCACCAGAGGCCCCAGCACATAGAAAGGCGCTCCCTGGCAGATGGTCTGCTGGATCTTCATGTTGGCGGCGATCTGGTCCATGGGCATATGGCCCGGGCCTTCCACCATCACCTGTACGTCCTTTTCCCAGGCCCTCTTCGTAAGCTCGCCCAGGGTGATCAGCTCCTCGATCTGTGAAATATCGGAGGCGTCCTTCAGGCAGCCGGGACGGCAGGCGTCCCCCAGGCTCATGGTAATATCGTATTCCCGGCAGATATCAAGAATCTCATCGTAATGCTCATAGAAAGGATTTTCCTCCCCCGTCATCTCCATCCAGGCGAAGATGATGGAGCCTCCCCTGGAAACGATATTCGTCAGTCTCTTGTTTCTCTTAAATTTCCTGGCAGTCTCCTTATTGATCCCGCAGTGGATCGTCATAAAATCCACCCCGTCCTCGGCGTGCATCCGCACGATATCCAGCCATTCCCTGGAGGTGATCTCCTTCAAGGGCTTGTGATAATAAACCACCGCGTCATAGATCGGCACAGTGCCGATGATGGCCGGGCATTCCTTTGTGAGACGCCTGCGGAAGGTTCCCGTATCCCCAAAGGAGCTCAAATCCATGATGGCCTCCGCTCCCATCTCCACGGCGCTGTTTACCTTCCGGATCTCCTCATCCATATCCCTGCAGTCCCTGGAAATCCCCAGGTTTACATTAATCTTTGTCCGAAGCTTTGCGCCGATGGCAGAGGGATCCAGAGACGTATGCCTCTTATTTGCCGGAATGATGGCCTGTCCCTTCGCCATCAATTCCATCAGCTCGTTGACGTTCATGTCCTCCTTGGCCGCCGCGATCTCCATCTCGGGGGTGACGATTCCCTTCCTGGCAGCGTCCATCTGTGTCGTGTATTCCATACTTACCTCCTGATTGACTTCTACTGATACCCCGTCAGCCCGCGTCCGCGAAATGCGGCTGATTTTCTCATCGCTCACGTGATTTTGCCCAAAAAAAGCGTCCCTTCCGGAACGCCTCTTCTTTCTCTCTTCCCATACAGGCACGCAGCCTGGCTCTCCCGCCAAAACAGCCTGTCTGGTACTTCTCGTGCAATCATCCGGCCACGCTTTTTTACACATGGCCCTCCGCTTCCTACGCCGGCATTATCCGTATCAGGTTCATGGGTCGAAATTCGCTCGTATTTCCTCTCAGCCGGCGCGCCAGCTCCCCTTGCTCTATGAACTTATGCTTTATCTTATCCCCTGGGACTGTTTTTGTCAAGAACGTCCCAATGGTTTCCGATGTTCCGTATTGTATTTCCATCTGCTAACTTTTTAATCGATTTTCAATATCTGACGCACTATACAATACATCTGTTACAATCACTTTGTCTCCTTGAATTACATAAAAAACAGAATAATTGTCTACCAACAATCGCCTCATTTCTTTACTTCGTTCCGGTTCTGACTCCATAATGCTAACTCGTTCCGCCATAGTATCCAAAGTCAAAATAGCATCTGCAATCCGGTAATACTGATCTATTGCATTTTTCGGTGCTTGAAGGACATAAGCGATATGATGATAAAGCTGCTCCATATCCGCTAAGGCTTCCTTCGTAATTTCCACCTTATACCGTTTCATATGAATGATTCTCCTTAAATTTTGCAAATGCCTCCGCTGCATTCTGTACTCTTCCTGCCGCTATGTCATTGTATCCCTTTTCCAGCTTCTGATGGATTTCCTCCGTTGTCATGGTATCTGCATGAATAGACGCTGATGCTTTTGGTAAAGAAACAGAAAAAGGAATTCCTCCTGTAAGGGAAATCTGATTCAGGTACATATTAATTGCTGTCGACATCGGAATGCCTAACTGCGACAACACTTTTTCTGCCCGTTCTTTGACCGTTGGATTTACTCTTAGGTTTAATGTTGCTGTCTTTTCCATGATAACACCTCCACTTTTCTCTTATTGTAACGCTTTCGTCGTTACAGTGCAAACACTAATTCTTTCCATTTCATAAAATATCGTAACTTGAACAGCCCCCCTTTCTCTCCGAACTGCAAAATCAGCGCACAACTCACAAGCAAATGCCTTAGGCAAAACTCAAAACGAAATAGCCTTGAATCCCTTCCTGAAATTTCGTATAATGGAAAAAACTGTACGCATCTTACCTGCATATGTACGAAAGAGATGCAAATGAAAGGATTTAAAACTATGAGCACAACACAAACAACCGGCCGACACAGACGGGTGTCCGGCATTCTGGTTCATCCCACCTCCTTCCCCTCGCCCTACGGCATCGGCGATCTGGGGCAGGGCGCTTATGACTTTATTGATTTTCTGGAAAAATCCGGCCAGCATTTATGGCAGGTTCTCCCCCTCGGCCCCACAGGCTTTGGCGACTCCCCTTACCAGGGATTTTCCGCCTTCGCGGGACAGCCTCTGATCATCAGCCCGGAGAACTTAAAGGAGCTGGGGCTTCTGGAGGAAGCCGACTTTGACGATATGCCCCAGTGGGATCCCCAAAAGGTAGACTACGGCCAGGTTCTTATTTTTAAGACGGAGCTCTTCCACAAAGCCTACGCAAGCTTTACGCACACGCCGGATAAGATGCTTCTGGAGGAATTTGAGATCTTCTGCCGGGAACAGAAATTCTGGCTGGAAGATTACGCCTTCTTTATGGCAGCCAAGGATTACCATGAGGGACGCTGCTGGCTGGAGTGGGACGAGGAGCTGAAAAATCCCACGCCCATCTCCCGGGCGGCCTGGGAGGAAACCCTCAGCCAGGACATCGAATATTACAAATTTCTCCAGTTCCTCTTCTTCCGCCAGTGGATGGCCTTAAAGGAATACGCCAACGCCCGGGATATCGAGATCATCGGGGACATCCCCATCTTTGTCTCCCTGGACAGCGTGGATGTATGGGCCAATAAGAAGCTGTTCCAGCTGGACACAAAGGGGTATCCCACCTGCGTGGCAGGTGTTCCGCCTGACTACTTCAGCGTCACCGGCCAGCTCTGGGGAAATCCCCTCTATGACTGGGAGGTACAGAAGGAAGACGGCTACTCCTGGTGGGTAGCCAGGGTCAAACACCAGATCGGCCTGACCGATTATCTGCGCATCGACCATTTCCGTGGCTTTGAGTCCTACTGGGCGGTGCCCGCAGGGGAGGAGACGGCCCTGAACGGCCAGTGGGTAAAAGGCCCCAACGAAGCCCTGTTCCTGGCGATCCAGAAGGAGCTGGGGGAGGATCTGCCCATCTTTGCCGAAGACCTGGGCGTGATCACACCGGAGGTGGAGTGGCTGCGTGATATGTTCCATTTCCCCGGTATGCGCATCCTTCAGTTTGCCTTTGAGGGGCTGGGGGAGAGCGACTACCTGCCCCACAACTTTGACACTACCAACTGCATCTGCTACACCGGCACCCACGACAACGACACCACCGTGGGCTGGTACGCCGGACTTCCGGAGGAATGCAAGGACAAGATCCGCCGTTATGGGAACACGGACGGCGGCCGCATCGGCTGGGATCTCATCCGTTTCTGTATGGGCAGCGTGGCAAAATACGCCATCTTCCCCATCCAGGACCTGTTCCTTCTGGGCAGCGAGTCACGTATGAACACGCCGGGCGTGGCGGCAGAAAACTGGGCCTTCCGCTATGAAGCCCAGGAGCTTTCACAGGAACGGGCAGACTGGCTTTTGCAAACCACGAAACTTTTCGGCCGTTAGAGAGGAACGTTTATGATTCGGTTAATTATCATCGTACTTTTGGTGGTGTCCTTTCTGATCCTGTCCATCCCCATCCTCATGGTGGAATGGCTCATCGGAAAGTTCGCCCCCCACGCCAGGGACATCTCCTCCCTGCGGATCATCCAGTTTATTTTTAAGCTCATCATGCTCCTTACCGGGAGCAAGGTGACGGTGATCGGAGAAGAGCATGTCCCAAAAGACCAGGCCGTGCTCTACATAGGAAACCACAGGAGCTACTTTGACATCGTGCTGACCTATGCCCGCTGTCCGGGACTTACCGGGTATGTGGCAAAGGACAGTATGAAAAAGATCCCCCTGCTTTCCACCTGGATGGAACGGCTCTACTGCCTCTTCCTGGACAGGAAAAATATCAAGGAAGGCATGAAAATGATACTCAAAGGGATCGAACAGATCAAGGGCGGCATCTCCATGTGCATCTTCCCGGAGGGCACCAGGAACAAGGATCCCGAAGGGCCCATGCTCCCCTTTAAAGAGGGAAGCTTCAAGATGGCGGAAAAGACCGGCTGTCCCATCATCCCTATGGCGATCACCAACACAGCCGATATCTTTGAAAACCATATTCCCTGGATCCGTCCGGCGAATATTATCCTGGAATACGGAGAACCTATCTACGTAAAAGAGCTCTCCAAGGAAGACAAAAAATTTCTGGGCGCTTACACCCAGCGGGCTATCCAGACCATGCTGGACGGCCACTCGACGATGCTTTAGAAGCTCGGGGGTTACTGTGAACGAAGCAAACAGTAACGTGCGAGGCTCCGGGGAACCACTTCTCCGGAGCCTTTTTCCATACTTTTATCATATTTTTATCGTATGATTACAGAAAGCGGCATCTTTGCAGATGACGATTCTGTAACGGACGAACACAAAGGAGAAAGAGTTCTATTATGGAAAATTCAAAAAAGCTAATTTTTATTGTGGAGGATGACACAAAGCTCCGGCGGACGCTGGAGGACTTCCTCATCGCCAACGACTATGAAACCCTCGGCGCAAAGGACGGTCAGGAGGCCCTGGATCTTTATTTTTCCAATAATCATAAGATCGATCTGATTCTTCTGGATGGAATGCTGCCCAAGGTGGACGGATACGATGTGTTGAAATCAATCCGTGAATACTCCTCCGTCCCCATTATCATGCTGACTGCCAGGGAGTCCGAAGAAGATCAGATCATGGGACTGGAAAACGGCGCGGACAACTACATCACCAAGCCCTTCCTGCTGCGGGTGCTCAAAGCCCATATCGAAGCCCTGCTCAAGCGCGCCGCGCCGGCCTCCACCGAGGAGATCCGCAAGGGCGCCCTGCGTATTGAGCCGGAATACCGGAAGGCCTATATCGACGATGAGTTTTTCTTCACCACCCCCAAGGAGTTTGACCTGCTTTTTTACTTTATCCAAAACGAAAACGTGGTCATGACAAGGGAGACGATCCTGGACGCCGTGTGGGGCTTTGACTACGACGGCGGCATCCGCACCGTGGATACTGTGGTCAAACAGCTCCGACGCAAGATGACGGAACGCCATCCCTATATCCAGTCGATCTACGGGGTGGGCTACCGCTTTGAGGTGAATGATTATGAATAAACTTCGCACACAGGCCGGTCTTGCCGTCAGTATTTTCCTGGTATGCATACTGGGAGGGGCCTGCCTCATTTACATTCTTTTCGCTGAGGATTTCTACATCACCAAAAAGAAATCCCTGATGGACAACGCCTTCTACAAGGTAAAGCAGCTGGACTTAGACCAGGTGACGGATGACAGCGACCCTGCCCTCGCCGCCCTGGAAGTGGAGAATTTCTCCATCATCATCTGCGATGAGAATTTCCAGATGGTCTATTCCTCAAAAATCTGGAATTCTGAGCAGATCATCCAGGAGGTCATGAGGCCTGCCGCCCAAAAGTTTTCCAAGGACGCCCACGCCTCCTACAAAAAGGATACGCCCCGAAAACCTGTATCCCTCTATGGCCTGGTGGAGCAGGATTCCCACACGTATTACATCTTTATCTATGAATACACCACCTCCATCCGCCGGAGCATCGAGTATGTCAACGAGTTTTTGCTGAATGTACTGCTGGTGGCCGTCATCCTGGGATGTGTTTTTGGCTGGATCATCAGCTCTAAAATTGTAAAACCCATCCAGGACATCCGCACGGTGGCCTATAAAATCGCTGAGAATGATTTTTCTGTCCGTGCCTCCGAGTCCGCCCCCACCTATGAGCTCCAGCAGCTGGCCTCCAGCATCAACACCATGGCCGACAAGATCCAGAGGGACATCAATGACCTGAACAATTACAATTATCTGCTGCTTCGGCAAAACAGGAACATGGCTGAGTTTGAGAATATCCGAAAGGTCATCGTAAGCCGCATGACCCATGAGCTGAAAACGCCCCTGGCCATCATTTCCAGCCAGGTAGAAATGCTTCAGTACGCGTACGATGATTCAAAAAAGGACTACTATTTTTCATCCATCATGGAAGAGATCGAGAAGATGAACGGCCTGATCAACAATATCTTAAATAACTCCTTCACAGAGGAAGCCCTGCCGGATACCCTGCTGGAGCGAAACGACCTCTCCGGACTTTTGAATACTCTGAGCCCCAAATACAAGTGCTGGATGGCCTCTGCCCGTATCCAGTTTGTGGACACGGTGCAGGATGGATGCTTCGCCAGGTTTGACCCGTCCCAGATTGAACAGGTCATCAACAACTACATCATGAACGCCAAAAAGCACACAGCGCCGGGATGCCAGATCGTTCTGACTCTGCGCCAGGACAATGAAAGCATCTACTGCTCCGTCTACAATGAAGGGGAGTCGATCCCGGAAGAGGAGCAGGATCAAATCTGGAAAAGCTTTTATCAGGCAGAAAATAAATATTATGCCGGCGCTACGGAAATCGGCCTGGGGCTTTTTATTGTCCAGGATATCATCCGCCTCCATCACGGAAGCTGCGGCGTCTTCAACTGCCGCAAGGGCGTAGAGTTCTGGTTCCGGCTGCCGAAGGTATAGAACTTACCCTTTTCTACACATTTTCATCACATCCCTGTAGTATATTACAAATGTATGAATCATACGTCACAATTTTGTAATATTTTCCAGGGAGGTGATACCAAACGCAGCGGCCCCGGATCGGGCTGTCTCTCTCAACCAAAACCCTCGCGGCATTCGCCAAATGCCCGTGCAAGCACGGCACCTGGCCCACTGCCCGCGAAAAAAACAGACCCCGCCCCATCAGGCAGGCTCCGGCATATATTCCAAAAATATAAATCTTAGCCAATCTCTCCTTTGCCGGAGCCCCGCCAACATGGAACAGGGTCTGTTTTTGTATATAAAAAATCATTCCCGGATACTCAGATTTCCTGCAGCCTCTCCACCACTTTTTCAAAATGCATCCCGTGGGAGGCTTTCACAAGGATGGTATCGTCCGGCTGCACAAGCTTTGGCAATACCTCCAGGAGGGCTGCCAGGGTGGGCACCTGCAGAACCTCCCCGCAGCCACCGCTCTCAAAGGCCGCTTCCGCCATATGGCGGCTGACCTCCCCTACGCAGATCAGCAGGTCGATCTGATTCTTTGCTGCATAGGTGCCCACGCCCGCGTGGAGCTCTGCCGTATTCTCCCCCAGCTCAAACATATCGCCCAGTATGGCCACCTTCCGGTGCTCCGCGTCCTTCAGGACGTCCAGGGAAGCCTTCATGGACACCGGATTGGCGTTGTAGCAGTCGTCGATGATCACCATACTGCCCTTCTCGATCATATGGAACCGCCCGCCCAGGGAGGTCAGTTTCTCAATCCCCGCCCGGATCTGCTCCAGGGTCAGCCCCATGGCCGTCCCAACAGCTGTGGCCGCCAGGGCGTTTAAGACCATATGGTATCCTGGAATCGGGATCTGCACAGAAAAACTTTCCTGGCCTACATGAATGTGGCAGCCGATGCCCTTCAGTCCCTTTGGCTCAATCTCATCCGCGTAGATCTCCCTTCCGCTCTCTATGCCGAAAAAGATGGGGCGGATCCCCTTAACCTCCCGGATCGCAGCAAGCTTATCGTCATCCCCGTTTAAAATAACAACTCCGTCCTCCGCCAGATAATCGAAGATCTCCGACTTGGCCCGCAGAATGCCGTCCCTGTCCTTTAAGAATTCCAGGTGGCACTGGCCGATATTTGTGATCACGCATACGTCAGGCCGCGCGATCTTGCTCAGGCGGTGCATCTCGCCAAAGTCGCTGATGCCCATCTCCAGCACGGCCACCTGATGCTCTTCCCGCATGCGGAACACCGTCAGAGGCAGACCCAGCTCGTTGTTAAAGTTCCCAAGGGTTTTCATCACGCTGTATTTTTCCGCCAGGACAGAGGCGATCACCTCCTTGGTGCTGGTCTTTCCCACGCTCCCGGTGATTCCCACTACCCGGAGATCCAGCTGCTGCCGGTAAAATTCCGCCATATCCTTGATCGCCTGGAGGGACGATTCCACTAAAATCCAGGGGCCGCCGGGATTTGCAAGCTCCTGCTCCGAAATCACGCACAGCGCTCCCTTCTCAAAGACTGACGGGATAAAGCTGTGTCCGTCCACCCGCTCTCCCTTTACGGCCACAAACAGGCAGCCCTCCGCCGCCTGCCTGCTGTCTGTGGTAACAGCGGCCACCTCACGGTCTGCCGCCTCTTCCGTTCCATGGTAAATACCGCCGCACACCTGGGCAATACGGCGAAGAGTCATGTTCTTCATATCCTATCCCTTTCTTTTCATGCTTTATCCAAAAACCTCTGCCTAGGAAACCTCTATGAGCCTCTCGCAAAGCTCCCCAAAGGACATACCCAAAGCCTGCGCCTCCTGGGGCAGGAGGCTGGTGGGCGTCATGCCGGGCAGGGTATTCGCCTCCAGGCAGTACATCTGGCCTTTCTCGTTCATCAGAAAATCAATGCGCCCGTATCCTTTCAGCCGCAGCGCCTCGTAGGCCCTCACGGCATAGGCCTGCATCGCAGCCGTCTGCTCTTCGGTAAGCTCAGCCGGGCAGGTCTCCACCGTGCTTCCGGGCTGGTATTTATTCTTATAATCATAAAAGCCCTGCAGGGGCGCGATCTCAATAATCGGGTAGGCCTCGCCGTCTATCACTCCCACGGAAAATTCCCTTCCCTTCACGTACTCCTCCAAAACCACCTCCGGCTCATAGGAGAACGCCTCCGCAAGGGCCTCCGCAAAGGCCTCCTCCGTCTCGGTGATGTACACTCCTACACTGGAGCCTCCGCAACAGGTCTTGACCACGCATGGCAGCTTCAGGCCGTAAGCCGCAGCCGTCTTCCTCTGCTCCTTCCGGTGTACCAGGATGCCCGCCGGAGTGGGAATGCCGTTCTCCCGGAAAAGCTGCTTGGAAAGCCCCTTGTCCATGGCCAGGGCGCTGCCCAGATAGCCGCTGCCCGTATAACGGATGCCGAACAGGTCAAAGGCTGCCTGCACCTTGCCGTTTTCTCCGTTTTCCCCATGGAGGGCCATAAACACCAGATCTGCCGCCCGGCAAAGCTCCATCACCTGGGGGCCGAAAAACTCCTTTCTCTCTCCCACCGAGGTTTCCACCTGGCTGTCAAAGCTTCTCATATAAGCGGCGGCTGCCTCCACGTCGTAGGCCTCTGTAAAAGCCTCTGCCGGATCCGCGCCCTCCTGCCCGAACCAGACGTCCACCAGAATCGCCCGGTGGCCTCTCTCCCGCAGCGCAGTGCATACCTGTGTACCGGAGACGATGGAAATCTCCCTCTCCGTGCTGATACCTCCTGCCAAAACTACAATCTTCACAATCTTTTCCTCCTGTCTCTATTACTCAGAAGGCTCCGCCGAACTGCCGGAGCCTTTTCCTTCTATTTACATATCTACCACAGGCATATCATCATCTTCTTCATCTTCCTGTTTCTGTGACTCCGACTGTTTCTGGTCCGTCACGTCCTCACCCTTGTCGTTGATGACACGCGTCTCTGCCGGCTGGGGAATATTAACCGTCCCCTTGCCCTGATTGGTGGCCCCGCTGTAACAGATCACGGGATCTCCCACGGAAATATTGGCATAGATGATCTTTGCCTGCTCCCAGGGCGTGTTGATACAGCCGTGGGAACCGTTTGTCTTATAAATATCACCTCCATAGTAGGGCCTCCACTTGGAATCATGGATTCCCACGCCCTCACAGAAGGGCATCCAGAAGTCTACCGGCGTCTTGTAGTCCTCCCCCTTCAGCACAGCCTTCTCCTCTTTATTGTATATACAGTAGATGCCCTCAGGAGAACCATAATCCTTGCTCACATTTCCCGTAACGATGGGCGTATCCACCAAAAGCTCCCCGTCTTTATAGAACCACATCCGCTGGTTCGTATAATCAATCTCCACATACGTATCCCCGATATCGTCGCCGCCCTCGCCATAGGATCTGGCCGACTCCAGATAGACCGGTGTGCGCTCCGCCGACTCGCCCTTTTCCAAAAGCTCCAGAAGGATATCCACCTCTGAGGCCTCGTCGATCTTCCATCCGTAGGTCTCATGCCGGACCGTCACGGTTTCCCCCAAACTTGTGGTAAATTCCATGTCGTTTCCAAAGGTGTCATACTTGTCGGACAGGGCTGCCATCCAGTCCGCCGCCTTATTCCAGTTAAACTCCACATTCAGCTTCTCATCCATGGTCATCCAGTCCCTGATCGTATCGTAGTCCAGGACCTCCTGGGTATTTCCGATATTATATGTAATGACCAGCTTAAAATATTTATTCAACTTGTCCGCCCTGGCCACAAGCTCCTTGTCATCTGCCTTCACCTTCGGCTCCAGGTAGCAGCCTCCGGCTTCCAGGTTCACCTCCGTCTCTCCCTTGTCCACAGCCGCCTTCACAAGAGCGAAAGCCTTCTCCGGATCCAGCTGGTTTCCTTCCACCTCCGGTTCAATCACATAGCCTTCATCTGTCTCTTTCATCTGGGCGTCCACAGGCTTCGTCACCTTTGACTCATCAAAGCAGTCCAGGCTCTCCAGAGCCTTTTTCAGCATCTTCTCATCGTAGGTCGTCTGCGCCGTCATAGTGTAGGTCGTCGGCTGAAACACTGCCGACAGCCATAAAAAGGAATTCTGATTGTCCTTCAAGGCCTGCACCGCTCCGTCAGACACATAGGAAAAATCCATCATGCCCCCGTCCACGGTCTCCTCCTTGCCGTCCCTGAGCGTCAGGATGACCGTGTAGTCTGACACGTCTGTGGCAATCATCTCCTCCGCCTTCTCCACCGTCTTCCGGGATACATCCATCCCGTTAATCTGGGAACCGGGGAAGAAACGGTTATTAAAATACACGCTGACTCCCAAGTACACCACGATCATCAATAAAATCACTACACTGAATACATAAATTACCACTTTCGCACTTTTCTTCATGCCCCTTATCCCCTTCTTAAAACTTAGTCAATCCCCTGTGCCTGCTGCCGTCCGGCAAAGCCGAAACCGCAACCTATGTCTCATTTTACCATGTATCAGTGAAATGTAAATAATCGAATTGTAAATTCGGCAACTATTTCTGCTCTTGTGCACCCCGCCAAACAGGGCTATAATAGATTGGCAAAACTGACAGTGAAAGGATGGCCCAGTCATGGCAAAAGAAACGAAGACAAATGCAATGCGCATATTAGACAGAAATAAAATCCCCTATGAAGTGCTGACCTACCAGTGCGACCAGTTTATCGACGGCCTGCATACCGCCCAGAAGACGGGCGCCCCCGTGGAGCAATCCTTCAAAACCCTGGTGGCCCAGGGAAAGAGCGGCGGCTTCTATGTGTTTGTGATCCCCATCGCCGAGGAAGTAAATCTGAAAACAGCGGCAAAAACTGTGGGCGAAAAATCCGTAGAGATGATCCATGTAAAGGACATCACCAGGATCACAGGCTACGTCCGGGGCGGATGCAGCCCCTTAGGCATGAAAAAGCAGTTTCCCACCGTGATTCACGAAAGCGCCCGGGACTATGACCAGATCTACGTAAGCGGAGGACGCCTGGGCTCCACCATCCGGCTCTCCTCCCTGGAGCTGGCCCGGGTCACGGGAGCGGTATTCGCGGATATCACCGCCTAGGCGCCCCCTGCAGCTTCTCTCAGTAAAAGAAAAACCTATGAGGATCCAACGCTCCCCATAGGTTTTTCTTTTATAATTCGTTCCGTTCTCTCTGCACCAGGCCGAGAATGATTCCAAGATTCCCGTTCCGGCATCGAAGCTCGTCAATCAGGGCTTTCTGATCCGCCTCGTCCTTCATCTCAATGCGGTAAGACAGCTCGTACATGGTTCCCATATTTGTTGTCTTTACACGTTCCAGATGGGCGTACTTGGTATAGGCCTCAAAGGGCTCGTCAAAAATCCCATTGTAATTCAGATCCTCCGGGATCGTGATGCGCAGCTCCCGTTCCTTCGACGCGTGATCCCCGAAGCGTATCTTTTCCAGCACAAAGAGTACGGCTCCTATCACCAGCGTGATCAGGGCTGCCATCGTCAAAAAGCCCATGCCAGCCGCCAGTCCCACGGCCATGGCGTAAAAAATAAAACCGATTTCCCTGGCAGAACCCGGGGCGCTGCGGAACCTTACGAGTCCGAAGGCTCCCAATACGGCTACCGAGGTGCCCAGGTTTCCGTTTACAATCATAATCACTGTGCTGATCATGAGCGGCAGCACAGCCAAAACCACCGACAGATTTTCCACATAAACTGTACCCCGCTTATACAAAAGCGCGATCAAAATTCCCAGAACCAGGGCGGTGGCCATGGCCGCCGCGACGGTTTCTATGGAAAAAGTCCCCACATGAAAAATACTGCTTATCATTTTATCTTCCTCCTAATCGTATCCCAATTTTCTATTCTGTGTACCATCATTTTGTCAAGCTGAAAGTTTCCCCGTTCCATTCTGTAAATATTTCCATACTTTGAAAAGGAAACCGGATAGATCGCAAGGGCGGATAATATCTCCGTAAACCAGATCGGCGTGGCCCCCAGGATCTTACTCTCCATCAGGCGGTAGCCCTTAGGCAAAAGCAGGCTGCCTGCGTCGCCGTTTTCCAGCCCCATCTCTGTCCTCCGGCTTCTGATGTTCTTGTCGAAGGTCACGCGAAACTCCTCATCCTCTACCCCGTACATGGCGATCCTGTCATAGGCCAGATAAACCCCTCTCTTCAGCGGATACCGCTGAAGGAAAAAATCAATCTCCCGCAGGATCTGGCTGTCCTGATCCGGATGGATTCCCTGCTCCACATAGGCGTAGGCTTCCTGAAGGGTCATGGCAGCTCTGCGCTTATTTACTACAGATTTGTACTTCTTCTTAATCTCCAGAAACACCTGGGAATCCAGATCGGGAATCCCATAGCTGCGCAGCCGCAGCTTCTCCTTATAGACCGGCTTTTCAATCGAACGGCGGATCAGCTCGTCATCCGGCGTTTCATAGTAGATATTGCATATGGTATGAAGGCCATATTGGTCCTCCTTCATATGAGGCTCCAGTCTCCTCCGAAACTCCTGGTAAATATCCTCCGGCAGCAGGTATTTCTTTTCATATCTGTTAAACACTGTCTGTGCCATAGGTTTCCTCCTGTCACCAGCGCTGCTGTACCTGCAGCATTCTTCCGTCGCTCAGGACAGTCACGTCGCCGTCTTTTGTCTCCATAGTCTGTACATTGTAGGTTTTCAGAAGCTCCAGCGTCTTCCGCTCCGCCGGGTTCTTACTGGATGTACAGATGACGGCATAGCGGGGCTTTGTAGCTTCCAAAAGCTCCTCCAGCGCCTTCGTATAAACCCCGTGGTGAGGCATTTTGATGAAATCACAGGGGGCTGCGTTCCCGGATTCCAGCCACTGGCGGATGCCTGTCTTCTCAATGTCGCCGGCCAGCACCAGGCGGTTTCCGCCGTGGACAACCGTTGTGACCAGCGAAAGATTGTTGTCATACTCCAGAATACCCTCCGGGATTTCAAAGGACGCAGGCGGGTCCACCATAAGCTTCGCGTCTCCCAGACTCAGTTCCAGAGATTCCCGCACCCGCAAGGGTGTAATCCCGCTTTCCTGAAGGGTCCGCATAAAATCCGCATACTCCACGCTGTTCCCCTCATAATCCGGCAGAAGCACCTGGCCTACCTCCAGCTCCTCCACCACAGTGTCCGCCCCTCCCACATGATCCTTGTCAAAATGGGTAATCATAAGGGTGTCCACCCTGGTAACTCCCTGCTCTTTCAGGTATGCCACCACTTCTTCCCCGTCTTCTTCTTCTCCGGCGTCAATGACAACCGTATCACCGCCGCACTGCAGCACAATGGCGTCTGCTTTCCCGATTTTCAAGACGACTGCCTTCAACGTCTCCAGGCGCTTTCCCGGATGAAAACGCCCAACGTTCGCCCACAGCAGTATGACAACCGCCACTAAGATCAGGGCGGCAATGGAAAGTTTTTCCTTATAGTTTTTCATTGGCTCCTCCTATCTGGCAGCAGCCTTGACTGCTCTGCCGAATACTGTAACGCCTGCATCGCCTCGTGAAAACGCGTTTCTCCCTATCTCTTCCAAGCCTCCTTCCGGATCTGTTTTTGCGTCCTTCCTCCCAACCGTTTTTTGCATATCCCTGACGTTCCTTTTCCCGTCATCCTGCACAAAAAAGGGCGGCTTATTTTCCAGGCTAAGCTGTATTTATTTTATATTATCACAATATGGAAATTAAAGAAAGCTATTTTAGTAAAAATTGCCGGTTGTTTGATAAAAACTTTTAGAAAATCTGCTGTTTTGTCACGAATCCCCGTTTTTTATAGCTGCCCCGGGAAGCCTCCCCTTTTCCCGGTACGCAAAAAGAGGCAGGATCACTCCTGCCCCTCTGCCTTTTTATCCAAAAAGCTCTGCATCTGAGAGATCAGCTCCTCCCTCACCCGTTCCAGCCCGAGCTCTTCCGCCCTGCCATGGAATTCCCTGATTTCCTTTTCCGTATCCTCCCCATACTTTCCGTGCATAAACTGGAAATGGTATTCCCCGTAAAGCTTGATCAGCGCCTGGTACTCCGTCAGGAAGCCGGAATAGTCCGCCACATAACCGCTCAGGGGGGAGCCGATGAAATGATCCTCATCTGCCATTGCCAGGATCAGCTCTTTTTCATTGTCGTTAAGCCGCTCTTCATACCGCAGATAGCAGGGATGGTACGTCAGGGTATAGGCCGGAAACGCATAGCGGCTGTCCTCGTCCCCGCTGAGGCGGTAGGCACGTAGAAGATCAGACAGTCCGCTCTTATACTGCTCTGCGGGACGGGTGATCAGCTCCACCCGGAATCCCAGGTCTTCCCGGTGGAGAGCAGCAGCTCTTTCGCCCTGTCCAGCCAAACCTCCATCAGATAGTCTGTGGGTGAGGTCTCCTTCACTTCCCGGAAGATCCTCCGCAGATAGCTGGAGGAACAGCCCTGGGCTTCCGCGATGGTGTCCAGCGTCATATTGCCGTCCTGATAATGCTCACGGATCCAGTCCATGGCGTTCTCCGCCACCTCCCGCTCCTTCCGCCGTTTCTGTTCCAGCTTTTCTGATACAAAGCCGGAAAACAGCAGATCCAGATACGCCTACTTCTCATAGAGGGTTTCTCTGTTTTCCAGTTCCTTTTTTATATGGTAGAAATCCAGGTTCCGGATTCCCTCTCCCGCGAACAGCTCGGACAGAGGAACACAGAACTTCAAAATGTAGAGCTGGGCAATTTCCGGGTTTCCTCTCAGAAGCTGATCCATAAACAGCCTGCAGGCCTTCTCTGCCGCTTCCTCATTTGCCGCCCGCAGAGCGGAGAGGATTTTTTTCTCTGCCTCCATGGGATACTCCATGCTGCTCTCTTCCATTCCCCGCACATCCCGGTAATCCAGCACTTCCTGCAAAGCGCTCTGCTCCGCCGGCTGGTACAAGCTGCAGGAGACGGCAAACACCGCCTGCCGGCTGCTCTCCTCCAGCTCTTCCGGAGATTTTCCCGGATAAATTTTAGTGGCAGGCGTGTCTCGTATGAGACACGCCT
>DESK01000009.1 GCA_002361955.1 Lachnospiraceae bacterium UBA3316
CTTTTGAAAGTATGATCGTAACTGTCCGGCACCTCTGCAATTACAATACAAAATCCATTTAAAATCGTTGGCAGCGACAGGATTTTGCTTCGCAGCAAATATTTTGTCCCGTCCTGAACAGATACGTATTATCTATATCATACCACATCCATAGGTGGATTGCCATGTTTTATTACCAGGCCGTGACGCCCTGCACCTGGGAGGCCTCTGAGTAGAGGTCAGCCCCCACCGCATTGGGACGGTAGGCCTTTACCTTATAAAAATATTTTTTCCCGGGCTGCAGGTTTTTATCTGTGAATCCGTTTTTTACGGTCTTCCCTGCCAGCAGGTATTCCCCCTTCTTTGTATCCGACCGGTACACATAATACTTCTTCGCGCCCTCCACAGGGCTCCACTTTACAGAAGCTTTCCCTCCTCCCAGGCTTTTCGCGAAGTAGAGAACCGGCTTTGAAAAGGGCATATTCAGAAGCACTCTGGCAGGCTTTCCAAAAAGTGAAGCGCCCACCGCCTTGCTTCTGTCAGCCCGGAAGGCCTGGACATAGTAATAATACACCAGCCCCTGCTCCGGCCCCGGATTCACGAGTACCCGTTCCCGTCCGGCTGCTCCCGGCAGCTCCAGCCGCCGGTCAACGGCGTAAGTGGCATAGATCTCATCCGTGGCTCCCGTCCCGGCCCGGTTGGCCACTTTGACCGTCTCTTCTCCCCGAAAATCATAGCTGTCCCTGTCGCCGTCATAGGCCGACAGCATCCTGGAGCGGTAAATTTTATAGTAGGCCGCCCCCTCCACCCGGCTCCAGCTGAGCTGCACGCCCTGGCCGTCCACCGTAGAGTAGGCCTGGATATTTTCTGTTTTTCCCACCGGTTCCCCGCTGGTGCTTACCTCCGCGCCGTCGCTGAACACATTCCCTCTGTAGGCATAGATCTGATACTGATCCGTCGTCCCCGGCGCCGCTCCCAAAAACGTATGAGCGCCCGTCTTTGCCGGCAGACGCAGATATTTTTCATAAAATCCCGTGGCGGGATTCCTCTTTTTGATCAGATATCCCTCCGCCCCCGCTTTCTTCTTCCAGGTCACCCGGACGCTTCCGTCGGGCCTGCGCCGTCTCCTCACAATCTCCATCCGTCCAAAGTCCAGCGATACGCTGTCCATCCCCTGCAGCACATACGTCTTCGCAGCGCCCTTCCTCGAAGCCATCTCCCGGCAGGCTGTCACCACATAGGTGTACGCTTCCCCAGCTTTCACCTTCGTATCCTGATAGCTCCTGACTTTGGATCCCTGAAAAGACGCCAGAAGCTTAAGCTTTCTGTAGCTGCTCTTCTTTCCTTTTAACACCGTTTCCGTCTTATGGATGCCTGCTACCCGGTAGACCCGGTAGCCGGTGGCTCCCGGCACTCTGTTCCAGCTGACCTTCACGCTTTTGCTCCCTGCAGGCATGGCTTTCACCTGCATTTCCCGGCCCCAGGTAACAGCCCGCAGGCACTTCCAGGGCCCGTAGGTGGTGAGCCGTGTCTTCGGTTCAAATACAAAGGTGCGTATCCGGTAACGGTACGTCGTTCCCTCCTCCACCTCTGTATCGATATATACATTGTCGCTCGTCTTGGCGATGCGCTTGTATCTCCCCGCCCCCTGGGCTCTCTGGATCTCAAATCCTGACGCAGGCGCGGCACTCTCCAGCCGCATAGTCACCCGGTCTGCCTCTGCGGTAAAATCCACAGCATCCACCTCCGGCGCTTTTTCTTCCATGATAATTGTCCGGCTATAAGGCCCGTATCTCTTCTCCTCGTTCCAGCCGCCCTGCCTGTCGCTTACCTTTACCGTCTCTACAATATATGCCCGGACATAGTAGGTATGGCCCTCCTGAAAATGTTTTGACAGGCAGTACTCCCCGACAGAACCGTCCAGCGTCAAATACTCTTTATCCAGTGTAAAATCGCTCTTTAACGACCATTCCAGGCAGAGTTTCTGGTCAGCGTCCAGATGGTTCTCCCAGACTGCGTACTGGACATCTCCATAGGTCTCCCCGCCCCAGCCCTCAACAGCCGGAACGCCAGCGTCCACCTGTACCTCATCGGCAGCCACGGCCCTCCCGGCAGGCTGCGGTTCCGTCAAAAATACCGCTCCGGACACGGCAGCGGCCAACATACAAAGTACTGCTTTCTTTTTCACTCCCCTTCTCCTTTCCCTTCTTACAGAATTAGATTAATTTCAGCATGATCTATTCTAACCTGACAAAATTTTTCTGTCCATCGTTTCGGGGAATTTTATCCCTTTCTTAACGCAGGGCAGGATGGTTCTGTCCTGCTCCGTATCCGCGGAGCGGCCACTGTAGAGGTCGGACACACAGGCAGGAAAAAGCGGCGCTCCGCCGATGGATTACCACCGGCAAAGCGCCGCTCTTACATAGCTCTATTGCAGCAGTTCAGCTGCCCGGACTCTTACGTTTTATTTCAGTTTCGCAGACTTGCTCATGCCTGCTTTCTTCATCTTCTTCAGAAGGGCGGCCCGTTTCTTTGCGGATACCTTCTTGGACTTAAAGGATACCGTTATCTTCTTCGCCGTCTTCTTAAAGGCTCCTGCCTTGATGCTCTTCAGAGCCGTTCCCTTGATTACCACGCTGCTAAGCTTCTTACAGCCTGCAAAAGCGTTCTTGCCCACGGTCGTGATGTTCTGTGTCAGAACGATCTTCTTCAGCTTGGTAAAGCCCTTAAACGCGTTCGTGCTGACTTCTGTCACTTTGTACTTTTCACCGTTGATCTTGATCGTTGCCGGAACGGCGATGCTCGCTTTATTCTTGTTCTTCTTATTGGCCTGTACAAGCTTCACCGTCTTCTTGCTGACGCTCTTGATCACGTAGCGGCCGCTCTTAGGATCCTCGACGGGATCACCCGGCTGCGGTGTGGGATTAACCGGAGTACCCGGTTTCTCAACCAGTGCCTTCTGAGCATTCTGCAGCGCCGTCGTCAGGGTCTTGAGCTTCGCGGCTGTGGTCTTGGCGTCTTTCCTGCCTGCTTCCGCCGCGTCATAAGCCGCCTTAAATACCTTCCAGGAAGCGTCTGTATAATTGGCCTGTCCTGCGTCCGCCACCTTCTTGGCTGCCTCCATCACAGGCTTCATGGCCTCCTCGGCTGCCTTCCTGTCGATCGCCTCCTGTTCTGCCTTTGTTACAAGGCTGTCCAGAGCTTTCTGCAGCTCCTCGCAGGCTGCTGTCAGTTCCTCAAGGGTTGCGCCCTTTAAGCCCTTCTTATGCAGCTCAACGGCTGCTACATTTGCTTCGCCCAGAGCCTTGACGGTCTCATATACATAGATAAAGCTCTCGTTGTTCTCGCTGATCTTTGCGTTTGCCTCGTCGATCAGCCTGCCTAACTCTGCGTATTTCTCCTTCTTCTCCTTCTGGGATACCAGCTTCACATTCTTCAGGTTGTTCAGCGCTGCCCGGATCTCCTCGGCAGACACTGCCGGAGCCTTGCCCACGGCTGCTTTTGCGTCCGCGATAGCTTTCTTTAATTCTGCCACGCTGTCCGGTGTGAAATCTGTCTCCAGCTCTCCCTTGATCTCCCCTTCTCTCGTTTCGATCAGGGCGCTCAGGCTGCTTACCAGGCTCTCCTCGGCTCTCGTGCTGACTACCGTCACCTTAATCACCTTGGAAGCTTCTGCCGGAGCCTCGCCTTCCTTCTTGGCGAGACGGGCCGTCACTGTGATCTCTGCCTCGCCGACAGTCTTAGTCGTAAGGACGCCCTTACCGTCTACGGACACTACATCGCTTCCCTTTGTTACCGCGTAGGTGATCTCCGGTGTGTTCGGATGGCCCTCTACCTTACAGTCGCCCTTCGCCGCCGCGCTTGCAGTGAGCTGTTTTGTCATAGCCGTGTACTTCTCATCGATCTCAATCGTCTCAGATGCCGGTACTGTCAGATCTACTTCACAGCTGCAGGCAAGCTCAGACGTCGCCTCATAGGAGGCCGTCACAGTCATGGTCTTTCCATCTTCACTTCTCACTGCCGTTACCGCCGCTCCCTCGCTGGCTGCTTCCGCCGCCTGCTTGATGTCGTCAGCCACATCCCCGAATACGTAGCCGTCATGGGCCGTCAGAACAGTTGTTGCCGTATAAGCTGTCGCCTCTCCGAAGGCTGCCTTCGCATCCAGCGCGTCTTTCCCTGTCGCTGCCCATGTGGTCTTTGCGTCATAGGGAGCTACCGTGATGTTCGCCAGAGGCTCTGCCGCGTCCAGAAGGTTTCTGATCACCTGATAATCATTTGTCAGGCTTTCTGTCATATCTGTGTTGTAAAGCTTCACGTCTGCCAGATATCCCTCGTCAGGCGTAAAGGTATCGTTCTTATTATCCGCCCCAAAGTTATATCCCATGCTGAACGGATTGTCGTTTGACTCAACGACTGCCGATGTGGGCCTTCCCGCTGTAGCTGCGGAAACCTCTCCGTCCACATAGAAGCCCATCTGGCCCTTTCCGTCAAATACGATTACTACGTCATGCCATTTCCCATAGAAATCGGAATCGAGCGTTATGGTCTGCTCCGGCCATCCGCCTCCTGACTGGCAATACAGAATCAGCCGTGTGGACTCAATCTGGAAGCCATACTGGGTATTCGTCTTTCCGAGGATATTGGAATTGCCTGTAACTGCCTCCTTCACAAACAGCTTGAAGGAGATCATAAGGGGCGTCTCCCCGTAAATATCAAACTTATCATGGGCGCTGCCGGATTTCAACAGATCCATGAATCCCCATACGCCGTCCTGGTTTACGATCGCCTGCACGGAAGCTGCATCGATCTTTGAGAGTTCCACAGGGTTCGCCGCATGGTCCGCGATCGTCTCATGGTGGGCAGAGCCCTCTCCATTCGTCACTGCCGCAGGAGCAGGATATTCCCCTGCCACAGGAGCTGTAAAGGCTACCGTGGGCGCCCCAAGCTCGATGGCAGACACTACTTTCACCAGTCCGTCGATGGCAGCCGCAAGCTTCGCTGTCTCCGCCGCCACTTCCTCTGCGGTCATTTCCGTTGTATCTGCCGCTTCCGCCGCCGTAATGGCCTTCTGCAGTTCTTCCCAGCTCTCCGCAGTATACGTTCCATTGTCATTGTTCATGGCCTTAGCTTCCGCAAGCTTCTCCGCCAGGGCTAAAACAGCCTTATCTTTCGGGTCCGCGCCGAAGGTAAAGGTAACCGTCATGATGCTTGTGCCTGCTTTTGCGTCATCGGTGATCACTGCCTTTGCAGCTACGCCCTCCACAACGGGAATGCTGGCAGGATCCGTAAACTTATATCCTTCCTTCGCCTTCAGGGTCACCGTTGCCGTATAATCCCTGGCCGCCTCAAATTCTGTAACCTCATTGCCCTCTGCGTCTGTCCAAACGGTAGAAACGATGTCATAGTTGGGCTCTGCGCCGGAGGCCGGTACTGCATTGAGCACAAACATCGGCGTCTTGTCCGCCAAAGCTGCGATCAGTTCGTCATAATTGTCTGCTGTGGGAACCTGATCGCCCGTGTACATCACCACATCCGCCAGCAATCCGGGGAATTCTTTAACGCTGCTCTTTCCTATATTTTTACCGATGGCAAAGGATTCCGAAGCATACTCACCAAGTTTCTTTCCTTCGTTGTCTCTGTTGCTAAGGGAGTTCTGTTCGCCCTCTGCATAAATCGTAAACTTGCCCCCGTTATACATAGCAACAACATCCTGCCATACATTCAGGTTGTCCTCCGTTAACTCTATCTTCTGCTCCGGCCATGAATTATCGGTGGCATTTGCATAGATGGTCATATAATATTTACCATCACTGCTCTTTGTAACCTGAACGCCATACTGGTGATCCGCCTTACCAATCACAGCGTAGTCGCCCGTTTGATTCATCCTGGACGTATCAATCTTCATCTTAAGCCTGATCAGGAACGGCGTCTCCCCGGTAACATTAAACTTACCGTTGGCTGCCTTGGACTGATCCGCCACAACGGTTCCGTCGATGGCCTGGATCTCCCCGTCTGTCACCACCTGGGCGTTTACCGTCAAATCCGCCGCTGCCAGCTCCTCCGTGCCTGCCGTGTCAGAAATCACTGCTGGTACGTAGCTGTCCCCCGTAACGTCCGCCGGAGCTTTTCCTGCTTCAGGAACTGTGATGCTCAGATTGGGAGCCGCCAGCTTTTCACGCTCGTCCGACTTCTCCTTCTGAACCATCACATAGAATTCTGCCGCGTTGATAAACTGATTCGGTACATCTCCCGCACTGTGGACTGCCTCGATCTTGATGTTAGTCACACCCTCAATGATCTGATCAAAAGAAGCTTCCTTTGCGCCGTCTGTATTGTAATTCCATCCTGTATAATCCCAGGTTACGCCTTCTGCCACCTTTTCATAGGTTGTGCCGTTATCTTTGGAGACATAGATGTTTGCCTCTGTGATGGCACCGTTTGCCTTCATATTTCCGTTATCATCGATCCTGGGCACATAATTGACACCGCAGACATCTGTAGCCTCCTGAAGCGCCAGATAAGCGTTATTGTTGGAAACCAGGGTGTCGTTCTCTACGCCAACCTTGGGCGCATTATTATCAGAGTAGTTGCTGTGCCAGAAAGTATTGACGTTGCCGTCAGCCGCATTGCCGATGGGGCCGTTTGGTACCGCCTCTCCTGTCATCTCCTCACTGTCGGCGCTGATCGTAACCGTTCCGTCATATACCTCTTCTGCTATCCAGCTCTCCGCCAGATTTTCAATCGCCGCCAGAACTGCATCGGCCGCGCTCTGAAGCTCCTCCGCGGAAGCGTCTGCTCCCAGGGCCTTCGCTGCCGCTACCGCCTCATCCAGGGCTTTCTTGGAAGCTGCGCTGTAGGTCTTGCCATTCTCTTCGATGGCCGCCGCCTTTGCCAGCGCCTCCTGAAGGGCCTCCGGTACCTCTGTGCCGACTTCTTTTGCCTGAAGGGTACATACGATCGTCATGGTGGTTCCATCTTCCGACAGGGTTACGTTCTCAACAGAAAGCGCTGCCTTTTCGCCGTCCACCGTGATCTCGGAAGGAATGCTGTCCGCTGTAAACTTCCTTCCCTCATCCGCTGTCAGAACAGCCGTCACCGTATACGTCTTGCCGCCCTCAAAGCTTCCGGCTGCCGCGCTGCCCTCTGCGTCCGTCCAGGCGGTAACTGCCGTAAAACCGGGCTCCTGGCTGTTTACTGTCACATCTGCCGGGGCCGCCCCTTCCACCGGCGCTGTCACGCCCAGGTCGGGAGCCGCGATGGGCGTCCTCGTATCCTCCTCTGCGATTGCCTTAAAAACGCAGATCTGAGTGGCTGCCACACAGTGAATGTCTCCCTTGTTTTCATCAGAAACACCCAGAGCCTCCAGCCTGAAGTGCGTAGCCTTTACTGGTGTATCCAGAGCCACCGTCTGTACGCTTCCCGCGCTGAACTTTGTCTTCAGCTCTCTGCCCTCTCCGGCCACGGAGCTTGCCACGATCCTCCAGTCTTCCTCAGCCGGGGATGCTGACGGGTCAGACAGATCCGCTACCCATAAATTGAAGTCGCCGATCCAGTTATTTGTGTTGTCGGAACGTCCCTGATAGGTAATTTTTCCAAGCAGGATCTCTTCGTCAAAGGCCGAACCAACGTAGACCGTTTTTCCGCCCTCAACAAACACCGTTTCTTTCTCCTCCTCACTGCGAACCACCTCGTTATCTCCCAGGCTGTTCCAGCTCTGATAACGGGAGTGCCACCAGTTCTCGCTATTACCATTGAAGGCATAGCTGGCAGGGCCGTCATTAGTATAACCCACGGGCTTCTGCTCAGAATTGGCAAAAGCATTCTTTTCCAGAATCTCCCTGGAAACCTCTTCATAGGTCACTTCCTTTGCTGCCTGTACCGTCAGGCTGCAAAGCCCGGCCACTGGAGCGCTTGTAAGAACCATTGCCGCCGTCAAAACACCTGCTAAAATTCGTTTCAGTTTCATACATTCTTCTCCTTTGTAAACTGCCCGTGTCTGCCACGGGACTCCTCATGCTGCAAAAACCAATAGGGTGGAACCTTCCCCTTCGATCACCTTCCTTTCTTCTGCCGCCATGTTCCTGATGGAGACGCCTGTTTTTTGCACTTTCTCCATGAATGCTACTATTATAATACGCAATTCATGACAATTCAACTTAATTTTCCCGTTTTATTTTTGTTTCTTTATGAAAAAGTTACAGTTCCGACAAAACAAAAGAGGCCACTGCTCCGCCTTTGTCTGTGGCACAACAGCAACCCCTCTGCTTCCTAATTCTGTTTTTTTGTCTCTATGTCCGTCACCCGATCCGCCATATCCCACAGCTCCCTGGCCTGGTAGATGCCTGTCAGGATCACCTCCAGATTTCCCCCGTTCGCCTCCAGAAGGGAGCGGATCTCCTCCGCGGATACGATGCCGTGCTCCAGAAGTCCCAGAATCTCATCCAGGATCAAAACGTCGCACTCCTCTGTCACCAGGATCTTTCTTGCAAAATTTACGCCGTTCTTCAGGTTCTGAATCTCTTCCTTTTTTTCCTCGTCAGACAGCTCGTCGAAGGACTTGTCTGATTTTTCAAAGCGGAATACCTTGATCTCCGGCTCCAGGCGTCTGATAAAACCGATCTCATCCGCCTGCTTTTGCTTGAGAAACTGGATAATCATCACTGATTTTCCCTCACTTGCGGCGCTGATCCCCTGCCCCAGGGCCAGGGAGGTCTTTCCCCTGCCACCGCCGCATATAATATGTACAAACCCTTTTTCCATTCCTTGCACCTCACTTTGGGCTACCGCCCTCTGGCAGTCTCTTTCCGCGGCAGTTCGCCGCCCGCCATAATCCTTTCCATTTTACTACAGATCCGCTATTCCTGCAACGTTATATTGGTTTAAGTATCAAAAGTGTCAAAAGTACCAAAAGTCCGGGAAAGGGAGCAGAAGCCCCGGTACTATGATACAAATACAGCCCTGCGTTTTATTCGCAGAGCCGTATGATACGTTCCTTTCCAGGATTTTTATGTGTACTCCAGTTTGCTGACGGACACCTCATAGGCTGTCCTCTTCTCTGTAAGATCCCCCTCCAGTTTCTTCATATAATCCCGGCTCTGTATCCGGCCCCACACCTGCACGTGGCCTCCCACCTCAAAGGTGGAAGAAAATCTGGCGTTTCTCCCCCAGCATATACAGGGAATATAATCAGACTTGCCATAGGGGCGGTTTACGGCCACCAGCATATCCGCGATCTCCCTTCCCAGGGGTGTCTTGCGATAGACGGGCATCTTACAGATATATCCATCCAGAAAGATCTGGTTTGTTTTCATTTTGTCGTTCTCTTCCTCCGCAAAGCTGATCTCCCTGGCAAAGACGGAAAGCACCAGCCTGTTTTTCTTCTCCTCATGCCTGTTGTAGGAACGGAACTGTCCGGATATCTGTATGTATTCTCCCTGATAGTCCTGAGTAACGTCGATGAGCCTGTCAGAAACCATAACCGGAATCCTGTCGCAGGAGTTGCTCAGCCGCTTGACAAGAATATCCATCATATAGAAGCCTTCCCCGAATACCTCGTGGCTGAACACAAATTCCGAAGCCACCTGTCCCATGATCGTTACCTGATTGTTTTCAATTACCTTATCTGCCATAATAAAATGTTCTCCCTTCCTGTTCTCTGGCGGAATTCTTTCGTTCTCCGCTTTGTATACCTTTGTTTGTGTATAGTTATATGTATGACCTTCTTTTTCCTATTATTCTGATTACCATTCATCTATGCGGGTTCTTAACGATGCGGTTCCCAGTAACTTCTTAACTATTATATGAACTTTTTTTAGAAATCCTTGCAGAAATCCTTGTATTCCCCCAAAAATATGGTACACTGATTTACGGCTTGATTCCCGCGGCTAACGCAGAAAAGACACATGCCTGCATGGATGTTTGACGAATGCCGCGAGGGACAAACAGGGTTACTGCGCACGCTGTGAACAGTAACAAACATGGTATAGAACATAAGAAAGTGAGATTTTGATTTATGAAAAGAGAAGATGTTCGTAATGTTGCGATTATCGCCCATGTAGACCATGGCAAAACCACACTGGTAGATGAACTGTTAAAGCAAAGCGGTGTGTTCCGCGCCAACCAGGAAGTGGCAGAGCGTGTCATGGATTCCAATGATATTGAGCGTGAACGCGGAATCACAATTTTAGCCAAAAATACTGCTGTTTTTTATAAAAATACAAAAATAAACATTGTGGACACACCGGGCCACGCAGATTTCGGCGGCGAAGTGGAACGTGTCCTTAAGATGGTAAACGGCGTCATCCTGCTGGTGGACGCTTTCGAGGGCTCCATGCCCCAGACAAAATTTGTGCTCCGCAAGGCCCTGGAGCTGGATCTGCCGGTGATCGTGTGCATCAATAAGATCGACCGCCCGGAGGCCCGCCCGGAGGAAGTGGTGGATGAAGTGCTGGAGCTCCTGATGGATCTGGACGCCTCTGACGCCCAGCTGGACTGCCCCTTCCTCTACGCCTCCGCCAAGGCAGGCTACGCCGTCCGTGATCTGGCAGATACGCCAAAGGATATGACTCCCCTTTTCGAGACGATCCTAAACTATATCCCTGCTCCGGAGGGAGATGAGATGGCAGGAACCCAGGTGCTGATCAGCACCATCGATTATAACGAATATGTAGGGCGCATCGGCGTGGGCAAAGTGGATAACGGCACCATCCGGGTAAACCAGGAGTGCGTTATGGTGAACCACCACGACCCGAGCAAGCAGCAAAAGGTAAAGATCAGCAAGCTCTATGAGTTTGACGGCCTGAACAAGGTAGCCGTGGAGGAAGCCGGCGTAGGCTCCATCGTGGCTATCTCCGGTATCGCGAATCTGCACATCGGCGACACCTTATGCTCCCCTGAACATGTGGAGGCCATTCCCTTCCAGAAGATCTCAGAGCCCACCATCGCCATGCACTTTATTGTAAACGACAGCCCCCTGGCCGGTCAGGAGGGCAAATATGTCACCTCCCGCCACCTGCGCGACCGCCTGTTCCGGGAGCTGAACACAGACGTCAGCCTCCGGGTGGAAGAGACGGACACCACAGAGGCCTTCAAGGTATCTGGCCGCGGCGAGCTGCACCTGTCCGTCCTCATCGAAAATATGCGCCGGGAGGGCTACGAATTCGCCGTCAGCAAAGCGGAGGTTCTCTACCGCACTGACGAGCGGGGCAAAAAGCTGGAGCCCATGGAGATCGCCTACGTGGACGTACCGGAAGAGTTTTCCGGCACTGTCATCCAGAAGCTGAGCCTCAGAAAAGGAGAGCTTCAGGGCATGAGCCTTACAGGAGGCGGCTACACCCGCCTGGAATTCTCCATCCCCTCCAGGGGGCTGATCGGATACCGCGGCGAGTTTATGACCGACACGAAGGGCAACGGCGTGCTGAATACATCCTTCGACGGCTATGCCCCCTACAAGGGAGACATCCAGTACAGGAAGCAAGGCAGCCTGATCGCCTTCGAGGCAGGTGAAGCCGTCACTTACGGGCTTTTCAACGCCCAGGAAAGAGGAACCCTCTTTATCGGCCCCGGCGAGAAGGTGTACTCCGGCATGGTGATCGGGCAGAGCGGAAAGCCGGAGGATATCGAGCTGAACGTATGTAAGACAAAGCATCTGACAAATACCCGTTCCTCCTCCGCCGACGAGGCCTTAAAGCTGACGCCGCCCAAGATCCTCAGCCTTGAGCAGGCCCTGGAGTTCATCGACACGGACGAGCTTTTGGAGGTGACTCCCACAAGCCTGCGCATCCGCAAAAAGATCCTGGATCCCACCCTGCGGAAACGCTCAAAGATCAATAAACAGTAAACCGTCTTCTATAAAGAAGCTGGCATTCCCTCAGGCGGATGTCAGCTTTTTTGCGCGTCTGTTTCTCCTGCCGCCAGGCGGAACAGACGGCAGGTAATCTTAACCTTGCTGCGCTTCCAGTCAAAAAGGCTCTCATACTCCTCCTCCGTCAGCACATTTTTCAGCTTCTGCTTCTGCTCCTTCGGCAGCACGGCATGGACGGAGTCCAGAAAACAAAGGTTCGGAAAGAGAACGCACCACCAGTTCTTTCCCTCAGCCTTGCCTATGCACAGCCGCAGGGCCTGGTAGCGCCCCGCCGGAAATGTGCAGTCCCCGTAAGACTTTCTCGGAAAATAGCAGCTGGTCAGCTCCCCGCGAACGGGATAGGACGCCCCCCGGGCCTCCACCACCTGCTTTGCCCTGGCCTCGATCTCTCCCAGATGGGACTGGACACGGCTTCTCGTCTCCTCCATGTCCTCCGCGCCGGAAAGCAGCCCCTCCATGTAGTTCACCACCTCGTCCCGCACGGCCAGCTTTAAGTCCTGGTCCTGCCGGCTGTCACTGTTGGCGATCACATGGAAGCGCAGAATCTCCCCGGCGATCCCCTGCTGAATATCCTGTCCCTTTCCCAGAGCCGTGACGTTCGCTGCCGCCAGCAGCCCCAGAACCGTCAGCAGGACGCACAGCCCCACCGCCTGCCTCCTGTAGAACCACAGAAGGTCTTTGACAGTTTCTTTTCTTTCATGCTTCATATACAGATCCTCCCCAGAAATCGAATAGCTATATTCTTCCCTCTTTTTTCCGGTTTAATCACCCCATAAAACACAAAAGGAAATAGGAACCCTCAGGCCTCACTGTCCCGTCTTTGCCTTTCTCGGCACCGGCACATGGACGGCCTCCGCCGCCTCCTGGGAAAGTTCTATCTTCCCTCCGGGCCGGGCCTCCCCCTCTTTTTCACACAGCAGCGGCACCCGTATGGACGGTTCCCCGTTGTGCAGATAGTTCAGCAGATCCTTTAAGGCCAGCCTCTCTTCCGGGCCGCCGGGCTGGTTTTTCGCCAGATCCTCCAGCAAAAGACCAAACTTCTCGTCACGCTCCGCCAGGCCGCATACGCCCTCATCGGCCACGAACACCAGCATATTTCCTGCGAAGACGGGATGCTCCTCCAGATAGGCCAGAATCTCCCCGAGAGACGCCGGATCCTCCGCCGCCTCCCGGCCCAGCAGCACGGCCTTCACCTGCCCGTAATCAATATACTTGCTGGATGCGGCCTGGCGTTCCTCCTCCCGGGCCCCGAGATCTCCCGTCCGGGCCACCAGGACCGTCGGAAAGCTGCGGTCCTCCAGTTCCCGCCTGCCGCAGCCTGTCAAAGCCAGCGCAAGGGCCAGCGCCGCGATGATTTTCTTCATATCCGCCTCCTTTCTCCCGCCTTCCCGTTCTTCCTTCCTGCACACTCCACCACTGCCAGCAGCAGGGTAAAGCCCACCAGAAGCGGGACGCACAGATACCCGCCAAGCACCGTGTACACCCTGGCCGCCGTCTCATAGGAGGCGCACCACAGGGCTCCGGCGTAGACGAAAAGAGCCATCAAGGGCCCTGCTGCCGGTCGGTCCTTTCCGAGAAGCCCTCCCGCCAGGCGGCGCATATAAAACAGCCCCGCGCTCACAGCGGCAAAAAAGGTGCCCAGCAGCAGGGCGGTAAAAATCACATCCCACCGCTGCAAAAATCCCCCGGGAATTTCCGCGCTGCTCATCAGTGTGATCACGGGCCAGGGAAATGCCCGCATTCCCGCTTCCCCGAAGGCATTGATGGCCGCCAGCAGCAGGGCGGCCGCCGCCAGTCCCGTGACAGCCACAGCCCTCATCAGCGTCCTTCCCATCTCTTTGCGCTCCTCCAGCCGGGGCGCCACAAACAGAAAGATTCCCATGCCGCCGAAAACCATAAAGACGCGCAATCCGTTTCCCGCCATCTCCGGGGAAAGCTCCGCCTGCCCCGGCACCAGGTAGCCGCTCCCTCCCGTAAAGGCCGCTCCCAAAAGCAGAAGCGCCATAGGCGCCAGGGCCGTGAAACAGAGGACTTCGCTGACCCTGGCCCGCACCTCCAGCCCTCCGGACACGATGTACACCGCCCCCAAAACAAGCACCCCCATCAGAAGCTCCCCGGAAGCCTCCGGCAGAATAAAGGTCAGGGCAATCTCCTCAAACAGCCTGAGCAAAAGCACCGTATTTAAGAAGGCATAGCCAAAATAGAGGAACATCAGCAGCCTGGCGCACAGCCGCCCCAGCCGCTCCTCCACATAGGAGGGGAAATCCCCCCGGACGCCGGACGCCAGATAACCCACCAGCCGCCCGTAAGCCAGGGATAGCCCTACCCCCAGTACCAGGCTCAGGATAAAGCTCCTTCCGCTAACGCCGGACGCCAGCCCCGGCAGCAACAGCGCCGCCTTCCCGATCCAGTCCAGAACCACCATGCGCCCCAGCTGGCGCGTGGATATTTTCCCGTTATCTGCCACCATCCGGCCATCCTCCCTTCTTTCTCATGCGCGTCCTGTTCTGCCTCCTGGCAAAAAGGGGCCGCCTGTAAAGCTTATCCAGGGGTGCCCGCAGGATATTGTCCCTGCTCTCCCCGCCAGGGTTCACACTGCCTCCGGCAAAGGGCATCAGGTAGGACACGCCGAAGCTCTTTAAGCCCGCCAGGTGCACCAGCACAAGGATCCAGCCAAATACCAGCCCCAGAATGCCGAAGGCGGCGCACAGCCCAAGCATCATGTATTTCACCAGCCGCAATGCTTCGGAAACCTCCTCATTAGGAACCGCAAAGGAGCCCAGGGCCGTCAGAGCCACCACCACCACTACCACCGGGCTGACAATATTCGCGCTCACTGCCGCCTGGCCGATGATCAGGCCTCCCACAATCCCTATGGTGTTTCCGACAGGCCCCGGCATCCGCAGCCCCGCCTCCCGCAGCAGTTCAAAGGAAAGCTCCAAAAGCAGCACCTCCACAAGCGCCGGAAAGGGCACGCCGGCCCTGGCCTCCGCCAGGGAAAAGAGCAGGTTTGTGGGCAGAAGCTGGGGATGGAAATTGACCGCGGCCACATAGATTCCGGGCAGGGAAACTGCCAGGAAGGCCCCCAAATACCGGAGGATGCGCAGAAAGGACACGATGGCAAAATGCCTGTAATAGTCGTCGCTTGTCTGGAACAGGGTGTTCAGGGTGGCCGGAAGCAGCAGCGCCTCCGGGGAATTGTCACAGATCACAGCCACCCGCCCCTCCAGCACCGCCATAGCCGCCCGGTCGGGGCGCTCCGTCGTCTGATACTGGGGGAAGGGGGAATATTTAAGGTCTGCCGTCAGATGTTCGATGACGCCTCCGTCCAGTACGCCATCAATCTCAAAGGAATCCAGCTTTTTCTCCAGATTATCCAGGATCGGCTGGTAGGCCAGCCCCTCCATATACACCACCGCCGTCATCGTGTTGGAATGTTTTCCCAGGGGCGTCTCTTTTACCTTTAAGGTCGTATCCCTGACGCGCTTCCTGATCAGCGCCGTATTCACCTTTTCCGACTCGGAGAAGGCCTCCTTGCTGCCCCGCAGCACCTTTTCCGAGTCCGCCTTCATCACTCCCGTCCCCGGGTATCCCTTGCTGCCGATCTTGATGGCCTTGTCAAAGTGGTCCACAAAGAGAACGGCATTTCCCGCCAGCATAGCCGCCATAGCCTCTTCCATGGTGGGAAGCTCCTTTGTATCGGAAACTCCCAGGCTGTTATTTTCTATGGCCTCCGCCACGTCCTCCTCTTCCATCTCCCACAGACGGTTCAGCATCTTCCCAATCACCGAGTCCTCCAGCATCATATTGCTGACGGCCGTCTCTATATAAACTAAAAAGCAGTCGATGCCCTGCTGTTTGCCCAGGCGCATCGGCCTGACCAGGATGTCGTCGCAGCCCTTTACGAGTTCCCGCACCGCCTGCTCATTTTTCTTCAGTTCCGCAGATAATTTTCCCATACGCTTACCGCCTTACCAAGTTGTTCGTTTTACGCGACAGTCGCCAAATCACCATGCAAGCATGGCGGCTTGGCTCGTTGCCCGCGTAAAAAAAGGATAAGATTTCTCTTATCCCTTGATGGTACTATGCCCGGTATCCCGGATTCTATTCGAATTCTATTATTTATTACTCGTCTTCTCTTAAACTGTTGATGATCGACTCCCTCTGGTTCTCGATATGGTCCCTGATGGCCGCCCCCGCCTTCTCCCGGTCGCGGGCCCCCAGGGCCTCCCGGATCGTCTCATGCTCTCTCAGAAGCACGGGATACATCTCACGGTCCTTCAGATATTCCATGCGGTAGCGGTACATCTGCTCCCGGAGGTTATTCAGGATCTGCATCAGCCGCCGGTTGTTGGTGGCCTCGTAAATGATCTCGTGAAAATTCATATCGGCCTTCCCGCAGACAAGGAGATCCTCCCCCTCCAGCGCCCTGCGGAACTCCTCGTTCGCCTGCCCCAGCCTGTCCAGCTGCTCCTGCGTGACATTCTCACAGGCATCCCGCACGGCCAGCTCCTCCAGGGCCGTCCGAACCTCCAGCACGTCCTCCAGATCCTTCACGGTGATCTTCGCCACCTCGGCGCCCTTCCGGGGAATCATCTGCACCAGCCCCTCCAGCTCCAGCTTTCGGATAGCCTCCCGCACCGGGGTACGGCTTACGCCCAGCCGGTTGGCCAGCTGAATCTCCATCAGCCTCTCCCCCGGCTTCAGATCCCCCCGCAGGATCGCCTGACGCAGGGAGTTAAATACCACATCCCGCAGTGGCAGGTATGCATCCATCTTAATCTCAAAATCAGTGGTCATACAGCTCCTCCATTGTTAAATACCCGTGTGAGGTACACCTGCCTGGCCAGGCTTCCTCTCCGCAGTCTCTCATAGGCTGCCCGGGCCTGTTCCTTATCCTCAAACAGCCCAAACACCGTAGGCCCGCTGCCGCTCATCATAGCCCCTGCAGCGCCGCAATTCAGCATCTCCTCCTTGATCTCACCGATGACAGGATACGCGGGGATCGTCACGGTCTCCAGCACGTTTCCCATCAGTGAGGCCAGGCGGCGCAGATCCCCGTCCCGGAGGGCCTGAATCTGCCCGTCAATATCCGGATGCTCCGCCAGCTGATCCGCCTTAAGATTTGAATACACAAACTTGGTAGAGACATGGATCCCCGGCTTGGCAATCAGCAGGCTGCACTTGGGCATAGGGGGCAGCTTCGTGAGCTTTTCCCCGATGCCTTCCGCCAGCGCCGTCCCCCGCATGACACAGTAAGGAACATCGGCTCCGATCTTCACGCCGCGCTCCATCAGCTCCTGCTTCGTGAGCCCCAGCTCAAACATCCGGTTGAGCCCCACCAGCACGGCGGCCGCGTCGGAGCTTCCTCCCGCCATGCCCGCGGCCACCGGGATCACCTTCCGAAGCTTGATCGACACGCCCTTTGAAATCCCGAATTCATCCATCAAAAGCTGTGCCGCCTTGTACACCAGATTATTTTCATTAACCGGCAGATACTGCAGGTTTGTCTTTACCCGGATTCCCGGTTTATCCGCCTTGTGGATTTCGATCTCGTCGTAGAGTTTGATGGTCTGCATAATCATCCGGACCTCATGGTAGCCGTCTTCCCGTTTCCCCACCACGTCCAGTCCCAGGTTGATCTTTGCGAGAGCTTTCAGCCTGATTTCCTTCATACTGTCCTCCTTTGCACTTTGTATACAAAATTCCGTGTATGGATATTTTACCATGTATGCCCCAAATGTCAAGACGGGGGCTTTGATTCCCGGAAAATTGATAAGGCGGGGATATCTCCAGAGCCTTCTGTGAGATCTCCCCGCCTTGTAAAATACGTGACAGCTTTTTGCACGGGATCTTGTGTTTCCCGGCATACTTCTGCGCGGCGGAATTCTTCACACAACAGAGCGTTTTTACGCTTTTCGCCGGATCAGCGCCAAAGGCGTTTTTCGCAATCTTTTTGATGCTTTTCGGCAGGTACACCTGCAGCCTTTTGCCCTGCGAAAAGGCCTCCGCCCCGATCTCCTTCACCAGGCTGCCCCCGATCTCCGATTGGACTATCACCTTTGATCCGGCGGCCAGCTTTTCCTTCACGGCGACCACCACATAGCTTTCCTTCTTCGGACGGTAACCGTACTCCACGCCGTCCACCGTAACATTCCCGGCTGCCTGCGCCAGCTTGACACATACAAGCATTGCCAGAAAAAGAAGCATCAACGATATTTTTATTTTCCAGTTTTTCATAGGTATTCTCCTTTTCATACTCTGAGCTGCCCCATAAAGAGGACTGACCGTTCGTTCCAAATCAGCAATTCTCCCATACCCTCCCCGTTTCTTATTTAAGAATTATCAATGTTATTACTGATCTTTGTTATGCCATATCATGCTCTAAGCACTTTTTCAATACCTAATATGTTTTTATAGTGGCTTTATTGTAATGATCGTAACTGTTCAGTTCTCTCACAGTTACAATGCAAAATTCCATCGTCGCCGACGATGGAATTTTAAGTATTCTTGTATCATATGATTTAGGCGTCAAAACTGGTTTACGGATTATACCGCGCACAGCGCTCCCACCTGGCCTGACCATTAACTAATAATCTTCACCCCGCTGTATTTTCCGTACACTCTCTTTCCTGCGGAATCCAGCTTATAGGCCCGTGCCTTTATATAATATGTCCTGCCTTTCCGTAGCTTTTTGAGAGTCAGCACACTTCTCTTCTTTCTCTGCCTTGCGAAAGCTCCTTCTCCGGCTGTAAACGATCTGATAACCGTCTGCCCCGGGCACCTTCTTCCATCTCAGCCGGAGCTTCTTCTTTTTCGTAATGGAGGGCTCCTCCAGTGAAACTCTCCGGGCAGAAATTTTTTTCCATCGGGCGTAAAGCAGCTGGTCGGCACTTCCCACCAGCGCATCTCGCCGGATCCTCCCCCCGCCCGTCCCGGCTGTATACCAGCCCAGGAAAACGCAGCCCTTCTTTCTGGGCGCAGGAAGCGTTCCGTAGGGCAGCCCTTCGCTTGCCACGCAGCAGGTTTCCCTGCACCATCCTCCGTTCGGATCCAGACTAATTTTCCGAGCCTTTCTGTAATATGCACACCAATTTACAACTTTTGGGTAAAATAAAGATACAAACCCGTGTTCTTTACCATGTTCTTTATTATACAATAAAAGCGGTTAACAAAAACTA
>DESK01000014.1 GCA_002361955.1 Lachnospiraceae bacterium UBA3316
TGCCGTGAATAATCTGGGATAAATACATAGAATCCAAAATTTTTACAATAGAAAGAAAGGAAAAGCTTGTACTATAAGGACATAACGAAATTACAAACAGAAAAGCTATAGGAGGTAATTATGGCAGAGGCAATTGTACAGGAAATATCGGAGTTTCTTCAGAAGGGACGCGCAAAGAATGTAAAGACACTTGTGACCCAGGCGTTGGAAGCGGGAGTAGACGCCAAAGAAATTTTAAACGAGGGGCTTTTGGCCGGTATGATGATCATCGGAGGAAAGTTCAAGAACAATGAGGTGTTTGTACCGGAGGTTCTGGTGGCGGCCAGGGCGATGAATGCGGGGATCTCGATTTTGGAGCCGAAGCTGATTGAAATCGGAAACGAGCCCATTGGCAGGGCCGTGATCGGGACGGTGAAAGGTGATTTGCACGATATCGGCAAAAACCTTGTGGTGATGATGTTAAAGGGAGCAGGCTTTGAGATCCATGATCTGGGCGTCGATGTGGAGCCGGAGGTCTTTTTGGCTAAAGCCCAGGAGTTCGGGGCGGACGTCATCTGTATGTCGGCACTGCTGACGACGACGATGCCCAATATGAAGGACCTGATCGATCTGCTGAAGGAAAAAGGACTGCGTGATCAGTATATTGTCATGATTGGCGGCGCGCCGGTCAATGAAAGCTTTGCCCAGGAAATCGGCGCGGACTACTATACGCCGGATGCCGCTTCCGCAGCGGAGACAGCAAAACAAGCGGTTTTGGAGAAAAAGACATCCTGATCACAGACTGACTGGGGGCTGGGAGCAATGGAACACGTAATAAAATTGGAAAATATTCCCGTGAGGGTTAAGAAAAACGATGTCTTGTGCCAGGTAGGCTGTTCGCAGGAAAGTCCCGTGTATGAAGAGGTCGCTGCGGAATACGAGGCTCTGAAAACGGAAATGCTCGCCCTGTGCCGGCCCGTGGTACTGTTTCGCTTTGCCGGATTGGACGAATCGCTGGCGACAGAGAAGTGGAAGGCCGGTACGCCTGTGGTTTACGCCCTATACAGCATCGGAGGCGAGATCAGCCGCTACAGTACGGCCGCGTTCGCGTCGGGGGACTACTTAAAGGGAATGCTGAGCGACGCGATCGCCGACAGCTTGCTGTTCTCCCTGGAGGATGGGACAGCCTGCAGCTTAAAGGAGGCCTGCGCCCAGCGCCAGAAGGGCGTGGCTGGCAGGCTGGAAGCGCCGAACGACATCCCGATGGAGGCGCAGCGCGTGATACACCGGGAGACAGAGGCGAAGGCAAGCTGTGGGATTGGGATCACATCCGGTTTTATGTTTGACCCGGTAAAGAGCAGCGGGGTGGTTTATCTTCTGACAGACGACGAAGCCCTGTTTCTAAATCAGCATGACTGCGGAAGCTGCAGCCGGACGGACTGCCCGATGCGCCGGACGAAAAAGGAGCATCAGGTGACCGTAGAGGTCCTGCAAAAGGGCAAAAGCCGCAGCATAGCGCTTGGCCATGGGGAAAGCATTTTGGACGGACTGCGGGAAGGCGGGATGTTTGTGAGCGCTGTGTGCGGCGGCCGGGGAAGCTGCGGCAAATGCGGGATCCGCCTGGTAAAGGGAGTTCTGCCGGTGACAGAGGAGGATCGGAAGACGTTTTCAGAGGATGAGCTGGAGCAGGGCTTCCGGCTGTCATGCAGGGCGTTCCCGCAGACGGATGTGACGGTGGAAACCTCCTTTGACGGGGAAGAGACGTTTGCCGTCCTCGGAAGCCGGCCGGATACGCAGCAGGCGCAAAAAGCGGATCAGTACGGGATTGCCATAGATATCGGCACCACGACGCTGGCTTTTTCGCTGGTGGATATGAAAACAGGGGTAGCCCTTCGCTCTTATGCGGCGGTGAACCTGCAGAGGGTTTATGGGGCGGACGTCATTTCACGTATCAAGGCTTCCTGTGAAGGGGAGACTGAGGCTTTAAAAGAAAGCATAAGAAAGCAGCTTGCCAGGGGAATCCTGGAATTGGCAGAAGGCATAACGGAAAAGGAGCTTGTGGGCGTCACGGCGGCCGGAAATACCACGATGGTTCATCTCCTGATGGGATACGGCTGCGAGAGCCTGGGCGTTTATCCCTTTACGCCCGTAACCACAGAGAGGCTTTCCTGCGGCTGCCGCCAGCTTTTGGGCGAAGGCCTGCCGGATGTGCCCTTTACCGTGCTGCCGGGTATTTCCACCTTTGTGGGGGCGGATATTGTGGCAGGGATGCTGGAGTGTGGGTTTGACCAAAAGGAGGAGCTCTCGCTGCTGATCGATCTGGGGACAAACGGAGAGATGGCCCTGGGAAACCGGGAGAGGATTCTCGTCACCTCCACGGCGGCCGGGCCGGCCTTTGAGGGAGGAAATATCCGCTGGGGAACCGGGAGTGTCGAGGGAGCCATATGCGGCGTGCGGATCCTGGAGAACCGGGCCCAAGTGGAGACCATCGGAGGAAAGCCGCCGGTGGGAATTTGCGGGACAGGCGTCCTGGAAACGGCCGCGGAGCTGGTGCGGACAGGTCTGGTGGACGAGACGGGGAGGCTTGACGAGGCCTTTCTGGAAGAAGGCTTCCCGTTGGCGGAAGCGGCGGACGGACGGCGCGTCTGCTTTACACAGCAGGATGTGCGGGAAATCCAGCTGGCGAAGGCCGCGGTGCGGGCCGGGATGGAAACCCTCCTGCTGCGCTATGGAGCTGCCAGGGAGGATGTGGCGCACATTTATCTGGCCGGAGGCTTTGGCGTTTCTTTAGACGTTCCTTCCGCCATCACGATCGGGCTTTTGCCGGAAGAGTTTTCCGGAAAAATAGAGCCGGTGGGGAACAGCTCTTTAAGGGGCGCGGCGCGGTTTCTGACGGAAGCGCCTGCGGCGGACAGAGCGGAAAGAATCAAAAGGGCGGCGGAGGAAATCGGATTGTCCGCGGACCTGGATTTTAATCAGATATATATCGAACAGATCATGTTTGAGTGACCAAATCAGATAAGAGAAGGCTTCTCATTGCCGGAGGGATTCCGGCAGTGGGAGGCCTATATTAATATCTTTAATCGCTAAGCAAATATTAAAATCACCATCTAAATAGCTAAAAAATATTGCATAGGCCGGAGGACATCTATATAATATGATTCAGACAACATGTGAAAAGTTATGTGTTTTGTGCAGGCTGCACAAAAATACAGATCAAGGAGGGATTCTATGAAAAAAGGTGTTTTTCAAAGGTTTTGCAAATGCGGCCTTGGCTTTGCGTTATCCGCGGCCATGGCAGTGACGGCGGTTCCGTTTCCCGGGGTTCTGGCGGCCGGGGAGTATGTTCTTGCCGATGAGATGGCCAGGGCCGGGAAGTCGTCGATTCTGGTAGAGATGGAACGGGGCCTTGTGGCGGATTTTACCGGGACAACTTTCAATGGAGACAATGCCGTGACGGTCACACAGGACATGAATCTGTTTCAGGATAATTTCCGGGCGGCAAATGCGATCAAGATATCGGTAAAATTCAAGCTGGCGTCGGATGCGGCGGAGTTTACGGGCCTCATTGATATCCTGAACAGCAAGAATAATAAAGAGTCCCTGTCGCTGATCGTCAACAAAAACGGCAGGGTGTATCTGATGACGGGTTCCTATGCGAACGGGTCGAATGTGGCCCATACCTTCAGCAGTGTGGCGGATGGCAAGTTCCACGCGCTGGACGTGACAGTGACAAAGGACAATGTCACCTTTGAGCTGGACGGCGCAAAGAGCGTGGTGGAGGTACGGAATGAGCAGGGACGCCCCACGAAGGACTTTTTAACGGCCCTTTTCGGGGGAACGGCAAGCGGTTTTACGGACTGGAGAGGAAACGTGGACGCCGTGACAGTTGGCGGCTTCCATAAGAATACGTATCAGAACAGCGCTGAATGGAAGGGATTAAAGGGCGAGATCCAGCAGGTTTCCGTGGGGAAATGCGTGCTGTCCGTTCCCACCGGAGACGCGTTTTATGACGCCATGTTTGGCGTGGAGGTCAATGACAACAGCTGGCTGTTTGGCGGCGGGGCAGAGACCCAGGGCAGGTTTGCCGAGATCGGGGGGCTCCGCAATTATATCGGCCATTTTGAGGAGTATGTCAGGAGCACGAAGGCCACCAGCAACACCACCGGGCGGCAGCGCTGTACAGTGAACGCAGGCATCGCCGGACGGGACGCCGCAGGCTTCGCCGAAGCTCTTCCCGGATTGATTGAGCGGTCAAGGCCGAAGGCGGTGGCTTATCTCGTTGGCCCTGAGGATTATGCCGCAGGGGCGGACGGGATCGGGACATTTAAAGAAAGCGTGCGCTCTATTTTAAATGAGGCCCTTGCCATGAAAGAAAACAAGGGCTGCGCGGTGCTGCAGCTTCCCCATGCCGTAAAAGACCAGGCGGCGGCCGCAAATGCTGCCCTTTACGCGAAGGCGGCAAAGGAGGTTTATCAGCAGGTGGCCGGGGAAGACTCTTCAAAGGCGGAACGCATGGTCATGGTGGATCATCTGTCCCAGACAGACAACGATGATTTTAAGAACCATAAGCTGACGGAGGAGGGACTGCTGAACGCGGAGGGCCAGTATGAGATCGCGAAGCAGCTGAGCCAGGCGACCTATGGCTCCCTGGACGGTTTCCCGGCGATATCAGGAAACTGGATTGTACAGGAACAGCCGGAGACGTACCTTACGGCTATGCCGGAAGTGACGGCCTATGGGAACCTGTTAGGCGTCACCATGCCGGAAGCCCAGGCAGACGCAGAGTGGAAGTATGTGCTAACAGTGGACGGAACGGACATTACCGGGACGGCTTCGGGGAGCTCCTTTGTGATTCCTTCCCTTTCGGCAGGCGCGGCGTACCGTCTCGTTGTCCGGACGAAGGATGAAAGGACACAGTACGCTCCTGTGGAAGGCAGGCTGACAGACGGGGAGAAGGGGACGGCTCCCCAGGCAAAAGGAGAGATCCAAAAGGAGATCCGGGCGAAGGTGGAGGATAAGAGCAAGCCCCTGACCTGGGTGTTTATGGGAGACTCCATCACCCACAGCGCTGTGCATACCCACGGCTATGACGGCATTGCCCAGTTATTTGAAAAATACGTCAAAGAGGATCTGGGCAGGACGGAAGACATCGTGGTCAATACAGCGGTATCCGGCGGCACCGTTCCGAACAGCATGGATTATATTGAGGAGCGGATGAGCAAATATAAGCCGGACATTGTCTCTGTGATGCTCGGGACAAACGACGCCAGAAACAGGGACGGCAGAAACGAGAAGGCAAATTTTAAAGAAAATTTAAAGGGCCTGGCCGCGAAGATCCGTGAGGTCAACCCGGAGGCGATCATTATTTTCCGAAGCCCCACCCAGGGAGTCGGGAACTGGGTACTGGATCCTGTCATGATCACGGCGATGAAGGAGGCGGCCGAAGAGGCAGGGAACATCTTATACATTGACCAGTATGAGGAATGGAAGGAAGCCTTTGCTGCATACCCCTATCTGAGCAAGAGCGACTATTATCTGGGAGATAACGCGGTGCATCCCGGGGCGGAAGGCCATGTGTGGATGACGGAGAAGTTTATCCGGGAGTGCGGGCTGGACATGAACACGAAAATCGCGGATTTTTCCTATGTGCTGCCTTATGCGGCGGAGACCGGCGAGGCAGTGCCGGAGCTGGTGATCGGCGAAGAGGGAGACAGCGTGACGGTCAGCAGGACGGCGCTGCAGAAGCAGTTTACCGGCGGGAACATCGGAGATGTGAAGCTTGTGCTGACGGACGAGGCAGGCAGGATCTACGAAAAGCAGGGAACCCTCAGTGACGATACGGTGACGGTGGACGGTCTGCCGGGCGGTATCTATACAGGGACGGCCGTCCTCAACATCAAGGGGAACACGGCAAGGAAGGTTACGCTGGCGGAACAGGAGCTTGTGCTGGAGCAGGCGGGAGAGATGAACCGGGAAGAAGTTTGGCAGGCCGCAGAATTGATTCTGGCAATCGGGACTGTGGACGCCGGGGAGGCCTGCGGGGCAAGGATCCAGGCGGCCCAGGCGGCCTACAGAAAACTAACCCAGGGGCAGAAGGAAAGCTTCTCCCAGTCCCTGAAGGATCAGCTGGAGAACGCAAAGACCCGTTACCAGAAGCTTCGTCAGGAGGAGACGGACAGGAAGGCAGCCGACGGGGCTGTGGCTCTGATCAACAAAATCGGAGAAGTGCATTTTGACAGCGCAAGCAAGGCTAAGATCGAGGAAGCTGAGGCGGCGTACGGAAGGCTGACAGAGGCCCAGAAGGCATTGGTCGACGGGGCTGCCGTAAGGAAGCTGACAGAGGCGAGAAAGAGATATGACAGCCTGGAACAGGCGGACAGGGATCAGGGCGCGAACAGGCAGGAGGAAGTGAAGGCTTTCACGGCCGGAAATTACAAGTATCAGGTGACGGACGCTTCCGCACGTACCGTGGAAGTGACGGGCTCTGTCAAGAAGAAGGCAGCGATCGCCATCCCGGGGGAAGTGACCTTCGGAGGCAAAACCTATACCGTTACATCCATTGGAACCGGCGCGTTTAAAAATGACAAAAAAGTCACGAAGCTCACCGTTGGAAAGAACGTGCAGACCATCGGCAGCGGGGCCTTTTCCGGCTGCGCAAAGCTTAAGACAGCCTCCCTCAACAGCGCGAAGCTTACGGTGATCGGGAAGAAGGCGTTTTTCAACTGCAAAGCCTTAAAGAAGCTGACGATCAAGAGCAAGAAGTTAAAGAGCGCAGGCAGCAGCGCGTTCAAGGGCATCTATAAAAAGGCAGTGATCAAGGTTCCGGCGTCAAAGGTAAAGGCGTATAAGAAGCTCCTGAACAAGAAGGGGCAGAGTAAGACTGTGAAGATCACAAAATAGAAAATAGAAAGCAGAGCCGCGAAAGCGGCTCTCTTTTTGTCAAGAGGTAAAAAAAGTCCATAAGAAGAAGTAGAAAAAGTCCTTAAAGATTAATGAAGGATACAGTTATAATTTATATGGGCCCAGTGTTGTATCGGATGGCTTGCGGGATCTTACAGGCACTGGAGAAAAGTACGAGAGGAGAAAAGAGATGAGGAAACGATTTTTAACAGGTGTTTTATCGGCTGTCCTTTGTGGAAGCCTGATCCTGCCCTCAGCGGCCCCTGTGGCGGCGGCCGGGAAGATTCTTGCCGATGGAAAGGATTATGATAACGCAGAAGCTCTGGCAGCGGCAGTGGAAGCAGGAAAAGCAGTCCTTAACAAGGCAAATGCAACCCAGGAAGAGACGGATCAGGTAGCTTATGCGATTTTAGATGAGCTGTTTAAGCTGGCGGAGTCATCGGATGTCTCCTCACTGGAGGAATTGATCGAGGCGGCGAAGAAGCTGCTGGACGGCCCCTATACAGACGAAAGTCTCGATAACCTGAGAAAGGCCATCGAGGCGGCCCAAAAAGTGGTGGAGGATCCGAACAGAAGCGACGATGATATCAAGAAGGCCTATGAGGATCTGATTAACGCAGTCATCAAGCTGCAGATTAAGAGCAATAAGGCAGCGCTGGAAGCGATGCTGAAAAAGGCAAAGGAAGTGCTGGTAAACGCAGGGGATTATGTGGCTAAGAGCATCGAGGGCTTGCAGAAGGCTGTTGACGAGGCACAGGCCGTCTATGATGACCCCCTTGCCGCCCAGAGTGAGGTTGACGAGGAAGTGAGAAAACTGACGCTCAAATTGGCAGAGGCAAGGCTTCTGGGCGATGTAAACGGCGATGGGAAGGTTGCTACGGATGACAGTGTGGCAGTACTTCGCTTCGCGGCAGAGCGTGAGGACTTATCTGAAGACGCGGCAGCAAGCGCAGATGTAAACAGAGACGGAAAGGCCGATACGAGCGACGCAGTGATGATCCTGCAGTACGCGGCAGAGAAGATCTCTGGATTCTAAAAAGCAGTATACGCATTTTGCAATGAGAAACGCATGGAGGCGGTTGGAAACAGCCGCTTCCATGCGTTATCTGTATCACGGGCGGGAGTGTTTATGCATATTTCACAGAAATTTAAGGGAACTCTCCAGGGATTGTGTGTTAAAATGTGAGGAGAATGAAGAGGACGCTTCCGGCTGACCGGAAAAGGGGAGCGTTCGGGAGCAACGGCAGAGAGACAGAAGATGGCGAAGGAGGATGTATGGAAGCACGGGAAGACGGTTTCGTAAGGCTTGAGAATGTGACAAAGGTGTACAGGATGGGGGAAGTGGAGATCCGTGCGGTGGACGGCGTGGATTTCTCCATTCAAAAGGGAGAGTTTGTGATCGTAGTGGGCCCCAGCGGCGCCGGAAAGACGACAGTCCTGAATATCCTGGGAGGTATGGATACGGTGACGGAGGGAAAGGTGATCGTGGACGGGGAAAATATCGCCGCCTATTCCGGCAGGCGCCTGACGGGATACCGGAGGGATGATATCGGCTTCGTATTTCAGTTTTATAATCTGGTGCCGAACCTGACGGCCAAGGAGAATGTGGAGCTGGCCCTCCAGATTTGCAAAAATCCCCTGGACGCCGAACAGGTGCTGGAGGAGGTAGGGCTGGGACAGCGGCTGGATAATTTCCCGGCCCAGCTTTCCGGAGGGGAGCAGCAGAGGGTGTCCATCGCCAGGGCCCTGGCGAAGAACCCGAAGCTCCTTCTGTGCGACGAGCCTACGGGTGCCCTGGATTATCAGACGGGAAAGGCGATTTTAAAACTCCTTCAGGATATGTGCCGGCAGAAGGGGATGACCGTGATCGTGATCACCCACAATTCGGCCCTGACGCCGATGGCGGACCGGGTGATCCGCATCAAGAACGGGAAAGTGGCCCAGATGTATGAAAACAAAACACCTATGCCGGTGGAGGAAATTGAGTGGTAAGAATGGAAGTGAGACGGTAAGATGAAGAAGCGTGCGCTTAGAAAAGACTTTTTTATGGAGATCAGGCGGAATAAAGGACGTTTTATTTCCATTTTTCTGATTGTGGCCCTGGGGGTGGCTTTTTATTCGGGGATCCAGTCGGCAGCTCCGGACATGCGTTATACGGGAGATTCCTATTTTGACGGGACTCATCTGATGGACCTTCAGGTGCAGGGCAGCCAGGGAATGACCGGGGAGGATGTGAAGGCCCTGGAGGCGTTGGAGAGTGTGGAGAAGGCGGAGCCCGGCTATTCTGTGGATGTGCTTTTGAGGAAAGACGGGGACAGCCATGTGCTGCACGTATCTTCTCTTTTGCCCACGATGAATCAGGTGGATGTGCGGGAGGGAAGGATGCCCCAAAAGGCCGGGGAATGCCTGATGGACGCCAGATACGCGGAAAATCACGGCTACAGGCCGGGGGATGTCCTGACGGTGGAGGAGCAGCTGGAGGAGGATGAGGATCCTGCTTTGATGACCCATGCGTATGAGGTGACGGGGATCGCCAGCACCTCCCGCTATGTTTCCCTGGAGAGAGGGAGCACCACCCTGGGAAGCGGTGAGATCGACGCGTTCCTTTATGTGCCCCAGGATACGTTTGACCTGGAAGTGTACACGGAGGTGTGCCTGGCAGTCAGGGGCGCGGCGGCAGAGACGGCCTATCTGGACGCCTATGAAGAGCTTGTGGGCCGGGCGGAAGAAGAGATAGAAACCATCAAGGATGAGAGATGCCAGGCGCGAGGCCGGGAAGTAAAGAAGGAGGCTGGAGAGAAGATCGAGGATGCCAGAAAGGAGCTGGCGGATAAGCGGGCCGAGGCGGATGAAAAGCTGGCGGACGCCCAGGCGGAGATCGAGGACGCGGAGAGGAAGCTGGCGGACGGAAGGCAGGAGCTGGCGGACGGCAGGAAGGAGATCGCCGACGGCAGAAAAACGCTGGAGGAAAAGAAAGCCGAGCTTGAGGATGGGAAAGCGGAACTGGCGGACGGCAGGAAGAAGCTGGCGGATGCCAGGGTTCAACTGACGCAGAAGGAAAAGGAATTTCAGGAGCAGAAGGCTGCGGCCGAGAAGAAGCTGGCAAAGGGAGAAAAGCAGATCGCCCGGGCAAAGCGCAAGATCGCGAAGAATGAGAAGCTCCTGGAGACGAAGAAAAAAGAACTGGCAGACGGCAAAAAGACGTATCTGCAGTCAAAGGAAACACTGGACGCTTCCAAGAAGGAGCTGGTGGATTCCAGGGAACAGCTTACCCAGTCGAAACGGCAGCTGGAAGAGCAGCAGAAAGATTATGAAAGCGGAGTGAGCCGCTACCAGCAGGGGAAGGCGGCCGTGGAAGAAGAGGAAAGGAAGCTTGAGGCGGCCCTCGGGGCAGGGCTGATCACCGAGGAAGAGGCAGCGGTCGTGCGCAGGGAGCTGGCTCAGAAGGCAGCCGGGCTCGAGGCAGTGGCACAGCAGCTGGAAGCCGGCAGGGAACAGCTGGAAAACGGCAGGCAGCAGCTGGCAGGCGGGGAACGGCAGCTTCAGACGGCGGAGCAGCAGCTAAAGAGCGGCGAGGCGGAGCTGGCGGCGGTGGAGCAGCAGCTCTCTGAAGGAGAAAAGCAGCTGGAAGCCGGGAAGAAGGAGATCGCCGCAGGTAAGAGCGAGCTTTCGGCCCAGGAGGAGAAGCTGAAGGCTTCCAGGCAGCAGCTGGCGGACGGGGAGCAGAAGATTAAGGATGGCTGGACGGAGATCTCCGCTCAGGAAAGGAAGCTTGCCGACGCCCAGGCGCAGATCACTTCCGGAGAAAAACAGCTTCAGGACGCGGAAAAAGAGCTGGCTGACGGAGAAAAGGAGCTGAAAGACGGCGAGGCGGAGCTGGCCGGCTACGAGAAGGATCTGGCAGAAGGAAAACAAAAGTACGAGGACGCGAAAGCGGAAGCGGACGAGAAGATCGCCGACGGGGAGCAGAAGATCGCCGACGCCCAGGAGGAGGTTGACGGGCTGAAAGCCCCCAAGTGGTATATCAGCGACAGGGATGACCTGCCGGGATATAAGGGACTGGGGGAAAACGCGGACAGGATGCGCAATATCGGCCAGGTATTCCCGGTGCTGTTCTTTCTGGTGGCTGCCCTGATCAGCCTTACCACCATGACGAGGATGGTGGAGGAGCAGAGAACCCAGATCGGTACGTTTAAGGCCCTGGGCTACAGCAAGGCGTCGATCGCGGGAAAATATTTGGGTTACGCCCTGATCGCTACCATCGGCGGCAGCGTATGCGGCGTGCTGCTGGGGGAAAAGCTTCTTCCCTTTATCATCATCCACGCCTATGGGATCCTATATACCTATATGCCCATACCGGCGATCCCGTATAACCTGACCTACGCCCTGATCGCTTCCCTGGCTGCCGTTTTCTGTACGCTGGCGGCTACTCTGTCCGCCTGCTACCGGGAGCTGGCAGCGGCGCCTGCAGTGCTCATGCGCCCGCCGGCGCCAAAGCAGGGAAAGCGGGTATTTCTGGAGAGAGTGACGATTTTGTGGAATCATTTGAGCTTCACCTGGAAATCCACGATCAGAAATTTGTTCCGGTATAAAAAGCGGCTGTTTATGACGGTGTTCGGCATTGGAGGCTGTATGGCTCTGCTGCTTGTGGGCTTCGGGCTCCGGGATTCTATCATGGATGTGGCGGTGCTCCAATACGGGGAGCTGCAGACCTACGACGCCATGGTTCTTTTGGATGAGGACGCGGACGAGAACCAGAAGCAGGAGCTTTATGATTTTCTGGATCAGGAGCCCCAGGTGTCCCTGTATGACAACTGGTATATGAAAAACCTGACAGCGAAAAGCGGGGACGGCCGGCAGGAGCTCTACCTGGTGATTCCACAGGGTACGGAGAAATTCCCCTCCTTCGTGCGTCTGCAGGACAGGAGGACGAAGGAAGGCTACACCCTGTCGGAGGAGGGCATTGTCCTGACAGAAAAGATGGCCAGGCTTTTGGATGTCTCGGAGGGGGATTCGATTTCTCTTGAGCTTGACGAGGGAGAGTGGTATGATGTAACGATAGCGGCCATCTGTGAAAATTATATGTATCATTATGTTTATATGACTCCGGGAGTGTATGAGAAGCTGACGGGTAGCGCGCCGGAGTACGGGACTGTGGTCTATGACGCAGGCGGGACGGCCGGCGAAGAGCAAAGCGGCCTGGGGCAGAAGATCCTGTCCTACGACGCGGCCCTGGGGATTACTTACACGTCGGGCTTTCGGGCGAGGCTGGATGAGATGCTGGAGACACTGGACAGCGTGATCTATGTGCTGATCATTTCGGCGGGACTGCTGGCCTTTGTGGTGCTTTATAACCTGAACAATATCAACATCAATGAGCGGAAGCGGGAACTGGCTACCATCAAGGTGCTGGGCTTTTACGACGGCGAGGTGGCGGCCTACGTCTACCGGGAAAATGTGCTGCTGACGATCATCGGGGCGGGCCTGGGCTGTGTCCTGGGGATCATTCTCCATCGGTTTGTGATTTTGACCGTGGAGGTGGAGATGTGTATGTTTGGCAGAAACATTAACCTGCCCAGTTTTCTGCTGGCAGTGCTTTTTACCGTGGGCTTCTCGGTGGCCGTGAATTTCGTTATGTATTTTAAGCTGAAAAAGATCGATATGGTGGAGTCCCTGAAGAGTGTGGAATAGGGCCTGCGCAGGAAGGTAAGAAAAGGAAGAGAGATTATGAGTGAATTGCCCGTTGCATTTACGGAAAAAATGAAAAGGATTCTGGAAGACGAGTACGGGGCCTTTATGGAAAGCTATCAGGAACCCAGGAATTTTGGCCTGCGGGTGAACACGGATAAGATCAGCCCGGAGGAATTTCAAAGGATCGCTCCCTTCCATCTCAAGGCGATCCCCTGGGTGAAAAACGGATTTACTTACGAAGCCGGGGATCTGCCTTCCAGGCATCCCTTTTACTACGGGGGGCTGTATTATCTGCAGGAGCCAAGCGCTATGACCCCTGCTTCCCGCCTTCCGGTGACGCCGGGAGACCGGGTTCTGGATTTATGCGCGGCGCCGGGGGGCAAGGCCACGGAGCTGGGGGCAAGGCTTCAGGGAGAGGGACTTCTTGTCGCCAATGATATCAGCGCCTCCAGGGCCAGGGCCCTTCTGAAAAATGTGGAGGTTTTCGGCATCCCCAATTCCTTTGTGACAAATGAGGTTCCCTCCCGGCTGGCGGAACGGTTTCCGGAATACTTTGATAAGGTTCTTGTGGACGCCCCCTGCTCCGGCGAGGGGATGTTTCGGAAGGATCCGGAGGCGGCCAGGGTATGGAGCCCGGAAAAGTCCGCGGCCTGCGCAAAGCAGCAGCGGGAGATTATCTCCCAGGCGGCGCGGATGCTCCGTCCCGGGGGGCTGCTGCTCTATTCCACCTGTACCTTTTCACCGGAGGAGAATGAGCAGATCATCGCAGGCCTTTTGCGGGAACGGCAGGATATGCGCCTGATGGATCTGGAGGGCTATGAGGGCTTTGGGGCAGGCCGTCCGGATCTGGCAGACGGGAACCCGGACCTTGTAAAATGCGTCCGTATCTGGCCCCACCGCATGGCGGGAGAAGGCCATTTCCTGGCGCTGCTCCAAAAGGAAGGGGAGGCCGGGAGGCAGAAGGAGCGGCCGGCCTCCGAACGGCCGGGGCTTTCCAAAGGCGAGCGGAAGTCTCTGGAAGAATTTTTTAGTGAGGTGTCCGGCTTTGCCATTGACCGCATGGAGGTGCGCAAAGGCCGGGTATACTACAGATCCGGCATCACGGAGGAGCAAAAAGGGCTGACCTTCCTGAGAAACGGCCTGTACCTGGGAGAACTGAAAAAGGACAGGTTTGAGCCGGGACAGGCCTTCGCGATGGCCCTGAAAAAAGACAGCTATGGGTCAGTGCTGGACTTTGGCCGGGAGGACGAGAGGGTGGTTCGCTATCTGAAGGGCGAGACGGTGACGGTGGACGATTTGCCCGTGGGCCGGAGGAAGGGCTGGCAGCTGGTATGCGTGGAGGGTTATCCCCTGGGATGGGGAAAGCTTGTGAACGGAACGCTGAAAAATAAATATGCGTCGGGCTGGCGGATGAAGGAATAGGAGGAGAAGACTATGGAGAAGTATATACTGGAAACCTGTGTGGATTCTGTGGAGTCTGCCCTGGCGGCAGAGCGGGGAGGAGCGAATCGCCTGGAGCTGTGCGCGAATCTGATCATTGGGGGGACGACGCCCAGCCCCTGCCTGTTCCGGGAAGTGCGCAGAGCATGCGGCATCAGGATCCATGTGCTTTTGCGCCCCAGGTTCGGTGATTTCTGCTATACGGAGCATGAATTCCGTATTTTGATGGAAGAGGTAAAGCTGTTTCGGGAGCTGGGAGCTGACGGCGTGGTCATCGGCGTCCTGCGGCCCGACGGTACACTGGATGAGGAGCGGATGAGGATCCTTATCGAGGAGGCGGCGGGCATGTCTGTCACGCTGCACAGAGCCTTTGATGTGTGCCGCGATCCCTATGAGGCATTGGAACAGGCAAAGGCCCTGGGGGTGGACACGATCCTGACTTCCGGGCAGGCAGACAGCTGTCTGGCTGGACAGAAGCTTTTGGCAGAGCTTGTGGAGCGGGCAGGAAAGGAGATCGATATTCTCGTGGGAAGCGGCGTGGACGCGGAGGCCATACGCACGCTCTGCCCGGCTGTGAAGGCTTCCTCCTACCATATGTCCGGCAAAATCACCCTGGACAGCTCCATGGTTTACCGGAAGGAAGGAGTACCTATGGGACTTCCCTCCCTGAGTGAGTTTGAGATCTGGAGAACTTCGGAGGAGAAAATCCGGGCGGCGGCGGAGGTTTTGAAAAGCCTGCAGGTTCCGGGCGTCTGACCAATCAGTAGGAAAGAAGGTATACGCTATGAAGAGTATGATAGAGACGATTAAGAGAAGCTGGATCCTGACGGTGATCCTGACTGTGGCTCTGGGGCTGGTGCTTCTTATGTATCCGGATACGACAGGAAAGGTTCTTTGCTATATGGTGGGCGGCCTGCTTCTGGTTCACGGTATCCTGAACCTGGTGCGCTATTTTACGAGAGACGAGGGAAGCTTTTTCCTGCGCTACGAGCTGTTGGTGGGCATCGTGCTGTGCGCCGCGGGGATTTTTATGCTGATGCGTCCGGAGATTGTGATGATGCTGATTCCTATGATCCTGGGCTTCTACCTGATTATTGACGGCGCGGTGGATACCCGCAGGGCCTGGGAGATGGAAAAGCTGGGATTTACCAAATGGTGGATTGCTCTGATCTGCGCAGTTTTGATGATTATTCTGGGGGCCGTCATGTTCTGGAATCCCTTTGAGGCGGCGGAGATGACGCTGATGTTTATCGGCGCCTGTCTTCTGTATCAGGGGATCCTTGATTTCGCGGTGCTTTTCCTTGTGGGCAGGGGACGCAGGAAGCTGGAAAAGTGTTTGGAGGAAGAATTGTAATTGCGCGGGAACTGTGGGGCAGGAAACAGTTCCCCTGCAGGCAGATTTAAGAGGAGTATAGATTGTATGATGAAACAGAGACGAGGAGAGCTTCTGCTTTTGCTGGCGCTGCTTTTGTGCCTGGGAGCAGGCGGGAAGGTATGTGCCGCTTCTGGCGGGAGCTTCTCACTGGTGGAGACTGTGAGGGAGCAGCCGGCCCGGGCAGGAAAATGGGTCAAAAATAAAAAGGGATACCGGTTCCGCTACACAGAGACAAAGAAATACGCGAAGAATACTTGGCTGGCGGTGGGAAAATCGATCTACTTTGTGGATAAGAAGGGATACCGCGTCACAGGATTTAAAAAATATAAGAAAAACACCTACTATCTGGACGGGAAGGGGCGGCTGGTTCTGGGATGGAAGACCATAGGGGGCCGGCGCTATTATTTTTCGGAGGAAACGGGAGCCATGGCTGTCGGATGGAGTACGGTGAAAAAGAAGCAGTATTATTTCTCCGACACAGGGGAGATGCAGAAGGACATGTGGATCGGCGGCAGGCTTCTGGGAAAGAAGGGCGTTCTCCAGAAGGCAAAGAGGATTTTTGTGGGAGACTCCAGGACGGTAGGGCTTCAGCGGGCCGTGGGCACAGACACCGACGAATATATCGCCAAGTGGGGGCAGGGGTATGAATGGTTCGTCCAGACGGGCCGCCCCCGGCTTGAAAAGCTGCTGAAGCAGTATCCTTATTCTGCGGTGATCCTGAATCTTGGGATCAACGATATGGCCAATGTGGAGTCTTACGTCAGGGAGTATCAGGAGCTTTTTCTGGAGTATCCCAAGGCCAGGTTTTACTTTATGTCCCTCAACCCGGTGGAGGAGACTTTCCTGAAGGCCAGCGGCTACAGCGGCCGGGACAACGCCTCCATTGAGATTTTCAATGACAGGATGCATCAGGTTTTTGGCGCTTATTATCTCGATACATACCGCTGGATGATCGACCGGGAGTATGTGCTGGATCTTCCCCAGGGCCATGGGACGGTGGACGGGCTTCACTATATCGATATCGTCTATCAGATGCTGTACAGCTACGCGGCGGCAAATGTGAAATAATGTTTGATTATTTTGGAAAATACTTTTTGCGCCCGGGCTCTTGACGCGGGCGCAGAAATGCGTTATGTTATTAGGCGTAAACTATATACATTTATTTTCTCTTATTCAGAGTGGTGGAGATACAAAGGATCTGTGAAGCCACGGCAACCCCCATGAGGAAGGTGCCAACCTGAGCGAGCAATCGAACAATAAGAGGATTTACTTATCGACAATGATAGGAGGTCCGCTTAGGCGGCCTTTTTTTTCGCTTAGTTACCCGGCTTTGTACCGGCAGAGCGGGGCTTTCGACAAGTAACTCTTGGAATGAGAGAATATATCTATCAGATAAAGGAGGATTTCATGGAGAAATTATTGTTTACTTCGGAATCAGTTACAGAGGGCCATCCTGATAAAATGTGCGACCAGATTTCCGACGCGATCCTGGACGCGCTTCTGGAGCAGGATCCCGCAAGCCGGGTGGCCTGCGAGACGGCTACAACTACCGGCCTTGTGTTAGTTATGGGAGAGATCACCACAAAGGCTTATGTGGATATCCAGAAAATCGTGCGTGACACCGTGCGGGAGATCGGATACACCAGGGGAAAATACGGCTTTGACGCGGACACCTGCGGCGTGATCACAGCTATTGACGAGCAGTCTCCCGATATCGCCATGGGTGTGGACAAGGCCCTGGAGGCCAAGGAGAATGAGATGTCCGACGAGGAGATCGAGGCCATCGGCGCAGGCGACCAGGGTATGATGTTCGGCTATGCCAGCAACGAGACGGAGGAGTATATGCCCTATCCGATCTCCCTGGCCCACAAGCTGGCTCTGCAGCTGACGAAAATCCGGAAGGACGGAACCCTTCCCTACCTGCGTCCTGACGGAAAGACTCAGGTGACAGTAGAATACGATGAAAACGGAAGACCTGCCCGCCTGGACGCGGTGGTGCTTTCTACCCAGCATGACCCGGAGGTATCCCAGGAGCAGATTCATGAGGATATCAAAAAGTACGTGTTTGATGTGATCCTTCCCAAAGATATGGTGGACGGAGACACAAAGTTCTTCATCAATCCCACCGGGCGTTTCGTGATCGGAGGGCCTCACGGGGACAGCGGCCTGACCGGCCGTAAGATCATCGTGGATACCTACGGCGGCTATGCAAGGCACGGCGGCGGCGCGTTCTCCGGAAAGGACTGCACGAAGGTGGACCGTTCCGCAGCCTACGCAGCCCGCTATGTGGCAAAGAATCTTGTGGCGGCAGGGCTGGCGGACAAGTGTGAGATTCAGCTCTCCTATGCCATCGGCGTGGCAAGGCCCACTTCCATTATGGTGGACAGCTTCGGCACAGGAAAGCTTTCCGATGAGAAGCTGACAGAGATCGTGCGGGAGAGCTTTGACCTGCGTCCCGCAGGCATTATCAAGATGCTGGATCTGCGCCGTCCCATCTACAAGCAGACGGCGGCATACGGCCACTTTGGACGGAACGACCTGGATCTTCCCTGGGAGAGACTGGACCGCGCAGAGGAACTGAAGAAATATTTATAAAGAAAGCCCCGGACGGCAGCCATGGCCCGGA
>DESK01000065.1 GCA_002361955.1 Lachnospiraceae bacterium UBA3316
GCAAAATCAGAGGTTCAGCGTCTAATCGCATAAGAAGTATTTACCACGATTTTAACCACGCTTGATAGCGAAAATATAAGAAGATAGACCTAGATATGTGAGGTTTACCACAAAAGCAAAATGCCCGTAGAGCCGATAAAATAAGGCTTTGCGGACATTTGAGAAGATATAAAAAGATAGTCAAAAAGACATATATAATTTATATAAAATACCATGTAATTTAAGAAAAACATAGATAATTAGAACGATAAAAGAAAAAAGTTAAGAAAAAGTTAAATATAGTATTGACAAATTAAAGGCACCGTGCTAATATAATGTCATCAACAAAACAAGTTCTTAAAACAAAACATCAAACGGAGACGAGAAATCCTTTGAGTATTCAGTTTTTAAGAAAACGGTTGTTGCAACGATAGATGGTATCGAAAAAGAAAAAGGAGGACAGGTCCCATGGACATTGCTGATATGACAAACGTTCAATATGGATGTGGTATGGCAGATGTTTCCTGCAGAAGAGACCTTTCTATCATATAAAAGCCAGCATGATCAAATAAAAAATAAGGAATCGGAGAGAATGGAACGCTGGAAGGTATGAGGAAAGAAAAAGCCACCATATTGAAGGAATTACCACATACGAGAAAGCTTTCACGTTCTGAAGGTTTTTAAAGAAACACAACCTATTTGTAATGATAGTACGATGTATTTTCATAGAGCAGGAAACAATACAGAAGATGAACCTCCGGTTAAATACAAAAGAGAAATCCTTATAAAAAATGAATATGGACTATGAGATGGGATGTTCTGAACGGGATATCCCATCTTTTTGTGAGTATGAAAAAAAGCACGGTGATTCTGTGCGCTTTTAAATATTTTATGAAAGAGAGGATAAAATGTATGAAACGATGGAGAAAGTGCTTATCGGGCGCCTTATCGGCAGTGCTGGCAGTGTCAGCCTTTGGGATCCCGGTGAACGTCCAGGCCGCAGACGGCCTGGTGACAGACGACGCCCTTAGCCAGACGGCGGTGGAGGCGCCTGCAGCCTGGGGAGCAGTCCCCAATGAGGAGCAGCTTTATTACATGAAATCCGGGTTGTCTGCCTTCTGCCATTTCGGCCCAAATACCTTTAACAACGTGGAGTGGGGGGAGAGCTACGGCACGAGAACGCCGGATGACATTTTTAAGCTGACAGAGAAATTCGACGCGGACAATCTGGTGCGTACCGTCAAAGAGGCTGGTTTCAGCCGGATCATGCTGACGGCGAAGCATCATGACGGTTTTTGCCTGTGGGACAGCGGGCTGACGGATTACGGGATTGGCAGCACGGCCTATGACGGGGATATCCTGGAGGAGATTTCCGACGCCTGTACGAAATACAATCTGGATATGGGGCTCTACCTGTCGCCCTGGGATATCCATGAGGACAAGTACGGCTGCTTTGGTAATAATAATAACCGGGAAAACTACGCGGGATACACGGATTACAATAAGCTGTACATCGACTGGATCGACGAAATCTGCACGGCGAAAAAAGCCGACGGAAGCTATAAGTATGGAAATAACAGCCCGGACAGGCGCTCCGACAGGTTTGTGGAATGGTGGATGGACGGTGCCCAGGGCAGCAACAGCAATATGCAGAGCTACGACTGGAAGGGGATCTTTGAAGTCATCCGAAAGACAAATCCCCACTGCCAGATTTTCGGAACCCATGCGGCTGTAAATGGGAAGAACGGCGCGGAGGATAAGGCGCTGGCGTCTACAGGCGGCATTCACTGGATTGGCAACGAGGAAGGAAAGGCCTCCGGGACCACCTGGGCCAAGGTGACGGCGGGGGAGAGCTATGAGGATACCAGCCTGTTCCCAAGGCCGGAAGGGGCCATCGAGGGAAAGCCGGACGGCAACCAGTGGTCGGTGCCGGAGGTTGACGTAAAGATGCTGGCGGGATGGTTCTGGAGAGATTCCGCAGGCGATAATACCACAAAATCAGAGAAGGATCTGGCGGACATCTACTTCCGCAGCGTAGGCCGGGGAGCCGCCCTTCTTCTAAACCTCTCTCCCAATAAGACGGGAGCCGTAGGGGAGGAACAGCTGGGAAGGTTCGTCCAGCTGGGGGAGAATATCAAGGAAACCTTTGATGAGGATCTCACGAAGGCGGAGGGCGTGACAGCGGCGGCCACCTCTGTGTGGGGCAGCTCTAAGGCTTATTCGCCTCTGAATGTGCTGGATGAGATCCCCGAAGGGGAGCTTTACGACGAGACGTACTGGGCGCCTGCCCAGGGCGAGACGACGGGAAGCCTGGAAATCTCCCTTGGAGGGCTGAAGACCTTTGACGTGGTTTCCATGGAGGAGTATATCCAGAAGGGGCAGTCCATCTCTTCCTGGTCGGTAGAGTACAAGGACATCACCGGCACCTGGAAGGAATTTGATAAGGGAACCACCATTTCCGCCAAACGCCTTTGCAGAAAAGCGCCTGTGGAGGGAACCCATATCAGGATCAACATCCTTTCCGCCTACTCTACGCCAATGATAGCGAATGTGGGCGTGTTTAAGGCCAGCGAGGGCTTTGAGGCTGAGGCGGAAAACGCGGTGAAGCTCCCCACAAACCTGAAGTCCATCCCCATCACAGAGTTTGATCTGGATGCTTCCTGGATCCTGGAGGAAAATGATACTTCCGCCTGGTCAAACGCCACGAAGAATGGAGAGGCGTCCTTTACCTTCGCCGGAACCCAGGCATGGATCTTCGGCACGAAGGATCCGAATCACGGAATCATGGATATTTACATCGACGGGGAAAAGGCGGGCTCTGTGGACACCCGGGCAGACAGCCGCTCCATGGGAGTCTTCCTGTACAGGACGCCGGAGCTTTCTTACGGTTCCCACACGGTGCGCGTCGTATGTACCAAGGGAGCGATCGGCCTTGGGGGAGCCAGGTACGCTGACGGCAGCGGAATCTTTGTGCTTGGGCAGAAGGAGAAGGATCTGCTCTACGGCGGTACTACAGAGGTGGAGATCCTCCGGACAAACGGTTCCCGCGGGGAGGTGACCGTCTCCTACACGACAGAATCGGCGGGGGCAGAGCAGGGCGTAAACTATGTGAACCTTACCGACAGTGTTACCTTTGCGGAGGGGGAGACCTCAAAGAAGATCACCCTTACGGGACTGGAAAATAACAGAAGCACGGACGGGAAGGATTTCTATTTTGTGCTTATGGCCAGCAGCGAGGCGTCCATCGGGGAGAATTCCTATACCCATGTGACCCTGTACACCCCGAAGGCGGAGAGCGTTCTGGAAATGTGCCGGAAAGTGGATACGGAAAACTATACAAGGGAGAGCGCGGCGGCGTTCCGGAAGGCTTACGAGGCTCTTGAGGCCTGCTGCCGGAGTGCATGGGCAGATGAGACCGTGAAAAGGGAGGCGGCGAAGGCTGCGTTTGCGGCAAGGGACGGGCTGGTTCTCCGGGACGGCTATACAGAGGCGGAGCCCTTCGTATTCCCGGTAAAGGGGGAAAAGGATCTTGAGGCGGAGGACTTCACCCTGGATGCTTCCCAGGCGGTAGATCCCAGCTGCTATGTGCGTATCGCCCAGAAGGACTATGGGACGGTTGTGGACTGGTTTGAGGATGGAAATAAGATCACTCTTCCCTTCTATGCGGCAAAGACGGGCACCTACCGGATGACGGTGTCCTACCGCAGCGGCAGGCTGGAGGAAAGCGGAAATCCCAACGCCCTGAACTGGGGCGGGACAAATGTGGAGAGCGGCAGCCTGGAGGTATACGGAGAAGACGGCGCTGTCTCAGACCACAGGGCAGAATTTACCGTAAAGGTGACGGAGGCAGGAGCAGGCAGCCTGGTATTTACCGCGGATTCCAAGGGCGGTCCCGTGCTTGACTGGTTTAAGCTTGCCTACACGGGGACGGAAACCCTGCCGGTGCAGGGCGTGGCGCTGAACCATACGTCCGTAACCCTCACAAAGGATGCTCCCTGCGCGCTTCTCTGGGCGGATGTACAGCCCGCGGACGCGGACAACAGGGAAGTACTGTTCACAAGCTCCGCTCCCGATGTGGCGGCTGTGGACGCGAACGGCGTGGTGAAGGCCCTGAAGAGGGGAACCGCCGTGATCACGGCAGTTACGAAGGACGGCGGAAAGCAGGCACAGTGCAGTATCCGTGTTGACCTGCCGGAGGAAAAACCGGAGCCGAAGCCTCCGGTAAAGGAAGATCCTCCCGCCCGCGAGATCTGGGAGGGCAAGATCTGTGACGACGGAACCTATTCTTATAAAGTGACAAGCCTGAAGAAGCAGACGGTGGAGATCACAGGGGCGAAGAAGAGCCAGAAAGCCATCAAGATCCCGCATACGGTGAAGCTTGCCGGCAAGAGCTTTCAGGTGACGTCTGTGGGAGCGGCAGCCTTCAAAAACCAGAAAAAGGCGGCCAGCCTCACCGTAGGAAAGTATGTGCAGGTGATCGGCAAGGAGGCCTTCGCAGGCTGCGCGAAGCTTACAAAGGTGACGGTGCAGGGGAACAGCCTGCGGCAGATCGGCGCGAAGGCATTCTATAACTGTAAGAAGCTGAAAACGATTACCATTAAGTCGAAGGCAGTCAAGAGCGTGGGCAAAAACGCCCTCAAGGGCATTTACAAAAAGGCGGTTATCAAGGTTCCGGCCTCCAAAGTCAAGGCATATCAAAAGATTTTCAGGAAAAAGAGCCAGAATAAGGCGGTGAGAATAAAAAAATAGGCAGAAAAAAACTGGCACAGCAGGTAAAAGCCGTGCCGGTGGGGCTTTTTCATTTTGACATACTTATACAGGTATGGTAAACTTAACACTAACTATGGGCAAATCATCGAGGTGAGAATTTTGGATAAATATGAATATAATCTCAAACTGGAAGAAATCAACAAGTTAGTTGAGCATGGGAACTATGAGGATGCGGCGGCGATCGCGGATACCATCGACTGGAGGAGAGTCCGTAACGCAAGGACGCTGTGCATGGTAAGTGAGATATATGAAGCGAACGACAGGATGGAGGACAGCAAGGCTGTACTGATGCGGGCATACCGCCGTTCACAGATGGGCCGAAGGATCCTTTACCGCCTGACAGAAGTAGCGGTCAAAATGGGGGAGTTTGATGAGGCGATAGAATATTACAGTGAGTTTGTGGACAACGCGCCAAATGACAATTCGCGGTATGTCTTAAAGTATGAGATTTACAAGGGAAGGGGTTCCTCCCTTCAGGATCAGATATCGATCCTTGAGGAGTACAAGGAGAGAGAGTATACAGAGCGGTGGGCCTATGAGCTGGCGGAGCTGTATTACAAGGCCGGCGAGGACCAGAAGTGCGTGGAGGAATGCGATGACCTGGTGCTGTGGTTCCATCAGGGCGATTATGTGATCAAGGCCCTGGAGCTGAAAAGCCGGCTGGAGACTCTGAGCCCGGAGCAGCAGTCGATTTACGACCATAGAAACGAGTATGTCCCGAATAAGGCAGAGCTTGTGGAGGCGGCCATGCCCACCCTTGAGAAGGTGATCACGGAAAATATGCCCACTTCTGAGGAGGAGGCGATCACCGACAGCATTATCACGGCAACCCAGAGGGAATTGGCCCAGGCGGTTTCCCAGCACGCGGCGGAGGCCCAGAAGGATGTACAGCAGGACGAGAGCTGGAGATATCACACAGGTCCCCAGTCTTCCGGCGTCCCGGCCGGGGAGGAGCAGACAGAGCCGGAGCTTCCACAGGAGCCGGAAGCACAGCCGGAGGCCCCAGGGCTGCGGATGGAGGATCTGCAAAGGGAGCTGGCCAACAGCATGCGTGAGATCGTGGCCGGAATCACAAAGAAGGAAAGTGATGAGGGAATTATCGAGCCCATGAATGATAAGCCCTTCCATGAGGAGGCCATCAAAGAGGAGCCTTTGGATATCGGAAAGCAGGAGGAGCCCCGGGTCAATATAGACGATGTGCTGACGGCCATGGCGGCGGCAGGCACGAAGGAGGAGGCGATCCGCCAGGCGGCAGCGGCTCTGGAGAAGCTGCGGGGAGTTCAGGACGGCCAGCCGGAGGAAGAGACTGTCCGGAGGGCGGATACCGCCGCTTCTGCGGAGGAGGTTTCCGGGACGCGGGAGGTTCCTGAGCCGGAGGAGATTTCTGAGCCGGAGGAGGTTTCCGGGGAGGAAGAGATCCCTGAGCCGGAAGAGATTTCCGAGCCGGAGGTGATTTCCGGGGAGGATGAGCCTGCGCCGGAAGCAGAGGATGTGACGGAGCCTGAGGAGGCGGCGGAAGCCGCGGCAGTATCCGGGGACGAGGCGGCAATGCCGAAGAAACCGATGGAAGAAGAAAAGGAAGAACCGGGGGAGCTGGATCTCGCGGCAGCCCTGGAACGGGCGGCGGGCGTGGAAAATATGCGCCCACGGCAGGAGGAAGCCCGCCCTGAGGCGGAGACGCCCAGGAAAAAGGAAGCCTCCGGAGAGGTGTTTGCCCTTACCCCGGATGAGCAGTATATTTTCTCCTATTTTTCTTCCGTACAGGGCCTGCGGGAACAGATCGCCGCAGCGCTGCATGACGCGAAGAAGAAGGTGAAGCTGGACCGCACTTCCAGAAGCGGGAACATCGTGATTACCGGACTTCCCGGAAGCGGCAGGACGACCCTGGCCATACGCATCGCGAAGGCTTTGAGCCGCTTCAAAGGGGAGGAATCCGCGCGCATCGCCAAGATTTATGCGGAGAACTTCAATAAGAAGGATATCCCGAGCACCATCGCCAAGATCGCAGGCGGTACGCTAATCATCGAGGAAGCCGGGGATCTGGCGGAGGGTGTGGTGCAGCAGCTGTCCAAGGCGATGGAGTTCCGCACAGACGGGCTTATCATCATACTGGAGGATGAGAAGCACCTGCTCAAGGCGCTGTTTGACAAGTATCCCGACCTGGCGGAGAAGTTTACCTCGGAGGTGACAGTGCCGATCTTTACGAATGACGAACTGGTGGCCTTTGGAAAAACCTACGCCTATGACGAGGATTATAAGATAGAAGAGACGGCTACGATGGCCCTGTACAACAGGATCGGGGAGCTTCAGACGCCGGAGCGTCCGGTGACCGTTCTGGATGTAAAGGAGATCGTTGACGGCGCGATCAAGCGTTCGGAACGGTTTGGTATCCGAAAGCTTGGCATGATCCTGAGCAAAAAGCGTTACGATGAGGATGACAGGGTGATCCTCTACGAGAAGGATTTTAAATAGACGGATCGCTGCGGCGGGAGTTTATGGAAGATAGACAACATCTTTCATAAGCTCCCGTTTCTTTTTTAAACAGGATATAGTATAATGAAGAACAGCAAAAGGCATTTATATGCAGATTATATAAAATGATACAGACTGCGGAAAGGGGGACGGAAGAAAGGCCGGAGAGAAAGTCGGAGCATACGAACATCATGAAAGAAAAGGAGAAGATTATGAGTTTGAAGAAGGCGGTAGCCGTAATATCGGCATTTTGTATGGTATTTTCAGGGCTGTTTCCGCAGATACCGGCGGAAGCGGCAGCCGGGGAGGAGCCGATTATCCTCAACGCGGCGGATTACGGCGCAAGTCCGGAGGCGGAGGATAATGCGGAAGCGGTACAGGCGGTGATTGACGCGGCAAAACAGGAAGAAGGGCCGGTGGTCATCAGCTTCCCGAAAGGTGAGTATCAGATTTATCCGGATAAGGCCTATGAGAGAGAGCTTTATATTTCCAATACGGTAGGAGCAAATCAAAGCTATAAGATGAAGAAGATCGGTTTCCTTCTGGAAGACATGGAGAATGTGACCATCGAGGGAAACGGTTCCATGTTTATGTTTCACGGCGCGATGACCAGCTTTGCGACGATTGACTGTAAGGACATTACGTTCCAAAACTGCGAATATGACTTTGCGGTTCCGTCGGTGATCGATGTCACGGTGGAATCGGTGGAGGGAAACACGGCCGTCATTTCCGTGCCGGAATGTTACCGTTACACGGTGAACGGCACAACGGTCACATGGGAGAGTGACGTCAGCCCGTATACGGGGCGCGCCTACTGGACAGCCACCAACGCCCTGGCAAATGCGGCAAACCAGATCTACGATCAGGCCACAGGGCTGACGGTGCGTTCTTCCACGCCGCTGTTCAATAACCTGAAAAGCATCGAGGAAGTGGAGAGCCATAAATTAAAATTTACGTACAACAGTATCAGCGGCGGCATCCGGCCGGGGCTTTCCTATCAGATGCGTAATCTGACAAGGGATCATTCCGGAATGTTTTTCTGGAAGAGCGAGGATATTACGCTGAAGGATATCGACGCCCATTTCCTGTACGGATTTGGAATTGTGGGACAGCATTCTACCAATATTACGCTGGACGGCGTCAATATAGAGACGCCGGAGGGCAGCGGCAGGACGACGGCCGGTTTTGCGGATTTCGTTCAGATGTCCGGCTGTAAAGGAGAGATCCGGGTGGAGAACTGCCTGTTTTCCAATCCCCATGACGACCCGATCAATATCCACGGAACCTTTAACCAGGTGGTGCAGCGTATTTCAGACACTAAGTTCAAGGTGCGGTATATGCACAATGAGACGGCGGGATTCCCGAATTTCTTTGTGGGCGATGAGGTGGAGTTCATGACCAGCGGAAACATGATTCCGGTGGAGAATTCCGTGGCCAAGGTCATCGAGGTGGAAGGGCCTACCGGCGACAGCGGCGCCTCCTTCAGCGGGACGGGAAGCCTGACCGATATGATCATCACTCTGGACAGGCCCATGCCCGCAGAGATCGCGGCCAACAGCCATGTGGTGGAAAATATCACGTACACCCCCAGTGTGGTGATTCAGAACAACGTATTTAAGCAGGTTCCCACCAGGGGAATTCTTGTGACGACCAGGAAGAAAGTGGAGATCAGGGATAATGTGTTTGACGGTATGGGAATGGCGTCTATTTACATTTCCAACGACGCCCAGGGCTGGTATGAGTCAGGCCCCGTCAAGGATGTAACCATAGAGGGAAATACCTTCCTGCGTCCCGCAGCGGGGGCGGCCGCGATCTTTATAGAGCCCACGAACCCCACGGTTTCCAGGGAAAAGACCATCCATGAGAATATTAAAATCCGGGATAACACGTTCTACATGCAGAACGGAAAGGTGCTGGATGCAAAGAGCGTAAAAGATTTAAGCTTTACCGGAAACCGTATCTACCGCTATGAGCCGGGGATCAGCCTGACGCTGGGAGCTTCCGGGCAGACCCTGCGGGCGGGAAAGAGCATCCGATTGACGGCGGAGGGAAACGGAAAGGTATTTTCTTCAAACCTCTACGCGTTTAACGGGTGCAAAAACGTGACCCTGGCGGACAATGTCTATGACGGCGGGCTGAAGCTGAACGCGACCACCTGGAATATGGACGCCGGTGAAGTACACGTCGACCAGGAGGAGAACGTTGTGGTGGACGGAGACGCCAATGTGCTGCCATCGGTGCAGGGGATTCTTTTTGAGAGCAGCGACGAGTCTGTTTTGAAGATCCAGGAGGATGGCACGGCCACGGGAGTAAAACCGGGGACGGCAGAGGTGAAGGCCTATGTGCAGAACGGCACGGAGAGATATGAATCAAATACGGTTACCGTTACGGTGATACAGGCCCCGAAGGCCGAAGATAACGACTTCCTCTCAAAAGCGGAGTGGGGAGAAGGCGTAAAGCTTTCCAGGGCGTTTGACTGCCATGGACAGCAGTATGCAGGAGAGGCAGACAGAGAGTCTGTGTCCATAAGCCTTGAGGCGGAAGAAAGAAACGCGGCGATCGAGGTGATCGCAGACGCAAAGAGCGTGGCCACAGGGAAAGGAACCCTGGAAGCACAGCTTTCCATGCATGGCGGAAACAACGAGATCTATGTCTGTGTCACCTCACCCAACGGAGAGGCGGACAGGATTTACCGGTTTGATATCGCCGGAAACAGAACGAGCTATCTCTCCGATATGGATTATGTGGAGGATGAATCAAGCGGCGGCTGGTCCGCGAAGGGAACACTGGTAAATGATGGAAGCATAGAGAACAATCCGCTGACACTTATGGGCGAGGATGGAAAGCCCAGGGTATTTGAAAAGGGACTTGGAAGCCATGCGGACTGCGTCCTTGTCTATAACATTGAAGGCCTGGGATATACAGAGTTTTCCACCTATGTGGGAATCGACCAGGAGATTACCGCCAGGGATCAGGCCAGCGCAGCTTTCCGCATTTACGGCGACGGCGTGCTTCTGGCAGAGACGGATACCATGGGGGCGGATACTCCCATGAAATTCCTGAAGGTTCCGGTAGAGGGCGTGAAGGTATTGAAGCTGACGGCAGATAAGGTAGGCAGCAACTCCAATGACCATGTGGACTTTGCGGAGGCGAAGCTTTCCGCCAGCCTGCCCACGGGGGAGGCGGTGCATACCGTCCGGTTCCGGGCGTCTGTAAAGGGCGGCGCGGAGGTGTCGGCGGACGCAGGTAAAGGAAAGACTGCCAATGGATTTATAGGCGTCGCCAACGGCGGGACAGTGACTCTGACGGCGGCGGTAAAGGCCGGATATGAATTCCAGGGCTGGTACAACGAGGCTGGCAGCCTGTGCGCGGCGGAGCCTGTATGGACCGTTTCCGGCGTGGAGGCCGGCCAGGGATACGTGGCAAAGGTCAAAGCGGTCAGGACACAGCTGCAGGAGGCGGTCACGGCGGCGGAGAAAAAGGCGCTGGGCAGTTATACTCCGGAGAGCGCGGAGGGATACCGCAGGGCGCTGGCAGCTGCCCGGGCAGTCATGGAAAATGAAAACGCTACGGCCCGGGAAGTGCAGGCGGCTCTGGAGGCCTTGCAGGCGGCAGAGAAACAGCTCGTGGCAAAGGCCGGCCCGGACAGCAGCGGACTTCGTGGAAGTGTGGAAACGGCAAAGAAGATCGATCTGAGCGTCTATACGGCAGAGAGCGCGGCAAAATTCCGCGCTGCGCTGGACGCCGCGGAAAAACTGCTGGCAAAGGCGGGCGTATCCCAGGCGGAGATCGACGGAGCCATGAAGGCTCTGGAGGCTGCCCGGGCGGCGCTGGTAAGGAGCGTACCGGCCAGAGGCGCTATCGTGTCCACGAAGACGGGAAGCTATCAGGTGATTGATCCGGCAAGGAAGACGGCGCGGCTGGTGAAGGTTCCCAGCAAAAAGGCGTCAAAGCTGACGGTTCCTGCAACGGTTAAGCTTAGCGGCACAGTGTTTACCGTCACGGAAGTAGGCGACAAGGTGATGAAAGGAAACACGAAGCTGAAAAAAGCAGTGCTTGGCAAAAACGTGACGTCGATCGGAAAGCAGGCGTTCATGGGCTGCAAAAACCTGAAAAGCGTACAGTTCATGGGAAAAGCCCCGAAGACCATTAAGACGGGCGCGTTCAAAAAGACCTATACAAAGATGGTGGTGACGGCAAAGAAGCTGAACAAAAAACAGAAGGCAGCATTGCAGAAAAAACTGAGAAAGGCAGGCATGGGAAAGAAAGGAAAAGTAAAGTAAAGAAAGATGTCGGTGAGAAGCCCCGCTGGATGCAGCGGGGCTTTTGACTGCAAGCGTCCTTCAAAACACTGGATGTACTTGACATTTAATATACCGAGCGGTATACTCACAAGTAAGAAAGAGTTTCCATAAGAGGTACCCGGGAAAGGAGGCGGAGCCATGGACAACAGGGAAAAGATCATGCAGTCGGCATTGGAGCTTTTCTATGCCAGGGGCTACGATGCGGTGGGCGTCCAGGAGATCGCAGAGGGAGCCGGGGTGACGAAGCCTACGCTGTATTACTATTTTGGAAGTAAGTACGGGCTTTTGGAAACACTCCTGCAGGATAGGTTTTCCAGTGTGAATGAGTCTATGAGAAAGGCCGCGGATTACCATGGGGATGTTCCGGGAACACTTTACCAGATGGCTTCCCGTCTGCTTGATCTGGCAAATACCAACAGGAAAGCCTATATGCTGATGATGGGCCTGTATCACTCCGCAAAGGAAAATGAGGCATATCAGGCGGTAAGTCCTCTGGTGGCGGAGCTTTTTGGCATTGTGGCGGGCTTTTTTGAGAAGGCGTCGCCCCAGCTTGGAAATATCAGGGGAAGGCAGGAGCAGTTCGCCATCGGATTTCTCGGGATTTTAAACAGCTATATCCTTTTTACCTGCGCGAAAACGGAGGAAGGCAGCCTGGTGACAGAGGAGGTCAAGCGTTCCCTGGTGGATCAATTTATGTATGGGATTTTCACGTAAAAGCAATGAGGAGGTTAACACAATGAGCAAATGGTACAACGAGGCAGTCTTTTACCATATCTATCCTTTGGGATTGACGGGCGCGCCAAAGGAAAATAAAGAAGAAAAAGTGGTTCACCGTATGAGGGAGCTCCTTCCCTGGATCGACCACATGAAGGAGCTTGGTGTGACGGCCGTCTACATCGGACCGCTGTTTGAATCTACCACCCACGGATATGACACCAGGGATTACAAAATGGTGGACAGAAGGCTGGGGGACAATGAGGACTTTAAGGAATTTGTGCAGAAGTCCCATGAGGCCGGGATCCGGGTGGTGGTGGACGGTGTGTTCAACCACACGGGAAGAGAATTTGCCGCGTTTTGTGATATCCAGAGGAACCGGGAGGGATCCCGGTACTGCGGCTGGTATAAGGGCATAAATTTTGGGTGGAACAATCCCTACAATGATGGGTTCGGCTATGAGGCATGGAGAAACTGCTTTGAGCTGGTGAACCTGAACCTTTCCAATCAGGAGGTGCGGGATTACCTGCTGGATGTGATACGTTTCTGGATCAAGGAGTTTGACATTGACGGGATTCGGCTGGACTGCGCGGACTGCCTTGATTTTGAATTCATGAAACAGATGCGCCGCGTGACAGCGCAGGAGAAGGAGGATTTCTGGCTGATGGGCGAGGTGATCCATGGGGATTACGCCCGTTGGGCAAACGATGAGATGCTCCATTCGGTGACAAATTATGAGCTGCATAAGGGGCTGTATTCCGGCCACAATGACCACAATTATTTTGAGATCGCCCATACGATCCGCCGGGAGTTTGATGAGAACGGCGGGATCTACAGAGGGCGCACCCTGTATTCTTTCGTGGACAACCATGATGTGGACAGGATCATGAGCAAGTTGAATAACAAAGACCATATTTATTCTGTATATACCCTTCTCTATACGCTTCCGGGGATTCCGTCTGTTTACTACGGTTCCGAGTGGGGCATTGAGGGAAGGAAGGTAGGGGCAAACGACGACGGTATGCGTCCGAAGCTTGACCTTGCCGAGATGGAGGAACAAAATGCCTATCCGAAGCTCACGGCCTATATTCAGGCCCTGGGAGAGCTCCGAAAGGGCAATGAGGCGCTGGCGGAAGGCAAATACCGGGAGCTGGTGCTGACAAACAGACAGTACGCCTACGCCAGGATCCATGAAAAGGAAGCCGTGGTGGTGGCGGTGAACAACGATGAGGCCCCGGCCTATTTATCTGTGCCTCTTCCGATCGCAGGCGCCTGCGTGGATGCCTTTACCGGAGAGGAGCTTTCGGCCGAGGGTGGAAGACTGAATCTGGAACTGGACGCTTGTGGCAGCATGGTGATAAGAATAAAAGAATGAATCAGAGGTGAAGAGGATGAACAAAAGAACGTCAAAGAAAAAGACGGCAGTAAAGAAGGCAGAGGCTCCGGCCGCTAAGGCTGCGGAGGCAAAGACAGCCGGGGGAAAGGCACCGGAGGAGGAGCTTCGCATCGGTGAGTTTGATCAGTATCTTTTTGGGCAGGGCACTCATTATGACATCTACAAAAAGCTGGGAGCTCATAAGACAAAGCGGAACGGAAAGACGGGAATTTACTTTGCCGTGTGGGCGCCAAACGCCAAGGCAGTGAACCTGATCGGTGAGTTTAACGAGTGGGACGAGGAGAGCATCCCTATGGAAAGGCTGGATCCTTTGGGAATTTATGAGGTATTTGTGCCGGAAGCCAAGATAGGAATGCTGTATAAGTACCTGGTACACGGCCAGGACGGCAGAAAGCATTACAAGGCGGATCCCTTTGCGAACGCCTCCGAGATGCGTCCCGGGAACGCTTCAAAGATCGCTGACCTGACAAAATTTAAATGGGGCGACAGCGCATGGATGAAACGCAGGGAGAAACAGGATATGAATGAGATGCCCATGAGCATCTATGAGGTTCATCCCGGTTCCTGGAAGAAGCATCCTTCCAAGGAGGAGGATGTGGACGGTTTCTTTAATTACAGGGAGCTGGCTCATTCTCTGGCGGATTATGTGAAGGATATGGGTTACACCCATGTGGAGCTGATGGGTATCGCGGAGCATCCGTTCGACGGCTCCTGGGGCTATCAGGTTACCGGGTACTACGCGCCGACCGCCCGTTATGGCAGCCCGGCAGATTTTATGTATCTGGTGAATTATCTGCATAAAAACAAGATTGGCGTCATCCTGGACTGGGTTCCGGCCCATTTCCCGAGGGATGCCCACGGACTGGCAGAGTTTGACGGAACCTGCGTGTATGAGTACGCAGATCCCAGGAAGGGGGAGCATCCTGACTGGGGCACCAAGGTCTTTGACTTTGGGAAGAATGAGGTAAAGAACTTTTTGATCGCGAACGCCCTTTACTGGATCGAGCAGTTCCATGTGGACGGCCTGCGGGTGGACGCGGTGGCTTCTATCCTCTATCTGGATTACGGCAGGCAGAATGGCCAGTGGGTGCCCAATATTTACGGCGGAAATAAAAACCTGGAGGCGATCGAGTTCTTTAAACATCTGAACAGCGTGGTGCTGGGCAGAAACAAGGGCGCTCTGATGATCGCGGAGGAGTCCACCGCATGGCCTTTGGTGACGGGAAAGCCGGAGGACGACGGCCTGGGCTTTTCGATGAAGTGGAATATGGGCTGGATGCATGATTTTCTGGAATATATGAAGCTTGACCCCTATTTCAGAAAGTATAACCACAATAAGATGACCTTTGCCATGACCTACGCCTACTCGGAGAAGTACATCCTGGTGCTGTCCCACGATGAGGTGGTGCATTTGAAATGTTCGATGATCAACAAGATGCCTGGCCTTTACGATGATAAGTTCGCGAACCTGAAGGCGGGGTACTCATTTATGATAGGCCATCCCGGAAAGAAGCTTCTCTTTATGGGACAGGAGTTCGGCCAGTTCCAGGAATGGAGCGAGGCCAGGGAGCTGGATTGGTATCTGCTCAGCGAGGAGAAACACCAGGAGCTGCAGAATTATGTGCGGGCCCTGCTGAACCTCTATAAGAAATATCCGGCCTGTTACCAGGGGGACAACGATCCCAAGGGCTTTGAGTGGATCAATGCCGATGACGGCGACAGGAGTATCTTCAGCTTTGTGCGCCATTCCACGGATGGAAAGAGCGATCTGCTCTTTGTGGTGAATTTCACGCCTGTGGAGAGACCAGATTACCGGGTGGGCGTACCGAAAAAGAAACAGTACCGCCTGATCTTAAACAGCGACGCGGAGGAATTCGGCGGAAGCGGCAAGGAGCAGCCGGAAATCTACAAGGCCCAGATGCAGGAATGCGACGGAAGGAAATATTCCTTTGCCTACGATCTGCCTGCTTACGGTGTGGCAGTATTTAAGTTCTAATAGTTTCAGGAGAAGTGTGGGAGCTCTGTGCCCGGAACAGTCCGTAAACCAGTTTTGACACATAATAATATGGAAGTAACAGTTCAGCCCCCGGCGTTTCTGAGCCGGGGGCTGTTAAAACACATATTTTTTTCATACGGTCATAGGATATCCCGATAAGTAAAAAGAGGGAGAAAGCCTATGGAACTAAGAGAAGGTTTCCTCTGTCTGGGGGCGGTGTGCGCCTTTGTCCTGCTGGTGGCGGGGTGGCAGAAGAAAACACAGGTGCTGAAAAAATTTTGCCTGCGGCTGGTGCTGGGGGCGGCTGCCATCTGTGTGGGAAACGCGCTCCTGGAGAGGCTTGGCATCCCGGCGGCCGTGGGCTTAAATCCCATCAGTTTATTTGCCTCTGGGCTGCTGGGGCTGCCGGGAGTGGCAGCGCTGTATGGGATTGCCCTCCTGTGACAGACGAGGATCTGACGCCCCCTGCCTGCGGCGGGAACGTTTACCGTGCCAGAGCTTCCTTGAGCGCCTTTGCCAGCTGATCCGGGCAGGATGTGGGGCGGGGGCCGCATTTGATGCCTTCCAGCTTCGCGATGGCGTCCTGGGCCTTCATGCCCTCCACCAGTTTGGCCACGCCCTGGGTATTGCCGGAGCATCCGCCGATAAATTCTACTTTTTTGATTGTATCGCCGTCCAGGTCAAAAATGATGGCCTGGGAACAGGTTCCATGAGTTCTGTAAGTCATTGGCATATTGCGTTTCTCCTTTCATAAGTACGTCTTCCAAGAAAATATTTTAGCAGAAGGCGTCGGATTGTGCAAGGAGGAGGGGCGGAACTTCTCAGGATAGCAGCCAATCAATTAGATACAGGGACTTGATGCCTTCGTAGGAATGAATATAATTTCTATCCATTGACAGTACGATTTTTTCGTAGTTGTCGGGTATCATGCGCAGTGGCCGGAGTTCCCGTTTGCGGGTCTCCGGCGATTGCATATTTTCTGTTACCTGGATATACAATTTGTCATTTGGCTTTTCAGCTACAAAATCGATTTCTGTTTCACCAACCTTACCGGTGTATACACGGTAGTCGCGCCGAATCAATTCCAGAAATACAATATTTTCAATAATATGGCCCCGGTTTGCATCTCGATAGCCGAGCAGCATATTGCGAAAGCCCATATCAATGATGTAGTTTTTACCTAACGTTTGCAACAGTTGCTTACCTTTCACATCATATCGTTCAACAGAGTAAACGATAAAAGCACTGCGCAGCATGGAGATGTATTTATCTACCGTTTTACCTGCGATGTTTTTACCTTTGCAGGTTTGAATATCCCCTTCATGGGATAAAACATTGCCGATGCGGTTCGGAGAAGTAATGCTGCCAATGTTGGAGCAGAGAAACAGCATAATTTTCTGAAGCATTCTTTGATCAGCCTGATGGTTACGCTGGAGAATGTCACGCAGCACGACTGTGGAGTAAATACCTTCCAGCGCCTGGCTGCTCCTTGCTTCGTTAAAATGATATTCTCTCAAGATAGGCATGCCGCCGAACTGCAGGTATTTCTGAAATTTTTCTTCAACCGTGACCAATGGGGAAAATTCCCAGAAGGCTAAAAATTCTTTAAAGGATAAAGGCAGCATACGGATTTCTACATATCTGCCGGAAAGCAATGTAGAAAATTCTGTGGAAAGCAGGTAGGCATTGGAACCGGTAATATAGATATCTACATCAAAGTCGAGGCGAAAAGACTCGATAGACTTTTCCCAATGCTTTACAGCCTGCAATTCATCAAATAGCAAATAGGTTTTACCTTTTTTGGGAATGAGCTCACTGACATAATCATAGAAGGAAAGATAGTCAGTAAGATTCCGGTAGCGCAGAGATTCCAGGTTCATGTGAATAATGTTGCAGTCAGCTACTCCGCTATCAGACAGGTATTGGTGAAACAAATCCAGCAGGGATGATTTTCCACATCTGCGAATGCCTGTGATGATCTTGATCAGATCTACATCTTTATGTTGAATGAGTTGACTTAAATATTCAGGGCGATTGATAAGTTCCGTCATACGGCGTCTCCCTTATTTTTTATTTATCGTATACCTAAAACGTGAAAAAAGCAAGAGTTTCAGACTTAAAAATCCAAAACTCTATAAAATAGAGAAGTTTCAGAACTTCAAGTCTGAAACTTCTTGGATTTGAGGAACCCTTGCTTTTTCCGTTTATTTTAAGAATAGCCGCACCAGCTTCTCATGGGCCTTCCGGTAGGGCTGGTAGCGCATGGGCAGGTCGATCCACAGCTTTTTGTCTACGATGCTCTTATAGTGGGAGAAGGTCTCAAAGCCTGCTTTGCCGTGGTAGGCACCCATGCCGCTCTCCCCGAAGCCGCCGAAGCCCATCTCGCTGGTGGCCAGATGGATGATGGTATCGTTGACACAGCCTCCGCCGAAGCCGCAGCGGGCAAGCGTCTTTTTGGCAGCGGTCCTGTCTCTCGTAAACAGATAGAGGGCCAGGGGGTGGGGCATGGCGTTGATCTTCTCGATGGCATGGTCCAGGGAATCGTAGGTCAGGATGGGAAGCAGGGGGCCGAAGATCTCCTCCTGCATCACGGCATCGTCGAAGGTCACGCCGTCCATGACGGTGGGCGCGATCTGCCGACTGGCCTCCCGGTAGGTTCCACCCCAGATGACTTTTTCGGGCTGTATCAGGCCCAGTATGCGCCGGAAGTGCTTCTCATTGATGATTTTCCCATAGTCGGGATTATCCAGGGGCTGTCGGCCGAACTGTTTTACGATCTGGCGCTTGATCTGGTCTGCCAGCTCGTCCTTGACCCGGCTGTCGCAGAGAATGTAGTCGGGGGCCACGCAGGTCTGCCCGCAGTTCAGGTATTTTCCAAATACGATGCGCTTTGCCGCAAGCTTCAGGTCCGCCGTCTGATCTACGATACAGGGGCTTTTGCCGCCGAGCTCCAGGGTCACGGGAGTCAGATGGCGGGAGGCGCATTTCATGACCTCCCGGCCTACAGACTGGCTTCCTGTAAAGAAGATGTAGTCGAAATGCTCTCCCAAAAGGCAGGTGTTTTCCGCCCGTCCGCCGGTGACTACGGAGACGTAGGATTCGCCGAAGCACTCCCGGATGATCTCGCAGATTACCTGGCTGGTGGCCGGGGAGTAGGCGCTGGGTTTTAAGACGGCGGTATTTCCTGCGGCGATGGCGTCCACCAGCGGGTCTATGGTCAGCAGGAAGGGATAGTTCCAGGGGCTCATGATCAGAACCACGCCGTAGGGGGAGGGCTTTTTGTAGCTTCTGGAGGCGAACTGGGCCAGGGGCGTCCACACCGTCCGTTCCTTTGCCAGGGAGCGGAGATGCTTTTGCATATAGGAGATTTCGCTCAGCACCAGGCCCGTCTCGCACATATAGCTCTCAAAGCTGCTTTTCCCCAGATCCTCCTTCAGGGCGGCGTGGATGAGGGACTCCCGGCTCTTGATGGCATTTTTCAGTTTTTCGAGGGCTCCAAGACGGGCGTTTAGATCCAGGGTGGCCCCTGTGTAAAAATAGCGGCGCTGCTTTTCTAAAAGACGGGAAATATCCTGTTCTGTCATAATGTATGCTCCTCCTTTTTCATCAGCTTATAGTAAAAGGTTTCCAGTTCTGCGGCATCCATCAGTACGGGTACGGGGTAGAGGGGATTGGCTTCCTTATCCGCATAGTGGGCCAGCTTGGGGATATCCTCCTTCCGGATTTCCGGCACAGTATCTCCGATGCCAAACTTCCGTTTCATATCCTTTATGGCGTCGATAAAGTTTCTGGCCGCCGTCTCCCGGGGCGTGGTTTTGTCGGCTGCGCCGGCGGCGACGGCCAGGCGGGCCAGCTTTTTGTGGACGGCGCTGCCGTAGGACTCCAGCACGAAGGGCAGCAAAATGGCGTTGGCCAGGCCGTGGGGCACGTTGTATTCCCCGCCCAGGGAGTGGGCCACCGCGTGCACGTATCCCACATAGGACTTGGAAAAGGCGCAGCCTGCGTAGAAGGAGGCCCGCAGCATATTTTGGCGGGCGGTCAGGTTTTTGCCGTCGTTGTAAGCCGTCTCCAGGTTTTCAAAGATCAGCCGGATGGCGTGGAGGGCGTTTTCCCGGGTTCCCCTGGTGGTGGAATTGCCAATGTAGGCTTCCACTGCGTGGGTCAGGGCGTCCATGCCGGTGGCGGCTGTGATGGCGGGGGGCAGGCTTACCGTCACCTTGGGATCAAGGACCGCGTACCGGGGGATCAGGGGGAAGTCGTTGATGGCGTATTTGTGTCTCGTCACCCCGTCGGTGATCACGGCGGCCAGGGTGGTTTCACTGCCTGTCCCCGCGGTGGTGGGGACGGCGATCAGCAGGGGCAGCTTTTTGCGCACTTTTAAAATTCCCTTCATCTTTGCCAGGGATTGTCTGGGCTTGGCGATCCTGGCTCCCGTGGCCTTGGCGCAGTCGATGCTGGAGCCGCCCCCAAAGCCAATGATGGCCTGGCAGTCCAGCTCCCGGTACATCTCCAGGGCCTGGGCCACATTTTCTGTGGTGGGGTTTGCCACCGTTTTGTCGTAGACGGCAAAGGTGATGGCGCTGTCCGCCAGAGCCTGCTCCAGGCGCCTGGTAAGGCCCAGGTTTCGCACGCCCTGGTCGGTGATGATGAGCACCCGGCTGCACTGCTTGCTTTTTAAGATATCCGGGAGCTTTGTGACACTGTTTACGACCTCCGGGTTTCGGTAGGGCAGAAAGGGCAGGGCGATTTTCAGGGCCGTCTGAAAGGTACGGCAGTAAAGTTTCTTTATGATATGCATGACATTCTCCTTTTGAATTACAAATAGTTTGACTATCAAATCGAAAAAAGTATAGCAATGAGAAAAGAATTTGTCAATGCAGAGATTTTGTGAGAGCGGACATTACCCGTCTCATAAAAAACACTGTGCAAAAGAGTTGCCTCCTGCACAGTGTTCTTTTATTTTATACGGATCCGGCCGCTGACCCATTCACGCTGGGTAAAATTGTATAGGCGCTTATAGCGTATCTTTTTTGTCACCCTTTTTTTGCGTTTCCTTTTCCCTTTTATTCGGATCGTTTGCTTTCTTTTCACTGACAGGGGTACCTGGATATCCGGGAGAACAACCAAACGGAAATGGTTCTTTTTCTTCAGCTCCCGGCAGATCGCGTCGATCTGTTCCTGATAAACAGGAACGGCGTCAGGGTGTTCGCCGGCCTCATATTCTTTGATGCGGGCGGCTGACAAAAAATACAAACGCAAAAAGCGCGCAAGAGATAGAAAGCCGCCAAGGAACCAGAGAAACAGGAGGATATCCCAGGCAGAAAGCAGGATGCTTCCAACGCGGATACCGTGATGCAGGAGAAAGACTGCAAGAAAATCAGATACAGGCTCCGGCATCCAGAAGGTTTTCGCAAAGGTAAATTCAAAAGGCAGAAAAAGACGTACCGTGGCTGCAAGGATCATGCCTCCCAGCAAGGGGTATCCGATGCGGATCAAGACCGTCTTTGACCGCAGGATGCAGGTGCACAGAATAATCAGCAGGTTGGACGTCAGGATGCACATCAGCACCGCCGCAAAAGAAAATGGCAGCATACGATCACCTCTCCTGGAGCTTGTTCTTATACTCCTTCAGCATTTTTTCCATCGTTCTGATTTCCTCTAAAGAAATGGGGAAATCAGAGAGATCGCCTAATAAGCCGGAAAAAATATCCACTTTTGATACATTGTGGTAAGCGTCAAAGGTATTTTTTAGCTGAGCCGCTAAAAACTGTGCCCTGGAAAAGGTGGGGCGGTATCTACGGCATAACACCGTCCCGCTATGGACAATGTCCGCCACACTGATATACTCATAGGCCAAAAGCTTGCGAAGCACAGCCTGGACGGTGCTTTTGGTCAGGTCCGGACATACGGACACGATTTCTGACGCCGTCATAGGGGTATCGGAATCCCACATAATATCAAGAATCTGGCGTTCTCTGTTTGTTAAATGCATCTGTTGCTTTTTCACTGTATGACCTCCATTCTGTTTTTCTTTATCTTATAATACTTTATTAAAGAAAGCAATATCACCAGTTTACAACTTTTTGGGAAAAATAAAGATACAAACCCATGTTTCTTATCGTTGTCTCCATACTGGCCCTGGGTATCTTCCGTTCTGTATGATTTGCACACAGACATGTGCTTTCAAAGCTTTCAAGCACATCACTGAATGCGTATTACTATGCACTTAAAATTGACAGGCTGGACAATGGAGCCTGGAGGGATGTGACGCTGTCCAAAGCTCTAAGGGCAGTGCCTGGCCAGTTAGCTGCACAGCCGCTGTTCCTTTCCATTGATGACACTATGGTGGAAAAGGAAGGGGAGAAATTTGAACTCTGTTCAAGGCTTTTTGTCCATGCTGCACATAACGGCTCCAATTATCTGGACGGACACTGTATGGTAAGCATTCTGCGGTCATTCCCGGTTCTGGCGGATGGTTCCATACGGTATCTGTCTGTCCCGCTGGGCTACCAGCTCTGGGACAAAAAACAGACTAAGCTGGAAATTGCTGCCGGAATGGTGCGCCAGGCCATGGGCAGTATTGGCTCGGACAGGCAGGTATTCCTGCTTTGTGACAGCTGATACTCAAAAGGATGTGTTGCAGGGCTTGTCGGATTTTAAAAATGCCCAAAACTTGTAAACTGGTGTATCCTAATGGAACGGCAAGGTAAACAATCTGTTGGTTTCTCCATACAGGGACACAAAGCATAAGGCTGACAAAGCAGTGTCCATTCAGATAGTTGGAGCCATTGTGTGCGGCGTGGTCGAAAAGTTTTGATACATGCTCAAACTTTTTCAATACATAGAAAGACAGGCTGACTGCGTAGGATTTCCGGGATCAGTTTTAAAGCGACAGATGCTGTAACATTCATAAACTTAGAGTAGTCTACTTTTGCATAAGAGCAGGCATAGTAAAACGCATTCAAAGATTTTTCTGTAATACCAGACAAAAAATGTCGATAAAGAAAACGAATGGAATGAGCAGATTCCATTGCTAAAATGGAGAACACCAATAGAAACAGCGTTTCAGCAATCGGAGCAGAAAATGTATCAAAATAAATAGAAAAATATTGATGAAGTCTACCAATTAGGCTTTTGTTGTTGTATTATGAGTTTATCGTACAGAATCACTTTCTTTCGTAATGGTTGTCGTAAACTCATTATACATCAGAAAGCTCTGTACGATATTTTTTTTATGAAAAAACTTGTAAAGCCTGAATTATTCACGGAACAG